>ALYD01000039.1 GCA_000513555.1 Lachnospiraceae bacterium JC7
TTTTATACAGAATTACAAAAATGGAAAAAAGAATATGCCTCTGAATATGCTTTGTTCATAAAAGGCGCACGTCGAGTTGGTAAAACGACGATAGCAGAAGAACTTGGTAAAAATGAATACAAATCATATATGTCTTTTTGACTATCTTTTTATATCTTCTTAAATGTCCGCAAAGCCTTATTAGAATTAAAAAGAACTTATCTCTGAATGTAGAAAATGTGATTGAATGGTGCAAAGAAAAAATTAGCCTTTCTTATGCGGAAATCACAAGAAAAGGAAAAAACTGGTATATAACGATTGATAATTGTATTATTACGGTAATTAAGTACAGTTATACCGTTATCACTGCTCATAAAATAAAATGATAATTTTTTCTATAAAGGAATTAAACACATTTACGGTTATCGGGCAGGAAATAGAACTTACTAATTATCAAAAAAAGAATATTCAGATTAGTACACAGTTTTGGAGAAAGTTTAACAAAAATCGTATCTTTCACAATCGAGAAATTAGGTAAAATATGCTTTTATGGAAAGAAGAAATGGAGATGTCACTTATGCAGGAAAGTCGATTATTTAAAATTGTATATTATTTGCTTGATAAAGGGAAAGCCACAGCTCCAGAGTTGGCAGAAAAGTTTGAGGTTTCGGTTAGAACAATTTTTAGAGATATTGATGCCCTTAGCGAAGCAGGTATTCCAATCTATGCGGAAACAGGGTGTAAAGGTGGCATTTGTTTAATGAATGATTTTGTTTTAGACAAAGCAGTTTTGTCCGAAAAAGAAAAGCAAGAGATATTAGCAGCGTTACAAAGTTTGTCCGTAATAGGAAATGTCTATGAGGATGCTACGCTTGTAAAGTTGTCTGCACTTTTTAATACTCGTTCTGAAACATGGTTTGAGGTAGATTTTTCAAGGTGGGAAACCAAAACAGAAGATAATGAAAAATTTGAAACGCTAAAAACGGCGGTCATCCATCATAAATCTGCGGAAATTTCCTATGCAAGTGGCGATGGTCAGTACAGCAAAAGAAAAGTACAACCGCTAAAATTGTACTACAAAACAAATGCATGGTATTTAAAAGCATTTTGCACCGAAAGACATGACTTTCGTATGTTTAAGCTAAATCGGATTTTAAGTATTAAACTTTTGAACGAGGATTTTATCCCCACATCATTCCCGGAAGTTCAGAAAATGCCGTCACAGACTTATGGGAAAGCTGTTCTTCGCTTTTCCAAAGAAGTAGCCTTTCGTGTTTATGACGAATTTAGTAGCAGCCAAGTGATTAGGCAAGATGATGGATATTTGCTTGTCACGGCTGAAATGACAAGAGAACCGTGGCTTATCGGTGGATTGCTTTCATTTGGTACTCAGGTTGAGGTGATAGAGCCTGTGTATTTGAAAACACAGTTAGCGGAAAAAGCAAAAGAAATTTATGAAATGAATAAAGCATGACATAAGGTGTCAGTATTTATACGATATAGTATATTTCATAAATAAAAGAAAATAAATAGACGAGAAAGGAAATACTTATGAAGATATTGATTATTAATGGTTCACCATACAAGGAGAACAGCACCACATTAAAAATAACAAGAGCTTTTATGGAGGGGCTGAACGAGACTGCGGAGATTGTACATACGATTGATTTGGACATAAATCCGTGTCGTGCCTGTTATGCCTGCTGGGTGAAAACAAATGGCAAATGTGTACAAAATGATGAGGCAATCGCTGTCCTTAATAAAATCCGTGAAGCTGATTTAGTAATATGGTCAATTCCATTATATTGCTACTCTGCTCCCTCGCACTGTAAAGCCCTCATGGACAGAACCGTTTGCTTTAACTCAGCAGAAATGTATTTGGGGGATGATGAATGTACACACCACTATGGATATGAAGATGGTTCTAAAAAAACAGTGTTGATTTCCTCTGGTGGTTTGCCCGATGTAAAAGGAAACTTTGATGGACTGGTCTTTCAACTAAAGCGTATGTTTGGCGAAAATACCGCTACAATCTTATGTGCAGAAGCAGGATTGTTTTTATCACCTGAAACAGAACCCTTGACACTACCTTACCTTGAAGCTGCAAAAAAGGCAGGAACAGAATATAAAGCAACAGGTCTGATTTCTAAAGATACACAGATGATATTAGATGTTCCAATGATACCAACAGATATGTATATTGCAAATGTAAATGCTACCTTCTCTGCAATGAAAGAAAAGAACTAAATTTACGATACTGTTGATAAGAGCAAAATGATAGATACAAAACCATCTGCCCTAACAAGTAAAATAAAAAAACACGGGAGATACACTGATGTTTGTGCTATCTCCCATGTTGATTTCAGTGTCATATCAAGGCTCATTCAATCGTGGTAAATTCGTGGTAAAATGAGTGTTTTCCTATACTTCAAAGTGCTTGAAAGTATAGTGTTTATGCGAATAATCAAAAAAAGCTATAAAAGTTATTTAGAAATCATATATCACAATTAATGTTCAATCCGCTAATGACACAATAAGAGATCTTTTGTTAATAGTCTGTTAGATTTGAATTATTTTTATAGTGTCATTCAATTACAGTAAGCTTGAAGGAAAACCGGTACTGTCTGTAGGCTGCGCCTCATATCAGCCAAAGGTAGACAGAGGATATGCTGATGTTTTCCGCCGTGCCGATAAGCTCATGTATCAAAGAAAGCAGGAACTTAAGTGGTTCTGAAAAAAATATGACCACGTTGCGCCGGACACAACGTGGTCTTTTTTACGCGTTAAAGGCTATTTCATGTACTGCCTTATCGCCTCATGCTTATCTTCGGTAACACCAAGAATGATCTTTTTTACATCTTCTTCGACCACCGTGGCCTTCAAGCTCACCGGGACATACTTTCCGTTTATGATCAGCCTGTAATAATGAGAAAAATAACCGTTTTTCTGAATTTCAGAGAGCATATTTTCCTTCGTGAGTACCCTGAGATGCCTCTCCATATCCTCCGGAGCGATCGCCTTTGGAGCATCAAGGATCACATCTGCAAAGAAGTCCTCCCCCGTCTTGGCAAGACCAAAGTCAGCAAATTCTTTCGAAGGGTTGTACTGCGTATAATTGTTCGTTTCAGGATCAATTGTATATAGAACAATATACTCCGGAGATAACGCTGCTATTCTGCCCAAAGATATTTTTTCCTGCCGCAGCTTATTCGCTTCCTCCAACTGCTTCATTTGTGCGTCAATGATACTTACACCCAGAATGATCCGGTTACCGCCATGCAGCCTGTTGATTTTCATATTGACATACATAGGTGTTCCCATATCGATAAGGCGGTACGTTATCGTAAATACGCCCTGTTTTTCAATATCCCGGAGAACTCTTTCCTTCGTGAACAAGGCCAGGAACGTTTCTCTGTCCTCCCTGTAAATGCGGATCATTGCATCGCGTCTTGCCGACTCAAAGAAATCCTCGCCAAGCCGGACCATAGACAATTCTTCTCCTCCAACCTTGGATGAGTATTCAGTGTAGCCGTTTGTATCCAGGTCGATCAAGAAGATATTGTAATAGTCCGCAGCAAGGGCCTGCGCGATATCGGCATAGGTCGTGCTTTCATCCGGATCAGAGATGGAAAGTACGGCGAGGGATACCGCCACACTGCCTGTAACCGGATTAGTATTGATTCGATGTGCAAAAGCATGAACCATCGAACCATCCGGCATCGCTTCATCAAAAAACGCACTATTTACAACAGTACAGCATTGTTTGACCACATTTTCAAAATTATACCCATACTTGATGACAGAACTTGTATAGTTGTCCCTTCGATCTAAATATATGTCAACGTTGAAGAACCGCTTCACAAAATCCTGGTAGGAGCGATTACTTCTCACATATCTGGCCTGCCCATCCTTGACCTCAATGATTGCTGCCGGAAGCGATTCAAAAACATTATGGAATGCGTTCTCTCCACCACCGGAGATGACACCGAGGTCGAACAGGTTAACCCGGCCGATGCTCTCGTAGTATTCGGATTCCTCAGGGTTTTCGTTATCGATAAGAGCATTTCCTTTGAACAATTCCCGTATCTTTTCAAAAGAGACCGGCTTGCCGAAATAGTATCCCTGGAGCTTTGAACAACCAATTTCCTGAAGAAATCGAACCTGCCCCTCTGTCTCAACACCTTCGCAAACGGCATCCATGCCCAGAGAAGCAACCATTCTCATAAGCTCTGTCAGGATGATTTTTCCGGCTTCGCCCTCATCGAGCCTGCGAGTCAGGCTCATGTCAAACTTGATCAGATCGAAAGAGATGCTTTGCAGCACTTCCAAAGACGAATATTCGCTTCCGAAGTCGTCCATCCACACAGGGAAACCGAGGCTCCGGAAACGCTCGACCTGTTCCTTCATAAAATCAAAGTCACTGCCGATGACGCTTTCCGTAATTTCTATCGTAATCCTGTCTCTGCTGATGCCTGCCGCATCCACCCTTTTCCTGATCTCTTCAACTACGTCACAGGCGTCAAAGTCGGAACGAGAGAGGTTGATGGAATGAGGTATAACAGTGAACCCGTCAGACATTTGCACTTTGATAGATTCCAAAACCCGGTCGACCATATACAGATCCAGCTTATGGATCAGCCCTGCGTCTTCCAGGGTCGGAATAAATGCGGCAGGGGACAGCATTCCTTTTTCGGGGTCTATCCACCGGGCCAGTACTTCCGTATCGCAAACCTTCCCGTTTACCGCTCGAATAATCGGCTGAAAATACACTTTAATCCACTTCTCTTCTATTGCCCTGTCAAGATTTTCGATAATGTACTCCCGGTTCTCCTCGTTTTCCTGAATCCTTTGGTCATAAAACGAATAACCTGAGGAATAGGTGTTTTTCAAGGAGTCGCAGGCTGTTTTTGCACGGTCACATGCCAATGTTATAGATACCGTTTCGCTTTGCCACTGATATATCCCTACATGCACATGCAGGTTTTTTCCTCCGTTCAATTCACGGCATTTTTTAAACAGGGCCTCCAGTTTTTCTTCCACTCCCTGTTCACTTGTTATCACAGCAAAATGATCCGCTCCAAAATGACTGCAGATATCTTCCGAAAAAACACTCTGCAGGCACCGAGCGAATTCCTTCAATAGCACGTCCCCTTCCGCAAAACCATACTTTATATTGAAACGCTTCATACCGCACAGATCCACGTACAAAAGCGTCGGTCTGCCACCCTCTTCGGTGATGGTATCCTTTCTGACCGAAGCCAGCTCAAAGAAATAGCTCATACTGGGAAGTCCTGTAAGAAAGCTGTAATAGCTTGCTCTAAGCATGCTTTCCTCTTGAAGAGCCGTATTGAAGGAACGGTTCACAGCCGTTGTCTGGGAGCCTTCGTTTTCAGCAACATACGCTCCTTCGTCTGTATACCACACATAAGCCAGACGAATACCTTCTTCTGTATAGATATGTTCTCCAATTCCATGATTAATGTGATAATCACCGCCATCGTATTTCATGCAGCGAAAAATCACCTCATATCGCCCCCCCTCTTTGGCGAAACGGTAGGCAGCGTCCTTTACTCTGGCAGTATCATCCGGATGAGTATTACAGAAGGCATCTTCCTCTGTATACCGGTAAGCTGTACTATGATCCGGGAAGTTAAAAAGCTTGCAATAACCCTCCGAAAGTAATAGGATACGAACTTTTTCGTTCACAAACTGATAAACAGCCAGGGGTACCGGCATCTGTTCAATCCTTTTTTGTTCTTTATCGCTGAAATGGAACTGTTCCATATATTTAACCCCATACCGCCATGCTGGTGACGCTCAAATCAGAAAGACTATCTTTATCTTTTATCGGCATCTATTTGAACCAATATAAGAAGTAAGGGATGCTAATAGAGCAGGGGAAATACCCCCTGCTCCACTGTGCGGATACTTTATTATCTACGGGCTATCTTAAGAGATTTCAAATACTTCTTTTGCCCATCTGTAATCCGATAGCTCTCTACGCTTTTCTGAATTGCCTTGTTATGTGTCCAGTCATCAAGCCTCTTCCCTTCTATGTATGGAAGTACACTTTCATACTGTTTGGCGAGAGCTGTAGCAAAATACCATGCGATCATCATATTGACGTAATACTCTTCGGATCTGAGTCCGGCTACCATCTCCGGATATGCGGAATCATAGTCATCATCCAGAAAATGCGCCATCAGCATCCCAACACCGAATCTTACAACATACGTTTTATCGGACCTGATCCATTGTTTAATCGTGGCAAGCAGTGCCTACCGGTACCGGTAGGCTCAAAATGCTTGTTGAGGGGTAGCCCCCAATCCCCCAGAACTGAACGTAGAGCGTTCAGACCAAGTTCATATTTTATATTCGAGACTTCATCTATATTTCCTGAAATTAAAAAAGACGGGTGAACAGCATTTCATAAATGCTATCCACCCGTTAATTCATCTTATATGCTCTTGTGCTTTGTTATTTTCTTTCTGATGCTGTTCTTCGTCGATCTTCAGGAATCTGTCGATATCCTGTTTTGCTATCTTTACATCCATCATCTCCTTTCTTGCCTCCTTATATTCACCGTACAGTTTACGTTTTTCTGCAAGTACTTCCCTGTACTGTTCCGATAGTTCTTTGACCTTTGGGAGTTTCTTTCCTTTATATCTGTTGAAAGCCTCCTTCGCTGCCCGGTGAAGAGTTATCTCTTCTCGATGTGCTTCGAAGAAGTCTTTATCATATCGTGAGGCACGATATGCATCATATATTTCCTTTGTCTTTGCAAAATTGATGATGTTCATTTTGAGAGCCGCTATATCATGAAGCTTGTCCTCTTTTTCCTTTATGAAATTTGATACAGCATCATATCTTTCAGAAGTCTCAGCCGCTTTCTTCTCAAGTTCCTCATAGTCTCTTATCCCATGCTCCTGCAAAAACAGAAGGGCCTTAGTGACCTGCTTTACGTTATAGACCTTCGCCCAGCGTTCATATCCCCTGCCTTTTCCTTCCTGCATCTTCTTATTTATATCGATAAGAAGGTCGAATCCCCTTGCAGGCGGTCTTGGCTTTTTGGCTGACTGCAGACGCTCCTTTCCGGGTTTTTCCTGCTCTTCGGACTCATACTCTTCTTCTCTTTGGATACGTTTTCTTATATCTTCTTCAGTATAGCCTTCTCCAAGGGAGGATAGTCTTATGAATCTTTTCTGACCGTTACCTCTAATGGATATATGTTTTCCATATTTTATTTCATAACCGGCTTCCTGTAATCGTTTCAGAAATTCATTTAGGTCCTTTACGTCTTCCTTAAGTATAAGATCGATATGTTCTCTGAGTGATTTTCTGAATGACGCTCTGTGGTAGGGATTACGGTTATCACGTTCTGAAGGTTTCCTGGGTTTTATGACAGACAACGCATGCTCAAGACACACTATATCGCTTACTTTCTGAAGGACCAGAGCTATGAACCATGAATCCCTGAACTTCCTGTCACAGTCAAGATTTGTGGAGTTGAAGATGATATGGTTATGAATATGCGCCTTATCAGTATGTGTAGCAACTATGAAAGCATGGTTTCCTTTGGTGAAACGCATGGCTGTTTCATATCCTACAGCATTGGCCTCTTCCGGAGTTATCTCCCCGGGCTTAAAGGACTGACGTATCTGATATGCGATAATGTCTCCCTTCTGCTTACGCCCTGTTATCCTGAGATACTCCTGCTTCGCAAGAAGAAACTCCTGGTCCACCGTTTCCTTATCGCAGGCATAAGAAGAAATCAGTTCTTCATTCTCAGTCTTCTCTCCATTTTTCGCATAATCAGTTCTTGCTTTAAGACACTGGGCCACGGTCTTACCCTTATTCTGATGCATGGCAATCAGTCTTGTTGTAGCTATCTGTCATCACCTCCTTCTCAAAGCTTCTTACCAACATTCACAAATCCGGGCGGATAGATCATTACTGCTGGAGTTTACTCAGGTTTTCAAGTATCTTTCGCATTTCCACCCATAGAAGCTTCTGCTGATCCTGTAATTCCCGGATATCCTTTTCGTAAACAGAACCGCACTCATTAGCTTTTCTGGCGTATTGGTTAAGATTGTTTGAATTGATGCGAAGGAGACGTATCATCTCCTTCACATCACTGAGGTCCAGCTTAACAATGAGACCATCCAGCGCCATCTTTCTAAAGTAAGCTGCCTCTCTTTTTATCCCGGATTCATCTATCCTCTTTCTGATCTCTGTAGCCTCCTCCGGTGTTACGCGAAAGTGAAGCTGCACCGTCCTTCCGGAACTCATCAGCACATATCCTTGTCCAGGCATAATGAAGTTTTCCACTTCCTCTCTGGTTCCCTGCTAAGGCTCTTTATCTTTTCCTCATGCTCACTTATTTTTTCTTTTACTGACTTCTGTTCATCCCGAAGTTCTTCCTCAGTGTCTTTCTTCGAACCATTGTTGATGATCCCATCGATGGAATCATAATCATCCTCCAGGGTCATCTCTGCATTTTTTAGAGGATTATTATCCATAGGGTTTGTAAGAGCATAAGCATCAATCCTGTCATCCGGTCCGCTGGATAAGGCTCTTTCTTCAACGTAAATGCCATTTATTTCATCCCACCGTCGTATTGTCCTATTCGTTAAAGCTGTGTTCATGTTGCCTCCTTATCTTTTCTTCTTATCAAAATCCAGAATAAAACTCGCCTGACCATCATCTTTTGCAGCCAAGACAAGTGTTGTATCATAGGTCTTTCCTGTTTTTATGGATCTACACTTCTTGAGTCTGCATTTTCCATCCTTAAGAAGCGACACTGCGATCTCTTTTGTCATCTTCTTTGACAGAGACTCAAGAAACCGGTTGTTTCTCCATAATGCAAATCTGCAGTCCCTGTTAATGCAGAAAAATCCATTGGACTTCTCTACCACATCAGATCCGCAGGAAGGACATTTGCCTATTGGTTCATGTCCCGGCTTCATAAGAGCTGGTGTGTCTTCTACGACCTTGTAGGTATCGATAAGTCCTGAGATCATTTCTTCTATCCCTTTCATAAATTCTTTTGCTTCCAGTTTCTGTTTCTCCACTTCCAGAAGTTTCTGTTCCCATTCAGCCGTCATTTCCGGTGACTGAATAACTTCCGGGATGACTGTGATAAGTGCGATCCCTTTATGTGTAGGCACGAGGTATTTTGTTTTCTTGTCACCCTTTCTTTCAATGAAACCGATCCTTACAAGTTTTTCTATAATGCCTGCTCTTGTTGCCGGTGTACCAAGTCCCTTTCGTTCAGCTTCATCCGGGATTTTATCCGCACCTGCACGTTCCATCGCTGAAAGAAGGGAACTCTCCGTGAATCTTTTCTTCGGTGTCGTCATTCCTTCTTTTAGCTTTTGACCATCCAGATGTATGGTACGTCCTTCCTGTAAAATACCCGGAGCCTCTGAAAAGATTTCTTTTATGGATTTTTTGCCGGAAGCATTCGCATCATCCTCTTCTTCATCCGATTCCTTTTCTCCTTTCTTTCCAAGGATATGATCCTCTATAGCTCTCCATCCGGGATCTGCAGTCACTTTTGATTTCGCATTAAATGTCTGCCCTCCACATGTGACTGTCAGGTCATACTCTGTTATCCTTGCCGGTTCTCCCAGGGAGGAAAGAAGTCTTGCCGTGACAAGCGAAAGGATCTTCTGCTCTCCGGCAGAGAGTTCACCGAAGTCCTCGTCATAGACATTGTCAGTAGGGATGATCGCATGGTGGTCACTGACTTTACTGCTGTCAAGGATCCCGTCCTCATGAAAAAGTTCCTCTTCCATGATCCCGAATTCTTCTTCCAGCCTTAAAGCGAGTTCTATAGTGCTGTCGCCCATGTCGTCTGTGAGATAACAGCTGTCTGTTCTTGGATAGGTGATGAGTTTTTTCTCATAAAGGCTCTGGGCCTCATCCAGGGTCTCCTGTGCGGTGAAGCCATAATACGTGTTGGCATCTCTCTGAAGGGATGTAAGATCATAAAGAAGTGGAGGTTTCTCTGTCCTGTTTATAGTCTTTATGTTCTTTACGACTGCATTGCCATCGTTCCTCACTTCTGAAAGGATCCTTTCTGCCTCCTGCCTGTCTTTGATCCGTTCACTTGTAAGAGGGATACCGGCAACACTGATCTCAACATTGTAAAAGGGCTCAGGTCTGAATGCGTTGATCTCGGCTTCCCGACCAACTATCATGCCGAGGGTCGGAGTCATGACTCTTCCAACGTTCAGGGTCTGCCCATAAAGGGTTGAGAAAAGCCGGGTAGCGTTGATACCGACGATCCAGTCGGCACGCTCCCGGCATAATGCTGCTTCATATAAAGCATCGTATTCACTTGAAGGTCTCAGGTTCCTGAATCCTTCCTTTATGGCTTTATCTTCCATAGAAGATATCCATAGTCTCTCAAAGGGCTTTTGACATTTTGCCTGATGATAGACGAGACGGAAGATTAATTCCCCTTCACGTCCGGCATCAGTCGCTTCGATAAGACTTATAACATTTTTACGGTCCATTAATTCCTTCAGTATACGGAACTGTTTCTTCGTACTTTCCGTTATGACATACCTGAAAGGTACAGGGAAAATAGGAAGGTCTTCCTTTCTCCATTTCTCGTATTTTGTGTCATACTCCTGTGGCTGTGCCAGCTCAATGAGATGACCGAAGCACCAGCTCACTATATATCCGTTCCCCTCCAGGTATCCGTCTTTTCTTTCTGTGGCTCCTATGACTTTCGATATAGATTCGGCAACCGAAGGCTTTTCTGTCACCACTAATTTGAAGTTCATTATCTTGATTCCTCTCTGCTTTTAGTTTTGGTTTTTGTCTTTGTAGTTTTCTCAGATGTAATATCTTTGTCCTGTGCTTTACTCTGCTTTTTCTTTTCAAGCTTCTTTATGACGGATTCTTTAGTCACTCCTGTATCATCTTTAGGATTCATGGACTCATCACGGTCCTGGCTATTTGCATTATCAAGAGCCTGTTCCTTTTCAGATATGAGTTCATTCACCTTTTCTTCAATGGCCGTGATCATCTCGGATGCCGCCGTCCTTATGGTATTTAGCGACTCTTTAAGCTCCGGCATCTCTTTTCCCTCAGACCAGCCTGCAACATAAGCGAAACTGTAATCAGAGGTGTCGATTCCAAAGTGCTGACAGACTGTATATGCTACTGACTCTGCCTCAACTTCCTTGCTTTGTCTCGACTGTTCTCCGTCAGGTCTTTCGTTCTGTGCCTCCAGATTGTGGAGCTTTGCATGGGCCATCTCATGTATAGCGGTCTTTACATTCTGGACCTCACTCATTCCTTCCTGAATTGCTATACGGTTCTCGGCTGTATGGAAATATCCTTTTGATTCTCCTTTTATGTTTTCAAATCCTATAGGTACAGGACTTGATTCTCTGATAGCCTCAAAGAGCTGTGTGTAACCATCAACACTTCCGGTGAGTTCTGATACTCCGTAGGTCGGTAATGGTTCACCTTCCGTCTGCGAAAGGTCAAAGGTGCTCACAGGTTTAAATGCTGTGACATTGATCTCAACAGTCTCCCTGACGGGTTCTCCGTCCTTATCAAGTATCTCTCTTCCCTTGTCATCAAGCTTGTTCTGCAGACGCTCCAGCTTATAGGGTGTCGGTGCAAGTATCCTTATCCCCTTTTCACCCTTCTTCACGAATCGTCCCATCTGCTTCCAGCCGGTGTAGGACTGACATAGCGTCGCATCCGGCTTCTGCATCATGATAAGTATGTTATTGTTAATGCTGTAATGCGGGAACTTTGCCATGGTATCCAGGAATTTCTGATACTTCTCACTCTGAAATATCTCCGACACTCCTTTCTCCAGGCGATCTGTGATTTCCTTCATTTCCAGTTTCCGCTCTTCTGCTGCTTTCTTTGGGTCAAAATTTGATTTATGTTCAGCCACTTCGCTTTCCTCCCATCTGAATGTATCAATGTCATGTGCTATTTCTATCTCCGGGACTTTCAGGACATCTTTTTCATGGAACGAAAAATAACGGTCGTTCTTTCCTATAATGATGTGGTCAAGGAGCGGGATTCCCATTATCTGACAGGCTTTTAGCATCATGTCAGTTATTTCAACATCTTTCCTGCTGGGTAGAAGACTGCCGGATGGATGATTATGGAACAGCATTATGGATGCCGCGTTGCTTAAGATGCTTGTTTTCAGTATTTCTCTGGGATGTGCCGGTGATGTGTCCAATGTGCCAATGCTTACAAAGTTCATGTTTATCGGTCTCAGGTCACTTTGAAGATTCACGACCACCAGAGTCTCCCGGTCAAACTCCTTAAGAGTGTCATTGATAAGCCTGATAGCATCTTCAGGATTGGTCACGGGCACATTACTCATAAGAGGCGGCATCCTGACCATTCTGATCGCGACCTGATCCAGACTGTATTTTTCATTCATTTTCAGCACCTGCCGGGACAGTGATCACCACATTCTGTTCTTTAAGTTCCTTCAGCTTTTTAAGAATAGATTTTGGCGTCGATCTCTCTTCTTTTTTCTTACTGTTCTTACTGAGTCCTTCTGCATAAGCCATGTATCTTGATTTTCTTGCCATATATGCCTCCATATTCATAAAAAGGAGCGGCATTGATGCCGCTCCGTGTAGGTGTTCTTATTTATGATTCATTGCTGTCATTATCATCTGCATCATTCTGTATTGTGTCGAGATAATCTGTCTCATCATCCTTATCCTTCTCACTGTAGTCTATGTCCGGATCAGCTTTTGACTTTACAGGTTTCTTTACCTGGATCTTTTTATAAAGGTAAAGACCGATTCCTCCGATAACACCGACTAAGATCAGTAAAAGAACAGCGGGATTAGGTGGCTGGAAACCCTTATTCACAGGTTTCTCCTCTTCTTCCGGAGCTTCTGTTTCAGGCACTGTTTCCTGTTCAGCAGCAAGTCTCTCAGCTTCCTTTTTTGCAAGCTCTTCCTCATAGGCTTTTTTCTCATCATCGTCAAGCAGTTTCAGGAGATCAGCTTCATCTACCAGGTTGAGGAAATGTACGGTCTCATTTCCATTATCATCACGGTCGATGATGAGATAAAAGTAATTGCCGTTCTTGGTCGTCATGGTAATGAACTGCTTTCCGGCCTTATCGGGACTCCCGTAATCATCAACAAGATTCATGTTGCCGTCCGGTGTCAGAGGTCCCATAGTCTCTTCAGGTTCTGTCTCTTCAACGGTTTCTTCAGGTACATCTTCTCCCTGACATATAGCGATGTCCTTACTGCATACAGGACAGTCTTTGTTCACATTTCCTTCCCTGCACCTCTCTGTGCAGATACATTCAGCCTCAGGTCCTGTCTGTGCAAATGCTTTATCTGACAGTGTTAAGACAAATATTCCTAGTATAATGGCTGTTGCAGCCAATATCTTTATTCTGATAAGTTTCATCCTTTATATCCTCCATATCCCTCTTCATAGGAAGTGTCATAAGCTGAACTGTTCAGGACATCCAGATAATCGGATTCTTCTGAAGAACTCTCATCAACATCATTTTGACCGTTCAGTCCCTCAGGGTTCGCTGTATCTGTGACCTCCTCCGTATTCTTGCTCAACTTTTTGTCGTTGTCTGATTCGCCACGGTCTGAATCCTCTTTTTCATCAGTTTCACCATCTTCCTTATGACCGGATATCAGATCCGATAACTGTCCGGACTTCACAACGGCAAGGACCTTTGCAAGTTCCTCCGGTGTAAGGTTGAGTGCTCCTACGTCAGAGAGTATCTGGCTGGCTTCACAGTCCTTAAGTCTTTCCCTTGCCACTCTCAGTTTTTCCTGAGCGTCCTGAAAACGTTTCTCACAGCGTTTCACCTCTTCACGTAATCGTTCAAGTCTTTCGTACATGTTTCCTCCTTTTTCAAAACAAAAGACCGTCAGGTCTCCCCAACGGTCTAGCCGATAATTCTTCCAAACATATAAAAATGATTCGTCCAGTAATCTGTATCTATCGATGCATATTGGATCGGCTTTCCGCAATGTATCATCATCCCATCTCCTACATATATTCCTACATGGCTCGCACCCTTTGTATTGTAGGTCTTCTGGAAGAAAATCAGATCCCCGGGCTTTGCCTCTGCTCTTGATATCTTTGTACAGTGTCCGACAAGTCCATTAGCTGTCTCTCTGCCTACATTCCAGCCATTACCGGAATGATTGATGACCCAGCTCACGAATCCTGAGCAGTCAAAACTGGTGCTTGGACTGGAACCGCCCCAGACATACGGGTATCCCAGATATTTCTCCGCTTCATTTAGCATCCTTGCGAACTTTTCATCTGTAAGTGCCTCAGGTGCAACTCTGTAGCCTTCATATTCACTTATAACCGGTGCCGCATAAGGATCAGATGCAAAAAGTGTTCCTTTGTTCCCCATGGTCTCCACCAGAAGATCGTATCTTGCCTTCTGATCATCATCTAATCCAATGGCTGCAATTATGGAATCCATGGAAGCACTTGTGAGCTTGACCTTCAGGATATAGTACTCATACTCGACTTCCACATCATAGTAATCTGTAGATGTCGAACCATCAGGTTCCGTCACAGTATGACTATGTGTCTCAGTCCTTGTACGGATCTCAGTGACAGATTCTGTGGTAAGTGAATACTGCTTTTCAAATATCTCACTGAGAGTCTCCTGCGCCCTTTCTTCCGTATAATCCTCATGAAGCACTGTAAGAAGTGCTGCCAGCTCATAGGGATTATGATAGATGGTGTCAAGCTCGTATTTGTACTCATCATAATCAGGGTATTCCGTTTCAATGTTATCGATCCGGCTCTGTAGGACCCCCTCCTTTTCTTTGTATTTATTATCAACAGCCACTATCTCGGGATCGTCTGCCGTGAATGACGATTCAAGAGTGGTACTTCCAAGAGAGTTCACGAATACTCCACCGCTTGATACGATTCCAATGATAAGAGCCAGCACTATAAGGCTCATTAATACAGTAAGGACCACACCTGGATGCTCTTCTATAGATTCTTTCAGGAATTCTATGAGCTTACCGCTAAGGTCCTCAGCTTTATCGACAAATCTTCTTGAAAGACTTCCGAAACTGTTTGCAGCCTCCTTTCTTGACCTGTCGAAAGCCGCTTTCTGATACTCTTTTTTCATTAGTAGTTTCTGCTGTGATTTGAGCCCCTCTCCTGCTGTAGCTTTCTTTCCGGTATTCATGTTAAGGTCTCTTTTGTCACTGCCAAGTTTCCCTCCATAACCGGAATAGGCTGTATTGTCTCTTCTGACAGATGGTCCTTCGGATAAGCTTCCACCGTTCCCAGAAAATACATCGAACATAGTGTTCCATTCGTCATCATCAGTCCATTTTGTCCCCCTAAATCCATCAGAATCTTCGATCCTGTATGAACCTTTAGTTCTCCCGGAATACTTATGATCATCCAGTAGTTCCTCTGCACTGATAACAGCATTTGAAGTATCATTTAAAGCTTCAACACCAACATTTTCATCTTCATTTGCATTGTCGATCTCTTTCTGCAGAGCTTCCCTCGTTGCAAATTCCCGTCCTATCGCCCGTCTTCCCTGAAGCTGTTTTTTCTTCTCCAGCAGTATCTCCTCCGGCGAAAGGTTTGTATCTGCCCTTCCGAATCTCAGCTTCTTTCTGACTGCCCTTCTTGCAGATGTCTCATTCATCAGCTTGTCACCCGAAGCTCTCGGGTTCTGCTCCAGGTGATATTTTCTCTCCCGGATCACCTTTTCCGGTGATCTCTCTGAATCATTTAATTTCTTTATTTCCATCTGTCTGTACTTTCTTTACAAAATTGGTGTCTCCTTATTTCGTTCTTCCTGAAGTTCCGCTGCCTTTGTATCAGCTTCATGACGTTCCTCAAGGCGGGTCGTCATAATGTCGTAGAGCTCAAGATCCTTCGGGAATCTGTCTACAAAGGGGAGGATGACATTGCCATAAAACAGGAGCCCCTCACCTTCACCTGAATGAGTCACATAGGATATCTGATGGGGACTTATGTTAAGCTGTTTCGCAAGTATGGATCTGTCACCTACGGCCTGATTCAGCATGTAAATGAAATCCGAATTTTCAAAGATATTCTCTACTTCCTTTGATGCGAGAAGATCTTTAACATTCTGGGTTATTCCTGTGGGGATTCCGCCCCATTTTCTGAATCTCTTCCAGATCTCAACCGTGTAGGCCGCTGTCTGCTCTTCCCTTAAAAGAAGATGCATCTCATCCATGTAGTATCTTGTGGATCTTCCACGGTTCCTGTTCTCAGTGACCCTGCCCCATACCTGATCCTGGACTACCAGCATCCCTATTTTCTTAAGCTGCTTTCCAAGGTCCTTGATGTCGTAGCACACAAGACGATTGTTAATGTTCACATTAGTCCTGTGGTTAAAGACATTGAGGGAACCTGATACATAGATCTCAAGTGCAGTAGCCACTACTTTTGCCTCAGGCTCGTCCTGTTCAAGAAGTGCCTTGTAAAGGTCTTCCAGTATCGGCATGTTATCCTTGCCGGGGTTCTCGAAATATCGCTGATATATCTTGTGGATGCATCGGTCTATGACAGTCTTTTCAACAGGCTTAAGTCCTTCCTTGCCTCCAACTATGAGTTCACACAGGGACAGGATGAAATCCGCCTTAAGTGCTGTAGGATTGTCATCATCGGAATAGTTCATGTTGATGTCCATCGGGTTAATATACTGGTCTGATGTGGGGCTTATCTTTATGACCTGACCTCCGAATCTGCTGACAAGAGGCGAATACTCTGACTCAGGATCAGAGATGATAACGTCATCATCAGTGACGAGAAAAGCATTTGCGATCTCTCGCTTCGCAGCGAATGACTTACCGGAACCGGGTGTTCCAAGTATGAGACCGTTAGGGTTCTTAAGCTTCTTTCTGTCCACCATGATGAGGTTGTTGGAAAGTGCATTTAACCCGTAATAAAGTGACTGTGCACCGCCCTGGAAGAGCTCCTGTGTGGTGAAGGGTACAAAGATTGCTGTGCTGCTTGTGGTCATGCCACGCTTGATGTCTATGATATTGTTTGCCAGTGGCAGTGTGCTCATGAGACCCTGTTCCTGCTGGAAATCAAGGCGGATGAGATTACAGTTATGCTTCTGTGCGATACCGCTGGTCTGAAAGACATTGTTCTCAAGTTCCTGCAAAGTACGCCCTGTGTTAAGCACCAGGAATGTGAGAAGGAACATTCTCTCATTCTGATTCTGAAGTTCCTTTAACAGCGCCTTTGCATCATTTCCGTATGTGGCAAGATCTGACGGAATGATATCCATGTCATATCCGGCACGGACAGCTTTTTTCTGTTCCTCTATCTTGCTCCGGTCCAGTTCTGTGATGGTATGCTTTATAGTCTTTATGGCCTCATTCTGATCCACGGACTGTATGTGCATGGTGACTATCTGGCTTGATTCCATGGAAAGGAAGTCTGCCAGCATCCTGTCACTTATGTCAGATGCATCTATCGATAAAAAGCTCATGGCTCCGTACAATTCACCTATCTGAAAGGTCCTTCCGTTCCTGAAATAAAGGCTGCTTGGTGCTATGAAGTCTTTTACTGAAAGTCCTGACCCTGTGAGCCATTTCCAGTCAAAGTGAAACTTCGCATCATCCCCCATATGGAACTCGCTGTGCATGAGTTCGAGACGTTCTGTTCCGTTTAGTGTCCGAGCTCTGACACCTATCCTTTTGAAATTATTCAGGATGTCTATCTCAAGATGTATGAGCCTTGGTTTCGCTGTCTTTATGGATTCTGCATGTATTCCGAAAGTAAGGTATTTGGTCTTTGTAAGGCCATTGTTGCCGGCTTCCATCTGATGCTTGAGCATTCCGGTGTATTCGTCTCTGACATCATTGAAAGAGTCTTTCTGATGAGGGATGGCGATGCTTTTCTCAAATTTCTCTGCATCCGTTGCCATGTTCATGAAGCTAAGCTGGAAATGCACCGAACTGTCAAAGAAGTTAAGGAAGGAACACCATTCTTCAAATATCTCTTTCTGATCCTCCTGCTGCGCCAGCTGATAATTGATATCCTGAAACTCTATGGTCTTCGTGTAATAATCATCCCCTATTCGGCAGATACCGTCCTGGAACATCCTGTCAAAGGGTATGCTGTCCTGAGCGGTCCTTGGTATACCGTCATCATCAGATATGGACTTTATGATGGCCCGTATACTTTTCTTATCTTCTTTGCTCAGATCTTCCGGTATGGTCAGGATCCTTTCTTCTTTTTTTCTTAGTCCGAATATCGTTAATATCTTTCTTATGAGATCTGACAATCTTCTCTACCTCCTTTTCTGCCTTTGCCTTTTTATGTAAAAGGTCGTAATAGTTCCTTGTTCTGTAGACCCGTATCTTAGGTCTTATGAAATTAGCCTGAATGAAATATGACAGCGTCACTTCCAAAGGCTGCCCGTTCTTCTGATACATCCCTACGAAAAAGAGCGGCATCATGAGGACCATCATCCCCATTGCCGCAAAACTCGTATCTCCTACTTTTCTGAGCAAAAAAAATGACGGTACTCCGATGAGTGCCGCCAGTGAGAAACATACGAGCTGTCGTTTTGTAAGGTTGAAAATGAATTTGCTTTTTACCTTCGTGAGATCACGAGGTACTGCGATATATGATGCCAATTATCTTACCTCCTCTATCAATGTGCATGAAGCACGCTCTTTGCTATGGAACCTGATTTAAAAAGTGTGAATGCCAGTAGAAATGTTATTGCTACCGCTCTCCAGAGAGAACCCATGATGTCTGATGTAAACATTACCTCATGTATGAGTATCGCATATATGCCGATGCACACCATGATCATGAAGCCTTGAAAGCCAAGCGCAAATAGGGATCTCAGATAGTTCTGACCCATCATGCTCTGCTCTCTGTTCCCAAATGTGGCAAAGGGTATCGGTGCAAGACTTATGGTCAGGTATATCTCTATCATTCTGCCGTATACTATCACGTAAATGACTATCGCCATGATGTTGAACATTAGCTGTACTATGAAAGACCCCAGGAATATGGTGAATAGTGGTCCTATATCCATTCCTTCCAGTGTTGTCTGCATGTTAGCAAGGTCTGCTGCATCGATGGTTGCCGAACCGGTTATCAGGTTACTGCTTTCGGATATGACATGCTGAGCCACATCGAACACTGCCATTGTGATATCAAATGTATGTGTGATCAGCTCTACTGCTACAAAAGTCTTAAAGACCCATTTGAAAAAGATCCAGGTCTCAAAGTTAGCAAGATTGTTGTGCGCCATGACGAGCTGTATAAGTTCATAGCATGCGATAAATGTAAGGACTATCCCGGCTATCGGCATGATGACATTCTCGGAAAGATTCCGTATCATGCTGAAGACTGCAGGCTGAAAATCCGACGGGGACTGGCCTAAACAGTTTGAAACTTCATCGATTCTTGAATTAAGAGTGTTGAAGGTATTTGTAAGGATATCCATGATACCCGAGACCAGGAGTCCTTTTATAAATTCGTTAATTTTCTCTATTAAGGTATCCAAACAGGACCTCCTCTCTGATTTGTTGAAGGGCCGGTGGTCTTTGATTCTGACCACCGGCCTTATCTTCATCTTTCAATATTCAGTTGTAGTTTTTCCGTATCAGCCGAAGAGACCGGAAAGAAGGGGAACAAGAGTTGTTCCGATGAGGGCAACTCCGCCACCGGCCATAAGCTGCTTCATGCCCTGGGACTTAGCGCCGGGGTTGTCATTCCCGTAACCTTCCATGAGGTTTACTACTCCCCAGATTCCAAGACCTGCTCCAAGTGCGACTACGAGTGTCTGAAGTACCTGAACTGCGCTGTTAAAAAATGCCATAAATGTGCCTCCTATTTTTGCAAAACAAAAGACCGATCATTGATTTCTCTCAATGAACGGTCTTGTTAATTGTTATTGTGTTTTAATTTAAAGCTGACAAGTTGATTCTATCATATGATCCATTTTTTGAATCTTCCGGATGAGGTTCCAATCCAATGATCGTGATTTCCATCTTATCCGGACCATAAACCCAAAACATCCTTCTAGCACCACTTGTTTTATTCTCCAAATATGATTCCCATACTTTTAAGCCATAACGCTTAGATAATGGTTCTATTTCGTGAGATTTAAGGCTTGGATACATTGGATCCATAGCCAGTTTTTTTAATGCAGATCCCCATTTCTTATACAGTTCTGCATCTTTTTTGCTTATTGTTCCCTTTCGATAGTCAGATAATAACTTATTCCATCGTTCTTCCATCTCAGGAATACCCATTCGGATTTTATATGTCATTTAGTAACTCCGTTTGTACATCAAAAATCAGATAAATCAATTTCCGGAGATACTTCTCCCTTTTTAAAATTGCTGATCGCTTTATCCATATCTTCAAGCGTACGCGCGGAAATACTATCGGGAACTGTAAGTTCTCTGGGCTCTAACATAATGCAGCCGTTGTCGTATTCCTTAACATTATAGTATTGAAATAAGGCACCTCTTAGGGTGATTCTCTTCTTACTATCAATATGAACTGTGTAATCTTTTACTGCCATCATGATTCTAACCTCCATAGTGGGATATCCCACTTACCATTATAATAAACTTTATTATGTGATTTGTCTATGAAAATCATTTAATGACAGCGGCCTAAAAAATTGTTGGTGCTCTTGCCCTATATACCATATAACCTCCTATATCGCTATTCCCTTATTATTTGTCTTATCTGTCATTTTTCTGGCAGGCTGTTTTTCCGCTTCCAGCTTTTTGTCTTCAAGGTTCCCAAGAAGTGATTCCTTATTTATCGTCTTATAGACTTCCATCAGTTCCTTGAGTTCTGTATTCGTAACCTCTTTGACATCTTTACTCCACTCCTTCCTGCCATCTTCTTTGGTCCCGGCAACAATCGGCTTAGTAATCCTGGTCGTACCATCTTCGGGAAGCTTCATCCATACACCATTTCCGAACTTATTCTCATGGATCATCTTAGGATTGATCACAAATGAAGCCCATGGAGTATGATCTTCCTTATCTGCATTTGGTATCTTTACCTCTACAAATTCATGCCCGCTCTTCGATGTAAATGGCTTACCAACAAGTCCTTTTCCAAACTTGATGGTTACTTCCTTCACTTCTTTGGGTTCCGGGATCTCTCCATTTGCCATCGCTCTTTCAGCCTCCTGAATCCATTCCGGCAAATCACCAGGCATGATAGGTTTTGTTTCTGCCATATCGTTTCTCCTTTCTATTTTTTGTATTAAAAAAGGATGTACGCCTTCGCACATCCCGAAATCACTCAACAGATTCTATTGTCGTTAGGTATCTTTCTCCTTCTGGATAATCATCAATAACAGATTCATTTTTTTCTGAATTGATCATATAGCCTTACTCCGCTTCTATGACCTGATATTTATCATCCGCATGCAGTATGAGTTTATGACTAAGGAACTTATCGATATCGAACCAGTTCTTTTTGTCATAGTCAGCTGTCAGCCTGTAGTTCGGATGTTGTGTCAGGTCATATTTGTCAGAGAAGAATGGTCTCACACCTCTTACCTGCACTATACATTTTGAACCGTCCATGACTGCCAGCTGATCCATGCTCATGAGATCATGTCCCAGTTTCTGATAATTCATATTGTAACTCTGGGACTGTCCCCGGGTCTCACCGGTGTTGTACATATCTATAGTCTCTTTACCAAGAATCTCATTAAGATCCTTCAATGTTGACTTTTCAGAACCGCCGAGAAATATCTGCGAATCACAGTTACCGATGATGGTGTCTGCATTATCCTTATACAGCGCCTTTAGCTGAGATTTAGCCTGTAAAACAAGCGCCGCTGAAATCTCACGGCTTCGGATAGTTGCCATAAGCTTCTCAAGATTAGGTATTTGTCCGATGTTCGCTGCCTCATCGATAAGACATCTTACATGTACCGGAAGTCTTCCTCCATATACATCGTCAGCCTTCTCGCAGAGGAGATTAAAAAGCTGGGTATATATCATACTAATCAGGAAGTTGAAGGTCGCATCAGTATCCGACATTATGAGGAACAATGCCGTCTTCCTGTCTCCCAGTTTATCAAGCTCAAGTTCATCATATGCTGTGATCTCACGCAGCTCTCTTATATCAAATGGAGCAAGTCTGGCACCACAGCTCACGAGTATGGATTTTGCGGTCTTGCCTGTTGCTAA
>ALYD01000040.1 GCA_000513555.1 Lachnospiraceae bacterium JC7
TTCACTTTGACATTGCTGCTTTTTTTTTGTCCGTAACTATTTTCATCTCGGAATTTTGGATTATAATGTTCAGAAGTTCGCATTTTTTGGACAAGATAAGAAAAGAGGTTTTAATGACTAAAATAGTAATTACAGATGTTGATGGAACACTGGTCAAGGATGGAACGCTGGATATCAATCCCGAGTATTATGAGGTGATAGCTAAGCTCATAGATAAAGGGATCCATGTAGTTATATGCAGCGGGCGATCCTATTCCAGTGTATCGAAGCTTTTCAAACCCCTTGTAGACAAGCTGTATTTTATATGCGATGGCGGTTCGGTCATCAGAACAAAGAACGAGATATTGAAATCATATCCTTTTGATAAAGAGCTTTGGATGCAAATGTATCAGTCCGCGAGAAATGTGAAGGACTGTGACTGTTTTCTCTCCACGGTTGGACCGTGTTATGCAGAGGATCCTGACAGTGAGATGTATCACTGGCTTGTGGATTCCTATAAGTTCGATATGACAGAGATCCACAGTATAGATGAAGTCAGGGAGGATGTAATAAAGCTTTCCGTATACCATACCAGCGATTGTGAAGAAGCCTGCAAGGATGATTTTATCCCAAGATGGAAGGACGAGGCCAAGCTTGCGTCATCAGGCTCCAAATGGGTCGACTGTGTAAGTAAAGAGGCAAACAAGGGCACGGCGCTCAAGTGGCTTCAGGAGTATCTCGAAGTATCCAGGGAAGAAACATGTGCCTTCGGAGATAACATCAATGATATGGAAATGCTTCAAAATGCCGGTCAAAGCTATGCGGTAGAGAATGCCAGAGAAGAACTGAAGGCTGTGGCAGATACGATAATCAAACCATATTGGGAATATGGTGTCCTCGAAGTGATGAAATCATTTTTGTGATGGAGTATAATTATATACAAATGTCATAATCATGTCACGGGAAGGGGGCTACTATGGTTAATGCTGTTGGTCGGGAGATACCCGATGAAATACTGGAGCGATATAGCAAAGAAGGCTTCAGGGGTGGATGCTACAGAGACAACAGGCCTTACAGGAAGGCAAGTGTATCATCCCACGGAATGCTGGATCCAAACAGAAAAAAGCTTGTTTCTTCCATAAAGGAAGCATTGGAAAAATGCGGTGCTCATGACGGTATGGTATTCTCTTTCCATCACCATTTCAGAGATGGAGACTATATCGTCAACATGGTCATGGAGGCAGCTGCTGAGATGGGTCTTAAGGATCTGACTGTCTGTGCAAGTTCCCTGGGGGCTGCCCACAGAGTTGTGGCGGAGCTCATCGAAAAAGGCATTGTAACCGGCATCCAGACTTCAGGAATCAGAGACAAGATAGGTGAGGCGGTGTCCTACGGAAAGCTGAAGACCCCTGCCATCATCCGGTCTCACGGCGGTCGTGTAAGAGCCATAGAAGAGGGGGATGTTCACATCGACATAGCATTTATCGGTGCCCCTACAGCTGACGAATACGGTAATCTCCGCGCCATCGGCGGAAAGAGCGACTGCGGAGTTCTTTCGTATTCCGTTGTGGATGCGAAGTATGCGGACTATACTGTTGCCATCACAGATACTCTGGTGCCTTTCCCGAATTTTCCTCCATCCATTTCCATGACAGATGTGGATTTTGTTTGCGTGGTGGACGAGATCGGAAATCCTGACAAGATCGCCAGCAATGTCATCAGGATGACTCAGGATGTGCGTGAACTGAAGATGGCTGAGGACTGTGCGAAGGTCATGGCTGCCACTCCGTATTTCAAGGACGGCTTTTCATTCCAGACAGGCGGAGGCGGAGCATCCCTTGCGGTAACGAGATTCCTTGAGCCGCTGATGGCGGAGAGAGACATCAAGATGTCCTTTGCCATAGGCGGAATCACGAAACCCATGTGCGAGCTTATGGAGAAGGGCTTCATCCGGACCATCGTTGATGCCCAGTGTTTCGACAAGACAGCCATAGAGTCCATATCTAAGGATCCGAGACATTATGAGATATCAACCTCAGAGTACGCGAACCCGCTTAACAAGGGCGCTTTCGTAAACAGGCTGGATTTCGTCATCCTCGGAGCTCTCGAGATCGATAAGGAGTTCAATGTCAATGTCACCACCGGCTCGGATGGTGTGCTTCGCGGGGCACCGGGAGGACATCCTGACACAGCCGCAGGCAGCAAATGCTCCATCATAGTTGCACCTCTCATCAGAAGCCGTATCCCGACGGTGGTTGAGAGAGTTGTCAATGTCACGACTCCGGGTGAAGCGGTGGACGTGCTGGTGACTGATTACGGAATCGCTGTTAATCCACGCAGACAGGATCTCATCGAATACCTCAAAAAAGCAGGGCTCCCTGTAGTTACCATTCAGGAGCTCATAAGTATAGCGAAGTCAATAGTAGGTACACCTGATCCCATTAAGTTTGAAGACGAGATCGTCGGGATCATCGAAAGCAGGGACGGAACCATCATGGATGTGGTGAGACGAGTAAAACCTCAGACCACTATACATGAGGTACTCTGAGTGGACCGGATATGAACGTGATAACAAAAAGGTTATCATCAAAAAAGAAAAAATTTTCACATTGACGGATTGTATAAAAATAGGTACAATAAAAACAAGTTAAGAAGATGTGGCGTGTGCTTCACAGATTTGAAACGATTCGTGAATGAAAGTAAGAACATTAGACGACATGGCGTGTGCTTCATGAAGTTGAGGTTCTTATTTTTTTGTGCGATAAGCCTGTCATATTAAATATTTGACCGTCTTCTCTTCATGTAATACTATCTTATTCATGAAAACAAAATCTCATTTTTTGAAAAAAATAATTCTATCGTTTATTTTACTGCTTGTTCTCACTTGCTGTAGACACAAGGCCACAGGGGATTACTCGCCGACCCGCTTTAGCTGGTCCGGCGGGTCAGGAAGAGTGACCATCAGCTGTGACAAGGTCTCGGTCACTGATGAAGGAACAATAGCAGAGATCACATTCTCAAGCCCCAATTATGACTATGTAAGGCTGGGCGATGAGAAAATTTCAGGCGAGCATACCGAAAAAACTTCTACATTTTCAGTTCCTGTCGAGTTAGATAAGGAAATGGAACTTATCGGCTGCACCAGTGCCATGTCAAAGCCCCATGAGATAAGTTATACAATTTTTGTTTCCATTGATGACAGATATAGTGGTGAAGGATCCGGATACGTTTCAGGCGGGAAAAACGGCGGAAATGAATCAGAACAAGGTTCAGGCGAGAAACACGACGGAAATGAATCCGTAGGAAGTCAGTCGGATCAGAGTGGAAGAGTTAAAACCGAAGAGAATGATTCGTCGAATATTCGGAAACAGGTGACGGATTCCCTGTCATCAGAAGAGGCAGTTGCTGAGCTTGAAGCCCCGGATATAGCCGGACTCAGTTACCTAAGCTCCATGGATCTTGACTATGCAAAGTGCTTCGCAGTTCATTACTATATAAATGAATCGGAAAACAATGAAACAGACAGTACCGTCGGGATAAACGACAGCAAGGAAAAAAGCAGTTCTTCGGAAGGTAAATCAGAGTATAAGACTGGCAGCACATATAAACTGATATCTGTGCTGGATGGCAGAAAATATCTGCTGGTGCCGGAAGGCTGCGACGTACCCGGGAATATACCGGAGGGCTTCACTGTCCTTAGGCAGCCTGTTGACGATATCTATCTCGCCGCTACAAGTGCCATGTCCCTTTTTGATGTAATGGGCGGACTTTCTCTTATAAAGTATACGGGTACAGACATTTCAGGCTGGGATATAGAAGCTCCGAGAGAGGCCATCAAGTCCGGCAGGATGATATTTGCAGGAAAGTATAGTGCTCCGGATTATGAAATGCTGATCGACGGCGGCTGTGACATAGCCATAGAGTCCACCATGATCCTTCATTCTCCCGAGACGAAGGAACAGCTGGAAAAGGTGGGGATACCGGTTTTTATCGACTGGTCAAGCTATGAGAACAGCGCTCTCGGAAGAACTGAATGGGTGAAGCTGTACGGTGCCATGACGGACCGTGAATCCGAGGCCGAGACATTTTTCAAAAACGAAGTGCGACGCTCGGGAATAACCGAGGGCTTTGAAAAGACAGGCAGGACAGTTGCATTTTTCTACTTCAATTCACGAGGGCTTGCGGTCGTAAGGAATTCCGATGATTATATTCCTAAAATGATAAATGACGGCGGCGGAGAGTATGTTTTTGATTCACGGGAGTATAGGGGTGAAGGTGTATCCATGGACATATCTATGGAAGAGTTCTATGCCGCAGCAGCCGACGCGGACTATATAATTTACAACGGAAATATCGACAGTTCGGTCGAAACTCTTCAGGATCTTGTGGCAAAGAACGGGCTTTTGTCAGACTTTAAGGCTGTGAAAGAGGGCAATGTCTACATGGTTGACGGAAAATTCTATCAGTCAACTGATACAGTTTCCGAGTTTGCCAGGGATGTGCATATCATGCTTTCCGGGGACAGCGGAGATATGTTGTTCCTGAAAAAATTGAATTAAGGAAACAGATTACGAGGTTTCAGATGGAGGAAAGATCGACTATGAAAAAAGCGAGAACAGTGAGATATGGAGTGGTGTTCACCCTCCTTACGGCAGCTTTTTTCATCATACTGATCGTGAATATAAATACCGGAAATGTGAGTATCCCCCTTTCGAAGATCCTCGAGATCCTGTCCGGTGGGGATGAAGGCAGCAGCGCTTACAGCATTATCAGGATGATCCGTCTTCCGAGACTTGTTATGGCGGCGATTCTGGGAGGAGCCCTTTCGGTGTCCGGTTTTCTGCTACAGACTTTTTTCGGAAATCCCATAGCCGGCCCATTCGTGCTGGGTATCTCCTCCGGCGCGAAATTTGCGGTGGCTCTCAATATGATATTCCTTTTGAGAATTTATAGGAGTGTCAGCTCATGGAACATGATCGCAGCAGCATTTCTCGGAGCGCTTATCACGACAGGATTCATTCTGCTGGTGTCCCGCCGCATCAAGGATTCCGCCGGACTTCTGGTGGCAGGAATCATGGTGGGCTATATATGCTCTGCGGCAACAGATTTTCTTCTGACCTTTGCAGAGGATTCGGATATCGTGAATCTGAGAGGCTGGTCGCTGGGAAGCTTTTCAGGTATGTCGTGGGATAATGTCTCCATCGCGGCTTCAGTGGTTGCTCTGATCACAGCGGCATCGTTTCTTCTTTCGAAGCCTATAGATGCCCTTCAGCTTGGTGAGAATTATGCAAAGAGCATGGGTGTCAATGTCCGCGTATTCAGAATACTTCTTATATTAATGTCAAGTATCCTGTCTGCCACGGTCACGGCATTTGCCGGTCCCATATCCTTCGTCGGAATCGCAGTTCCCTTTCTGACGAAGAGCATGCTGAAGGTCTCCAAGGCAGCAGTTGTGATACCCGGTACATTTCTTTGCGGTGCGGTATTCTGTATGGGCTGTGATCTCATAGCGCGGTGTGCATTTGCACCAACAGAGCTGAACATCAGCACAGTCACCAGTATATTCGGTGCGCCTATAGTGATAGTGATGCTGATAAGAAGAAAGAGAAAATAAAAAAGATAAAACCTGATGAACAGAGTGTGCGGAAAGAACGAGACTCTGATCAGTTTGGAATATAAAAGAAAATGAGCGGAAAAGAAGTGATAAAACTGAATAGGCTTTCGGTAGGTTATGGAAGAAAGGTGCTGATAGGAGATATCGGACTTTCTATAGATGAAGGTGAGATAGTTACGCTTATCGGACCGAACGGAGCCGGAAAATCTACTATATTAAAGACCATAGCGAGACAGCTTGAACCTGTTGTGGGGGACGTATACATAGAGGGAAAGCCTCTTTCGAAGCTGTCCTTTCATGAGCTTTCCGAAACGGTATCCATACTTCTGACAGAACGTGTAGATCCCGAGCTTATGACGGTTAGAGATGTGGTGGAGGCCGGAAGGTATCCGTACACAGGTCACATGGGGATGCTCCAAAAGCGGGATGAAGAGGTGGTGGAAGAGGCATTGGCACTCTGCAGGATCACAGATATTTCAGACCGGTATTTCAGAGAGCTGAGTGACGGGCAGAAGCAGAGGGTGATGCTGGCGAGGACCATCGCACAGGAGCCGAAGATACTTGTTTTGGATGAGCCTACATCCTACATGGACATAAAATATAAGCTCGAACTTCTCAGTCTCCTGAAGAGGCTTCGGGACAGCAGAAAAATGACCATCCTTCTTTCACTTCACGAATTTGAGCTTGCGAAGGTGATCTCGGACCGTATCATATGCGTGAAGGACAGAGACATTATCAAAGTGGGCACACCTGAGGAGATCCTGAACAGAAAGGTGCTTTGCGAGCTGTACGATATCAGCCCGGAAAACCTGGAGATACTTTTGCAATCCATGGAAAGCGTGGTATAATCTCCGTTAAAAGTTTTGGATATATACATCGATTTTAATTTAATATATTCATTGTAAAGAACAAGGAGGGAATTATGAAGAGAAGAAATTTGGCAGTATTATATGCAGCAGTTCTTGCATCTTCTATGATAGCAGCCTGCGGAACTACTGATATACCGGCGGTGACAGCACCGTCAGAGACACAGGCCGAGAGCACTGAAAACGCTGAAAGCAGTGCGGCAGAAAGTGAAGCTGCGGGAGAAAAGAACGGCGATCAGGAAGCTGCGGATCATGTGGCGGAGCTTATAGATGCGATTTACGTTCAGGAGTGGAATGAGAACACCGACCGCCAGTGTGCGGAGGCAAAGGCTGCCTGGGATGCCCTCACTGATGAGCAGAAGGAGCTCGTGGCAGGAGACGATGCGGATCCTGATTATTTCGGAAGAGATACGGGCGATGCTTCAAAGGACGATCCTCTGAACGGTGATGAGATCGGAGAAAATGAGCTTCTGGTTGTCAGCTTCGGAACATCCTTCAACGACTCCCGTGCAGAAGATATCGGTGGTATAGAGAAGGCTCTCGCTGCGGCTTACCCGGACTGGTCGGTTCGCAGAGCATTCACTGCCCAGATAATCATTAACCATGTTCAGGCCCGTGATGAAGAGAAGATAGACAACGTGGATCAGGCCCTTCAGAGAGCCGTTGATAATGGAGTAAAGAACCTCGTTGTTCAGCCTACACATCTCATGCACGGTGCAGAGTATGACGAGCTTACCGGTGCGGTCATGTCCTATAAGGATAAGTTTGACAGTGTGATCATCGCCGAGCCGCTTCTCGGACAGGTGGGAGCTGATTCTGGTTCCGTGAACGAGGACAAGAAGGCTGTGGCAGAGGCAATCACTGCGGAGGCCCTTGATGTAGCAGGATTTAAGGATCTGAAGGCAGCTCAGGAAGATGGAACAGCCTTTGTATTTATGGGCCACGGAACCTCACATGCGGCAAGCGTGACCTACGAGCAGATGCAGGCTCAGATGGAGGCCCTTGATTATGCCAATGTCTACATCGGCACTGTAGAAGGAAAGCCTGAGAGCACCTCCTGCGAGAATATCATTGATAGGATCAAGGCAGCAGGCTACAAGAAGGTGATCCTGAGACCACTCATGGTAGTTGCAGGTGACCATGCAAACAACGATATGGCAGGTGATGACGAGGATTCATGGAAGAGCATTTTCCTTGCATCAGGTGCATTTGACGCAGTTGACACACAGATCGACGGACTCGGAGGAATAGCTGATGTTCAGGAGATCTACGTTGCTCATACAAAGGATGCTATAGACAGCATCGGTACAGCTTCTGAAAAGAAGGAAGAGACTTCAGACAGCACGACCCTGGAGGATGGAACCTATGAGGCTCTTTTTACAACAGACAGCAGCATGTTCCATGTGAATGAGGCTCATGACGGAAAGGGTGTCCTTACAGTAAAGGATGGAAAAATGTGCATTCATGTGTCTCTCGTTTCCAAGAACATCACAAACCTTTATTCAGGAACTGCAGACAAGGCAGAGAAGGACAATGCCGGTGTTCTGCAGCCTACTACAGACAAGGTGACATATTCCGACGGAAAGACAGAGGAAGTGTACGGCTTTGACATTCCTGTAGAGGAGCTGGGTGAAGAGTTCGATCTTGCCATTCTCGGTAAAAAGGGAAAATGGTATGACCATAAGGTAAAGGTGACTATAGCTTAAATGAACATTACGATCGTCATATATGCAGTGGTGATAGCACTGGCACTTGTATTCAGCCTGCTGATATCACTGCTGTACCATACAGTGTTAAATAAAACGGCATTCAACCCCTTTATTTCTGCATGGATTTTTGGTATCCTACTTTTCTGCATTTTTTTATATTGGATGTAGATATTATCCTCAGAGAAAAATTGCCGAAGATAAGATTAAGACACGATGTCTTTGCTTTTCTTGAGAGGAACTCAAAATCTTGGAGGGAACTATGAATGTGATCAAAAAGAAGATTAGTGATCAGGATGATCATTATGTTTTATATATTTTTGATTCGGATGAAAAGAATTACTGTGCCTATATGGGCAAGGCTGATGAGGACCTTCTCATACTGCTGTACAAGTCTTCCGATGAGAAATTCCATATCATGGATGAGTTTGTCGCTTATATCGATGGCAGGATCATGGATGAATCTCTGGTATCTACATATGATAAACTTGCAGAATCTGTAGTAAAGTGCACCAACGACAAGCTTGAAGAGTTTGACAGAAATCTGAGACAGCTTGACAAGGAGTGCAGTGATGTAAAGGCTGATCTGGAAAAACGTGCCCAGAAGCTGAAGAACGACCTGGCCAACAACATCGACATAAAGAGCATAGAAGAGGTGGATATGCAGTCTCCTCTCGGAAGACATATCATAGATGCTCTCAGAGAGAAGCTGGGCGGAGCTCAGAATATTCAGCCAGTGCCGGGATTCATGCCCCAGGGCAGAGCGTTTCAGATGAAGGCCAGAGTGGACAGAGACGGAAAGGTTTCATTTACCCCTGACGACATTAACAACATGATGATGGAGATACTTTCCAATATCATTGTTGCTGAGGTGAAGAGCGGCAGGAAGCTTTCGGAAGCCATCAGTGATATAGATAACATCATAAACACTGTATCTAAGAATGCGGCTGAGCTGACTATCAGGTTCAGATCGTAAAGTCGGGACCGAAAATCTAAAGAGAGTTTTAGATGTATAAAATAAAAATTAATTCTCTGTTTGATTGATTGACGGAAAATATTTTGAATGATAGTATAATTGTACAAGAAGATCTGAGATACTTTTTGAATATCTAATTGTTTTAAATTTTGATTTAAATTGTTATGTATTGTTTTAGAGTATCGTATCTTCTTTGTACATAAAATATATAGAATGTGAGGTTATTTATGAGAAGACCACACGAAAGGTAAGGCCCTAGTGTTAGAATCGCGAAAACACTAGGGTCTTTTACCGTCCTCATGTAGATAGATCCGATATATCATTGCTATGGGGGCATGATGGTGGCATTAGGATCATTTCATATAAGACCTGAGAACATAAAAAAAGACCGCCGGTACCTTCAGGTATCAACGGTCTTAATTTACGTAAATATCTATTAAGCCTTTGCAGCGATAGCGCCTGTAGGACATGCCTCCTCACAAGCTCCACAATCAATGCATGTTGACTCGTCAACTACATACTTTGAATCTCCAGCTGAAATAGCCTCTACTGGACATACAGAAGCACATGATCCGCAGCTAACGCACTCGTCATTGATAAAATGTGACATGGTGTTTCCTCCTTGAAAAAATATAATAAAAAAACTTAGTGTTCGATGAAGTGTTCAAGTTCACCTATAGTGATATATTAGTATAGTTTATTATAAAGTACAATAAAATAATTTTCGCATATTGTATTTTTTTGAAAAATCCATTTAGTCATAACTAACCGCATAAAAAGTATGGTTTATCGACGAGGGAAAGTGCTGGAAATAGTTTAGATACTTGGATAAGATATAAAGAAAGAAACTGTAAAGAAGGTTTATCATGGCGGAAAAGAAAAAGATTTCATTTGGAACCATCATTTTTTATATCATACCCATTGCGGCGATCTCAGCCGCAATTTTTTTCGGTTATCTGTTTCTGAAAGATTATCTTCAGTATAAACAGGCTGAGGATGAGTATGCGGAGATAGATGCCTCCTATATAAAACTTTCCGGTGATCCTGTGAAAGATGGAGAAACTGATGATACTGCAAGACGGGATTATTTTCCGGAACTGGATATAGATTTTTCGGGACTCAAGGAAAAGAACTCCGATTTTGCCTGCGTTCTGTATGTACCTGCATTGGAAATAAAATATCCGGTAGTGTACTCAAAGGATAATGAAGACTATATAAAAAGGACCTTCGAGGGCAGCTATAACCCGTCGGGCTGTATCTTTTACGATTATCTGTGCGAGCCTGACTTCCGGGGCTACAATACATTTCTATACGGACATAATATGAAGAATGGCAGTATGTTCGGTAAACTGAAGAAGCTTCAGGATATGGATATTTCGGCACGGGATAAATATTTCTATATCTACACTGAAGACAAGGTAAGGAAGTATGAGATCTTTTCCTTCTACCATACGACTGTAGGAAGTGAGGCCTATTCAGAGATCAAGGATGAAAAGACGTATGATTCCTATACCGGATACTGTCTCAGAAATTCATACTTCAAAGATGACAAAAGTTATATAGATTTCTCATTGAGACCGGATCTCGTAACCCTTTCGACCTGTTCGGGACCCTCGGGCGGCAATGAGCGTTTTGTGGTTCATGGCGCGTTGATTGCCGAAAAATAAAATTTCGAAATAACCTTAAAAAAAACAATATGTTTCAAATTAGTAATTGCAAAAATAACCAAAATTGTAATATCATTTAATCATAACTTTAAGGATATTAGAGCTATCATCGATGCATAGAGTTTGCTTAAATGGGCATAGTGTATTTGCGGGGATGCCTCTTTTAAGTGAATCGGTTGTATAGAATGAAGAGGGGTAAAAAATGAATAGTGAAACTTTTATCGTTAACGTCAAGTGTCGAGAGAATTCAACATGGCAGGGTAAAGTGACATGGGCGCAGAAGTCCAAGACAAAGTATTTTAGATCCGCTCTTGAGCTCATCAAGATGCTGGATGGTGCCATGGATCATGCTGAATTACCTGATGATGTCTTTGAAGACGAAGTTGAGGAGAATCAGGTGGGCTGATAGTATACGGCTTCCATATAGAACCATAAGGGTGTCTGCGGAGAGTGAGTTCGCAGGGCATTTATTAGTATGGCTTTTGGAGCATAAAACGTGTCATGGAGAGAGGGGTATGAGATTTTTTATGGAGAAGCTGAACGGCATTGATCTTGTCTGCATAGCGATAGACGACAGGACAGAGGAGGACTTCAGAGGCAGTGTGTTCAATCAGTACTCGGAGTCTGCTTTGAGTTTTGATTCCAGCAAGGACATGATCAATAAACTGGAAGATCTGTATGATGAGTGGGGCTTTCCTGAGGCGGCGGAAAAGTCCAGAAGTTTTACTATTCGCCGGCCGGCTTCTGAGGGAGAGGTTTCGGCAGACGATCCTAAAAAACGACTTGTAAATCTGGCCAAAGAAGTCAAGCCACGTGATATAAGCGCAGAAAAGGGAAAGCTGGCTACATTCCATGTTCTCACAGAGATGAGACAGCATTCCAGCTGGCAGGGCAAGGCTCTCTGGATCGAAAAGGATAAAAAAATAGAGTTTAAGAGTGTTTTGGATCTACTGTTCTTTATTGATGGTGCATTAAAAACAGTCTGAAAAATGCATTGGATACATCCACGTTCATATTAACAAATTCTTAAGAAATTCTGTCGTAAATTTTCTTGATAGGGCTTGTTAAAAAATTAATTTTCGTGTATCATTGCATTATTCCAAAAAACTACTAGATGTGTAGGAAGCCGGGCGCAAAGTCCGGCTCTTTATTTGCGTAATTTTCAGGTTTATAAATTTTATAAATTGTTCGAATATATTGATGTGGAAGATTTTTATGTACGAAAGAAGTGAATAAATGAGAACTAAACGACTGGGAGATATGCTGGTAGAGCTTAATCTGCTTACTGAACAGCAGTTGGCTGAGGCTCTTACCATACAGAAACAAGAACATGAGCGACTGGGAACCACACTGGTGGATCATGGGTATATCACAGAGGCTCAGATGGTCGATGCCCTCCGCATGCAGCTGGGTATAGACTATATCGACCTTACGAAGACGGATATAGCTCCCGAGATGTCCCAGTACATACCGAAGAATCTTGCCAAGCAGAACAGGATGGTCCCTGTATCCATGTCGAAGGACAGTCTGTTCCTGGCCATGGCTGACCCTACGAACTTCATGGCCATAGAGGATGCCAAAAAAGCAAGTAAGAAAAACATTATCCCTATGATAGCAGCGGGCAATGCCGTCGATCATTCCATAAACACTCTGTATGGCAATGAAGGTGCCGCGCAGGCTATGGCGCAGATGCGCGCTGAGGCAGGCATCACCGATGATGAGGTGAGAACAGCCGCTGATGATGCTATCGATGCGGGTGAAGAGTCGGCACCTACTATTCGTCTCGTAAACTCCATAATCGAGAGAGCCTTTATAGAACATGCTTCCGATATCCACTGGGAGCCTACGGATGGAGATCTGGTCATCCGAATGAGGATCGACGGACGTCTTCACAGGATACTCACCATACCCCGTAATCTTATGGAGCCTGTCATTTCCAGAATCAAGATCATGAGCCGAATGGATATCATCGAAAGGCGTCTTCCTCAGGACGGACGTGCAAAGGTCCGTGTGAAGGGACAGGACGTTGATCTTCGTGTGTCCACACTTCCTTCCATATATGGTGAAAATATCGTTATCCGTATCCTGAGAAGAGACGGTTCACGCCTTAACCGTAGAGGTATAGGTATACCCGAGACTGAGGATGAGAAGGTATCAAAGCTTCTCAGGCTCACCAGCGGTGTAATCATGATCGTCGGTCCTACAGGTTCAGGTAAGTCATCTACCATGTATGCCCTTATTAATGAGCTTCTTTCCGAGTCTACAAACCTTATTACTCTTGAAGACCCTGTGGAGTACAACATTAACGGTGCTATCCAGGTTCAGATAAACGAAAAGGTGGGGCTCAGTTTCGCATCGGGACTTCGTTCCATATTGAGACAGGATCCGGATATCATATGCGTAGGAGAGATCCGTGACAGCGAAACAGCGGAGATCGCCATGAGAGCTGCCATCACAGGACATCTTGTTATCACCACCATCCATACCGAGGACGCTGTAAGTGCCATCGACCGTCTCAAGGATATGGGAGTTGCACCTTATCTTATCGCAGCAGGTCTGAGGGGAATCATTTCCCAGAGACTTCTCCGCCGTATCTGCAAGAACTGTAAGGAAGAGGAACAGGTCACACCTATGAAGATAAGGATGGCCGGACTTCAGGAAAGGGAAGGCCGTAAATTCTATCATGGCCGCGGATGTGACATGTGCTTTAACTCGGGCTACAGAGGACGTATCGGAGATTTTGAGGTTCTCGTCATGAATGATGCCCTGAGGCAATGCATCACCAACAACGGAGACAAGCAGGAGTTTCAGCGTCTTGCCAAGGAAACCGGATATGTCACCATGCTTGAAAATGCAGACCGTCTCGTGGATGAAGGTATCACGACTGTAGACGAAGTAATGAGAACGGTTACCGAACTTGAAGAGTACTGACGCTGATATAGGTATGATATCAGCGGTATCATTTATGGATAAAAATATAATCAAAATTCTGGCCCTGACGGCCATGCTACTGGATCATATAGCATTGATCATTTTGACACCGGGGATAGAAGGCGATGCTCATATACTTGAGACATTGCATCTGTCCCTTTCCGTTGCCGTGTTTCTGAAGACTCTGTTCCTGAGCGTAGGAAGCATGGCCGGAGCTGTAATGATCTATTTCGTTATAGAGGGCTACCACTATACAAGAGACAGGAAAAAGTACCTCCTACGGCTGGTTGGTTTCGGTGCGCTGTCTCAGATCCCGTTTCTGATGCTTGGAATCAGGTATCTGAACATGCTCATAACCCTTGCTCTGTGTATGCTGACGGTACATGTGCACTATCATGTTACTGACAAGGGCCGGCAGGGGATGCTGTATCTGGTGCTGATAGCTGCGAACCTTCATACGGACTGGAACCTGAGAGCTGTGCCCTTTACATTGATCCTGATGGATGCCTTTCAGGCGGAGCCGAGGCCCAGGTGCTTAAGCATTGACAAAGAAAAGCTTAAGTTCGCTTGGTTGAAGTGCATCATTTTATACATGGTGGTGGATTATTTTTCGGGGGAGAGTATCGCCAATGTTTTTACCGGCGTAACAGGTGTCGTCCTCGCTGCGGTGCTCACCACCTTCTGTTACAGCGGTAAACAGGGGACTTCCGGTAAATTCATGAGGATCGGATACTATGCATTCTACCCGCTGCATCTCATTTTGCTGATACTGCTGTACAGGGCAATAGCGTGATGGAGATGGCATCCGGCACGAAAGGATCATTGGCGGTCCGGGTGCGCGAACTGAGGGATAAAGGCAGAGCGGTCCGGTTTCTGCTTGTGTTAAATGACAGATAGGAGATAAATATGCTGCATATAGAAGATATAGTTTCACTGGCTGCAAAAAGAAGAGCTTCGGATATTCATCTTATCGCAGGTCTCAGGATCAAGAGTCGAATCGACGGACGTATAGTGGATCTCGCTGAAAATGTCCTCACTGCTGAAGACTGCGAGCATCTGGCGAAGGAGATGGCAGGAAAGTATTTTGACAAGATAGAGACTATAGGGGAGCTGGATTGCGGTGGCTATATAGCTTCGGAACGTGTGCGTATAAATCTGTTCCGGCAGCAGGGGGCCATCTCTGCGGCTATCAGAATACTTTCAAACAAGATACCTGAACTTGATGATCTGGGACTTCCTCCGGTAGTCAGTACTTTTCCGGGCATACAGAAGGGCATAATCCTCGTTACGGGAGAGACCGGTTCAGGTAAATCAACTTCTCTTGCGGCTCTTCTCGATAAGATAAATCACACCAGAAACGAGCATATCATCACACTTGAGGATCCCATCGAGTATGTATACAGTCCTGATAAATGCATCATCAATCAGCGTGAGATAGGAAAGGACACAGAGAGCTACCAGAACGGTCTGAGAGCTATCCTGAGAGAAGATCCTGACGTAATTCTCATAGGTGAGATGCGTGACCTCGAGACCATCGAAACAGCCCTTACGGCTGCTGAAACAGGACATCTGGTATTTGCCACACTTCATACCAACGGTGCGGTCAGCTCCATAGACAGAATAGTAAGTGTATTCCCGGATTCAAAACAGCAGCAGATAAGACTTCAGCTTGCGGGATCTCTGAAAGCCGTACTTTCCCAGCAGCTTCTTCCGAAGGCGGGAGGAAAGGGAAGAGTGGTGGCAGCCGAGGTCATGATAATGACTACAGCCCTTCAGAACCTCATCAGAGAGGGTAAGACTCATCAGATGCACAGCTTCATGCTGAGCTCCATGGAACAGGGCTCCATCACCATGGATAACTGTCTAATCAAGCTGGCAAACGATGGAAAGATTACTACTGATACAGCCATCGAGGCTTCGGTAGACAGGGATTACGTGAAGAAGAAACTTTTGGGATGATCTTTTCGGGCCTTTGAAGGCCCGTTTTCACGCGGGATCCTGTGGTTTCTTCTGCAGGATTCCTGAAATAATTTTCTTTTGTTTCTCAAAAAATTATAAAATTTTACACGCTGTTATGGTGAAAAATGGTTTTTACTATATAATGCTATTGGATATTTAAATTTTCGAATTTAAATTGTAAAGAGCAAAAAGCTAAAGAATAATGTAAATTATGACGATATATTGTATAGGGAGAATAGAATTTTAATTTTTCACACATTAGTGAACTTTTAAGGATTTGAATAGTTATTTACAGATAGTTGAAAGGACGAACATTGGAACGAGGTGACTTTATTTGACCACATATTCATATAAGGCTTTAACTGCTGAAGGCGTAGAGACAAAGGGTGTGGTTCAGGCACAGGATGAATATACAGCTGTAAGGCAGATAAAGCAGAAGTGTCCGATTGTTACCAGCCTTACACCGGTGAATTCGGATCTGTCGAAGATTCAACAGCTTCTCTCTAAAGATTTAGGAAGTCCAAGGATCAAAACCAGAGCCTTGGCACTTATGTGTTCGCAGTTTGCGATAACTCTTCAGTCCGGTATGCCTATCGGAAGAGCCATCGATATGATATCGAAACAGACTGAAGACAAAAAACTCAGAAAGATACTTATAGAGGCAACGGAGGATGTATTGGGAGGTTCAAGCCTGACCGCTGCGTTCGAAAAGTATGAAGAGGCTTTTCCTCTAACGTTTCTGGAGACTGTCCGGGCGGGTGAGGTATCGGGAACATTGGAAAACTCATTCGACAAGATGCACAGGTACTATGAACGTAGTGCGAAGAACAGCGAGAAGATAAGAAGTGCACTGACCTATCCGATCTTCGTTGTCTGTGTTGCATTTATAGTTCTCGTGATAATCATGGTGAAGGTCATACCGACTATGTCGGAGGTCTTCTCCAGTCTGGGTGGTGAGCTTCCGCTCCTTACCAGGATGATGATAGGTATGGCAGATTTTCTTCAGGATTGGTGGATCGCACTTGTAATTTTGGTTATAGGGTTTGTGATATTCTGGAAGGTCTACACGAGGACAGAAAAGGGAAGGGTGACTGAAGCGAAGCTCATGCTTGGTATGCCGGTTCTGGGCAGGATCAATGTCATGAACGGTTCGTCCCAGTTTGCCAATACCATGTCCACCATGCTTGCATCGGGACTTACATTGAACAACGCCGTATCTGTTACTTCCAAGGTGCTGGACAATTATCTTTTGCAAATGGATGTGAAAAAGATGATAGGTCGGATTGAAGAAGGAAAGCAGATCGGAGAGTGTATCAAGGAATGCAGTTATTTTCCTGATTCACTTAAGGACATGTGTTCTGTGGGTGAGGAGACCGGTGAACTTGATAAGACTCTGGAGACCATCGGCGATTACTTCGCAGGTGAAACAGAGAGACTTATCCATCAGGCCATAACCATGCTGGAGCCGACGCTCCTCGTAGTCATGGCGATATTCGCAGGTTTTCTGGTCGTTTCAGTATATCTGCCCATGTTCACCATGTACGATCTGTTCTGAACAGAGAAAACGAAGAGAGAAAGACTCAAAAACGACAAAAGAACAAAAGCGGTATATTTTCCGCGGCACTTATCACACGGTATGATGAGGGATTCATCATACGCTTAAACATGAAAGAGACTGCATTGCAGATCTTATAAAAAAATCAATATAACAGGAGGGTTATAATTATGTTTAAGAAGATTAATAAAAAGGGTTTCACACTTGCTGAGTTGCTTATCGTAGTAGCAATCATCGGTGTACTCGTAGCTATTTCTATTCCTATTTTTACAGCTCAGCTTAGAAAGGCAAGACTTGCTACAAATCAGGCTAATGCAAGAGCAGCATATGCAGAGGCAGTAGCTAAGATGCTGGATGACAAGAATACAGCTACTTCATTCGAATATACAGTTAAGACTGCTACTATTGATACAACTACTGAAACTGCTTCGGGAAATACAGCTATTTCTGATTGGGGAGTAGATACAACAATCAATACTAAACAGCTTGGTGATTTAGTTGCGGAAAAGTGGATAGTTACGTTCACGGCCGCTACAACTACTACAGATGCTTCGATTGCCGGTATTTCTGCTACATGGCCAAGTACACCGTAAATATATCTTCCTATTGGAGGTTGATTATCACATAGTTTTTAAGCCTCCCTACTCTTTGTAGGGAGGCTTTGCTTATAGGATATTTTTTTATCAGATAACATAACGTGTTTTTTTATAATGCTTACTAAAGTGAAATGAGGACTGGTAAACATTTAAACATTGGAATATAAGGGTGTATAGAGTCATGAAAGCTGACGGTAATTCGAAAAAAAGAGGTTTCACCATAGCGGAGCTTCTGATCATTGCTGCTATAGTCGGTATACTTGTGGCTGTTGCCATTCCTCTTATTTCCGCAAAGCTCGAGAGAGCCAGAGAAACTGTTGACATACATACTATGCGGGCAGCGGCAGCTTTGGGACAGAAGTTCTATTATGAAGGGGTTACAGACCCTGATAGTGCACATGCAGCAGGGATGCAGTGGTACAGATCCAATAATAATGACAAGTCCGAAGGCAGTAACGCTTTCGCCATATATTTACCGGAAAAGGGTACATTCTCGGATAAAAACTATGACGGAACTATAGCGGATGGACTAAAGGCCTACGGTAAGGGCGGAAAGAAGGACGGCGGTGTAGATCTCTTCGGAGAAGACAATAAAAGAGTGTATGATCCGACGATAGATTATACAGGAGGTGTGCTTCAGGTATCTATTTTTCCAAACGGCAACAGAAAACGGGTTGAGGTTGCCTGGAAAAAACTGCAAACCGGAAATGTGCGTCCTTTTATCGGCAATGGACAGAATTGTAAGGATGGCGGAAAGTACAACGAATCCAACTATCCGCGATTGATCATATATCTGAGCTGAGGGGGGCAGTGACTGAAATTAGATAATAAGGGCTTTCTATGATATGATTTGTTTTTAGGGAGTCTTTCCTATATATTTGTGAATATCCAAAGAGAGTATAGATCATGAAAAAGAAATGGAAAAACGGATTTACGATAGTCGAGCTTTTGATAGTTATAGGCATTATCGGGATACTCGTAGCCATATCGATTCCGTATATAAATGCAAGACTTGAAAGAGCCAGAGAAGCACACGATATCGCCACTATGAGGGCGGCGGCTTCTGCGGCGATAGATTTATATTATGCGGGTGTATGTGATGGAAAAACGGCTGACGATGCAGGATTAAGCTGGGATACCGGCGGTGGAGCGGTCAGTTCTAATGCATACGGAGCCTATGATCCGGCAACCGGAAGATTTTACAAAAAAAGGGATTTACTGCCTGCATCTGCGAAGAAATACGGCAGAGGGACGAAAATGGATGGAGGAACTGTTTTTGAAAGCGGGAGTGAAAAGGGATTAGCCTATCTCGCTAGTGAGGATTATACCAACGCGGTAGTTATGGTTTCTATTTATCCTAAAGCAAATCCGGCTCATGTAGATGTTTACTGGAAGAATAATGACGGAAAAAATAAGAATAAATATGTGGGAGGAAATACCCATACCAATATTCCTGATTACTGTTTGAGGATCGTGTTGAATTAAACAGGCAGAAACCCTCAGGAAATAGCGGATTTTTGTCATATCTCTTTGGATTACGTTTTGGAGATTCAGAAGAGCCTGGTTGAAGAGGATAAGAATTGATCCTGCAGACTTTGCCGACTGTTTTTTAAAATATTTTTGATAGCAAATTGTCTGATATTATTTGCGGTATAACTGCTATAATAATATCGGGCAATTTTTTTGACTAAATACAGGGGTGAGTGGATATGACATTAAAAAGAATAGTCAAAACTTGTGCGCTGATGGGAGCATTGGCACTTATCGGAGCTTTTGCGGCCTTCGGTGAAGGATGGGACGATTCCAGCGGAAGCTGGCAATGGATAAAGGACGACGGAACAGCTGCGGTCGAGACATGGAAATCGGCAAATGGATACTGGTTCTATCTTGACTCCAGCGGACTTATAGCCAGAAACAAGCTTATCATCGAAAATACTGAAAAGGGGACTAATTACTATTATGTAGACTCCAACGGAAAGCTTCTCAGGGATGCATGGAAGGCTGTGGCTATAGATCCGGCTGACAGAAAGAACTATAGAGCCCAGTACTGGTGGTACTACTTCGGAAATGACGGAAAAGCCTATAAATCAAATGGAGGACCTCTTACGGATGATCAGATAAGGACCATCGAGGGTAAGAAGTATGCTTTCGATATAAATGGACGTATGTTATACGGCTGGGTAGACAGCAGCAAAGTGAAGATCCAGGACTATGACGACAGCGTATGGAGGTATTCGGACTATTATTTCGGAGACTGGGATGATGGTCATGCGGCTCAGGGCTGGAAACAAATGAGGGTCTATGTACCGAAGGATGAAGTATATAAGGATTACTGGTTCTACTTTGACTCAAACGGAAAGAAAGCAAAGGCTGAGAGACGAATAATAGATAATTATAATTACTATTTTGACAGTGATGGTCACATGACGAAGAGCTGGGCTGTGACGAAGCAGTGATGAGTATATTATAAGGTTAAAAAATGGAAGGTCGGTTTCCTGACTTTAAAGTCGGGAAATCGGCCTTTTTTGCGTCTGTAAATGCAACTTGATGCAAACGATTGCTTGCGGTTTTTTGCAAAGGTCCTTGATGAGCAAAAGGAAAATATAAAAACATGCACAAATACTGATGGCTTAAAACAGATATAATTCACAAAAGATACAACTAATTGCAAAGGCTATGCAACAAATTGCAGACAGTTGCAGAAATATTGCGCAAATAATTTGCAGGTGCTATAAATATGACATAACAAATACAAACGATTGCAAAGGAAGAAGGGCGCCTCTTCTGGAGCTCAAAAAATTATATTTCTGTTTAAAAGGAGAAAAATATCATGGCAAAGGTTAAAAATTTCAAGACTATATTCCCGGCAGTTTCAGTTCCACTTAACGATGACTACTCAATCAACGAGCAGGAGTTCAGAGTATATCTTCGTTGGATCAAGAGCTTCTATGATAAAGGAATCCAGGGCCTCGTATGTAACGGTCATACAGGAGAGATCACAGGCCTTACAAGAGCAGAGAGAAAGAGAGTAGTTGAGATCTGTGCTGAAGAGTGCGGCGATATCATGACTATCGTTTCCGGAGTTAACTGTGAGAATACACAGGAATCAATCGAGATGGCAGCTGAGGCAAAGGCAGCCGGAGCAGATGCTATCCTTCTTATGCCTCCTCACATGTGGCTCAGATTCGGTATGAACCCTAACGCTCCTTTCGAGTACATCAAGGACGTAGCAGAGGGTGCAGACATCGATATCGTTATCCACCTCTATCCTGCAACATCAAAGGCATTCTACCCAGTAGAGACACTTATAAAGATGTGCAAGGAGATCGATCATGTTAAGTGCATCAAGATGGGAACACGTGTAACATCTATCTATGAGCACGATGTAAGACTTCTCCGTCAGGAGTGCCCGGATATCAGCCTTATCACATGCCATGATGAGACACTTTGCGTATCATGGTTCCCTGGCATGGATGGAGCTCTTATCGGATTCGCAGGCTGCGTACCTGAGCTTATCTGCCCTGCAAGAGAAGTATTTGCAAATCCTGACAAGCACACACTCAAGGAGGCTCAGGACTGGAGCGACAGAATCTATCACATCAGCCAGGCTATCTACGGCGGCGGACAGCCATCAGGTGAGGCACATGCAAGACTTAAGGAGACACTTGTACAGAGAGGTATCTTCACAAGCGCTCTTATGAGAAAGCCTGTACTTCCACTTAACCAGGAGGAGAAGGACTGGATCGCTAAGGGCATCAAGAACAGTGGTCTCGACAAGGTTGATATGAGCAAGTTCGCTTGATAAATTTGTTTTTATCTAATTTTATATTCTGCCATTCAAAAACAAGCTCTGCACTTATGAAGTGCAGAGCTTGTTTTGTTTCGAGAAAATATGTGACGGTAAAAATGAAAACGAGCAGGGAC
>ALYD01000041.1 GCA_000513555.1 Lachnospiraceae bacterium JC7
TAGCTGGTTTAGGTTTGATGTTGATAATCTACAAATTGAATGATATTATATAGAGCAGATATTTTTGTTATGCCTTCATAGCTCAGTCGGTAGAGCACGCGGCTGTTAACCGCGGTGTCGTTGGTTCGAGTCCATCTGGAGGCGCTCATTCTAAATGTAAGTTTAGATTAGAATTGAATAAGGCGAAGTAGCCAAGTGGTAAGGCGTGGGTCTGCAACACCCTGATCACCGGTTCGAACCCGGTCTTCGCCTCTTTTTGGCGCCATGGTCAAGTGGTTAAGACACCACCCTTTCACGGTGGTATCACGAGTTCGAATCTCGTTGGCGTCATGTTGATTTTATCTCAGGATTTTTCCTGAGATTTTTTTTGTTTTAGTATAGTCTCTTTTCAGACTATAGTCGTTTTTTAGAGTATAGGAAATCCTCAAAGACTAATATATAATTACAGAGCGCAGTAAAACATGATCATGTTGGTGGAAGGAGTATGATTAGAATATTTCTGAAGCCTTAGTAACAAACGTTAAAGATATACTTTAAGTAATTCCGAAATTCTTGAATCGTAGTTGAATTGATACTTACCCCTAACCGTTAGCCAAGACAACCAAAAATCCAGTTTAAGAGAGGTAATGTTTATAATCCAATTTATTCTTGAGCGATGGAAAAAAAAGAAAAGGAGATGAAAAAAAGAATATGGATGTAGTCATGCAGGAAAAGTATTTGTCAGGACTTCTGAGAATGAGAAATAAAGGTACAAGAATTTTATTTAATGGAAAAGAATTACCGTATGAATTCTGGTGCAGACTATTTCATAAATCAAGCAAAGGGGGATTTTATAAAATGGACTACTGTAATAGGGAATTTAACGAGATAAACTTTAAGTGGATCGGCGTACAAAACTAATCATAAGGTAAATGTTACAATAAGTGAAGGGACCTTGCAGCAAGGGTCCCTTTTCTTGTATATATATTTAATATTTGATATTATTTATCAGTCAGAATGGATATATAGACAATTCTGGGAGGGTATTATGGCAGTAAAGAAGACATTGACAGCTTTGCTTGAGGAGAACAAGGGAAGATTTATTTCAGGGGAAGAAATAGCTGAAAAACTTAACTGTTCAAGAACGGCTGTCTGGAAAGCTGTAAACCAGCTTAGGGAAGAAGGCTACGAAATAATATCTATAAAAAATAAGGGATATAAACTGTCAGAAAACTCAGATGTATTATCTGAGGAGGCAATAAACAGATATCTGGACGGACAATATACAATAAAAGTATTTCAGGAAATAACAAGCACGAATGATGTACTCAAGAAGATGGCTGTTACAGAGCATGCCCCTCAGGGAACTACTATAGTTTCTGATTTTCAGTTGGGAGGAAAGGGAAGATTAGGTAGAAGCTTCTATTCTCCTAAGGGAACAGGATTATATCTGAGTATGCTGCTTAGACCTGATGGTTCTGTTATTGATAATCTGATGCTTACAGCCCAATCTGCTGTAGCTGTCTATAGGGCAATAAAGAATGTCACAGGCATCGAGCTTTCCATAAAATGGGTCAATGATCTGTATTATAATGGAAGAAAAGTATGCGGGATCTTATCCGAAGGTCAGGCAAGTATGGAATCCGGCAAAATGGAATATATAGTTGTTGGCATAGGTGTGAATATATATGAGCCGGAAGAGGGGTTTCCTGAGGATATCAGAAATAAAGCCGGTTCTATATTAGGTAAAAGATCAGATGGGCAGCAGATAGACCGAAACGAGCTGGCTTCGCATATAATAAAGGAATTTTATGAGCTTGCGGAAAACAGAACATTAGCATCTGAATATATAGAGAAAAATATAGTTCCGGGACATGATATTCTGGTAATTGACGGAACAAATGTCCGTAAGGCACATGCTGAAGGAATACGAGATGACGGAACATTGGAAATAGTTGAAGCAGACGGAAGAAAGAATACACTTGTATTTGGTGAAGTATCTGTAAGATTGAATGATAAAGATGAGCTGCTCTGATAAGTGCAGCTTGGATTTTTATATTTATAATATGAAGATATTTTATTACCGGATATATGCAGGATTACTGTAAGTAATAGATTTAGAGGCATTGATTATGAGTGAGAGAAAGAGCAGAAACACAAAGAGAAAGAAGCAGGAAGCAACACTGGTGGGAGATTTATTTAAAATACTCTTTGCTGTTTCTATGCTGGTGGTTGCAATACTGGTTGCCTTTTTTGTATTCAAGAATGTTGATGGTTTTTCTCTTCCGGACTTAAGAGTTACCATAGCTGAGACAAGTGAGCCCGTTACAGTTACTGTAGCGCCGACAGAGTCTGTTACGGAATCAAGCAAAATAAGTGTAACAGTATCTCAATCAGCAGAGGTAAAGGCAGATAACGAAGAGGTGGAAAAGAATATAGAATCGGCTGAAGCCTCTGTTGAGGCGGAAGAGTCAGAGAGTACGGAAGTTACTGAAAAAAGCTCCGGATCCGAAGAGACAGTGGAAGAACCTGAGAGTGAGACAAGTGAGTCTAAGACTGAAAAGAAAAAACAAAACAATGAAGAAACAATAGAGGATAGGGATTATGAAGAGTCTGATTATACAGACGAAGCAGAGAAGCCTCGTATTGTTCCGGAAATTGTTGAAAACGGAGTAATAACAGAAGGTCCCGTGGCTGGAGGTTCCGCAGAAGGCGGCGGTCCCGGATCATCAAACAGCGGGGTGGAGATAAGTAACGGAGGCCCTGTCGTTCTGGATTGACAGAAATAGAATGATATCGGTTTAAAGTACATAATAAAAATGCCGGTGGTCTGAAGATGGCTTTAAGTACTATGGGCATTATCAAGAGGTATAAATGATATACTATTTATTTGGCAAATCGGCCAGTGGAAAAGATACTATATATAAGAAGCTTAAAGAACTGAGGCCTGAGTGGAAAGAAGTGACTCCCTATACAACAAGACCCATACGAGAGGGTGAAACTGAAGGTGTAGAGTATCATTTTGTAAGTAATGAACAGATGGAACAGTTCAAAAGAGATGGAAAGATAATTGAGGAAAGAATATATCAGACTGTATATGGTCCATGGAGATATGGAACTGTAGATGATGGTCAGATCAATATTTCAGATGATTCGGATTATCTTATGATCGGTGTTCTTGAGAGTTACATAAGTACTCGAGATTATGTAGGAAAAGAAAACATTACTCCTATATATATTGAGGTACCGGATGATATCAGGCTGGAAAGAGCGAAGAGACGGGAAATGCTGGAAAAGACTCCAAAACTTGATGAAATGCTGAGACGCTTTGAAGCAGACAACAGAGATTTTTCAGAAGAAAAGCTGGAAAGAGCAGGTATAAGGAAGCGATATAGAAATATCGTTATAGAAGATTGTATAAATGAAATCATTAAGGATACCAGAAAATAATATATATAATGCTTATTTAATTGAGGGTGAGGATATGGAACTCATAAAATCATCAGCAATTAAGTTTGCGGAAAAGCTTTTACTCAGAGATGCTTCTGATGAGAATGAAGATTCATTGCCCATATATAAGGAAAGGGGCTATGAATCAAAGGAAGAATGGGAAGACAGTGTAAGAAAAAGAGTAAGCAATAATGAACATCCGGATCTTATTATCATAAAACCGGACAAGCCTGATGATAATCCCACAACGGTATCTGTAGGAAATATCAGAAGCAATATAAACGGTACTGTTGAGATAAGACCATATGAAGCATTATACAAAATCTATGTGGTCGAACATGCAGAGTGTATGAATCAGCAGGCTCAGAATGCACTTCTTAAGACATTGGAAGAGCCGCCACAGTATGTTGTCATAATGCTTCTTGCAGCAAATTCCGATGCCTTTTTGCCGACTATTTTGTCACGTGTTATAGAGATAAAGGCCGGAGAAAGGGATGTTAAAGAAGTCATAAGTGATATGCTTTCCGAAGACTGGTCAAGAGAGACGGTACGCTTTTTATCGGAAATCGGATTCAGAAACGGTAAAGAGATTCTGGACTTCACTGACAGGATAAGCAAGGAATGGAAGGTGCCCTTAAGCACATTTCTATGTTTTATTGAAATTGTTTTGAGGGATGTGTTATGCTATAAAAGCACGTCAAAAATCGAACTTATCTATGGGCAGGAAATAGCTCAGGAGATAATTAAAATGTCAACAGTCATGAGCTATGAGAAACTGGGACGTGCAACAGATATCATAGAAAAGGCGTTTAGAGATCTTCCATTAAATGTAAATAAAGAATTATTAATTGAAGATTTCCTATTGAAGCTTAGACAAAATAATTAAATGATAATAAAATTTCAGTACCGGAGCTTTTTTATGGTGCTGGAATTTTTAATACATAAAAGAAAGTAAGGGATATATGACAGAAGTAATAGGCGTAAGATTTAGAACTGCCGGTAAGATATATTATTTTGCACCCGGAGACATTAAGTTTGTAAGGGGAGATCATGCCATAGTCGAAACTGCAAGAGGTGTTGAGTATGGTTTTGTTGTTATGGGAAATCGGGATGCTGAAGACGAAAAGATCATTCAGCCACTGAAGCCTGTGATCCGTAAGGCTGTGCCTGAGGATGATGTTCTTCATGAGGATAATAAGCTCAAGGAAAAGGAAGCTTTTAAGATCTGCCAGGAAAAAATACATAAGCACAATCTCGAAATGAAGCTTATAGATGTAGAATACACCTTTGACAGAGGAAAAGTTCTGTTTTATTTTACAGCCGACGGGCGAGTTGATTTCAGAGCTCTTGTAAAGGATCTTGCTTCTATTTTCAGAACACGTATTGAGTTAAGACAGGTGGGAGTACGTGATGAAACAAAGATACTTGGTGGATATGGAACCTGCGGAAGACCTTTATGCTGCCATACATTCCTGTCTGATTTTGCACCTGTATCCATTCGTATGGCCAAGGAACAGGGATTAAGTCTTAATCCTGCCAACATTTCCGGAGTATGCGGAAGACTGATGTGCTGTCTGAAGAACGAAGAGGAAGTGTATGAGTTCTTAAATTCAAGACTTCCTTCCATGGGGGATTATGTGACTACACCTGACGGGTTAAAGGGAGAGGTGACCTCAGTTTCGGTGCTTAATCAGAAGGTAAAGGTCATTGTTAATCTTGAAAATGAGGATGAGAAGGAGCTTAGGGAGTACAAGGTCTCAGAGCTTAAGTTCAAGCCTCGTAAAAAGAATAATTCCGGTAATGATAAAAAATCGGATGGAAAGAATGGTAATCACAACAGCGGTAAAGGTAATAGAAACAATCAAATGAGCCAGGATGAAGAAGATATTGAGGCATTGGAAAAACTTGAAAGAAGTGATCCTAAATCAGGACTGGATGTTTGATTGAACTGTTTTGATAATTAATTGTAATGGCGGAGAGAATAGACGATCTACAGTGTAACGGATATAAGATAATTCAGGATACAGATGGATTTTGTTTTGGAATGGATGCTGTACTGCTGGCGAATTACGCATTGGCAGCAGTAAATGATGAAACAAAATTACTGGATCTGTGCAGCGGAACAGGTATAGTTCCGCTCCTTATTGCAGCCAAGACAGAGTGTAAAGAACTGACAGGGATCGAGGTGCAGGCTGATGTTGCCGATATGGCAGGAAGATCGGTTGAACTTAATCATCAGGAAAACCGGATGAAGATAATAAGGGGGGATCTCAGGGAAATAAAGAGTATGGGACTGGATTCAAGTATGAATGTGGTCACCTGCAATCCTCCGTATATGAACGCAGGCCTAAAGAATGTTACAGACAGAAAGCTGATATCCAGACATGAGGTTATGTGTACTCTGGGAGATGTATGCTATGCTGCGGCTTATACATTGAAATCCAACGGAAAGTTTTTTATGGTGCACAGACCTAATCGTCTTGTGGATATCTTCAATGAGCTGCGGAAGGTGCATCTTGAACCTAAGAGAATGAGGCTCGTATATCCATATGAGAACAGTGAAGCCAATATGGTTTTGCTGGAAGCGGTAAAGGGAGGAAGAACACAATTGATTGTGGAAAAACCTCTTGTAGTATATAAAGATAAAAATATTTATTCGGATGAAATAGTCAGTATTTATGCTGTTTCGTGAGAAAAAATATAGTCTGAAATGCGACTATGGTCGTTTTTTAGACATTCTCAATAAAAATCAAATATGTTAGTCTTCAGGCATGAGAAATGTTAAGAAAACCTATAGGGTGAACTTAATACTTCTCGTGCCTTTTATTTTTTTGATGAGATGAACCGGTCACCAGTCAGAAAGGAGAAAACTGAATAATATGGGAGAGCTCAGAAAAAATTTAAATGCAGTATTTGCATTGATATCTGCGGTTTTTACGCTGCTCCTGTTTTTGATCGCATTCTATGCACTGGTATGCTCCTTCAGGGAACAAAACAGCGGGACACCGTTTTTCCTCTTTGGATGGAAGCCGGTAATAGTATTGTCCGATTCTATGGAACCAACCTACAATTCGGGAAAGATTGTTCTTGTTAAGGAAAAGGAAGAGACTCCAAAGATAAATGACATAGTGATGTTCAGACAAAAGAATTACGGAATGGATTCCTTTGTGACTCACAGGATCGTAGGGCTGGACAACAACGGATACATAACCAAGGGAGACGCCAACAATACAGAAGATCCAGGAAGGATCCAGGAAAAAGATATCGTTGGGACGGTTGAATATGTATTGTTCTAAGCGATACATAATCATGAAATAAAATCTGAAAATACAAATAAAAAAGGATGTAAAATCAATATGAAGAAAAGACAAATAGCGGCTGTATCAATGACCATGCTGGCAATTTTGACAGCTTTAACAGGAACGTATGCCTATTTTACAGACAAAAAAACACTGTACGTTAACGCAAAAACCTCAAATCTTGAGATAAAGGTGGATCAAAGAAATTTTACTGATGAGAAAGTCAAGGATATGCTGCCGGGAGACAGCAGGGAAATAAGCTATACAGTTATGAATGAAGGAAAGGCGGATGCATTGGTCTTTTCCGAAATAACTCTTATTTCTTCTGTTCCTATGGCTGATACTGTGGAATGGTTCATTCAGGATGCAGAGGGAAGTATCAAGGATGAGGACAGACAGGTGGATCCGGAAATGTCAGGAATGGATTTCGTTGATGATGTAACGATCGATGAATTGATAGATACGAAGATCAAATTCATTTCACTGACAGACAATAATACAGTGGCAAAGTTTATAGTGAATAACGGAGTATTGGCTAAAGGGGATACAAGTAAAGTTGATTTGATGTTGTCCCTCGGCCTGAACGCCAATAATAAATTTATGAACAGTAACTGTAAAGTTGTAGCTGATGTTTATGGAATACAAAATGAGAACAGAGAAGGCGACATCACATGGGAATTCATAAAGGATACTGCTGATGTCAATGAAGAAGTAGAAAGATTTTAAAACAGATGCATATTGAAGCAGGGATTATGATCATTTTTATTGTGTTGATGTCGTTATGCGGCGTTAAGGCAAATTATGTGGATAAGGAGCATAAAAGTATAACGGCCAGTGTAAAAACCTACATTCCGGATGATGAGACAGCCACATTATCTGAACTGATCAGTCAAAATACAAAGGATAGTAAAGTGGACAAATATTTTTTGCCGGCAACACAAAGTGAATTATAACACTTCAAAATGTTATTTCCGGGCAAATTATTCAGAAAACGTCACAACGATACAAGGCTGATATGTTATACTGAACGTTGTTGTATAAAGATTTAAGGACATGACCTACAGATTAAGATCAAAAAAGCGGGAAAATAAACAGTCACACAACATTAACATCCTGCAGTATTAAGATATGAACATATCCGGTTTTGATTATGATTTTTTGTGGGCATCAGAATAGATTGGAGTATGCTAACGGTATGGATAACATAGAAGTGGGAGACATCATCACTATGAAAAAGAAGCATCCCTGCGGATCTTCGGATTGGGAAATTCTGAGAGTAGGTGCTGATCTTCGGTTGAAATGCTCAGGGTGCGGACACATGCTGTTGTTACCCAGATCCAAGGTCAGTGCTATGATAAAGAAAATCAAAAAGCCCTGAGAGAATATATTTCTAAATAACAAAAAATAAAATAATAATTTAACTATAAAAAAGCTTGCAATATTTCAGCTTCTTTGTTAGTATTCTGTTCTGTATCTATAAATTCCTTGTTTCCGCCTTATTTGCGGAAGCCAGAGACCAAAAGGAGGTAAAGCAGATGAACAAATATGAATTATGTGTTGTTCTGAGTGCGAAGCTCGAAGATGAGGAGAGAACAGCTGCTCTCGAGAAGATTAAGGGATATATCACCCGTTTCGGTGGCACTGTTGGAGAGAACATCCAGGAGTGGGGCAAGAAGAGACTTGCATATGAGATTCAGCATATGAAGGAAGGCTTCTACTATTTCATTCCATTTACAGGTGATTCCAATACTCCGAATGAGCTTGAGAGCCACATTCGCATTATGGAACCAGTTATCAGATATCTTGTTGTTAAGCCAGAAGCTGAGGCTGAGGCAGTTGTAGCTCCAGAAGCTGCTGCTGAAGAGAAAGCTGAGTAAGCAAGCGGAAAGCGAGAACAAAAATGAACAAAGTTATCCTAATGGGTAGATTAACCAGAGATCCTGATGTGAGATATTCACAGGGTGAAGGCTCTATGGCGATTGCGAGATATACACTGGCGGTTGACCGTCGTGTTCGCAGAGATGGAAATGCTCAGGACCAGCAGACAGCAGATTTTATCGGCTGTGTTGCCTTCGGAAAATCCGCTGAGTTTGCGGAGAAGTATTTGCATCAGGGAACTAAGATTGCCGTTGAGGGAAGAATCCAGACCGGAAGCTATACTAACAAGGATGGCCAGAAGGTCTATACAACTGATGTAGTTGTAGAGAATCAGGAGTTCGCAGAGAGTAAGAATGCTTCAAACGGAAACGGTGGAAGCTATTCAGGTGGCAGAGGTTATGATTCCGGAAGCCATATGTCCTCACAGCAGGGCGGAAGCTCAATCGGTGATGGTTTTATGAATATACCTGATGGGGTAGAGGACGAGGGACTCCCATTTAATTAATCGTAGGGAAACCCTTGTGTATTTTACAAGGAGGATTAACCATGGCATTTCAGAAGTCAGATAGAAGTGGCTCAAGACCTAGAAGAGCCGGCGGTTTCCGTAGCAGAAGAAAGGTTTGCGTATTCTGCAGCGAGAAAGCTAAGCCTATTGATTATAAGGATGTAGCTACATTAAGAAAGTATATCTCTGAGAGAGGTAAGATTCTTCCAAGAAGAATTACCGGAACATGTGCTAAGCACCAGAGAGCTATCACTCTTGCAGTTAAGAGAGCAAGACACGTAGCACTTCTTCCATATCAGGTAGATTAATTTCAGATCTGATAGTATATATCGGATTTGAGATCATCAGATAAGGATATATAAAATAAGCTTTAAGACCATAGCATCGGTTTATGCTGATGTTATGGTCTTATTTTCATATCATGCTATTTATGATATAATACTTCCCAAAGTGTTAACTATTTGGAGAAGAAAAATGAATATAAAAAATCCGAAGAGTTTAATCGAGTCATACTTTTCATGGCCTTTTATTTTGATATTTATTATAGTGATCGCCAATATCATTTTGGCGTTCACAGTTCCTCATGCGGCCTTTGTTCTATCACCGTTCATCATTGTTTATATTGCAGCCGCCGCCTATATATATCTGACGAGAAAAACAAAGCTGCATGCGGCTCTTCAGGCCTATGCCATGGGAGCCAGCGATGTTCATTCAGAGCTTTTTAATGAGATGCCCACTCCGTATTGTATGGTGGATGAAAAGGGAAATGTGCTCTGGGGAAACAGACGCTTTGAAGAAATCGTTGGAAATGACAGGGCTGCAGCAGGCAATATCATGCAGATGTTTCCCAATATACATGAGGATATGTTCCTTAGAGATGATGTAACCCTTGAAATTCATTCAGATTATCAGGGAAGAAAGTATCTTGTGGATCTGATAAGAACCAGGGTGACCACTGAAGATGGAAGCATGCCTTCATTATATGATCCGGAAATGAAAACCATCGCTGTATACCTGAGGGACGAGACCGAGGAGACTCAGCTTAGATTCGCATTGGATAGAGAGCATATCGTTATCGGACTGATTTATATCGACAACTATGAAGAGGTACTTGATCAGACCGAGGAGGTAAGACGTTCTCTTCTTACTGCGCTCATAGACAGAAAGATAAACAGATACATTTCAGCCGTGAGCGGTCTTACAAGAAAAATCGAAAAGGATAAGTACTTCTTTATTTTAAAGGAGCAATTCTTATCCAAAATGCTGGATGACAGATTTTCTATTTTGGAAGAGGTTAAGCAGGTAAACATTGGAAATGAGCTTGCTGTGACCCTGAGCATCGGTCTTGGGTATGGTGCTGAAACCTATGCCCAGAACTATGAGTATGCAAGAACATCCATGGATATGGCTCTGGGAAGAGGCGGAGATCAGGCTGTTGTAAAGTCAAACGAGAATCTTACCTACTTTGGCGGAAAGGCTCAGACCCAGGAGAAGACAACAAGAGTCAAGGCCAGGGTAAAGGCTCAGGCGTTTAGGGAGATTCTTGAGTCCAGAGACAAGGTCATAATCATGGGACACGCAAACAGTGATGTTGACTGTCTCGGAGCTTCTGTGGGCGTTTATCGTATGGCGACCACACTTGGCAAGAGAGCATACATTGTCGAGAATACCATCACTTCGACCATACTTCCTCTGAAGGAACGTTTTTTGCAGAATGATGATTATCCTGAGGATATGTTCCTGACAGGACCTCAGGCTGTTCAGATGGTGGATAACAGTACAGTTCTTGTTGTAGTAGACTGCAACAGGCCGTCTATTATTGATGAGCCTGAACTTCTTAAAGTCTGCAAGACCATAGTTGTATTCGATCACCATCGTCAGGCCAGTGAGTCTATACAGAATGCAGTACTCAGTTATTGTGAGCCTTATGCTTCCAGTGCATGCGAAATGATAGCCGAGATGATGCAGTATATCGGGGACGGAATCAAGGTCAAGGGTCCGGAAGCAGATGCCATGTATGGCGGAATAGTTATCGATACACAGGAATTTACTAATCAGACAGGTGTTCGTACCTTTGAGGCGGCCGCTTATCTGAGACGCTGTGGTGCAGATATAACAAGGATACGAAAGGTATTCAGGGAAAATCTTAAGGATTATCAGGCCAAGGCAGCAGCTATCTCAAATGCTGAGATCTATCGTAATGCTTATGCATTCAGTACCATCGAGTCAAAGGGACTCGAGAGTCCGACTGTTGTGTGTGCGCAGGCTGCCAATGAGCTTTTGAATATCAGAGGTATAAAGGCAAGTATTGTACTTACTCTTTATAATGATATTATATATGTTTCAGCTCGTTCTATAGACGAGATGAACGTTCAGGTGCTTATGGAAAAGCTGGGAGGCGGAGGTCACCGTACCATCGCCGGAGCACAGTTCAGAGAAGGAAGTATACCTGAAGCTATGGACTCCGTTAAGGCAGCGATAGACGAAATGATTAAGGAAGGAGAAGCTTCATAATGAAGGTTATTTTATTAAAGGATGTAAAGTCTCTTGGAAAGAAGGGAGACATAGTTGAGGTCTCAGAGGGATACGGAAGAAATTTCATCATTCCTTCAAAGACCGGTGTAATAGCAGATAACAAGAATTTAAATACATTAAAGCTCCAGAAGCAGAATGAGGACAAGATAGCTGCGGAAAAGCTTGCAGAAGCTCAGGCTCTCAAGGAGAAGATAGAGCAAATTAAGCTTACCATCACTGTTAAGTGCGGAAAAGACGGCAGAACATTCGGTTCTGTATCGACGAAGGAGGTTCAGGAGGCTCTGAAGAGCCAGTCCGGAATCAATGTTGATAAGAAGAAGTTCTCAGTAGATGTACCTATGAAAAATCTTGGAGGCTATGATGTAAATGTTAAGCTTCATAAGGATGTGACGGCGGTTCTTCATGTTTCGGTAATCAGTGCCTGATTGATTTTCTATATGTTTGATCAAAGGTTCCCCAAAAGGGAACCAATTTAATTTTATTTTAGAGTAAGGAAGATATAATGGCAGAAATGAATGAAAATATTCTGACTAGGATAGTGCCCCATAGCCAGGAAGCTGAGCAAAGCGTCATAGGTGCCATGCTCAGAGATAAGGAGGCGGTTTCTACAGCTGCTGAGATCCTCATCCCTGATGATTTCTATCAGAAACAGTACAGTCTAATGTTTGATGCCATGCAGGATCTGTATAATCATGATCAGCCTGTTGACATCGTTACACTTTCTGAGAAATTAAAAAGTAATAATGTTCCTGCCGAGGTTTATGATATTTCTGTTATACGTGACATAGTGGTATCTGTCGCGACCAGTGCCAATGTCAGATCTCACTGCAATATCGTAAAAGAGAAGTCTATCCTCAGAAGGCTTATCAAGGTCAATGAAGAGATCGCTAACATGTGCTATGCGGGAGAAGAGGAAGTAGATGATATCTTGGGTCAGACAGAACAGAAGATATTTAAGCTTCTGGAGACGAGGAATACTGGAGAATCCGAATCTATCGCCACTGTAGCCCTCAAGGTCCTTGATAATATTCAAGAGGCGGCCAAGAACGGCGGACAGGTAACGGGAGTATCAACAGGATTTTATGATCTGGATTATAAAACCGCAGGCCTTCAGAAATCCGATCTCATTCTGGTGGCAGCGAGACCTTCAATGGGTAAGACGGCATTTGTCCTTAACATCCTTGATACTGTGGGAGTTCGTCAGCATAAGCCATGTATGATCTTTTCACTGGAGATGTCACGAGAGCAGCTTGTCAATCGTATGCTTTCCATGGAATCCCTGGTAGATGCTGATAAGCTTAGAAAGGGTTCTCTTACTGATGAAGACTGGGGAGAACTTATAAATGCTGTGGATAAAGTCTCGGATGCCAATATCATCATCGACGATACGCCGGGTATAACAGTAACGGAGATGCGTTCGAAGTGTCGTAAAGTCAAGCTTGAAAAGGGACTTGATCTTATAGTTATCGATTACCTTCAGCTTATGTCAGGTTCAGGAAGAGGAAGTGACAGCCGTCAGCAGGAGATTTCAGAGATATCGAGATCTCTTAAGGCAATAGCCAGAGAGATGCAGTGTCCTGTTCTTGCATTGTCACAGCTTTCCAGAGCCTGTGAGCAGAGACCGGATCACAGACCGATGCTTTCAGATCTCAGAGAGTCAGGTGCCATTGAGCAGGATGCGGATATCGTTATGTTCCTGTACAGAGATGATTACTACAATAAGGATACCGAACATCCGAATGAAGCAGAGGTAATTATAGCCAAGCAGAGAAACGGTCCTATCGGAACAGTAACCCTGTTGTGGCAGCCTCAGTACACAAGATTTGTTAATCAGGACCATTCCGGAAGAGATAGGGCTTATCAGGGATAAGGTATTGCCGAAACTATATATAAGGATAGATGTTCAGAACGGCATTAAATATGAGGATAGACATTAAACTTTTATAAAATATCCATCATAGGTTTGCATTTTATTTTACGATAATATAATATCAGTGATTATATAAAGGAGGAGCCATTATGAAAATTGAACGAATCGATGACAACTCCATCAGATGTACATTAACAAGCTTGGATCTTAGTTCAAGAAATATCAATTTGCGCGACATGACTTACGGTTCTGAAGCCGCGAAGCGTCTGTTTACAGAAATGATGCAGAAGGCTCAGACTGAGGTCGGGTTTATAGCGGATAACGGACCATTGATGATAGAGGCTGTACCGCTTCAGGGCGGTTCTATACAGCTTGTCATATCTAAGGTTGATGATCCTGAGGAGCTGGACACCCGTTTCTCAAAGTTCGCACAATCCGGTTCATCACAAAGCAGTTGGATATCCCAGCTTGCAAGTGAGATTCTTGAAGGGGCTCAAGATATCATAAAGGAAATGAAAGAGAGCGGAAGCCATGACAGATCCGGTGCAGTTGAAACAGGCTCACTGGACAGAGCTGACAGCCTTGACAATTCCGATAGAAATACAAATGATGAAGCTAAAAATCCTGCGGCAAAAGGAGAGGATGTGGTCAAGGCATATGTTTTCAAGACACTTGATCGCGTTATGGATGCTTCTGCAGCGGTGGGAGAAATCTATACCGGAGAGAATACTCTGTATAAGGATAACAAGGAAGGCAATTTCTATCTTGTGCTTCATGCCGGAGAGGATGAAGCCAGTGCATTGAACCGTGCTTCCAATCTGTTAAACGAGTTTGGCAGAAAACTAAAGGATAATGAACTTTATGAAGCATATTTCAAGGAGCATTTTGACGTTATTATTGAGTCTGATGCCATGCAGAAGTTAAGAAGTATTTGATGTAAGTTTAAAAGGTTTTGTGTTATAACATTCTGAGACAGGATGAAACCTGTATTTCGATAATTTGTGAGGAGATAAAACAATATGGTTACAGTAACAAAGGATATGAAGATCGGAGACCTGCTCCAGTTAAATGAGATGGTCGCACCGTTCCTTATGCAGAACGGTATGGGATGTATCTACTGCCCGTCATCCATCGCCGAGTCACTTGAGGAGGCCTGCATGGTTCACGGTATCGATAGTGATATGCTCACAGCTGATCTTAATGATGTACTCCGTGAGTATGAGGAACTCCAGAACGGTAAGGTTGAAGAGGTAGCTGAAAATAATTGATCAGAATAGTTGTTTATTTTGATATTTACAGTGTCCGAAATAAAAAAGACTTCGCTGCGTAATTGCAGTGAAGTCTTTTTTTATAGAAAATCCGTTAGATTCAATGAGATTTCATAGACAATCCTCCGCTCAGCAGCTCTCCGGTGATATCTGCCAGCTCATGGGGAGTTTCATTCATTCCACTGGAAAACCAGTATTGCAGCAGGCTGATACAGCCTCCGACAACAAAAGCATAGTAGCTGTCAAACTGATTGATGCCCTGCTTGCGGACTATGATCGACCAGTCTGTGAGACACTTTTCCCTTACCAGTTCCTTTAATCTGTTCAGGAACTTTATATCTCCGTTCTCACCTATGAGTATGCGGACAAAGTTAGCGTTTTCTTTGCATAAGTTGTAGACACCCTCGAAAATACGTGTGGGATCGTTGGAAACTGTGTTTTCATCAAATTCACTTATGGTTTCGTGCAGTTCAGCCAAAAGATCGTTTTCGGATTGTTCCAAAAGATCGAATACATCCTTGTAATGAAGATAAAATGTACCACGATTTACATCTGCGAGATCTGTAAGCTCTCTTACAGAGATATCCTTAACTCTTTTTTTTTCCATGAGTTGAGCAAGGGCAGCTTTCAGTGCAGACTGGGTCTTTCTGATCCTTCGATCCATGGAGTCTGAGCTTTTTTTAGGAACTGTCATAGCAGTAACCTCTCTAATATAAAAAATAAAAAAATAAGTAAAAATACAATTCAAATAGTGAGATAATAAACAGAGATCATAAATGTGTCCAAAAACAAACTAAATGATGAAAATTGACTATTGCCAATCAGAATACTTATTTCTAAAATGAATCTATCACATAAATGAACATGTGTCAATAAACAGAAAATTGTTTGTAAACAAACTTGTTTCAATTATGATACAATATGTGTGATAGCGTTATATAGATAATAGGCTTATCAGAGGGTCCGATAGTATGAATTTTTTTAAGGGAAAGAAAAAGGCAGTTGTCTCAAAGGCTGAAAAAGCAGTTAAGGCAATCAAGATAGCTAAGAGAGGAAATGTTGCAGATTTTATTGTCGATCACAATATAGGGATCCGTAACCTTATCATAGTTCTGGTAGTGATTTTTGCTATCTGCTATCCGTTTGTATCGGTAAATTATGATCTCACAAAGTATCTGCCGAACGATGTGGATTCCAAAATAGCCATCAACAAAATGAGAGAAGTATTCGGATATCCCGGAACCGGCCGACTGATGCTCAAAGATGTTTCTTTATATGAAGCAAAACAATATAAAAATCAGATAGAAAAGATAGATGGAGTAGATCAGGTGGTCTGGTGTGATACCACAACCCAGGTTTATGGTTCTTCTGAATTTATAGATTATGACAAGATAGATGACTACTATGATGACGGATATGCGGTTATGGATGTGACCTTTGTGGAGGGTGATACTTCAAAGCGTACACACAGAGCCATAAGTGACATAGACAAACTTATAGGAGACAGAGGTTCTCTGGTCGGTATGTCTCCGACCAACAAATTCATTGAGGAAAATGTTAAAAAGGAGATGGCTCAGATAATGGTCATCGTTGTTATCCTCATATTTTTTATTCTTCTTTTTACAACTACATCATGGTTTGAACCGGTTCTTTTCCTGACGGTCATAGGATGTGCAATAGTAATTAATAAGGGCTCAAATATCTTTCTGGGAGAGATATCCTATATTACAAACAATATCAGTGATATCCTTCAGCTCGCTACTTCCATGGACTATTCAGTTTTCCTTCTTCATGCGTATGAGAGACAGAGAGACGCGGGACTTAACAAGGAAGAAGCCCTGAAGGTGGGACTTATGGGTACCATAACCACCATCCTTGCTTCATCACTTACGACTTTCTTCGGATTTATAGTTCTTATTTTCATGAGATTCAGCATCGGCTGGGATATGGGAATAGTTATGTCAAAGGGTATCATATGCTCTTTGTTCATGGTCATTTTCCTTATGCCGTCACTGCTCCTGAGCTGGTCGGATAAAATTGATCAAATGAGACATAAGCCTTTTTTACCAAGCTTTCATGGTCTCAGTATAGTTGTAAATAAGATAAGTCCTGTCCTTCTTATAGTTTCACTGGTGATCGCAGGACCTATATATATCGCCCAGGGAATGAATGATTTCAAGTATGGTCCGGATGCTACCGGTGCAGGACCGGGAACCTCTATGTATGAGAATTCCGCCGAGATAGATGCAAAGTTCGGACGATCAAATCTTCTGGTTGCTATTTTCCCTGACACTGACCGAATAAAAGAAAAGGAGCTTTGTGATGAACTTAAGGAGCTCCAATATGTAAAGAAGGTAATGGGAATGGAATCCTACCTTCCTGATGGAATGCCGGAAAATTTTCTTCCGGGTTCAGTTACGGAACTGTTTCATAAGGACGGGTATGCGAGATTACTTATCTATATAAAGACTAAGCCTGAGTCAACTACCGCTTTCAAATACAGCCAGGAAGTGTCGGACATTATCAACAGATACTATCCGGGAGAAGCATATATAACAGGTAATACACCTACAACTATGGATATGGAGACGGTTCTTATCCCTGATTACAACCTGGTAAATGCATTGGCGATGCTCAGTATATTTATAGTTGTTGCTATTTCGTTTAAGTCGGTGGTGATGCCTATAGTCGCCATGGTTCCTATCATGATGGCTATTTATGTGAATATGTCCATACCGTATCTTTCCGGCAGCGAAATAATATTTATCGCCTATGCCGTGGTGTCCTGTATACAGCTTGGTTCCACCATCGATTATGCGATTTCTTCAACTGAAAGTTATCTGCAGGCGAGAGGAAGAGAACCGGATAAGACAATTTCGGCACGTATGATGACTGAGCTCAGTTTTCCTTCCATACTTACTTCGGGAATTATCCTTATAGTATGCGGATATGCCATCAGTATCAAATCATCAATTCCGGCCATAGGTCAGGTAGGACATCTGGTTGGAAGAGGTGCTATTTTTTCAGTGATTTTTGTTACCTGTCTGATGCCTACGCTACTGAAGATGGCAGACAGACTTATTACAGGTACCTTCCTTTCAAGACATGAAAGACGTAAGAAGATGCTAAGGCAGTTTAAAGAGTATCTGCATGATAAGAGAACGATGAGAAATGCTGAAAAGAATAAATATAAGGAAGTAGAAGACATTTCGGAAGAAATGAACAGACAGAAGAGAAAAAATGATTTTATGGAAGAGGAGTGAAGACAATGAGAAAGCATTCGACCGGAAAGAGGGTTAAAAAAACCGCAGCGTATACTGTGCTTTTGAGCTGTCTTTCAACAAATATATTATTCACACCTGTGACTGCCTATGCAGGAAGAGCCAAGGTTGAAGTGGACGAGACCATGTACCTGAATCTTGATTACTATGGTACGGTAAACAAGGCCAATGTGGTCAAAGGTATAAATTTCAATGGGGTAGACAGCTATACGGATTTTGGTGATTACATAGATATTACCAATATGTCCGACGGACAGAAACCGGATTTCAGTAACGGTTCCGTGACATGGCAGAAGTATAATGCAGGAAAATTCTATTTTGAAGGAACCCTGAAGCCTGAGTCAGTGGAGGTTCCATGGAAGTTCGATATCACCTACAAGCTTAACGGCGTTGTTACGGATGCCGATAAGATAGCGGGACAGTCTGGTCTTGTGGAAATGGATATCGATGCTTATCCAAACGACAAAGTGTCTGATTATATGAAGAACAATATGATGCTTATCGTTGCGGTGCCCGTGGATGTGCAGAAATGTTATTCCGTTGATGCACCGGATTCACAGACAGCCACTCTCGGACAGTATACAGGAATAGTTTTTGAGGCATTGCCCGGAAAAGAAGGACATTTTACCATAAGGCTCGGCACCGAAAAGTTTGAAACTGTGGGAGCTATTTTTATGATGAGCCCAGGTACAGTCGGTGATCTTTCAAAGATAAAAGAAATAAAAGAGATCAAGGATGATTTCAGGGATGACACCAATGCCATCATGGATGATTTCGATGATGTACTGGATGGGGTTACCAATGTTCAGACACAGCTGGATCTCACCAACAGGATGCTTGCCAGTCTCCAGTCAGGAAAGGATAAGCTTCATAACAACGCTCAGGTGATCTTTAACGGTAATGATGTAGCCATACAGGATCTTCGTGACCTTCAGAATATGCTTGAACCTGTGAATGAGGATCTCAAGACCACACAGTGGATGGTCTATGACATTAATTCTAACCTTAATAATCTGGATAAGGATCTCATGGATGCCAGCTCAAAGCTCGGAACTTTGAACAAGAGGTTAAAGCAACTCGGATCCTCCATGAGCGGAAGCAGCATTTCAAATCTTGATATCAAAGAGTTGTCTGATAATGCAGGAAAGGCTGTGGACAGCCTGAATGATGTGCTGATAGGAGTGAATTCTGCAACCAACAACGCGACAAAAAAATCCAACAGAAACAGGATCAAGGCAAGTGCTTCGGAAATAATCACGGATGCTGCCCTTGATAATACTGCGAACAGTCAGGGAATTGACAGATTAAATTCTAAAGAAAAGAGTCTTATTGCAGCGGTTTCCGAGATTATGGGTGATAACTTACCAAGTATTGATGCAAAGACCCTCGCTCCTATACTTGCAGTTGCTGATTCTACAGACAGTCAGATAGCTTCAGATCCTGATACCGAAAAAGCAAGGTATATAGCCTACATAAGTGCCCATGAGGATGAACTGAAAGATATGCTTCAGAAAACCCAGAAGGCAGAGTCTGAAATGGCTGATCTCGAAGCTCTTATGAATTCTGCAGGTGATGAAGCAACAAAGGCTATGTATCAGGCTGCATTAAATAAATATCAGCAGGGACTCAAAGAAACACAAGAGGCATTTGAACAATCAACCAATCTTAAAGTATTTAAATTAAAGGAATATGCATATGTTATGCAGAATGTAAGTGATAGTAATAAGCTTTCGGCAAGCAATTATTCCGGAACGCTTGATTCCTTACAATCTCTCAAGAAAAACACTAAGACCCTTGCTAATGAGACTGTTGCAACAGACAAAGAGGTGAATGATCTTGCCGACAGCCTCTATTCCCTTACAGATGCCATTTCAAATCTCAGAGATGCAAACGGAGATTTGTTCACATCTGAAGAGACGGATGAACTGATAGATTCCATAAATAATGTTATCTCAGATCTTGACGATATCATGGATGATGGAGGTGCTGTGGCATTTCAGGCTGCAAGGACACTTAATACTGTTAGAACGACCATAGCGGATATTGACGGCCTCATAGGAATCATGAATGCTTACTACGAAGATGTTCAGAAGACCTTTGAGGATTCCGAGAATGTTATAATGCAACTGGAGAAAACCTCCAATGATGCATCTTATGCTCTTCAGCATGTAAACAATGTTCTTCGTTCAGCGGAACCTGATTTCAATGCGGCAGCAGATGCAGGACTTGAAGCAGGAAAGCAGGCGATTGAAAACACTCAGGATATTGTGGACAGTACAAAGCATCTCAAGACCACCGGAAGGAAGTTGAGAGATACCATCAACAACAAGCTGGATGAAGAGGAGGCTGACAACAATTTCCTTAACATGGATCCTGATGCGCCAAAGCTCTCTCTTACAAGTACAAATAATCAGGAGCCCACATCCATATCCATCGTATGTCGTTCTGAGGAAATATCAGCCGATGATCCTGATGCAAAGGTTCTGGACAGTGAGATACCTGACCCGGGTACCACACTTCTTCAGAGAATAAAGGCAGTATTCATGAAACTATGGAACGTGATCTGCTCTGTTTTCGGAATAGAATAAGGAGGGCATGATGAAGAAAGCTTTAGTGAAAGTTACAGCTGTGTGCAGCGCTGTAAGCATTTGTACCGCTATGCCTGCATTTGCAATGGTGAAGAATATAGAGATCAACGCTGTTCTGGATTCGATATCAGAGCCTGATGCCGGAATCTGTTTTTTTCCGGAATACGAGGTCAGCGACGAGGATGACATTGATACAGTTATAGTTG
>ALYD01000042.1 GCA_000513555.1 Lachnospiraceae bacterium JC7
CCCTCCTCGCCTATGGTTACTATATCTATATCTTCTTTTGGATCCTCCTCATCATCCTTTGATGAGATATCGGAGCGCTGTGCTATATAAGAGTGAAAAGCATTGCCCTCCGACTCCATGGCATCCATAAATTCCTGACATATTTTATTTTCGTCAAGTATCTCGCTGTAATCCTTCAGTGAAAACCCCATGGTAAACATGGAGAATCCCGAAGACACCAGTATGATCACGATTACCACAAGGGCAAAGCTTCTGACCTTTTTATCTATGGAAAGTCTCAGCCATATTTTATTAAGCACAGTTTCTCACAACCTTTCCGGTTTTATTTCTTTTCTTCCGATGGTATCTCCAGTTTTGTTCCTATGTGTCCCGCCATAGGATCTTTATCGAGATGCTCACTTCTTACGGCATTGACAGCACGTTCGACTTCTTCCATGAGATTTTGGGCACTCAGTATAACTGCCCCCTTACCCCATGTTATGACCTGAACCACCTTATCAGATGTGGCAACTGTCACATCATACTGCTTTTTAAGTTCATGGGTCTCTTCTTCTATGTACTCGTCTGCAGTCATAGCCTCTCTTGTATACACCACATAGATGTTATGATACTTTATCTGCTCCACCTGATGTCCCGCTACTCTGTACGCATCGAAGACAACAATGACCGACTTTCCGGTGTAGCCTGCATAGTTGGACATTATATCCAAAAGCTTCCCCCTCGCACTGTCAAGGTTGATTTTCGCAAGGTCGCACAGCTCGTCCCATGCAAATATGATGTTATAACCATCCACAAGAAGATACTCTTTTTTCTTTTCCCTGGTCTTTATCTCACGACGGTTCTCTGCCTTGTTTGCCTCTTTTTCCTTTGCTCTTATGGTTCTTGCACTGGCAAGATTCACTTCCTTGGCACGATTCTTGATAGGCCCGAAGGTCCGTATGAATATATCCTCAAGTTCCTGATCAGCTATATACTGACCGCTGTTTTTATATTTACGTTCATTTTTCTTTTCCTGACTTCGTTCCATACGAACGGCGTCGGCCTCAAAATCTCTTTTTTCCACATCGTCATAAAGATCTATGGGAGATTCCACATGCATATAGCTCTCCACCTGATCAAAAGGAACGATGTACCCGGACCCCTGGGCACAGAAAACAGAGGAACTCGGATTAAGTATGTCTTCATCAGGATCATAGCCACTGGCAAGTATCACTGATTCCGCATCATGACACTTATCATAGCCGCTGAATCTCAAAAACAGATGTCCTCTTCCCTTGCTGTACACCATAACATCCTTATGATAGTCTCTCATTGCTTTTACAGCCGCGGTTCCAGTGATAACTGAGGTATCATCCTTTATTTCAGGCGGATCGAATTTCGCATTCATATTGGAAAGATCCGTCATGGCCGGTCCCACATACTCCTGAGGGATCTCAAGGGTGAAGGCATAGTATGGCTCAAGGAGAACATTAACTGCCTTTCTGAGCCCCTGTCTCACAGCACGATATGTTGCCTCTCTGAAGTCACCGCCTTCTGTATGTTTGTTATGAGCCCTTCCGGCCACAAGGGTGAACCTGATGTCTGTTATACCGCTTCCCGTAAGGACTCCCACATGCTCCTTCTCCCTGAGATGTGTAAGCACCAGTCTCTGCCAGTTAAGTGCCAGCTCGTCTGTTGAACAATCCGCTCTGAACTGAAGGCCAGAACCTCTGGGTAGAGGCTCCATAAGAAGAAGCACTTCCGCATAATGTCTAAGGGGTTCAAAATGGCCCACCCCGAGAACCGGTTCCGCTATAGTCTCAAGATAGAGTATCCTGCTTTCACCCAGTTCCAGTTCTATATCAAAGCGTTCCTTCACCACTCGCTTAAGGATCTCTATCTGAACTTCACCCATGAGGTGAACATGTATCTCCTTTAAGGCATTGTCCCAGCTGATATGGAGTTCAGGAAATTCATCGGATATGGTGCTGAGCTTTCTGTACAGCTCCAAGGCGTCCGCATCCTTCGAAACCACCTGATAGTCAAGTACAGGCTTCAGTGACATTTCCTTCCCCTTAGGTTCGCAGCCTACAGAATCTCCGGTCCTGAGGCTTGCTGTTCCGAGAACAGCACATACTGTTCCTGCCTCCGCGGTGTCAACATTAACATACTTGGCCCCGCTGTAAATTCTTATTTCAGATACCTTTTCATCCGGGACTATCTCTGTCCTTACCTTTAATTCTCCACCTGTTATCTTCATATAGGTAAGTCTTCTTCCGGAATCATCATTGGCAATTTTAAAGACCTTCGCCCCAAAGGAATCCGGATACAGAGGGATCTCTGTGAATGTATATATTCCGTCCAGAAATTCCTTTACCCCGAAATTCTTAAGCGCCGAACCGAAATATACAGGAAACAGTTTCCTGTCCCATATCATATTCCGCACATCCTTTGGATCCAGCTCACCCTTTTCCAGATACTTCTCCATTATGCGCTCGTCGCACATGGCAATGTTCTCCTTCAGAGTTTCCGACATGGAATAAACTCCCGCATCGCTGAAGTCCACAGCAGAATTTCCAAAATGCTTTTCAAGATCTCTGAGAAGCACATCCTTATCGGTTCCAGGCTGATCCATCTTGTTCACAAATATGAAAACCGGAACACCGTACCTTTCCAGTAGCCGCCAAAGAGTCTCTGTATGTCCCTGAACTCCGTCTGAACCGTTCACCACCAGGATGGCATAATCAAGCACCGCCAGTGTCTTTTCCATTTCCGCCGAAAAATCAACATGCCCCGGAGTATCAAGCAGGGATACCGCTATATCTTTAAGGTCAAAGGTCGCCATCTTTGAAAAGATAGTGATCCCCCTCTCCTTTTCCATCTGATTTGTATCGAGGTAGGCATTACCGTTATCCACACGGCCAAGACTTCGGATCTTTCCTGATTCAAAAAGGATACTTTCGGACAATGTTGTCTTTCCTGCATCAACGTGAGCCAGTATTCCTATCACCAGACGTTTCTTTATCTTTTCCTCCAAAATGTATCCTCCCGGTAATTAGTTTCTTATTTATGCACTTCACTATGATAGCATACTTCATGTATCAGAAACAAAATTGTAAATAACAAAAAAGTGATGATCCGGAGATGTATTCCAAAGGAATATACATTCATCAAGATCATCACTTGTTATTTTTTATTTCTGCTTTTCGATCCACTGCTTAAGTTCGTTCACTATTCCCGCCGGTGTTTTTCCCTCTTCATCAACAGTAAAGTCCGCATATTTCTCGTAGAGTGCAGTTCTTTCATCATAAAGGTCCTTTAATGTATACCCCTCAGGTATAGCAACTCCGCGGTCGACAACATTACCGATGCGTTTCTCCATTTCCTCGTATGAAACCTTGAGGTAGACAACCTTGCCTATTTTCCTGAGATGCTCCATGGCCCAGTCTTCATAACAGATAGATCCCCCCGGAGCGATAATTGAGTTCTTTACATCGAGTCCTGCGGCAATGTCTCCCTCTATCTTAAGAAAGCCCTCATTTCCTTCCGAAGCGATTATCTCCTTCAAAAGTTTTCCGGTTCTTTCCTGAATCAAAATGTCTATATCCACAAAGCTCATGCCGAATCTTTTAGCCAGCATGACGCCGATCGTGGATTTTCCACAGGCCGGCATACCGATCATAGTGATATTCATAAAGCTAATGTCCTCCGAAAATTGATCCGGCAGCTGATTGAGTGCCTGCCCGATTCATGTGTTTTTAATGCCGGCCCTTGGGTTTACGCCCAAAAGACCGGCACTGTATGGAACATAATTTATATTTTCATCTGCTCTCCGAAAAGAGTGAGCGGTGGAACCAGCTGCTTCTTTCTGGAAACGACTCCCGGAAGGATAACAGACCAGCAATCCTCTGTGCCGCCTGCACTGTTCTCTCTCTTCACAGGCTCCACGCCGAAAGCATTGGCAATAAGCTTGCCTGCTCCCTGTCCGACTGCAAGAAGGTCTGTGCTTCGGTCAAGAATGTTTGTGAGCATGATAAAGCTCATATCTATGCCCTCTACCTTAAGTGCCTTATTGGCGAAATCCTCAAGACCGTCCTTAAACGCCTCAAGCTCATCCTTGTTGAGACTTGTTACCTGGCTTACACCGAACTCGATCTTTCCTGCAGTAAAGTGTTTGAAATCCTGATAGAAGATCTCTTCTATGGTCTTACCCTTAAGATTTGATCCGGCTGAGAACATGGAGAATGCATACTTCTCGATATCTACTCCTGCAATTTCAGCCAGTTCTCTTCCTGTCTTCTCATCAAGAGGAGTACATGTAGGAGATCTGAACAGAAGTGTATCGGAAATGATTGCAGACATGAGAAGTCCTGCTGTCTGCCTGTCGATCTCGATGTTGTTCTCCTTATACATCTGAGTAACTATGGTTGAGCAGCATCCGAGAGGCTGATTTCTGAAATATACTGGAGCCATGGTCTGCACTGTTGCGATCTTATGATGATCTATTATCTCGAGAATGTCTGCGGCTTCAATACCTTCCACTGCCTGTCCTGGCTCGTTGTGATCCACAAGTATCACCTGTTTCCCGTGATTCCCGAGGAGATTTCTACGGGATACCATACCGAGATATGTTCCGTCCTTTGCCATGATAGGGAAATCACGGTGTCTCTTAGATGCCATGATGTCTCTCATATCATCCACATAGTCATCCTCTGTAAATGTTATAAGTCCGTCTGTAGTCATGAAGTAGCTGATAGGCATAGACTGGTTGATAAGTCTGGCAGCTGTGTATGCGTCATAACTGGTCACCATGATGATCATGCCGTTAGCTTCAGCAAGGCTCTTGATGGTAGGTGAAACATTGGCTCCCTCGCAGATTATGATACAGTCAGCCCCGTTATCCATGGCTGAAAGCTGATTCTCTGCTCTGTTTCCCAGAATAACGATGTCATGCTTCTCAATATAATATGACATCATCTCAGGATTTGCCGCAGCAATAAGTACCTTACCTTCGGTACAGCAACGGCTCATGTCTCCTGTCACCACAGTTGCCTCAAGGGTTTCCTGAATATTGGCGAACTTTGTATGGGCCTTTGAGATAATGTGGGAATCATAGACATTGAAATATGACTTTGCAATGTCACCGATGGTTATGACACCTTCCAGTGAATTGTGGGATGTAAGTACAGGTAATGTAACCAGATTATCCTCGTTCATCATAGTCCATGCCTTTTTAAGTGACATATCTCTGTCAACACCGGGAGTCTTTCTGTACTCGATATCAGATACCTGAGTCTTTACAGATGTTATGAGTCTAGGCTCCTGCACCTTGAAATAATCAAGTACGAATGCTGTTTCTCTTGATGGATCTCCGGCTCTGCAGGGAATGTATCTTTCGGAATTTGTGATCTTATTCTTGAGTCTTGAGTACGCTATTGCCGCACAGATGGAGTCTGTATCCGGATTTCTGTGACCTGTAACCAAAACTTCTCTCTCAGTGTTATGCTGTATCTTCTTTTTTTCTTTTGCCATATGTCCTCCGATCTTCAACTGAAATTATAAATAATATCTACTTTAGGGAAATTTAATAGTTTACATATTGTAAAAAATTTATTCATAATTTGTTCATAATTCAATACTATATTTATTACATAGTAAAAAGTTAACAAATACGTGACTTTTTAATCTGTGTCGTTGGTTATTTTTCCAATATAAATTTTTCATAATTGCCCCGGTTAGGCGAAAGCCTGCCGGGGTCTCCTCATTTATATCAACTTTTTTATCAAACCAAAGATAAAAACGCAATGGTTTAATATAAACTTATCTGATTGTATTTAACATTAGCCAAAGTATTCATAAAAAGTGCCTGCCAGAGAAATAGAAAAGGTCTGCATCGCCAACGGCGAGCAGACCTTTCTTTATTTCATTCTTTAAATCACTTTGCGTAATCTACGGCTCTTGATTCACGAATGATGTTTACCTTTATCACACCAGGATACTGCATCTGATCCTGAATCTGTTTAGCCATATCATGTGCCATGATGGTCATATCATCATCTGTTACCTGATCAGGTACTACCATGATGCGAACCTCTCTACCCGCCTGTACGGCAAAGGACTTTTCAACTCCCTTGTAGGAATTCGTAATATCCTCAAGCTCCTTAAGACGATTTGTATATGTCTCAAGAGATTTACGTCTGGCACCCGGTCTCGCAGCTGAAATAGCATCGGCTGCTGCAACGATACAAGCAATAAGTGAAGTAGGTTCTGTGCCGCCGTGATGGGAGGCAACAGTATTTATAACGATCTCCGGCTCATGATACTTCTTACAAAGCTCAACACCCAGCTGTACATGAGTACCTTCAACATCATGATCAATGGCTTTTCCGATATCATGGAGAAGTCCGGCTCTCTTTGCCATACGAACATCGAGTCCCAGCTCCTCTGCGAGAAGTCCAGAAATCTGTGCGACCTCTACGGAATGTCTCAGTGCATTCTGTCCGTATGAGGTTCTGAACTTCATGCGTCCAAGAAGCTTGACAAGTTCCGGATTCAGGCCATGTACTCCGACTTCAAGAACAGCCGCATCACCTTCCTCACGGATAGTTTCATCAACTTCCTTCTGAGCCTTTTCAACAACTTCTTCTATTCTTGCAGGATGGATACGTCCATCTACTATAAGCTTTTCAAGTGCTATCCTTGCAACTTCTCTTCTGATAGGATCAAATCCCGAAAGAACAACTGCCTCAGGTGTATCATCTACTATAAGTTCTACTCCTGTAAGCTGCTCAAGTGTACGGATGTTGCGTCCCTCTCGTCCGATGATTCTACCCTTCATCTCATCGTTCGGAAGCTGAACTACAGATACTGTCGACTCAGTAACCTGATCAGCCGCACATCTCTGAATAGCATCCACAATGTAATTTCTTGCATTCTTTTCCGCATCTTCCTTGGCCTGATTGTCAAGCTCACGGATCATCATAGCGTAATCATGCTTTGTATCTTCTTCAAGAGACTTGAGGAGCTCTGCCTTGGCCTGATCTCTTGTAAGACCTGAAACTCTTTCAAGCTCTGTGACCTTCTGATTATGAAGTTCCTCAACCTCTGTTTCTCTCTTGTTGATCTTCTCCTGACGCTTCTGAAGCTCCTGCTCCTTCTGCTCGAGATTGGCTGCCTTTTTCTCAGAAGCCTCATCTCTCTTCAACATTCTGTGCTCGAGATCAGACACTTCCTTTCGGCGATCCTTGATTTCCTTATCAAGATCATTTTTTGCTTTTAATGCCTCTTCCTTTGTTTCAAGAAGAGCTTCACGTTTTTTATTCTCAGCTGTTCTAATGGCATCATCAATGATCTCTCTGGACTTCTGCTCAGCAGAACCAACCACTTTTTCGTAGTCGGATTTAGCTTTGTTCTGGCCAGCAACGAACATAATGACCCCTACAACAACAGCAACTGCTATAACAGCAGCAATTACTACTGGGGACACCTTGTGTACCTCCTTCACTATTTTGTTGTTAATGTACAAACAGATATGTGAAAAGCTATAAACGCCGATTTTCCGACTAAGCTCCGTCCAATTCCATTTATATAAAAAGTTATATTGCCATCAATATAATCATTAACTTAACCATTACATTTTATATAAAATAACAGTTACTGTCAATAAAAAGGCGTGTGTCCGAAGGCCCTCTAAGGCACGAAAAAAAGCCGCCAAATCATGGATTCAGCGGCCCGTTTTCACTCATAAATTTATTTCATTGACGCTTCAACGCAGTTAAGTGTTCTGTAAAGTAAATTGTATAAGGTCTGAGCTTCTTCTTTCGTCAGGTTGATACAGCTGCCCATCTCTCTGGGAACCGAAAGGGCCTGCTCTTTCAGATCTTCACCCTTCTTTGTGATACTTACATCAAGCGCACGTTCATCCTCATGAGAACGCTCTCTCTTGATCAGCTCTTTAGCCTCAAGACGCTTGAGGAGGGGTGTCAATGTTCCCGAATCAAGGTACAGTGTTTCTCCCAATTCCTTAACATTTACACGCTTCTTTTCCCACATGACCATCATAACTATATACTGGGTGTATGTAAGATCAAGCTTATCCAAAAACGGCTTATAACGTCGCACAACCTCCTTGGCGCACGCATAAAGCGGAAAACATAACTGATTTTCAATTTTTAATGACTCATAATTCCCTGTCATCATATCCTCCGGATGTGGTCGCAGTGCAACGCATAATGCGTTATGCAAATCTCTCGAAAACGCCGATATATTATCACAATCCCCTGTTTCTTGCAATTAAATTTCTATAAATCTGTATTTTCTATGGGAATATGTAAGTATTCCCATAGAAAAACCTTTCTTTTTCTTCAATCAGAGCACTGCTGCCACTTTTTCCTCTACCAGTGCCATGTCCATGGTAGGCTCGAAACGATCGATCACCTCACCATCGCGGTCAACAAGGAACTTTGTAAAATTCCACTTGATGTCTGATGTGCTTTCATAATCAGGATGTGCTTTTCCGATAAAATCCTTCATGAAGTCTGCCTGCTGTCCTTCGCCGAATCCCTTAAAGCCCTGAGCCGCCTTCAGGAACTTAAAGAGCTCTGTCTCATTTTCTCCGTTTACATCGATCTTTGCGAACATAGGGAAATTCACTCCGAATCTGCTGGAACAGAACTTGGCGATCTCCTGCTCTGTTCCCGGCGCCTGATGTCCGAACTGGTCACATGGGAAATCAAGCACAACCAGCCCCTTATCTGCATACTTTTCATACATATCCTGAAGCTGCTCATAATGAGGTGTAAAACCACACTCTGTCGCTGTATTTACAATAAGAAGGACTTTGCCCTTGTATGCCTCCAGTGTAGTCTCGTTCTTATCCTTATCCAAAACCTTGATATCAAAAATATTTGCCATTTCGTTTCTCCTTTTCCAAATACTCTTCCCTATGGAAGGCGATATAATTTACGGGTTTCTGTTTTTCTTATACTTTTATAATTATGAAAGTGAATCGATGTATCCGCATGCCGCAAGTGCAGCCGTTGCTCCGTCGGATGCTGCCGTTGTAAGCTGTCTGACTGTTTTTGTCCTGCAGTCTCCTGCTGTAAATATTCCGGCAGTTCCTGTCTTCATGTCCTCTCCTGCCTTGATATAACCCTTTTCATCAAGCTTAGCCACATTTTCAAAAGGAGTATTATCAGGAGCCTGTCCTATAGCCACAAAGAGACCCGAAACCTCTATAGTTCTTGTTTCTCCGCTGTTCTTATCGACAACATCAATGGAAACCAGTCCTGTACCATCTTCATTAAGCTTACTGATGGTGCTGTTCAGTACGAATTCAACATTGTCCTTTGCCTTAAGGCGTTCAACTTCCTTTTCATCCGCCCTGAACTTATCCCTTCTATGCACCAGGTAAACCTTCTCACAATAGTTCGAAAGGAACTGGGCATCTTCAAGGGCCGTATTTCCGCCTCCGTTTACTGCTACCACCTTGTTTCTATAGAACATTCCGTCACAGGTCGCGCAGTAGGATATCCCCTTTCCTACCAGATCTTTTTCATTGGAAAGTCCTAAAGGACGGTTCTTTGCTCCTGTTGCAAGTATCACAGCTCTGCACTCGTACTCGCCCTGAGTAGTCTTTACGATCTTAACATCGCCCTTCTCAATTATCTCTGTAACCCGCTCAAATTTGATCTCTGCCCCAAGATCCTTTGCCTGATTGTAAAGTCCTGTGGCAAAATCAAAGCCGGAAATATGGGCTATACCCGGATAATTCTCTATGTCAGGTGTGTTTATGATCTGTCCGCCATAAGATGCTGCTTCAATTACCAGCGCTGATTTTCCGGCTCTGACCGTATAAATTGCGGCCGAAAGTCCGGCTGTGCCTGCTCCTACAATGATTACGTCTATCATATCTGATCCTCCATACCTTGGAATGTCAGCCCGAGGAAAGCACGTCCATCGGGATGTCAACCGAGATCAGGTGTCTCATATCTCATGATCTCAGTTAAGTCACATTTTGTTTATACATAGATTGTACGCAATTTAAATTAGATTGTCAACAATTTATTTGCATTTTCTAAAACTGTATGCACTATAAAGGCACCGGCCACTACCGCAGCAAGATAAATGAATATCCCTGCCCATCTGCCTGCTACCATATCGATTTGCGAAAACACCGGCTGGGAACTTATGTGATATGGAGAAATGTAGAACATATCACAGTCACCAAAGCTGTGAAGAGCAATATTGATAAGCTCCGCAAGAGCTGCAAAGCAAAAGAACAACGGAACTGTTCTCAGGAAGCCTTTCACCCCCGAAAGAGACAGCCTGTTGAAAGAAATATAAAGAGACAGTACCACCAGCAGAATATGCCAGATAAATCCATGGGCAGTCAGAAGTATGTGTCCGGGATGTAAAAGTCCGTCATGAACAATAAGAGACATTATTCCTCCCAGAAATCCGTAATCCTGAAGAAATGTGAGTAGTATCCTTTTTACCTTCTCAACATCAGATTCTTTTCCGGGTCTGAATTTCACTGTCAAAGCATAGACAGTAATGATATACATGGGTACGGAACAGAGCTGAAACGGAAAGTACCATACATTGTATCTTCCATCAAACTCCACCAGCCAAAGGGTCAGCTGCTTCCAGATCTCAAGAACTGTCAATATAAGTCCTATGCTAATGATAAATCTGTCAGTCACCTTATATTCGGTTTTTGATTTCTTCATCTCCCTGTTTTCCACTTTAATAATCCTCGTCTATAGACAAAGCTTTCGTTACTGTACTATAGGAAAAACCTTTTCTCATAAGGGATGCATACAGCTTCCTCCTGCCATCGGCATCCAGAGCTTCCAGATCCCGACACTTTTTTCTTATGGCGGCCTTTACAGCCTTCATCTCAGAATCCTGAGACAGCTCCTCATCCTCTCTGAAGGAAGCCATAGCCAGCTTTATGCACCTTTGATCCACACCTCTTTGATAAAGCTTCTGTTCTATCTCACGAATGGACTTCGTCCCCGAATACTGCTTTATAAGCTGTTCTGCAAATCTCTGATCATCCACATAGCCGTAACTCTTCAGAAACACCATGGTTTCGTTCACGATCTCTTCATCATACTTTCCCGATTTAAGAAGTTTCTCTCTAAGTTTCGATTCAGTCTTCGGCGCCTGCTCCAAAAGATACAGACTCCGCTCCCTGCATCTGTTTCTGAGTTTATCTCTTTCTGTCAGCTTCTGTGGATCAAGATTATATTTTGAGGTTTCCTCAGGATGCTCGTTTAAAAAATCTTCTACTGTTTTCAATTAAATTCTCCATCTATATTTATAGCCGGAGCACCCCCCTATAGGGATGTCCGGCCATAAATTTCTTACCGTTATAAAATTTATCAGTCTTCGCTTTCCTCAGCTTCGGCTGCCGCTTCAGCTTCTTCGTACTCATCCTTCGGAAGACCGTACTTTTCACGCACCTTGCTCTCAACTTCAGCCATGATACGCGGATTGGCCTTGAGGTATTCCTTGGCATTCTCACGTCCCTGACCGATCTTTTCTCCGTTATAGGAGAACCATGCACCTGACTTATCGATGATGTTCTCATTAACTGCAAGATCAAGTACGTCTCCGGACTTGGATATACCTTCACCGAACATGATATCGAACTCGCACTGCTTGAACGGAGGTGCGATCTTGTTCTTCACAACCTTTACTCTGACACGGTTTCCTGAAGCATCTCCGTTCTGCTTAAGTGTCTCCACACGGCGGATATCAAGTCTTACAGATGCATAGAACTTGAGGGCACGTCCACCTGTAGTTGTCTCAGGACTTCCGAACATAACACCAACCTTCTCACGAAGCTGGTTAATGAAGATAAGTATACAATTCGACTTGGAAATGATGGAAGTGAGCTTACGTAAAGCCTGTGACATAAGTCTCGCCTGAAGTCCAACGTGGGAATCTCCCATCTCACCATCTATTTCTGCCTTTGGTACAAGAGCCGCGACAGAGTCGATAACCAGAATATCCATGGCACCGGAACGTACCATAGTTTCTGCGATCTCCAGAGCCTGCTCTCCTGAGTCCGGCTGGGAAATGTAAAGATCATCTATATCCACTCCGATATCCTGGGCATACTTCGGGTCAAGTGCATGCTCTGCATCGATAAATCCCGCAATACCGCCTCGCTTTTGTACCTCTGCTACTGCATGAAGTGCAAGTGTTGTCTTACCTGAAGATTCAGGTCCGTATATCTCTATGATCCTTCCCTTCGGGAAACCTCCTGCTCCAAGTGCTATATCAAGGGAGAGAGAGCCTGTAGGGATAGTCTCGATATTGAGGCTGGCAACTGAATCTCCCAGCTTCATAATAGAGCCCTTACCAAAGTTCTTTTCTATCTGTGTCAAAGCAACATCAAGTGCTTTTAATTTTTCCTCATGATCCTGGTTCGTATTGACCGCGGATTTGCTGGTCTTAGCCATGTCTGTCCTCCGTAAAACATATGTTTTGTGTTATTTCGTATTTTAAGCTTTATTTACTCTGCTGTCAAGGAGTATAACACAGGCTTAAGTTCAATAATATACTCTAAAAAACGACCATATCTTTATCCGGATCACGTCTCCATTCATTTTTCAAAAAATTATACGAATCCTCTCAGTGCCGCCTGATAGTTCAAAACCGCACTTGATGCATTTATGGCAGAAATATTGGCAGTGGCCTCCGATGCTATATACTGTGTAACTGCCCCGTAGTAATCCTTATAGCTTATAAGTCCTGCTGCAAGGCTTCTTTCCGCTGAGGCCTTCTGTCTTGCTGCCACCATAAAGCCAGCCTGGGCAGCCTCATACTGTGTCCCTGCCTGAATCGCAGTATTGTAAAGCGAAGACATGGTGATATTCAGATTCTCCTTTGTGGAATTTCTCTTGATATCCACTTCTGAATAACCAGTAATATCCGGTTTTGCAGTGGCCTGGGCTGAGCCGTACTCCACATTATACAGTCTTGCTTCTTCTATATCCTGATAAAGATTTCTGGCCGCCATATATGTGGGATCATATACCGGAATCTCTCCAATGGAGACATTGGCAGCACTGTCGATGCCCCAGCCGAGGATAATGGCCATATTCTCCTTTATGGAACGAAGGGATTCCCGATTGTTGCTTAGCCTGATCTTCGCTCCCTGAAGATCCACTTCCGCTGTTCTGACATCAAGCTCTGTTGCAGCTCCAACAGCCAGCTGTCTTACAGCTGCATCATACATCGCCTGATACATGTCTACCTGCTTCTCATACATTTTCTCAAGCTCCCTGAGGGACTGATATCCGAGAAATGCAGAATTCATACCGGTGGTCACTGAAACCTTGGTGCCATGAAGCCCTCTTTTTACACTGCTTGCAAGCTTCGTAAGGTTCCCCTCGGCGCCGGCCTTCTGAACACTGAAGGTCGTCTTTCCCGTCACATTACCATCATCATCCGTTAAAACGATTCCGTAATTATCCGTTCCGCTTGCGCTTATCATACTGCTGTACAGATCGATGAGCGCCGTATACGCAGCCTTTTCGTTTTCATCAGTTGTATCTCTGCGCTTTTCCTTAAGATCAGAGATTTCATTGTTCATATCTTCAATCGAGGAACTAATGGAATCAATGATATCGTTCATGTTGACCGCATAGTTGTCTATGGCCGCCATCTGCTGTCTGGCTATCACGCTCCTGTATTCCACAAGATTGTTTATCTCGTCATAATCGATGACATCATCCTGAAGTCTCGCCCATGTTGTATCATCCATCCCGTCAGGTCTTCCCGTTGAATCAACGCCTGTAAGATTTCTGCCGGGAGCATTGGGATCGTTTATATTTATGACGACTCTGGTTCCTGGCTTCTTTTCCTGGGCTGCCATGGCCGCAGTTCCAAGCCCCGAGCAAAGAACAGCTGCCGCAGCCAGAGCAGCTAATTTTTTTCTTTTTACCATTTCACCACCCATATACATTATCTTGAACCTGAACCGCTGCCTGCAAGACCGTCTCTATATGAAATATAGGTAAAATATGCTCCCTGCATGTTATATTTCATAAGCTGGGTGTTGATGACAGCAGAATTATAGTTGTAACCGGCAGTCTCAAGTTCTCTTAAGCTTGCTGAACCAAGAGCATAGCTTCTGTTGGTCTTGTCCAGTGTCCTGAGAAGATTCTGTTCATTAAGCTGTTGTTTCGCATAGTTGTTCTGCGCCTCTAAAAGAGCATTGTACTTCGCAGTAATATCCGACTGGACCTGATTCTTATCAGAATTCAGACTGATGGATGTACTGCTGGCAGTTCCCTCAGACTCCGCAAGAACCAGCTTTCTTTCATCAATTTTAAGAACATAACTGTTTCCTATGGCCTTCTGTATGTCTTCCTGAAGATTTATCTGATTTATCATTTCATCAGTAACCTCCGGAACCTCACATATAACAGGCTCTGCGTCATATCTCCACCCCAGATTCACAAGCACTGTCTGCTTGGCTTTGATGTGATCCGCAAGGGAGGACTGAAGAGAGACCTCAGCGTCCTTCAGTGTCTTTTCCGCAGTCAGAACATCGAGTTCCGTACCGGAGCCCACCATAAGTTTTCTCTGTGCCTGCTCAAGGAGTCTCGTATCCTGCTCTATGGCAAGCTGATTTAATTTCGCTGTAAGCTCCGAAGTATAAATATTTATGATCTGCTGCTTTATGGCTTCTGCGGTCGTCACCTCGGTCTTTTCATGTCCAAGGGTCACGACCTGTCTGTCAGAATTCTGTATTGTTGTGTCGATGCTGGCCAGAGACTGCTTTCTCGCAAGTTCTGCAGAGGCATCACCCACATCACTTATACCTACAGCATTGTCATAGACACTCTCTATGTTGCTGATGACCGCATCATAATCGAGATCATAGGTTCCCGTATCATTGTTGTCTCTATAATTTATCCACAGTGCCGAAACCGTAGGATTGTATTCGTGAACAAGATCCCTTATCTCATCCCAGGTAAGAACATCATCTCTGAGAGTTGCCCACTGCTCCGCAGATCTCTCCCTTTCATAGGAGGTCTGTCTTGGAGCCATGTCCACCGTTGCCTTCGCCGATGCCAATGCCGTTCCCTGATACATCATCACCAGACTCAGCATTACGGCCAGTAATCTTTTTCCGTTTAATCTCATCTGCCAAACACCTCATAATTATGGACTGTTTAATCAGTCACAATCAAATCAAATTTACAAAATATCCCGGAAAGCCAAAGCCTTCCGGGATTTAAATCACAGTCTTCAGAATTCAATCCCGACCGCTCAGATCATTATAACTCATTAATCCGGGAATCCATCTGAAAAATCTCCGGAATTACCGGCAGGTTCATCATCAGGAGTAGGATCATCATCAGCTGCCCCGTATCTTTCCCATTCTTCAGCAGCCTTCTTCTGATAATACTCAGAAGGTTTCTTGCCTTCCATATATCCGGGGTTCGGAACATCCTTGTCTACCACCTTTTTATTTTTGTCCATGACAGTGTAGTAAACCGGAAGCACAAGAAGTGCAAGAATTGTAGATGCAGTAAGACCGCCTACGTCTACTATGGCAAGTCCCTTCATCATCTCACCGTTATCTCCTATACCTATAGCCATAGGTATCATAGACAGTACGGTGGTGAGGGTCGTCATAAGTATAGGTCTAAGTCTTGTGGCACCGGCTTCAACAAGGGCACGTCTCTTCGGCATAGCCATTCTGTACTGGTTAACGGTATCTACATAAAGGATACCGTTATTAACAACCGTACCGATAAGCATCATGAATCCAAGAAGCGAAACCATGGATATAGATGAATCGGTAAGCCACAAAAGCCCAAAGGATCCTATCAAAGCAAGCGGAAGGGTTGTCATGACCATGAAAGAGAATCTCATGGACTCAAACTGTGCCGCCATAACTACCCATATAAGGAATACCGCTATGACAAGAGCGCCTCCAAAGGATGAAAACTCTTCACTCTGTGACTGATCCGAGGAATTCACACCCATTGTAACGCCGTTTCCAAGATGCTTTGAAATGACTTCCTGATTGATGCGCATTCTGGACATCTGATCCGCACTGGTCGTATAGTCAGCCGTAATGGTTACATTATACTTCTTATCCACTCTGGAAATAGATGCAGGTGAATCCTCAAATACCACATCACTTATATCCTTAAGCTGTACCTGGGAGCCCGAAGGTGTTGTCAGGAAAATATCCTTTATCTTTTCAACATCATCATACTCATCCTTAGGATACTCCACTGTGACATCAGTGTTCTGGCCATCTATCTGCATCGTCATGGCCTTCTTACCTGATATCATATTATAAAGCTGGGTTCCGACTCCTGAAGGTGTAAGTCCTTCTGCCGCAGCCTTTATGGGATCCACATGAATCTTGATGAGAGGTGCAGCATTCTCAAGTGAAGAATGTACCGCAGTAATATCATCTCTTTTCTGAAGCTCTTCCACTATCTCTTTTGATGCTGCCTTCAGATTATTGTAGTTCGATGACTGTAAAATTGCTTCATAAGTATCTTTGGCAGTGGACATACTGGACATGGAATTGTTGGCTTTTACAGAAACGACCGCATCTGCTGTCCCGTCAAAAAGCTTTCGATAGTATGTTGCCTTATCCTTCGTCTTCATGCTCCTGTTTTTAATGAGCTCAACAGTAACGGTAGAACTGCTTCCATAATACATGGACTGTATACTTGAACCACCGGAAGATACTCTGTAACTCTTTGTATCAGGATCCTTCGAAACCACATCCTCAATTTTCAGAAGTATATTATCTATCTCTTCTATCCTGAGACCGGATCTTGTTTCAACAGTGATAGTCAGTTTACCGTCATCAGATGCCGGCATCATCTCTACCTTGATATATTTCAGGAAAAAGAGAGATGCAATAAACAATCCTATAGAAACCATAAGAACAAGGGCTCTATGATTAAGAAATTTATCTATGATGCCTCTATACACTACCTGCATTCTCTGGATGACGGAATGGGCGGGAGCATGATTATTCTCCGACGGCTTATACATAATAAAGCACAAAGGAACTATGGATATCGCCGAAATAAGCGATGACAGCATACAGAAAACAATGGTGAATCCAAGTGGTGCAAAGAACTGTCCCATAAGTCCCTTCATGAATCCAAGGGGCAGAAAAACTACACAGGTGGTTATGGTTGAACCGAGAACCGACTCACCAACGGTCTTTACAGAGTCAAGTGCCGCTGTCTGTCTTGTTTTTAATCCCGCGGTTGAATATTTCTCCATGGATCTGAAGCAGGCTTCAAGTACGACTATGGAGTTATCAACCATCATACCTACACCAAGAACCAGAGATGACATGGTCACCATGTTAAGAGAGTATCCCATAGCCCACATGGCCACAAGAGCTGTAAGTATGGATATAGGAATAGAAGTTCCTACTATAAGGGATGCCTTCATATCGCCAAAGAACAGAATGATAATGATCATGGAAATGATGATCGCCATGATCATAGTCTCAAACACAGCTGTAAGAGAGCTCATAATACTGTCTGCATCATCATCTATTATTCGTATCTTAAGATTTTCATCTCTTGCTTCAAGCTCGGCTATGAGCTTTTTAGCCTGATTTGACATATTAACTGCTGACTCACTCTGTTTCTTCGTGAGATCCAGCATGATGATATCCTGACCGTTGTACCTTCCTATGGCTTCCTTATCCTTGAGGCTTAAGTTTATCCTCGCGATATCACTTAAATAAACGGTGTTTCCATTACCCGTGGTTATGGGGATATTGCCCAAAGAATTAACATCATCATAATCATTTCCGGTACTGACGGACAGCTGTTGTTTTCCTACGTTGGTGGTACCTGCAGGTTGTGCAAAATCCGCTGCCGCAACCGTTGACGCTACAGTAGACATACTTATTCCATACTGCTTAAGCTTTTCAGGTATAAGTTCAATGCTTACATACTGCTTCTGACCGCCGGAAAGTGATACACTGGCAACAGTTCCAAGGCTTTCAAACTCAGGAGAAATATCGTTCTCAACATAGTTGTACATATTATCCTGAGCCGAATTCTCTATGGACAAACTAAGGGAAGGCTGTTCACTTACATTCATGGTAAGGACATTAGGATCATTGACACCGTCCGGAAATTTTGTCTTTACCGCATCAATCTTCTTTTTAAGCTCATCATAGGCCTTATCCATATCTGTGCCATACTCATACTGGACCATGGTAAATCCATAGTTTTCAGAGGACTTAGACGTAACCTTTTTAACGTCGGAAAGAACAGAAACTCCTTCTTCTATAGGTGTGGAAATGATCTCATCCACATCCTCAGGGGATGCTCCGTTATAGGTCGTGGTTATGATAATCATGGGAACATCGATATTGGACATAAGTTCCATCTTCTGATTTAGAAGAGACATGATTCCGAAGAATATGAGACTGATAACCGCAAGGAAAGTGGTAACCGGTCTTCTGATTACGAATTCGGTTATTTTATGCATTTTGCCGCTCCTTCCTAATATCAGTTAGCTGCTATATTTCCGTTTTCATCTATGATACGGACACTGGCTCCGTCATAGATGTCCTCAGTCCAGCTTGATACTATCTTGTCAGATTCTGTGATTCCCTCAAGGACCTGATATTCCGAATCACCGGTGATTCCCAAGGTGATGAAGGTTCTCTTCGCTGTACCGTTTTCATATACATAAACGTAAGGGTTTCCGCTGGAATAGTATACATAGTCCGCCGGAATGATAAGTGCATCATAAGCAGTCGCGGATACCAGCTGAACCTTGGCAGCAACACCGTCTGCAAGGGCATCTGCACGGACAAGCTCAGCCTCTACAGAGAAAAGTCCTGTGGAAGAATCAACCAGTCTTGATAAATCAGAGATAGTTCCTTCATAAACAGAACTGTTTTTTTCAACAGTTACCTTCTGTCCAAGAGACAGATTGTTAAGTACATCCTCAGTAACACTGAATTTGACCTTCCTTTGTCCTGATCCTGTGATAACACAAAGCTCAGATGACTGTGATACAGTTCCGTTCAGCGTCATATTCTGATTCTGAATAGTTCCGTCTGCAGGTGCTGTTACAGTTGAGTACTCAATCTGAGTATCGTACTGAAGCTTTGCTGAATTCAGCTGAGCTCTTGCAGCCGCAGCCTGTGACTGAGCCGCATTTGCAGAATTTACCGTTGAAGTATATGTCTGCGGTGATACATCTCCTGCCTGAAAAAGCGGAGTCATACGATTAAGAGCATCTGCCGCCGTATTTGCCTGATCCTGGGCTGCCTGAAGCGAAGCGTTGGCTGAATCATAAGAAGCCTTTGCCGAATCTATGGCCTTCTGATTATCTATCTTCGCGATGGGATCTCCCTGCTTTACCTGATCTCCGTTCTGAACATATATTTCGATTATCTCTCCGGAAGTCTTCGGCATCACATGATATGTATCAGATGGCTGGATCTTTCCCATCAGTGATGTTTCACGTTCAATGGTACCTGTAGAAAGAGTTGTCACCGTAACTGCCGGAAGCTCCTTGACCTGCATCTCTTCTTTAGGTTTCATCAGTCTTGCAGCGACAGCAAAACCTAAAACTCCAATTAACGCAACAACTATAATTATAGTAACCGCTTTCTTCATATATCCTCCTGTTTTTTATGTGGCAGCTCATTCTTTGCACACATGAACTGATATATATATTTACAGAAACATTTTGTTTCTATAATTTCATGAACCTTTTATACAGAAGAAATGTCGACATATCTTCTATAACATATTCATTATTATTTATTACTATTTTTATTTTCTCGGGTCAGCTCCTGATCTCAGTATATCCATCTTGAGATTGAACTCTTCAAGTATCTTTTCGGTATTCTGGTTCTGATAGACTATAAGATTCAGTATCGCAAGTCCGGAAATCATATGTGCCGATTTTACGATAGCCTCAAACCTTTCTCTGCTTCCTCTATAGTCCAGAAGACTCAGATCAAGTTTTTCCATCAGCCAGTCCAGCTGTTCTTTTTCCCTCTCCTGCTTCTTACAGTTTCCATCTTCAGACCAGTCCACCGCTCTCTTCATGATTCCGGTATTTACAAGAATATTTATCCTTTGCTGTATATTTCCCTCCTTAAGGTAGCCTGCCACCTTAACGGTCCAGTCTGTAATAGCCTTCCAGAAATCACCCTTATTCTTGATCACCAGTTCGCGGAAGAATCTTCTGCTGTCTTCC
>ALYD01000043.1 GCA_000513555.1 Lachnospiraceae bacterium JC7
TGCTGCATTTTTTCGCAACTCGCTTATACTAGCAAACCGCTTTTTATTTGTCAAACACATTTTTAACTTTTTTTAAAAGTTAAAACGGAGCAGGAGGGATTTGAACCCTCGCGCCGGTTTTATCCGACCTACACCCTTAGCAGGGGCGCCTCTTCGGCCTCTTGAGTACTACTCCTTATAGTCATATAAATGACATTTTCAACGTTCCCTACCAAGGTTTTTGTCTGGGATTCGTTTTACACCTGTTTTTGAGGTGCCTTAGTATATTAACAATCTTTTCTATTTATGTCAATAGTTCTTTGTAGCTATTATTATCAAATACTTATTTATTTTGATTAAAAATAACGAGATACACACTTATAGTATGTACCTCGCCATTTTATTAATAGATTATCTGTTTATTTTAGATATTATCTTCTTCAGTAGGATCATCAACATCAGATTCTTCCATTTCTCTTTGCATATCTGCTTCTGTTGTTGACTCCCTAACCTTTGCGATAGATGCGATCACAACATTGGAATCAGACTCTATGTTCATGAATTTCACTCCTGATGTATTTCTTCCGATATCCTTCGCATCCTTTAGAGACATTCTGATAATTACACCCTCATTTGTAATGAGCATTATCTCTCTTGATTTATCTGTAAGCTTAAATCCAACGAGATTTCCGGTCTTTTCAGTTATTTTATAACATCTTAGACCTTTTCCACCTCGTTTTTGGAGCTTGAATTCTGAAACACTTGTAAGTTTACCCATACCCTTTTCGGATACTACAAGCACAAAATCACCCTGACTTATCTTCTGCATTCCGACTACAACGTCATCATCAGACAGACTTATTCCGCGTACACCAAAAGAACTTCTTCCTGTTATACGTACATCACTCTCATTGAAACGTATCGCCATACCGTTTCTGGTACCGATCATGATGTCTTCATCCTTGTCTATCAGCTTCGCCTCTATCAGTCGGTCATCATCTCTCAGAGATATGGCGATCAAACCGGATTTTCTGATATTGGAATACTGTGATATAGGAGTTTTCTTTACTGTACCGTTTTTGGTTGCAAGAAGTAAATACTGATCTGAATCAGCATAATCGTCACTGATTGCAAATGATGCAGTTACATACTCATCGGGAGCAAGCTGCAACAGATTCACCATTGCGGTTCCTCTTGAAGTACGTGATGCTTCAGGGATCTTATATGCCTTGATTCTGAAGCAGCGACCCATATTTGTGAAGAACATAATATAATGCTTGTTAGTTGTCATAAACAAGTCTTCAATTATGTCATCATTTATGGTCTGCATTCCCTTGATCCCTTTACCACCGCGATTCTGCTGCTTAAAGTTTTCAGGTGACATACGCTTTATGTAGCCGAGTCTTGTTGCAGCGATCACAGTATCATCGTCAGGAATGAGATCTTCATCATCAATTGAATCGTCAAATCCGAATTTAGTCACTCTGTCATTACCGTATTTTTCGGCAATAACATCTATTTCATCCTTGATTACACCAAGCATTTTCTTAGGATTGTTCAATAATTCATTGTAATATGCGATCTTCCTTTTAAGATCATCATATTCATCCTTAAGTTTTCCTCTTTCAAGTCCTGTCAATGCTCTTAATCGCATATCAACAATAGCCTGAGCCTGTACTTCATCAAATCCGAATTTTACAGACAGGTTTGCCTTTGCTTCTTCAGTATTGGCTGCTGCCCTTATCGTATGGACGATCTCATCAATATGATCAACCGCCTTAAGAAGTGCCTCTAATATATGAGCTCTTTCTTCAGCCTTATTAAGATCATATCTGGTTCTACGATTGAAAACATTGACCTGATGCTTAAGATATTCATCCAATATCTCCATCAGATTTAATGTTTTCGGCTCACCATTAACAATACATAACATAATTACACCAAATGTGGTCTGTAACTGTGTATGCTTATATAACTGATTCAATACTACGTTCGGATTTGCATCTCTTCTAAGCTCTATATTGATCTTTGAAGTTGATCCCTTTCCGGATGCGTCATTGATATATGTTATACCGTCAATTTTCTTGTCTTTTACTAGTTCCGCTATATTCTCGATAACTCTTGAACGATAAACAACGTATGGTAATTCCTTAACTACTATTCGATGTTTTCCGTTCTGCATAGCTTCAATTTCACATACAGCTCTGAGTTTTATCTTACCTCTTCCTGTACGATATGCCTCTTCTATGCCCTTTCTGCCAAGAATGATACCTCCGGTAGGAAAATCCGGACCAGGTATCACCTGCATTACATCCTCGATGGTAGTCTCTTTATCATTGATCTTATTTTCGATAATAAGATCTACTGCTTTTATTACTTCTCTCAGATTATGTGGAGGAATATTGGTAGCCATTCCTACAGCTATTCCTGTTGCACCATTTACAATAAGATTCGGGAATTTTGCAGGAAGAACCTCCGGTTCATCATACTCATTTGAAAAGTTAGGCATAAAATCAACTGTATCTTTATTGATTCCTGCCAGCATTTCTCCGGCGAGCTTTGACATCTTTGCCTCTGTATATCGCATGGCAGCCGGAGAATCTCCATCATCAGAACCAAAGTTTCCCTGTTTATCTACCAAAACATGGCGCATAGACCAGGGCTGACCCATATATACAAGTGCTCCGTAAATAGATGAATCACCATGAGGGTGAAATTTACCCATACATTCACCTACTATTGTTGCACATTTTTTTGTTTTCTTATCCGGTGTTACTCCCAAAGTCTGTAGAGAATAAAGAACTCTTCTCTGTACAGGCTTCAGTCCATCTCTAATATCCGGGATAGCTCTGGATACGATTACACTCATTGCATAATCAATATAAGAGTTTTCCATAGTCTTTTTGAGATCTACATCCTGGACCTTATCAAAAACATTTGGCTCCAAAATTTTTTCCTCCAAATAACTTCGTTAAAACGTTTATAACTGATTCAATTTAGCTTTGAACAATCTTTAGACATCAAGATTTGTTACATACTTGGCATTTTCTTCGATAAACTCTCTTCTGGGTTCTACCTGATCACCCATGAGTGTTGTAAATGTCACATCAAGATCTGCCTTATCATCATCCACCATGTTCACACGAAGAAGTGTTCTGGTTTCAGGATCCATAGTTGTCTCAGCCAGTTCTTCGGTATCCATCTCACCAAGTCCCTTGAATCTTGATACATCTGCTCCTTCAGCACCTATCTGCTTCAGAACATTCTGATACTCCTCATCCGAATAGCAGTAATAATGCTTTTTATTCTTGGTGATATTGAAAAGTGGCGGCTGGGCAAGATAAACATGTCCCTGCTTGATCAGTTCAGGCATGAAATTATATATAAATGTCAGCATCAATGTTGCAATGTGTGCACCATCTACATCCGCATCAGTCATTATTATAATTTTGTTATATCTAAGCTTCGTAATATCAAAATCTTCTTTTATGCCTGTTCCGAAGGCTGTGATCATTCCCTTTATTTCTTCATTGGCATAGATCTTATCAAGTCTTGCCTTCTGAACATTTAAGACCTTTCCTCTCAGTGGAAGAACAGCCTGTGTATTAACATTTCTTCCATCCTTGGCAGGTCCAAGAGCTGAATCACCCTCTACGATAAAGATCTCACACTCATTAGGATCCTTGGAATTACAATCCACAAGTTTTCCAGGAAGTCCTACTCCGTCCAATGCTGACTTTCTTCTGGTCAGATCTCTTGCACGTCTTGCTGCTGCCCTTGCACGCTGAGCCAATACCGATTTTTCACATATAGCCTTTGCCACACTCGGATTCTGCTCAAGGAAATAAGTCAGCTGCTCGCTGACAATACCCTGAACTGCAACCTGTGCCTCAGAATTTCCAAGTTTTTGCTTTGTCTGACCCTCAAACTGAGGATCTCCGATCTTTACAGAAATAACAGTTGTTAAACCTTCTCGTATGTCATCACCGCTTAAATTCGGCTCAGATTCTTTCAGAAGTTTATTCTCTCTTGCATAATCATTCAGTGTTTTGGTAAGTGCATTTTTGAAACCGGTTAAATGCGAACCACCGTCAGGAGTATTGATATTATTTACGAAGGTATAGGTATTTTCGGAATATGAGTCGTTATGCTGCATGGCAACCTCAACGAATACACCTTCTCTTTCTCCTTCACAGTAAATGACATCAGAATAAAGAGGATCTTTACCCTTGTTAAGGTAAGATACGAACTCCTTTATTCCACCCTCGTAGTGAAAAGTACTTTCATGCTTCTGCTCATCTCTCAGATCTCTTAATGTGATTTTAAGAGCCTTTGTTAAAAATGCAGTTTCACGTAATCTTATTTTTAATGTCTCAAAACTATAAACTGTTTCTTCGAAGATCTGAGGATCCGGAAGGAAGTGTACTTCTGTTCCATGCTTTTCAGGATCACAATCACCTATTATGGTCATATCCTGAATTACTTTTCCTCTTTCAAACTTCATGTTATAGATCTTACCGTTTTTGAAAACAGATACTTCCAGGTGTTCTGAAAGAGCATTAACAACAGAAGCACCTACTCCGTGAAGTCCTCCGGATACCTTATATCCTGAACCTCCGAATTTTCCACCTGCATGCAATACTGTAAATACTACTTCAAGAGCAGGTTTACCGGCCTTTTTCTGAATATCTACAGGAATTCCTCTTCCGTCATCGCTTACAGTAATCGAATTGTCTTTGTTTATGGTTACCAGTATGCTGCTGCAAAATCCTGCGAGAGCTTCATCAACTGAGTTATCCACAATTTCGTAAACCAAATGATGAAGTCCTCTGATGGATGTAGAACCAATATACATACCCGGTCTTTTTCTTACAGCCTCAAGTCCCTCAAGAATCTGAATTTGATTTGCATCATAATCTGAAGAGCCTTTCATAAGCTCTTCTTCTCTTAACAAATCTTCATTTTCATTTCTTTCTATTGCCATTTATTTTTCCTCATAAAATCCTATACAAGAATTTCGCTTTTATCATTCAGCTTCGTAATTGTACCATTTACTACATGAAACAGTTCATCAATATGAAAACGATTGTTTACAAAATCGTCAAGTCCCGTGCAGGTAATAATATTCTGTGTATCACTTAATAAATTTAAAAGATAATTCTGTCTTTTGGAATCAAGCTCTGATAAAACATCATCCAGCAAAAGTATAGGATCATCGTCTATCTTTTTTCTAACCAGCTCTATTTCACTTAATTTTAATGCCAACGCAGCTGTTCGCTGCTGACCTTGAGAACCGAATTTTCTTATATCCTTATCATCGATCATAAAAAGAAGATCATCCCTGTGAGGTCCTGCCAGAGTGACCTGCTGCTTCAATTCCGATTCCCGTACTCGTAAAAGTTCATCTTGAAAATTCTCAATGGAAACATTGGCATCATAGGTAATTTTTAGTTTTTCAACTCCACCTGTAAGGTGATGATGAATATCTATGATTATTTCCTTAAGTTCTTCAATGAATTCTTTCCTGATCTCAATGACCTTTGATCCGTATTTTACAAGTTCTTCATCCCATACAGATAAAGTATCAATAAGGGAAGGTTTGAATTTGATATCTTTTAAAAGCTTATTTCTCTGATTTAGCGTTTTATTATATCTCGCCAGATTATATAAATAAACTTTATCTAGCTGACATAATTCCAGATCCATAAATCTGCGTCTTATAGCAGGACCTTCTTTTATCAATCCTAAATCTTCCGGACTGAAACTTACTATGTTAGCAATTCCAAACAATTCCGAAGCCTTATGAATAGGCATCTCATCAATAGCTATTCCCTTGGATTTATTTTTCTTAAGGTGCATATCTATGCGGTAAGGAACATTACGTTTCCTTACCTCCATTTTGATATGAGCTTCATCATTACCGAATTGAATCAGATCTTTGTCTCTGGCAATACGATATGATTTTGATGTAGATGCCAAAAATATGGATTCAAGCACATTTGTTTTTCCCTGAGCGTTGTCTCCGAAAAAAATGTTTGTGCCTGGACTTAATTTTACTTTTAATGATTGATAATTTCTGAAATTTTTCAGTTCTAATGATTCTATTATCATTTAATAATTACACTGCATCCGAATTAAAATTTACCGGCAGAATCATATAATTATATGTCTTCTCGTCATCTCTTATGAAGCATGGAGAACGTGGTATGGACATATAGATGCATACTTCCTCATCTTCTATATTTCTGAGGGCATCAACCAGGAACTTCGGATTGAATCCTATCATAAGATCGTTTCCTATCTTCTTGATAGCTACTTCCGCATCCATAGTTCCTAAATCTGTATTGATCTTTAAGCCCATTACATTCTCTTCAATCTTGAGTACCAAAGGCTGCTTGTCATTATCTCTTACAAAAATTGTAGATCTGTCAAGACAATCAAGAAGATTCTTTCTGTTTACAACGATCTTCGTCTCATAATCTTCCGATAACATCTGAGCTACATGGAAATAATCTCCATCGATAAGTCTTGTAACCACCAAAGTGTTATTAAACTCAAACATTATATGATTTCTTGAGAAATATACAACAACCTCATCATACATACCACCGCTTAAAACTTTTATAAGTTCGTTTAATGCTTTTCCCGGAACTATAGCCTTTGCGGATTCATAGGACTGATTAAGTTTTACCTGTCTTATAGATATTCTGTGACCATCCAGAGAAGTTACTGTAAGATTGTCATCCTTGATCTCAAATAATTCTCCGGTCATCTTTTTATTATTATCATTCATTGCGATAGAAAAGATGGTCTGAGAAATAATCTGCTTCAAAGTATACTGTGAAAGCGAAACAGACTGAGTCTTATCTATTTTAGGTAAAGCTGTAAATTCATTTCCATCACGTCCTGCAATCTTAAAAACTGAATTTTCACAGGTAATGATCGTATTGTTTCTGGCATCTGTCTCTATTGTTACCTGCATATCCTCAGATTCAGGTAATCTTCTTATAATTTCTGAGAAGATCTTTGCTTCAAGAGCAACTTTTCCTGCTTCTACTATTGTGCCCTCACAAACAGTTTCAATTCCAAATTCTGTGTCATTACCAATGAGCTGAATTTTTCCGTTGGAAGCATCTAACAAAATGCACTCTAATATTGACATTGTTGTTTTTGATGGTACAGCTTTTGAAACGATATTGATCGCATTGGTGAGATCATTCTTTTTGAACTGTAATTTCATATATAGGCCTCTCTTATATTAATTAATTATTATAATTCTTAGTAATACTAATAGGGGATGTGGAAATGTGAAAAAGTCATTTCTACGGCTCTATCAGTGGGGTTTTACGCTTTTATAACTATGTTGAAATCTATTTTATAAAATGTTTATAAATAAATTCCTATGGAGATATCTTTTTTCGCAATGTCTCAATTGTGGATTTCAATTGTTCATTTGTGCGTAATTCTGTGGATATCTTATCTATTCCGTGCATTATAGTGGTATGATCTCTGCCTCCCAGATATTCACCTATATTCTTTAAAGGTGCATCTGTCATATTTCTGCAGAGGTACATAGCTATCTGTCTTGGGAAGACTATTTCCTTATTTTTCTTCTGTGAAGCTATTTCTAGATTTGTTATTCCAAAATGTTCAGCTACAGTAGATATGATAAGCTCAGGAGTTATCTCCTTTGGTCCTTCAGGAGTAATGTGATCCTTTAGAAGTTCTTCTGCAAGGGATAATTCTATAGTCTGTTTCTTTAATCTGGACATAGCTACGATCTTAGTCAAAGCTCCTTCAAGCTCTCTAATGTTGGATTTAATGTTCGTAGCAATGTACTTTATAATTTCATTATCGATGTTAACATGCATGAGTTCTTCTTTTTTTCGAAGAATAGCCATACGTGTTTCGAAATCAGGCATCTGAATATCAACTATCAGGCCTACTTCAAATCGTGATCGTAATCTGTCTTCCAGATTATCTATATCCTTTGGAGGTTTATCTGATGCGATAACTATCTGCCTTTTGTTTTCATAAAGTGTGTTAAAAGTATGGAAAAACTCTTCCTGTGTTCCTGTTTTACCTACAATAAACTGAATATCATCTATCAGTAGAACATCCAATTCTCTGTATTTGTTTCTGAAATCATCAGGAGTCATATCATTCTTGTTTCTGATCGACTCTACAAAATCATTCATGAATGTTTCTGAAGTTACATAACGTATCTTGGCTTTTGGATTGTTCTTTAATATAAAGTGAGCAATGGAATGCATCAGATGGGTTTTTCCCAGTCCGGCTCCTCCGTAGATATATAACGGGTTATACATTTCTCCGGGTGATTCAGCTACTGCAAGTGATGCAGCATGAGCCAGATTGTTGCTGGAGCCTACAACGAAAGTATCGAAGGTATATTCTCCATTAAGGTTAGCCTCTTTCAGAGTTTCTTCTAATATAATACTGGGATCTTTCTTATCGTTAATGGCTCCCTGTAATTTTTTAACGTATTCGCGTGCATCGCTTTCTATAAAGAAATGAACTTCTACAGGTATATTGGTCTTTTCTTCAATGGCAACTTTCAAAAATAAGGAATACTTCTTATCTAAATACTTTATAAATCCTTCTTCAGGAACAATAATTAACAGCTCTCCATTAATGAAATCAAATATCTTTAATGGTTTAAGCCATGTATCAAAGGATACCTGTAAAATATCATGTTCATCCTTCATATTTTGTAAAATATCATCCCAATTATTACGGATGGTTTCAAAATTACTCATGTGAGGTTCTCCTTAATAGATAAAATCACAAAATAAATTATAACAGAGTGTGGATAAAATATCAATCCACAGTGTGGATAAGTAATATACACATCATGTTTTCCACACAATATATACACAGAGGCACGGAATATATGGAATTTTTGTAAACATTATATCCACTTATCCACAAACTTATACACAGATTGTGGAATAATTCTTATACTGTTGAAATGTGTATAATTTTGTTGATAAACTTACTAAAAAATTCATTGACGAAAAATAAGTCTTTCTTTATAATATACAAACGATGTTTACCCTAGATCTGGAGATGCTTCAGGACTAAGGGCTATTAAGGAGTCCAACATTGAAAACTAAAAATCAATGGAGTCCTGAAAGATTATCAGAAAAGGAGGTGTCAGTATGCATAAGGGAAAGATGACATTCCAGCCTAAGACAAGACAGAGAGCCAAGGTTCATGGATTTAGAGCAAGAATGGCTACAGCAGGCGGAAGAAAGGTACTGGCTGCCAGAAGAGCAAAAGGTAGAGCAGCATTAACAGTATAATAGTTATTGAATTATGATTGAGACCGCTTTTATTTAGCGGTCTTTTTTCATGTAATAAGTTATGAATGTGGGGTTTGAAAAATGAAACGTTTTCCTTCTATAAAAAAGAATAAGGATTTTCAGATTGCCTACAAAAACGGTAAGTCTCATGCTACCGGTGCACTTGTTATGTATGTTATGGAAAACGGTCTTCAGTATAACAGGATCGGTATATCCTGTTCAAAGAAGGTGGGTAATTCTGTAGTAAGACATACTTTTGCACGTAAGCTGAGAGAAATCTTCAGATTAAATGACATTAAAGTTAAAAAGGGTATAGACATCATCGTAGTTATTCGTTTTAAAGCAAATTTTTGCGATTATAAGCAACTTGATTTGCAGTATAACAATCTTTTAGACAGGCATCATATCTTGATTTAAACGATATTAATCGTATTTTTTGAATTGAAGTGAGACAATATTTTATTTTTATTTCCTATTTATATAGAATAATTTAGATTTAGTTTATATATGAAAGGTTGGTCATGATATCAAAACTGATGATTTTTTTTATAAGATGTTATCAAAAAGGTATCTCACCTTATATTGGTGCTCACTGTAAGTATACTCCTACGTGTTCTCAATACGCCATTGAGGCAATTAAAAAGTATGGTTGTATTAAAGGTACATTGTTGGCCACCTGGCGCATCCTGAGGTGCAATCCATGGTCAAAAGGCGGTTATGATCCTGTTCCTTAACCGGAGGTAATCCTTGGACATTTTTAATTTAATCTTATTGACAAAAAATACTTCGACCCTTCCGATTCTTGGTCCAGTATGGAATTTGATAGTTAGTGTTCTCGGTGAGATTATGAATACGATTTATAATTCACTTGAGTATGTTGGAATCGGAAATATCGGTCTTGCCATCATCATTTTTACCATCGTGATGAGAATCATACTTTTTCCTACAAGTTTTCGTCAGCAGAAGTCATCACGTATGATGCAGCTTATGCAGCCTGAGATGAAGGCTATTCAGGAAAAGTATAAGAATAAGACTGATAATGCATCTATGATGGCACAGCAGGAAGAGATGAAAGCTCTTTATGAGAAGTACGGAACATCCATGACCAGCGGATGTTTACCTCTTTTACTTCAGATGCCGGTAATTTTTGCACTTTATCGTATCATTATGAATATTCCTGCATATGTTCCTTCTGTTTATACAATTTATGAAAATGTATTAAACGCGATAGGCGGTGCATCTGCAGCTCAGAAGTTAGTTGAATTTGGTACAAATAATAAGCTTGAATCTATTTTAAAGCAGCTTAATAACCTTGGTGTTGGCGAGAATACTGCTTTTTCTGCCGATCAGGTTTCCAATCTGATTATTGATTTTCTTTATAAATTAAATCCGGCTCAGTGGACAAGTTTAGCTGAAACTTTTCCTGATGCTCATGATAAGATTGTTTTGGCTGCATCACAGGCTGAAAAGATCAATAATTTCCTGGGTATAAATCTTTCAACTGCACCAAGTTCTATGGGATTCATACCTAATGTGTATTGGATCATTCCTATACTTGCAGGATTGTTCCAGTATCTCAGTACTAAACTTATGTCCAGTACAAATCAGGCTATGGCAGAGGGTAATGATCAGTCAGCACAGATGATGAAGAGCATGAATCTTATGATGCCTCTTATGTCAGTGTGGTTCTGTTTTACATTTGCGTCAGGTATCGGTTTATACTGGTGTGCATCTTCAGCTGTTATGATTCTTCAGCAGATATTCCTTAACAGTTATTTCAAGAAGTTTTCTGATAAGGAAATGATTGAAATGTCTCTTGCAAAGGCTAATGCAAAGCGTGCTAAGAAGGGTTTACCTCCTATAGATGAGAAGTCTGTTGAAAATCGTATTAAAGCCGCAAAGGCAAAGGCTGAGGTCTCAGAGAGCAATCGTATGGAAGTTATCGCTAAACAGAGCGTGAAAACAAAGGAATCAACAGAATATTACAATAATAATGCTGAGCCTGGTTCTCTTGCTTCTAAAGCGAATATGGTTCGTCTTTACAACGAAAAAAATGAAAAGAAGAACAAATAAAGAGGTAAATTATGGATAATATAAGAGTTTCAGCAAAAACAAAAGATGAAGCTATTACAAAAGCCCTGATTCAGCTCGGTATTACCTCTGACAGACTGAATTATCGTGTTCTTGCAGAAGGAAAGGCCGGATTGTTTGGTATTGGTGCTAAACCTTGGATTCTTGAAGCATCAATAAAAGAGTCTTCTTCAGATAATGAAATAAAGAAATTAGAGGATGATATCGACAAAATAAAGGCGAATACCGGTTCTGTTGCAGTTAATTCAGCAAAAAAATCTGATAATACCAAGAATACATCTGATAAAAAGGATGTTACTGCAGGTTCAGATGATAAGAATATTTCTTCAAAATCTGTTTCAGTATCAGGTGAAAAGAAAGAGAAGCGCCCTAGAAATGATAAAGATAAGAAGGTGCGCAAGCAGTTTGATAAGGAAATTACATCTTCAACTGATGATTCATCCAAGAAAGAAGAATCCAAGAAACAGTATGAAGTAAAGCCTATATCTGATGAAGAAGCAGCTGAAGCAATCAGTAATGCAGAACAGTTCATTACCAATGTTTTAAATGGTATGAATATGGATGTTATTACCAATTCAAAGTTCGATCATGAATCTAATGAGCTGCTTATTAATCTTGTTGGTTCTGATATGGGAGTTCTTATCGGCAAGAGAGGACAGACACTTGATTCTCTTCAGTATTTAACTTCACTTGTAGTAAACAAGAACCATAAAGAAGATTATATCCGTATTAAGCTTGATACAGAGGATTATCGTTCAAGAAGAGAAGCTACATTGAGAAACCTCGCCAGAAATATTGCTTATAAGGTTAGAAGGACCCGTAAGGCTGTTGCTCTTGAACCTATGAATCCATATGAGAGAAGGATCATTCATAGTGCTCTTCAGAATGACCGTTTTGTAACAACCAAGTCAGAAGGGGAAGAACCATTCAGACATGTAATTATCTTTATGAAGAAAAGAGACAGAAGAAATTTTTCTAAAGACTCTTCAAGAAAAGATTATCAGAGTAATTCTCATATGAACAATGATTCAGCTATCTCTGAGTAAAGATTTCCACATTTAAATCATAAAATAGGATAATTTGTGGATAACCCTTGGTGTAAAAACACCAAGGGTTATTTTTTTATATGAATTGTAATGAGCTATATGAAATACTTGCAAATAATATGCGCTGCTATTAGAATTAGTTGAGTTTTTAGTTATGTGGATAAACTCTTTCCAAAAGTAAAGTAATGTAATTTATAACATTACTTACTGTTGATAAATTACCATAGTATTTGACTAAATGGAGAATAATGATGATAAATGATACAATTTGTGCACTAGCAACAGCTGCAGCGGAATCAGGTATAGGTATTATAAGAATTAGTGGTTCAGAAGCTGTTAATATAGCATCTAAGTTTATCAAATCAAAAAGCGGAAAATCTGTAGATATTTCAAAAACACATAGAATAAAATACGGTTTTGTTTTTTCAAACGGAGAACCTCTGGATGAAGTTCTAGTTATGACTATGCTTGCTCCTAAGTCCTTTACGGGCGAAAATACTGTGGAAATAGATTGTCACGGCGGCGTTTTAATGATGCAGAAGATTTTGGAGGTTGCCGTAAATAACGGTGCACGTTTAGCTGAGCCTGGTGAATTTACTAAAAGGGCATTTCTCAACGGACGTATTGATCTTTCTGAAGCTGAAGCAGTTGGTGATATTATTAATTCAGAAAATGATTTTGCTTTAAAAGCGTCTATTAATCAGTTGAGAGGCTCTGTTTCCGACAAAATAAAAAAATTCAGATCCATGATTTTAGAGGATGATGCATTTATTGAAGCTGCGCTTGATGATCCTGAACATATTTCTATTGACGGTTTTAAATCAGTTTTGGAGAAGCATGTCCTCGATATCATAAGTGAAGTAGAATATCTTATAGCTTCTTCTGATGACGGTAAAAGATTAAAAGAAGGTATAAGAACTGTAATATTAGGAAAGCCAAATGCAGGAAAATCTTCCTTATTAAATATACTCGTCGGAAGTGAGAGGGCAATAGTTACTGATATTGCCGGTACAACCAGAGATACACTGGAAGAACATATTAATTTAAAAGGCGTAAGTTTAACTATTGTAGATACTGCCGGTATTAGAGAAACTGACGATACTGTAGAAAAAATCGGTGTGGAAAGAGCTTTGGGTGCAGCTGATAATGCAGATCTTATTATATATGTTGTGGATTCTTCAATTCCTCTGGAAGATTCCGATTATAAGATCATTTCTAAAATTCAGGATAGAAATGCTATTGTCCTTTTAAATAAAAGTGATCTGAATCAGGTGATAGTTCAATCTGAGCTGGAAACATTGACTCACAAAGCAGTTATTCCTATCAGTGCCAAAAATAATTATGGAATCGATAAACTAGAAACTGAGATTACTTCAATGTTTTTCAGCAGTAAAATCAATTTTAATGATCAGGTAGTCATAACAAATTTAAGACATAAAAATTGTCTTATTAATGCTAATAATGCACTTCACGAGGTTATAAATTCCATTAAATTAGATATGCCTGAAGACTTTTTTACTATTGATCTGATGCATGCTTATGAAGAATTAGGTTATATTCTAGGTGAAGAAGTTTCAGAAGATCTGATAAATGAAATTTTCTCTAAGTTCTGTATGGGTAAGTAAATATAAATAGGAGTTTTAAAATGTCTTTTGTTGAAGAATCATATGATATTGCTATAGTTGGTGCCGGACATGCCGGATGTGAAGCTGCACTTGCCTGCGCTCGTTTGGGACTTGAAACTATTATCTTTACTGTCAGTGTGGATAGTATTGCACTTATGCCTTGTAATCCCAATATAGGAGGCAGTTCAAAAGGCCATCTTGTTAGGGAGTTGGATGCCCTTGGCGGGGAGATGGGAAAAAATATTGATAAGACCTTTATCCAGTCTAAGATGCTTAATAAATCAAAGGGACCTGCCGTCCATAGTTTAAGAGCTCAGGCTGATAAACAGTCATATACCAGAGAGATGAGACGAACTCTTGAAAATCAGCCTCATCTTACCATTAGACAGGCAGAAGTATCCGAAATATTGACCGATACAGTTGATGGAAATCCTGTTTCAAAAAAAATAACAGGTGTTAAAACCACTTCAGGAGCGATATATCATGCCAGAGCAGTTGTTCTTTGTACCGGTGTATACTTAAATTCAAGGTGTTTAACAGGAGATTTAATAGAATATACGGGACCCAACGGTCTTAGATCAGCTACTCATTTAACAGATTCTCTAATAAATAATAACGTACGTATGTTCAGATTTAAAACCGGTACTCCTGCCAGAGTTGACAAACGATCTTTGGATTTTTCCAAGTTTGAGGTGCAGAAAGGTGATGTACCCGTTATACCTTTTTCTTTTTCAACTGAATTTGAATCAGTTCAGAAGGAACAGGTTGACTGTTGGCTTGTTTATACAAATGAGAATACTCATAATATTATCAGAAGTAATATTGATCGTTCACCTATGTTCAATGGTTCTATCGAAGGTGTCGGACCCAGATATTGTCCTTCAATAGAAGATAAGGTAATGAAATTTCCGGATAAGGATCGTCATCAGATATTCATAGAGCCTGAGGGATTATATACAAACGAGATGTATTTAAGTGGTATGTCCAGTTCTATGCCGGAAGATGTTCAGTATGAGATGTATCATTCTATGGAAGGATTTGAGAATGTTCACATCGTCAGAAATGCCTATGCGATTGAATATGATTGTATTGATGCTACACAGTTAAAGTCAAATCTTGAATTTATAAATATAGAAGGTCTATTCGCAGCTGGACAGTTTAACGGTTCATCAGGTTATGAGGAAGCTGCAGTTCAGGGGTTGATGGCTGGTATTAATGCTGCCATGAAGCTACAGGGAAGAGAGCCTGTAATTCTTGATAGGTCCCAGGCTTATATAGGTGTTCTTATTGACGATCTTGTTACCAAAGAAAATTTTGAACCATATCGAATGATGACAAGTAGATCTGAGTATCGTCTTTTACTTAGACAGGATAATTCGGATATACGACTTAGAGAAATTGGTCATGATATAGGTCTTGTTTCGGATGAGGAGTATGAGGCTACTTGTAATAAGATCGAGATGATCAATAAGGAAGTTGAAAGACTTAAAAACACATTTATCGGAAACAGTCCTCAGGTAAACGAGTTTTTAATTCAACATGGTTCAAATCCTCTTAATTCCGGTGTTTCATTGGCAGAGCTAATTAAAAGACCGGAGCTTAGTTACGAAGATATTAAGGATATAGATAAGGATAGACCTGACTTGCCATATGTAGTCCGAGAAGAAGTTGGCATCGAGATAAAATATGAAGGTTATATAAAAAGACAGTTAATTCAGGTAGAAGCTTTTAAAAAGCTTGAACATAAAAAAATTCCGTCTGATATTGATTATAATAATATATCTAATCTTAGACTTGAAGCTCGTCAAAAGCTTTCTAAGATAAAACCTGAAAATGTTGGTATGGCCAGTAGAATAAGTGGCGTTAGCCCTGCAGATATTAGCGTTCTGCTTGTTTATATTGAATCATATAAACATAGAAGTGAAAAGTAATATAAATTATACTATAATATCCTCCGTAATGTTTCACGTGAAACATTACGGAGGATATTATAAATATTATGGAGTATGCTAGACTGTTTAATTAAAGCTATCTTAATACTATAATATATAAAAATGGAGGATGAAAAATGACAGAGACATTTAAAAAAGATTTGAATGATAATCTCGATAAAATCGGAATTTCTCTTAGTGATTTGCAATGTGAGCAATTATATCAATTCTATATCATGCTGGTAGAAAAAAACAAAGTTATGAATCTTACTGCAATTACAGAAGAACATGATGTTATAGTCAAACATTTTGTTGATTCGATGTGTTTATATAATAAGGAAGTAAAAGGAAAAGCAATCAATGAATCTTTTTTAAGGGACAAAACTTTGATTGATGTAGGTACAGGAGCAGGATTTCCGGGACTTGTATTAAAAATTCTGTTTCCCGATTTAAATATAGTATTATCTGATTCACTACAAAAGAGACTTAAATTCATACAGGAAGTAATTGATGAATTAGGCCTGAAAAAAATAGAAGTAGTGCACGGAAGAGCAGAAGATTTAGCTCATGATCCTAAGTACAGAGAGAAATTTGATTTTTCTACTTCAAGAGCAGTTGCAAATTTATCTACTTTATCGGAGTATGATCTTCCATTTGTTAAAACCGGAGGCTACTTTATTGCATATAAGTCCGGTAAAGTAGAAGATGAGTTGAATCAGGCTTCAAAAGCAATTGATGTGCTTGGAGGAGAGGTTGAAAGCAAAGTGAACTTTGTTTTAACCGATGGTGAGTCTGAACGATCTATTATTTTTATACATAAGACTAAAAAAACTCCAAAAACATATCCAAGAAAGGCTGGTACACCTTCTAAATCACCATTATAATTATTGTAAGAAGACTTAAAGTATTAAGTCTTCTTTTTTTATAGAAGCATAATGAGATTTGACACTGTAACTACAATGAAGTAAAATATCGTTGCTTTATTTTTTATCTAACATTTAAAATACTATTCTGATGTTTCACGTGAAACATTCTCACATTTTAAATCACAAATTATATAAAATATAATATATTAGAGATAATATATAATATATGTAGGCGGCTTAATAACTATGAAAAATAGTTGTTAAGTCATGGCAATCAATATTTGATGTATAGGTATTAATTGGGAGAAGTATGGGGAGAATAATAGCAATCACAAATCAAAAGGGTGGAGTAGGAAAAACTACAACTGCTATAAACTTGGCAGCTACACTTGCTGAGGCAAATCAGAGGATATTATTATTGGACTTTGATCCCCAGGGAAATGCAACAAGTGGATTTGGTATCGAGAGAGAAGATGTACAGCATACTATTTACGGGGCACTTACAGGTGAGTGCGATATAGATGAGGCTATACTGGTAGATGTAAATGAAAATCTGGATCTGATACCGGCAGATATGAATCTGGCAGCTGTTGAAGTGGAATTTGTAGATCAGGATGATAAGAATCTGATATTAAGAACACTTCTCGAAAAATGTAGTGAAAGATACGATTATATATTGATTGACTGTCCGCCAAGTTTAGGAACAATCACTGTTAATGCTTTAAGTGCAGCGGATTCTGTTATCATTCCTATACAGTGTGAGTATTATGCATTGGAAGGATTAAATCAGGTTTTAAACACTATTTCAATAGTAAAACAGGGTCTGAATCCGGAATTGGTAATAGATGGTATTGTATTCACCATGTATGACAGTAGAAATAAACTTTCACAGCAGGTAGTTGAAACTGTTCGCCAGAATTATGATGGTAGTATTTATGAGACATTAATTCCAAGAAATGTCAGACTTGCAGAGGCACCAAGTCATGGATTGCCTATAACATTATATGACTCATCATCCAGTGGAGCGGATAGTTATAGGAAATTAGCAGCAGAAGTAATGAGTAAGGGAGATGCAATCTATGGCTAAGCAGGAAAGAGGCCTTGGAAAGGGTCTAAACGCAATATTTGGAAATAATGTAAGTTCAGAAATAAAGAAAACAAAGAGTTATAAGACAGTTGCTGAAACAGTAGCTGATAATAAGCAAGATAATGTACATTCAACAGCAGGAAGTAATCACTTTGGAGAATATGAAGAAAATGCTGTTGATACAGGAAATGAGATACAGGAAGAAAAGACTTCATTGATTAAAGAAAATGAATCTGTTGGCTCAAATGAAGACTTAAATATCGAAGGTAATGGAGCAATATTAATTAAACTCAGCAGAATTCAGCCTGATAAGAATCAGCCAAGAAAAGATTTTGACGAAACAAAACTTCAGGAATTGGCAGATTCAATTAGAGAATATGGTGTTATATCTCCTATAGTGGTAAAAGAAAACGGCGCTTTTTATGATATCGTTGCAGGAGAAAGAAGATGGAGAGCTGCAAGGCTTGCAGGATTGACTGAAATACCGGTTGTTATCAAAAATGTAGACGAAAAACCAGTAGAGAAATGTCGATCATCGAGAATATCCAAAGAGATGACTTAAACCCTGTAGAGGAAGCTTTGGCATATCAGTCTTTAATTGATGATTATGGTTTGACGCAGGAAGAAGTAGCATCAAGAGTATCAAAGAACAGAACAACTATTACTAATAGTCTTCGTCTGTTAAAGCTGGATGATGAACTGTTGGAGATGCTTAGGGAAGGACTGATAACACAAGGTCATGCAAGAGCACTCTTGGCCATAGAGGATTCGGAATTAATAGGTTTATTGGAGAATGAGGATACAATTATTTTAGGTTATCCAACACAGTTTTCTAATGCACCGA
>ALYD01000044.1 GCA_000513555.1 Lachnospiraceae bacterium JC7
TTTTTTTCATTTTTTTAATCCTTCATTAACAGCCTCACATTCATTCACTGCTAAACCCGCTCATTTCCTCACCGACTCCGGATGTACTTGGCAGAAAAAGCAGTATTATTTCATCAAAAAAATCGGCAAGCCGTGTCTGGCTTACCGATTCTAAAACATATCTTTTATTTTTGACTTCCCAGGATGAAATCGAACTTTGTGACCACACCGTTTTCGTCGGTAGTGGCATTAAGAAGGCCGATATACGGAAGGAATGAGTATGCATCTCTTACCGGGATGCTGCCCAGATCATAATCGATATAGTGCAGCCATGCACTGTTGCTTATCTTTATGGTCACATCCTTACCATCTCCCTCAGGTTTATCACTGTTATGACTATGATATACCTTAGCAGGGAAAACAGAGTATTCTCCCATATCCTGTCTGTCTTTGGTCTGTATCTGAACCAGCGTATCCGGATATTCTGCATATTCAGCGGCAAAGCTAAACTCAGTACTCTCGGCCGGAGCCTCTGTCTCCACAGGAGCTTCGGTCTCAGGAACTGTTTCCGGTTCGATGTTTATAGTGTATGTCTCCGATACAGTATCTCCCTTATACCCGTCACTGGACATGCCATAGGCCTCAACCTTGTATGTACCGTTCTCCTCAAGTGTTATCGGTGCTTCGTATTTCATTTCGACACCGTCTTCACCGGCGACAGACAAAATATAATATAGATCATTGCCGCCGTTTACGCTGAGGTTAACAGTTACAGGTTCGCCAAATACACCTCCATTTGGAGTTATGGCCGCCACAGGGCGCAGTTTATCCAGAGCCGCCGATACTTCAACATTATCCGGATATGCCGTCAGGGCTTCATTGACAATGCTTATAGCCTTTTCATGTTCAGATTCGTTAAGGTATGTATCCGCAAGATGCAGATAAACCTCGGCGCTCGGAGTGCCATAGGTGAAGAGCTTAATATAGTTCTCCTCAGCCGTAGCATAATCCTTTGAAGCATAGGCCTCTTCCGCTGCAGTCAATATCTTATCAGCCTGTCTTGACGGGTTGTTATTCCATACATAATAGCCTGCTGCACCGGCCCCAAGAACCACTATAAGGGATGCAGCAATTATAGAAGCCTTAAGGCCTCCACTGCTACTCTTTCTGTCATCAGACAGACTGTTATCATATCTGTACTCTGACAAAATAGCCTCTACGTATTCTGCGTCTTCCTCTTCCTCTGTTTTTCTCAGAGGAATAACCTTACGGGCAGGTCTTTCCGTTTCCGCAGGTGCCTCATAGGACTCATCTTCATCCTCCATCTCGTCGGAATCTTCTATATCCTCATCAGAGTCTGCATCCTCGTCTATATCTGACTCTATATCGTCTTCTGACTCCTCTACCCCGATATCCTCTTCATCGCCAGTTTCTTCAACTGCTTCAGTCTCTTCAGATATCTCGGAAGATTCATCCTCTTCAATGCTTTCAGAGATCTCAGCCTGCTTAACCTCAGCAGATCTTTCTTCCTCTTCGATCACAGCAAGCATCTCGGCAAGCTCAGCTTTATCAGCATCGATCTCTGTTTCTGCTGCAGCTTCACTCTTTTCTTCCTCAGGCTCAGAAACAGTTTCCTGTTCTTCCACTGTATCGCCGGACACCTCTTCTGTATCATTTGAATCCGATTCAGGTTGCTCCTCTGACAAATCTTCAGACTCTTTTCCTACAACTGTTTCAGTCTCAGGCTCAGTGTCCTTCTCGGAAGCATCCATTTTTTCAGCTTCAGACTCTTCTTCGTCCTCTGCTATATCTTCGGATTCTGTCGATTCATTATCTGATTCAGTTTCTTTTGTCGATTCTGTATCTTCGGATTCAGCACTTTCCTCTACTTCATCAGAAGCTTCATCCGACTCGGCTGAAACCTCATCATCCTTAGAAATCTTTTCTGATTCTTCAGTTATTGTATCCTTTTCAGACTCTGCTATCTCCTCCGAGTTTTCCTCTTCGGATTCTTTTTCTTCTGTTTCTGGCCCGGTTCCCGATCCGACTTCTGACTTTGTCTCTGATTCGTCACTGTTTTCTGACTCTGTCTCAGCTTTTTCTTCTGCAGCTTCGGATTCAGCACTTTCCTTTACTCCATCAGAAACTTCATCCGGCTCGGCTGAAACCTCATCATCCTTAGAATCATTTTCTGATTCTTCAGCTACTGTATCCTTTTCAGACTTTGCGACTTTCTCCGAGTTTTCCTCTTCGGATTCCTTTTCTTCCGTTTCTTCCAGCTCGGTTTCTGATTTCGTCTCCGATTCCTCTGAATCACTCTCGGACTTCTCTTCCGATGCAATATCAGAATCCTCTTCGGTCATATCCTTCTCTGGTTCATCTGCTTCATCGTCTGTTTCCTCTACAGACTCAGCCTCAGAAGCATCTGTTTCAGTCTCTTCTTCGCCTTCGATATCTTCCTTCGCAGCATCTTCTGTTTCAGATCCTTCGGATGATGCCGCTTCATCTTCGTCACCGAAGATATAATCATCATCTTCTGCATCCGCAGTTTCAGCCTCAGAAGTGTCTACAGCTTCACCATCTGTTTCGATTTCTTCCTCTGTCTCTTCAGATATCACTTCCGAATCTGTTTTCGAATCGGCAGCTCCTGCCGGAGTCTCAGTCTCTCCTGCCTCAGAAACAGCAGCAGTTGTTTCTGCTTCCTTCTCTGCTGTCACCTCTGTTTCATTCTCAAGTATGTCCTCTTCCTCTGATGACGCATCAAGCTCTTCCTTGGAAAGGGCTTTTACCTTTACAAGCTCCTCTGCTACAGCCCTGCTATGGCGTTCATGTTCCGCCATACGTCTTCTCAGCTCTTCCTCAGCCTTTCTTCTGGCAATGGCATCTGCCTCTCTTGCTCTTTCCTCTGCGGCACGGCGCATCTCGGCTATCTTCTGGGTTCTTTCGAGCTGCAATGCTTTCTTATACAGCTCATCAAGCTGATCGAACTCTTCTTCATATGATTTTTCGTCCGAAACATCATTCACTATCTGATTTCCCTTTCGGACTATCGTGTTGTTATGGGTTTCCGAAGCAGCCTGTATCTTTTCTGCTTCCAGCTTCTTTCGGAAATTGTCGGAATTGTAAACCGGAAGATCCTGCTTATGGTTTTTCTTTGTTGTTTCGTTAGGCGCAGACACAACAAACAGCATTCCGCAATTAGGGCAGAATGCTGAACTATCATTTATTTCATTTTTACAGTTCTTACAAATCATGTGGCTGCATCAAGTAAATATAAATTTACATACGACCAAAAAATCCGGTCCCTTTCTCTTCAAGTTATATTTATATGCTACTAGTCATTTATAAAAATATCAATGTTTTTTTGAATTATAAGGCTTTTGCATAACAATTCAACCATATGTTGTAAGAACCGATCACCAAAGAAAGAAACTCTTCGCCGTCTTCCTTTTGCAGTCACATCATATAAAAAGCATCACTTCTGCTGGCTATGGAAGAAGTCATTGACTCTCGCCACGAGCTGCTGCTGATCCAGAGTCTTCAGGAGATATCCGTTAGGTCTCATGGCCATAACCTTCATAACACTTTCCGTGTCACTCTTTCCAGTAAGGAAATATACCGGGATATCCTTTGTACGATCGTTCTGACGCAGTTTGGTCAACACAGACGGTCCGTCCATGACAGGCATCTCATAGTCAAGAAGAATCAGCTCCGGCGTATATCTGTCCAGATAGTCTATTGCCTGAGGTCCTGAGTTCACGATGGTGACATCATACTTCCCGTATTTTTTCAGCCATCCGCTGGAAACATCAAGGAAGGTACTGTCATCATCAACAAGCAGGATCTTGTGGTTGACCTCGGCATTTATCATCTCATCGCTTATGGTCCTCTCACGTCTGAGCTGATCTATCAGGATCATGACATTGGCAGGATAAGGCATCTCTATCTTGACAAGATACTCCGGGAATACCTTGTAAAACTCTTTGTACTCACCGGGCTTTCCTACAGCACACACGATTCTGTTGGAGCTTATGGAGCTGATATAATTAAAGACTTCCACGTCAGCAAAGCTCATATTATCGAGATACATGATAAATACGCCTGCATCCTCAGCCTTCTGTGCGATCTCCTCTTTATCGAGGGCGCAGGTAATAACTGTGTATCCGTTGTTTTTTAATATACGGATCATGGCCTGAGCCATGAAATTCAGATTGCTACCTATGACCAATGCATAACTGAAATACATTTCCCTTCCTCCGGTTCTTACTGGTTATCCTTTATCGTTGTTCGATCCAAATTATCTTAAAAACCGCGTCTTCACAGCACCACCCTGATCAGCGGTACCGCAGAGCCGCTCTAACATAATTCCGACCGGAAACATCATTTCAATGCAACAAGCTCAGACAGCTTTTGCCAGTCAGGTCCCTTTGCTGCATCCTTTATATCTTTATATATTATCTCATATTCCTTCGACAATCGGTATCCCTTCATCATTTCCAGCATCATTTTCAGGTCATCGATGTCGTAGGCTTCTATAAATCCTCCAAGTGTCACGATGAAATCGTTCCATTCATCCTCTGTAAGTTCAGGAAGATCAGATACATCCTCTTCTTCGACCATGAAGCAAGGTTCCAGAGAGGCATACAGGCTTTCAGCCATGCTGATAAGTCTCGGCGTATCATTTACGATAACATCCATCTTTTCGTTATCGCCTGCTGCTTCAAGATCCTTTGCGAGTGCTGACAATTCATTGGCACCGATGATCCTTGCAGAACTCTTCATGGCATGAACCTTGATAGTATAGTTCTTGATATCCGCCTTATCGTAGTTCTCCTGTATGATCCTGATGTTGTCCTTCAGACTGTCATAAAAGCTCTTGAGAGCTGTCATAAATCCTTCTGCAGAGCCGCAATGCTGAAGACCGTCTTCTATAGATATCTCCTTGACATCCTTTAACTCTGCCGGCAGATCACCGGTATCCTCCGGCTCTTCCGCCATATCTTCCTCTTCGTCAATATCTTCTTCCTGAATAAGCTCAGGAGAAAGATAAAATCTCAATTTCTTTTCCAGAAGTTCCGCATCGATGGGCTTCGTGATAACATCGTCGAAACCTGCCTTCATATACTCCTCAATGGCTCCGGTGACAGCATTGGCAGTAAGGCAGATAAACGGAGTATACATACACGGGTCTCCATCCAGCTCCTTCATCCTGTGAAGTGTCTCTATTCCGTCCATAACAGGCATACGATAGTCCAGGAAAATGATGTCATAGCGATTATGTTTAACCAGCTCTATAGCTTCCTGACCGCTTTCCGCAACATCCACATTTATGTGGTTCTGCTTCACCAGTGCCTTTATGACTGTAAGGTTCAGAACGGTATCATCCACCGCAAGTATCCGGGCTTCCGGTGCGATAAATGCGGCGCCCTTCTTCTTATAAGATTCCCTGCGTTCCTCGATATTGACCTGACCCATAGGAGACGGGGATCTCACAGCCTGTGTCAGGGTAAACGAGAAGGTCGAACCCTTTCCGTAAACACTTTCAACATTCAGAGAACTCTTCATCTGTTTAAGGAGTTTCTGGGTAATGTTCATGCCGAGACCTGTACCCTCTATGGTACGATTACGCTTTTCATCCAGTCTCTCAAAGGCTTCGAAAAGCTTGTTCTTCTCCTCATCCTTGATACCTATACCGGTATCCTCTACGGAAAAGTTCAGAACCACCTCCATAGGGTTCAGGTTCTCTATTTTTATTCTGAACCATACCTTTCCTTTTTCGGTGTACTTGACAGCATTGGTCAGAATATTGGTTATTATCTGCTTGATACGGATCTCATCTCCGTAAAGCACCTCCGGTATCTCCGGATCCGCTTCCAGGATAAGCTGCAGACCCTTATCATCGGCACGTTTTTTTATCATGTGATAAAGATCCCGGAGCATATCCGCCATCTTGTACTCGATAGGAATAACTGTAAGTTTTCCGGATTCGATCTTCGAGAAATCAAGGATGTCGTTAATGATTCCCAGAAGCTCTACACCGGCATTACGTATATCCAGCGCATAGCTTTTAACAGTTGAATCGACACCTTCTCTCAGGATCATCTCATCCATTCCGAGGATGGCATTGATAGGAGTACGTATCTCGTGGGACATATGTGAAAGGAAAGAGGATTTAGCTTTGTTCGCACTCTCCGCCTTTGCAATGGCCTCGTTAAGATCATCGGTGATGGCCTGCAGGAAGGTACTGGTTCTGTCGGCAAGAGGCACTACGCCTTCATTATCAGTCGTACTGAGCACATCCATGTAATCCACATGCTTAACGTCCTCCGGTATGCCTTCTCTTATACCCATGATAACGCTGGAGACATTGTGGGTTCCTCCGATTCCGTCATGGAAAAGGAACTGTCCTTTACCTCTGATGTACTGAATATTTTCATCGATGTTCTGGAAGGCCTTAAGTTCCTTATCCTTGAAGATCTGTCTCATATCACTTCCGAAGAGGAAGGAGCTTTCCGGTACGAATTCAGCAAAGCGGTTGACCTTGTACGCGATCTCGCTGAAGATGCTGTTCTTGTTTCCCGAAGAAAAACTCACGATATCATCATCCCTGAAGTGTCCGAGAAAGTAAAGCTCCCCCGCCTCATCATATCTGTACGGGATCCTGCTGATAAGCTCATTGTCTCTCTTCAAAAGGAACGGAAATTCTCTTATGTTATCGAGAAGATATTCATCCGGCTTGATGTTCAGATATCTGCTGTATATGTCTATGGCATTTTTCCCGTTTATCTTCTTTACGACGGTTTCGCCAATGCTTATCTCTGAGCCCTTGTTCCTGACCTCTACTTCAAAATTCTTTCCGAGAGGGCGCCAGCCTGTCAGAACTTCCGTATGTACCAGTATCTCTTTGCCTGACAAAATGACTCCGACGATACCTCTTCTCATTTTCTCATTCTGCCATACATAATGGGTCTCTGACTCAACATTTTCAAAATCAGCAGTCCAGATACCTGCAACGGGAATCTGATGGGTCTTTTCAAAAATTCCGAGCTGTTGAGAGATCTTTGTTGAACTACCTGCCGCAAAAAGAAGGATACATGCAGGATTACTGATATGCTTGACCCTGTCAGACAGTTCTCCCATGGCGGCATCTTCACTTATATCCCTGAAAGAGTAGGAAAAAGGCGTAATGACAGACTTTTCCATAAGGCAGAAAGATACTCTCAGATATTCGTTATACTTGTGGGAGGCTCTCTGATGAATGCCGATCATATTGATATTCGGATAATCCCTCACCACAAGAGACAATACGGAATTAAGCTTTTCCTCTGTAAAGCCGTTGACCGTAAATACAAGAAACATATTGTCTTTGGGTTTGTCCTTGATGGTCTGATCCCATTCCTTAAGGATCGTCCTCATTTCATCACCCTGAAATAGTATAAATGTTCTCTGTATCATAATTTATAACCTCTTTATAAAAGGGATGATCCTAAATCAATATTGATTATTCCCGCCAGAAGCATTTCCTTCCCTCCCATATTTACGGGAAGCAGGATATACTCTTTCTCAACATACTGTCCGTTTTCCATCTGTGTTTTAAAAAGATGTGCCAGATGTTTAGATCTCAGCTTGGATATCTTTTTCTTGACACCGTCTATATCCATGAATTCCATGAAACTTTCCCTCTGTTCAGGAATGATAACTTCATTGCACCATGTCTCAATAGCCTTCTCTATGGATGCGCCCTCGGTAACTCCACCGTAATCAGTTGTATTGATATAGGTGTTCTTTATGGTCTTTTCCTCATAGTCGATGAGATCAAATCTGTCAAATATGGTATAGACTTCCTGCATGGATTTCAAAAGAATGCTTCCTGTATCTCTGGACTCATCCTGCATGATCGTGGTCCAGATGGCAAAAGCAAAGGCACCTGTCTTCGGGTTTTCCGCAACAAAGCTTGCCTTCAGATTTATCATTTTCCCGCAGAACAGATACGAAAACTTCAGATTCGTTCCGCCGCTTCTCAGGTCTTTGATAAAGGGACGTATCCTTTCCTGAAGGACACCTGATTTCTGATTCATGATACGTTCGGCCGCCTGGGTATCCAGTCCGCCCACCATGGCGAGAAACAGTTTATTTGCTTCATTCTGAAACAGGTATGATATTCCGTCTTCTCTGTACTCAAACACAGCCATAGCCTCTTCCTGGAAGCAGTCACTTCCTATGGAATCTTCTATGGTCACCTGGCCGATGGCATTGTAATAGTCCCTTTCCTCACGGGACTCTATCTCAAACCCCTGATCCTCCAGATCTTCCAATGCCATAGGGCGCGAGAAATAATATCCCTGTATCATTTCACAGCCCAGATTCTTGAAAAACAGATATTCTTCCTCTGTCTCGATACCTTCTATCAAGGTACTGAAATGAAGCTTTTTGACCATATTTATAGAATAGGCGATGATGGTTCTGGCCCGCTCCACCTCGTTCTGCCCCAAGCCGTGAAGAAACCTGACATCGAACTTCACAACATCGTAGCTTCTTTTAAGTGCCGTGAAGGATGAGTATCCATGACCGAAATCATCCAGCCATCTTTCATGCCCGTTTTCCAGAAGCATGATCAGTACATTCTCGATCTCAGCATTGTCCTTAAGTGTGGACTCACTGACTTCCAGGCAGAGATATTCTGCCGGAATGCGGTACTCTTTCTCGGATTCTTCAAACACCTTACAGATGTCACAGTTCAGAAAGTCTGATTTCGTCAGGTTTATGGACACCGAAAATGGCTCTTCCCCATTGTCAAGTTTCCCTCTTATGTCCTTACATACGCCTCTGATAACATGGGAATCCAGCACGTGAAGCTTCCCTGCATCGTCAAGCACCTTTATGAATAATCCCGGGCTCAGGAATCCATGGACCGGATCTATCCATCGTGTCAATGCTTCTGCCGCGCAGACCTTACCCGTCATAGTACGTATGATAGGCTGATAAAAGATCTTTATATCTCCGTCTCTGATAGCCCTGTCTATATTGTCAACTATGTATTTGTTAAGCTCTTCCGCTGATACTGTCGCGCCCATGTTTCACCTTTCTATATTGACTTGCTCCACGGTCAACTGACCGGTGTCCTGACTCTCCTTCTATCTTCATCCGGCTATAATGTCAGAGCCTTTTCCGAATTCTGTTCGTAAAATTCCTACTGCTTATCCTTCACCACCCTCTTCTTTCTCATATCGAAAACTACCGGAAGGGCGAACAAAAGATCCAGGGCAAGGATCACAGCAAGGATCCTGAAGGAACCGGTAAAGCCGATTGCGGTTTCAAGGAAACCAAAAGCCGCAGATATGACAGTTCCTCCAACTCCCGTTGCCACGGTGATAGCCGCAATGACTGTGGCAGTCTTCGTTCCGCTGAAATCCGCCGCATATGTGAGTACATTCGGATATACGGCTCCGCAGAAGAAACCGAGACAGAATACCAGCACGAAAGCAGCATATTCATTGGTGACAGCAGAAAGGACACCAAGCAGTACAGCTGCGCCTGTCGGTGCCGCACAAAGAAGGAATCTTCTGTACCTGCATAAATATCCGCATATGATCCTTGAAGGTATCATGGCCATCCAGAAAAGAGAAACCGCAAAATACCCCCTCTCTGAATTTACATGATCATGCATAAATCCGTTCAGGAAGAAGCCCACGCCATTTTCCACACCTACATATATGAACATGATGATGCAGAGAAGTGCCACTCCTCCGAAATAGATCTCACTGCCGGAACCGTTCACGGCAGATTCATCGGATGCTTCTCCGTCAGAAACTTTCTCCCTGGGTTCAAAACTAATCTTCCACAAAAGAATGGCAAGCACGAATGATATGATGCAGTCCGATGCAAAGAAGCTCTTCCATCCAAAGGAATTCTTTATTGCCGCGCCTACTATGAGGGGGGCTATTACCGCTCCGAATGCATACATGGCAGTGATGCCGCCCATCCTTTTATGCTTTGTCACCGGATAAGCGTCATCCATTTCCGCTATGGCCACATACTGGATGATACTGGTGGCAAATCCCAGGACAAATACACCTATCGCAAAGGGCAGCGAATCGGTCGCCAGAAGAATGATAATTCCCGAAAAAACTCTCATTGCAGTGAATAAGGTAAGCATTATCTTTTTACCTGCTTTATCCGCAATGGAGCCTAAAAGAATGGGAGCTATCATGGTTGCAAAAAGTTCCACCGAAGCTATGACTCCCTGTGCGCTGTGATCCAGTGCATATTCTTCTCCGATGTACAAAAGTGATGCCTGGTATCCGCCGGTCTCAAAACCGTTCATAAAAATAGATGCCAGAAGCAATACAGATAGATCGTTAATGTTTTTTTTCTGTCCTCTTTCCATAATCGACACCTGCCATTGATGATAAGGTCAATTCGCAACAACTTCCCTGTTTATAAAAAAAATCTCACAAAATTACTTACTATCCATATTTTTTTATCGGCATAAATCGCATTTATAAAACTGCATATTATAATTTTTTGTAGGCCTGTCAGAATATCACGGGCGCTATGTCTTAATTTCGCTACATAATTGACAAACTTTTACAATAAAAATATAATGTACTCATTTGAAACATCATGATATATGTTCCCGCTCTATATATGAATCATTACTTGGGCGGGTCTGTATCAGTAACTCAGATTTTTATTATGGAGGGGATAATTATGGCAACAAAAACAAGCGGTATTAAGTCTACTATCACATTACAGCTCAACGGAAAGGATTACGATTTCAACAAGATCGCCAAGGATTCAGTTGTTGCAGCTCAGAAGGTAAAGAAGGATGTCAAGGCTGTTAATGTTTATGTAAATGCAGCTGATTCCGCTGCTTACTATACTGTTGACGGTGCAGGCAGCGCAGATTACAAGATCGTTCTTTGATTTCCGGATCATATTTAGTAGTTAGAAGTTAAGAAGAGTTTATGAAGAGAACAGTTCATCCACGGATGAACTGTTCTTTTTTTGTCTTTCGATGCAGTGAAAAAATACATCCGTTCAGCTGATGCCGTACGGTTTCTTTTGTAACAGCTTATAAATAATTTAAAAAATATTTTTGCCTATTAATATTTTTGGTAAATTCCGCCGATGTTGATAAAAGCAGCAAACAAGATCTATTTTTGTATTATCGATTAGTGAGGGACCAGCATGTTTAAAGACCTTAGTATCCGAACCAGATTTACCATGACACAGATCGTCATAACTATCCTCATCGCAATCATGATGATCGTGGCATTAGTATCTTTCAACCAGATGAGCGGGAAGATGACTCATTTCGGAGATGTGGAATATGAGAACACATATGCAGAGCTTGTAGTAAGAAAAGACCTTAATGCTACAGCAAAGCGACTTCTTCTGGCGCTTTATCAGTCAGAGATCGAGAGTAACTCTCCTGAAAATCAGAGAAAGGATTTCAAGAAGCGTTTCGGCAACATGCAGTCCTATCTTGATAAGATCATCAAGACCTGGGATGACAAGAATGTTACTGCTGATCTTCAAAAGAAATTTGATACATACACAGCTGCGGCCTATGAACTTCTGGACATCATCGACACCGGTGACAAGCAGGCTGCCATAGCTTATTTCGACGAGAACTTCAGTACTGCGGATTCTTCTCCTCAGATGCAGTTCACACACGCTCTTGATGACATCGGTGAGCAGTGTGAAGCACAGTCCGCAAACATAATCGCAGAATCTGCTACTCTGAATACGATCGTAACCATCGTTATTCCTGTTACATTTGTTATCATTCTGGTTGCAAGCACGATAATCTTCACACTCCTTTCAAAAAGTATCACTACAGGTGTCAATGTAGTAGTACATGCCATGCAGAAGCTTGAAAAGGGCGAATTCGATGTAGAGATCGATACATCCAAGTTCGGCAAGGATGAGATAGGAACCATGGTTGTGGCTGTTGATCATACTTCCAAGCAGACCTCCAGTGTTATACAGGATATCTGCAATATGCTCATGGAAATGGCAAAAGGAAACTTTGCTGCCAAGTCCGGATGTGCAGATCAGTATATAGGTGATTATGCAAATATCATCAGAGCTTATGGTGACATCCACAGCAACCTGAGTGAGATCTTCAGTAAGATGAATGATGTTGCCGCAAGTGTAGAAACCGGATCCAGCCATATCGCAAACGGTGCCATGTCACTTTCACAGGGCTCAACCGAGCAGGCTTCAACTCTTGAAGAGCTTTCTGCTACAGTTCAGACCATCCGTGACAAGGTCAATACCAATGCCAAGTCTGCAAATGATGTTGAACAGTTCTCTGCAAACGTTGCTGAAAGGATCAATGCTGAGAATGAGCAGATGAGCCGTGTTAAGGATGCTATGGACGAGATCGCAAACAAGTCCAATCAGATCGAAAATATCATCAAGACCATCGATGATATCGCATTCCAGACCAACATCCTTGCCCTCAATGCCGCTGTTGAGGCTGCCCGTGCAGGTGCCGCAGGTAAGGGCTTCGCCGTTGTAGCCGATGAAGTACGTAACCTTGCCGGTAAGTCTGCTTCTGCCGCATCCGAAACATCAGCACTTATCGAGGATACCATCACTGCTATCCAGAACGGTTCCAAGCTCATCACCTCTTCGGCAGAGAGTCTCAATGAAGTCAAGGAAAGTTCCGAGAGGTCAAAGGAACTTGTTGCAAATATTGCAAACGAAATGCAGCGTGAGGCAGTTTCCATTGCAGAGATCACAGAAGGTCTCGAACAGATCGCACAGGTCGTACAGGAAAACAGTGCTACAGCAGAGCAGTCTTCTGCTTCCAGCCAGGAGCTTAACAATCACGCTACTGAACTTAAGAATATGGTCGATCAGATTATCGTTTAGTCTGATACCATAGTAAATACCCATCCATAAAGGACAAAGGCCATCGTCGGTTTTATCCGATGATGGCCTTTGTTTATATAAAGATACTGTAGTGGTTTTTCATAAATCCGTGGCACTGTACACGTACTTTTCGCCTATTTTGATCCACTAAAGTGTTGACATAACTTTTTCACAGAAATACAATCAAAAATATTAAAGCTTTTATTCTATATAAGGAGATTTAAGATTATGGCAAAAACCAAATCAACTGTTACTAAATCAACTACAACTGTTGCCCCTAAAACCACTACAGCAGCAAAGCCTCAGACAGCTGCCGCTGAGCCAAAGAAAGAGGAGGTAAAGAAAGCTCCCGCTCCAAAGAAGGCTCCTGCAAAAACATCTGCCAAGGCTCCTGCCGCAAAGGCCACAGCTGATAAGACCGCAAAGAAGGAAACTCCTGTTAAATCATCCATCACACTACAGATCAACGGCATTGATTTTGATCCATTAAAGATCCAGAGCTCTGCTATTGAAGCTGCAAAAAAGATAAAGTCTGATGTTAAGGACGTTAAGGTTTACATCAAGGCCGATGAGTCCGCAGCATATTTTACTGTTGACGGAGAAGGCAGCGGCGATTATAAGATCAAGCTGTGATCAGAAAAACAAAAGCATAGTGTGAACCCTTTCACAAAAAGAACCCCCGATAGATTTTTTGAATCTATCGGGGGTTCTATCATGAATCTCTATACAGTCAAAACCATACATACACGATAAACGTGTACATAAAAAATACCGTCAGGCTGCATCCGCCTTGTTTCTGTCTGAAATATAGGCAACTATATCATCAACCTTCTGTCCTACAAGCTCAGCAAATAAAAACAGATTGTCTATACTTGGAAGGCTGTCTCCTCTGAACCAATTATAAATAGATGTAGTTGATATATTCATCTCCTTGCAGATATCCGCAACAGAGTAATTGCTATTTTTAACAGCCATACGTAACAGTTTGCCTGTAGCTTCCTGATCTATATAACTCATTTGTCACCTCACTATGCCTGTGAAAAAGTCTTCACAAAGACTAATTTTACCATATGTATGCTTCAAACGCAAAATCTACACAATGACGATTCCATAAAGAATATGGTCAATTTGATACATGGTTTTTAATTCGGCATAAGTTTAGAAAAATATAAGGAATTTCAATTATTCTCCCAATCATCATCGATTCCTTCTTCCAAAAGCTTACAGTACTCATCGTAGCTGATATAGCAGCCTCCCATACTCTCCAGATGGTCTGTGTGAAACTGACAGTCGATCATATTGAAACCGTGTTCCTCCATAAGACGCGCAAGAAAAATAAGAGCAAGTTTTGAGCCGTTCTCCTTCTCGCTGAACATGCTTTCGCCAAAGAAGCATTTGCCTATGGATACTCCGTAAAGTCCTCCTGCCAGTTCACCGTCTATATAGGACTCAACACTCATGGCATAGCCGGCTCTGAAAAGCCGTCCGTAGGCCGCTTCCATCTCGTCAGAGATCCATGTGCCTTCCTTAAATTCCCTCTGAAGCCTGCACCTGTGCATGGTATCACCGAAGTCCCGGTTCATCTTAATGTTTATCTCATGATGTCTTATAAATTTTCTCATGGAATGAGAAACATGTATTTCCGCCGGCCGGATGATATATCTCTTTTTCGGGCACCACCAGAGTATTTCCTCTCCGGGATTAAACCATGGGAAGATTCCATGGGTGTACGCGAGAAGAAGGCGATCCAGCGAAAGATCACCTCCTACTGCCAAAAGTCCGTCATCCTCTGCTTCTTCCGGCATCGGAAACCATATTTCTTTTTCATCCAACTGATATATAGCCATAGTTTTCCTTATATTCCGTTTTTAGCCTTACGTTTAGAAATGAACTTTACTGTGAACTTCTCATTCTTTACATCAAGCTCACACTTTCCGCCCTTCTTCAGTTTTCCGAAGAGTATCTCGTCCACAAGAAGTGTCTTTACTTCATTTCTGATGACTCTGTCTATTTCTCTCGCACCGTACTCCTTGCTTATACCCTTGGTCTTAAGAAGCTGAACAGCATCAGAAGTAAAGCTCAGCTCAACATTTTTCGACGTAAGCATTGAACTCAGTTCAGAAAGCTTCTTTTCTGCGATAAGCCCCGCCATGGTCTCATCCATACTGTTAAATACAACTATCTGACTGAGTCTGTTGCGGAACTCCGGCTGGAACACCCTTTTTACTTCCTCCATAAGTGTATCTTTGGTGATGTCCCTGGCAAGGAATCCGATGCCGGATTTACCAAGTCTGCTGGCACCTGCATTTGAAGTCATGATTATGATCACATTTCTGAAGTCTGCTTTTCTTCCCTGATTATCTGTCAGAGTCGCATAATCCATAACCTGAAGAAGGACATTGAAAACATCAGGGTGCGCTTTTTCTATTTCATCCAGTAGCAGTACGGAATTCGGGTTTTTACGGATCTCCTCCGTCAGAAGACCGCCCTCCTCATATCCCACATAGCCCGCAGGTGCGCCCACAAGCTTCGCCACAGAATGTTTCTCTTCGTACTCACTCATATCAAAGCGTACGAGAGATATGCCAAGCTCTTTCGCAAGTGTTCTGGCTATCTCAGTCTTTCCTACACCTGTAGGACCGACAAAAAGAAGACTTGCCAGGGGCTTTGTTTCCTCTATCATTCCGGCCTTTGAGAATTTTACAGCATTAACGATCTGCTTTATGGCCTCATCCTGTCCATATACCTGAGAAAGCATTCTATTTTCAAGTGTCGCGAGACCGGCTAGTTCGTCGGTTTCCGCCGCTTCAATAGGCACTCTGCATATCTTGGTAAGAACTTCATTGATAAGTTCCTTACCGACAGTCTGTTTTTTCTGTTCCAGAGGATGTATCTTTCTGTAAGCTCCCGCTTCATCTATGAGATCGATGGCCTTATCCGGGAGAAATCTTTCGTTAATGTATCTCTGGCTCATTCGTACCGCATATTCAAGTACACCTTTACCGTAGGTGACACCATGGAATTTTTCATATTTCTTCCTGAGACCTTCCAGGATCTTGATAGTTTCCTCTATACCCGGCTCTTTTATCTCCACATTCTGAAATCTTCTGACGAGACTCTTGCTCTTCTCAAAATGCTTTTTATACTCCTCGAATGTCGTAGCTCCGATGAAACGGATCCTTCCTTCAGCGAGATATGGTTTCAATATATTGGCAGCATCAAAACTGCCCTCTCCGGTGGCACCTGCACCGAGAAGGTTATGTATCTCGTCGATATATATGATCGGCTTTTCTTCTTTTGCTATATTTGAAAGTATCTTTTTAAGACGTTTCTCGAAATCACCGCGATACTTGGTTCCCGCAAGAATACTGCCGAGATCCAATGAGTAAATTCTGGCGCCCTTCAGCGGTTCAGGAACATTGCCCTCGTTCAGGAGCGCTGCAAGACCATAGGTGATGGCCGTTTTACCGACTCCGGGCTCTCCGATATGAAGCGGATTGTTCTTGTCCTTCCTGCAGAGAATCTGTATGGTCCTCTCGAGCTCAGCTTCTCTTCCTATAAGAGGGTTCAGGTTTTCCACCATGTCATTTATACATGGTGCGAACTCGCCAACAGACTCTGTTTCCCTCTTTTCTTCAGTATGCCCACTTTCATCGGATATGATAGATTCCTCTGTTTCCTCGTAGGTCTCCAAAAGTTCTTCCATAAGTGTGAGCTCGTCTACCCCCTGCTGATTCATGTAGTAGACCGCGTAACTCTCTTTAAGATTGAAAAACGCATGTACAAGATGCGACAGCTCTACCACAGTTTTGCTGCTGTTCACTGCCTGATTCTGAGCCATTGCAAATGCTATCTGCATACCGGCTGACATCTCCGGCTCAGCATCAGATACCTTCTCTACATATGCTTCCAGATACTCTTTCAGATCTGATGTCAATGTCTCTATATCGCCACCGCAGTTACTGAAGGCCAGTCTGAAGTTATCATCAGCGCACATCGCCAGCAGAACCAGCTCCGGTGTCACATATTCATAATGTTTCTCGGAGGCCATCATGAATGAACTGTTTATAATTGCTGCTACCTCTTCTGTCACATTCATATTCAAGCCTCCTCTACTGTTATCTTGAAAGGAAAACCTGCTTCCTTTGCGCGCATTCTGGCAGCATTGACCTTTGATACAGCTATATCGAAGGGATAGCATCCTATCACTGCCTTGCCGCCTTTATGTACTGTAAGCATGAGCGTTTCCGCCTCTGTTTCGCTTTTATGAAATATGTCTATCAGTACCTCTACCACAAAGTCCATAGAGGTGAAGTCATCATTATGCATGATCACATTGTATTTTTTAGGTTCCTGAAGTTTTATGTTTGTTCTTTCCTGTGTTGCGCCTTGTGTCGCCATTTGACCGCCTTTTCTATATTTATATAAGTTCGTTTCATTTATATCATATCATTTAATCTTTTCAAAACAAGAAAAGGTCTTACAGGGCTCCCTGTAAAACCTTTTTACGTCTGTGTTCTAACATACATTCTGTTGAATATTTCCTGTTTGATGTATACTACGTTTCCGTTTTCAAGATGTACTTCGTAGTATCTTCCTTTTTTCAGGTTTGTGATGCATGCGGTAACACGATTCTTTCCATGTCTTGATTCATATAACTTCATTCTGTGACCTCCTTTTTCCGAAAGACTTGTCGCGTATCATATCACATTCTGTAGATTCTGTATGTCTTTATTTTGATACATTGCACAAATATGTATGTAGCATTTTGTGTATGTTGCACAACGTCTAATTCGGCCGTTCTCTGTTGTGTTTGATTTGGAGTACAAAAAAATTTTATCTGCAATATAAATTCTCATGTATTTTACATCGAGGCTGATAGTCTAGCCCTGTTTTTCTTTTTTCATTTTGCATATATTGAAAAGATAATACGGCGGATCGTACTGGCACAGTCGAGTTTTTATTTCTGTAATGATTTTTTTCAATACGAAAATACGACGGGATTGCACCGGCCCACTCGATTGAAAGTACATCCTGCTTGCCATGTTCGTACCGGTTACACTTCGTGTCACCGGATACGTACATGACTTCGCAGTCTGTTCTTTCAACTCGCAAGCCTTGGTGCATATCCCGCCGTATTTTCTGCGCCGTGTACACTATTAGATTTACTTTTATTCAGATTATCTATCTGTAGATGTAGACTATTTCTAAACTCTATTTTCTACATCTCTATTATATCAGTTAAGCACGACATATTATGTTGTTATCTATACTTTGATTTTTTTATAAAAAAAGCTCCGATGTCACCATCGGAACTTCTAAAGCTTTTATCTATATTATCATG
>ALYD01000045.1 GCA_000513555.1 Lachnospiraceae bacterium JC7
GAATCTACTTCTTTTTTTCGCGATAATGCCTTCATATGAAGGTTTAAGCGGCACGAACATGATTTTCTGTCATGAACATCGGGCAACCGCTTCGGGATAATACGCTGAGACAGATACAGGCTCGTCAATTTGCCAGCTTCAGGAAGAATCCTGACTGCTTAAGTGCCGGTCTCAGGGCTGTATATACAACAGTTGAAACCACAAGAGAGATCACCGCATTGATGATGGTGGATACAAAGTTTATCTTCAGTGAAAGCTCTGCAGCCGGTTTTCCGAGAATGAGGATCTTGTACCAATAGCCTATGATCGGATCGGCAAAGATGTTGAAGGTAAGGCCGGCAGCAGCGGCGAGGATGGCAAAGCGAAGAACATGCTTAGGATCATCGCTGGTGGTGATGTGACCTATTTTGTGTGCAACAAAACCCGTAATGAGACCGATGATGGTCTTGCATATAAGGGTCTTCGGAACAAGTGGTGCATAAACAGGATCGAAGAAATCACCGATGCTCATTCCGATGGCACCTGCGAGACCGCCCAGAGGACCTCCTATTATAAATGAAGCAAGAACTACAACTGCATTGCCGAGATGGATGGATGTCATATCTCCCGCTACAGGTATCTTTATCTGTAAGAATGTAAAAACTGCATAGGACAGGGCTGCAAACAGCGCAGCAAGTGAAAGCTTGTAAGTTTTAGACTGATTCATGATTTGTTCCTCCCCAACCAGATGTTATATATTTTGTATTAATGTCATAGGCTGAAGTTCCGTAGGCCCCCCCGGATTCCTTCCCTGACATCTTTATGTTGTATTGGATTATAGGGAACTGCTGGGAGTATTTAAACTACCAGTTTTTGAAAAAAATATATGACCAGATGTGCGACGGTAATATCTGTGAAGGATTGCTTTAGTGCTAATATAGGGCCGGATGGAGTATAATGTGGATGAGTCGTGCCTTCATGACAGACATCGAAGGAAACTGCGAGGTAAAGCCGGATCCGTGCGAAGAGGTACGATTCCGGATCGATTCTTAAAGACTATTTGTGATCAAGTTTGGAGTAATTAAATGAGTCTTCAATTTGTTTTCGGTGCCAGCGGTGCCGGAAAAACAGAATATATTTTACAGTATTTTTTAAAGGAAGCCCCCGGGGATCTCAGGAAGAACTGGTTCCTGATAGTTCCCGAACAGGATACCCTTGCCATGCAGAAGAGGATAACGGGACATCTCTTCAATAAGGGAAACGGAATCCTGAATATAGATGTTTTAAGCTTCAACAGACTTGCATACCGTGTATTTGAGGAGCTGGATATTCCCATCAGCCAGATGGCCATAATCGATGACATGGGTAAGGTCATGATACTTCGGTCTGTAACAGAAAAGATAAAGGACAAGCTTAAGCTTTATCAGAGGGAACTCAACAAGGCGGGGTTCCTTAGTGAATTAAAATCCCAGATCTCGGAATTCTATCAGTATCGTATCACTCCTGAGATGGTGGATTCAGCTGCTGAGCATGCGGAATCCGTATACACAAAGAACAAGCTTCATGATCTTGCCCTTATTCTGGAGGGCTTTCAGGATTACATGACAGAGCATGGCTATCTCACGCAGGAGGAGATACTGGATAAGCTCTACAGGAGCATGCCTGAATCAGAACTTCTGAAAGGAGCGGTCGTTGCATTTGACGGATTTACCGGTTTTACACCGGTACAGCTTGATATCATGGAGGAGATCCTTCCGGCTGCCGGAGAGACACTGGTGACCTGCGATGTAAGCATTGATGCAAGGGAAAACATATATGATGAGCGTGGACCTGAGGATCTGTTCTATCTATCCAGACAGACCATCAAGAAGCTTACAAAGATGGCAAAACAGCTTGAGGTTGAGATGATCCCCGAAATAGATGTAAATCGTTTCGACGCATGGACCGGAGAGGAGAGAGGGGCAGACAGACCTGCCTTCAGATTTGATACACCTCATGGTCATGCACTCGACGTAATAGAGAGAAGGATCTACAGGTTCGGGGCCAATGCCGGGAAAACAGAGGCGGGTTCAGCCCTCAGTATATGGGAGGCGGCGGATCAGAGGCAGGAGATCGAAGCCATAGCATCGGAAATAGAAGAGCTGATCCGAAGCGGAAGGATGAGGTATAAAGATGTCGGCATCATTCTTACAAATCCCGAAAGCTACAGAGATATAGTGTATAAGGTGTTCTCGGAGGCGGGGATCCCTTATTTCTTTGATGACCCAGGAAGTATCATGGATTCTCCTTATGCGGGTATCATGTGCTCGGCTCTCGAGACTATAGATCAGAATTTCAGCTTTGATTCTGTAATAAGATATCTGAGATCATACCCCAGGGAGGATCCCAGAGAGGAGCATGAGATAGATATCATGGACAACTATCTCCGTAAAACAGGTAAACGCGGGATCACGAAGTATGACAATGTCTGGACCGAAAGGGATGGTAGTGAAAGCGGAATGGAGCCTCTACGTAAGAAGCTGTTCCGGTCTGTACTTTCACTTTCAAAAAAGATAAAAAGCAGGGATACGGATGTTTCCGGTAAGGTGCAGGCACTCAGGGACTTTATGGCAGAGTCCGAGGCGGAAAGATATGTACTTTCTCTTACCGAAAGGTTGAGACAAGAGGGGGACCAGAATCGTGCCGAGTTCATAAAGGACAGTATATCTGCGGTTGACACGGTTCTTGATCAGATGGCAAAGCTTCTGGGGGATGCAATTATTCCGGTGAGTGATTTCAGGGACATACTTGAGGCCGGACTTTCTGAGTCTTCCGTCAGAGTCATTCCTGCTACCATGGATCAGGTGGTCATAGGAGATCTGACCAGATCCCGTTTCTCCAATCCTCTTGTATTTTTCGTTGCCGGGATCACTTCCACGGAGGTTCCCAAGGCTGAGAGTGATCACAAGATAATTACAGACAGAGACAGAAAGCTGTTTTCGGAGATAGGAGCAGAGCTTGCACCGGACCGCACCGAAGAAGCATTGATACAAAGATTCTACATATATAGAGCGCTTTTAAATCCCTCCGAGAAACTTGTACTCAGCTATCCAATGAAGGGAAGGGACGGAAAGGGAGTAAAGCCGTCGGGACTTATCGGAGATATCAAGGATATGTTCTCGGATTTCAGGATAAAGAAATTAAGGAGACTTAAGCCGGAGATATTTACCAGAAAAGAAGCGGTGCGTTTCATCGCGTCCGAACTTCCTGAAACCGTTGGACAGCCTGTGACTGAGGGTTCGGAATACGAGAAGCTCCTTAGATTCCTGAGGCTTCTTTCTGATGACGAGAGCTACAGAGAGAAGACCATGGATCTCATTTCCGCTGCGTTTACACAGTATGTGGATGCGGATCTTAAGCCGGAAGTTGCGGAAATGCTGTATGGCGATATGATAAGCGGCTCCATCACTCGGCTTGAAAGGTTCGGCCAGTGTGCCTATGCACATTTTCTGCAGTACGGACTGAAGCTTAGTGAAAGAGAGACCTTTGAGGTTCAGATGTTCGATATAGGAAATCTTTATCATTCTGCTATCGAGAAGAGCTTCAGAGATACCTTTAACATGCATAAAAAACTGGAGGAGCTTAGCTCTGAGGAGCTTAATGCTCTGGCGGAAAACAGTGTACGGAATGTGGCGGAGACCTATAATTACGGAATGCTTTATGATACTGCCAGAAACCAGTATCTCATCCATAAGGCCGGCAGCATAACCGGGCTCACACTGTGGGCACTTTCAGAGCAGCTTAAGCATGGAGAGTTCTATGTGGACGGTATGGAAAAGCAGTTTGATTATGTGAGAAACGGATTAAGACTCAGGGGAAGGATAGACAGAGTGGACGTGGCCAGAGATGATGACCATGTTTATGTGAAGATAATCGACTATAAATCCGGAAAGACCGCCTTTGATCTCACTAAGATATATAACGGCCTGCAGCTTCAGCTGGTGACTTATATGAGCTATGCCATGACGGATTACAGGAACAGAAATCAGAATAAGGAAGTGCTGCCTGCAGCCATGCTGTATTACAGGATACAGGATCCTGTACTTGAGTATGAGGCAGACAGGTCCCCTGAGAATGCTGAAAAGGAGCTTCTCAAGGAACTTAAGGTGGACGGACTTGTAAATTCCGAGCTTGATATAGTTAAAAAGCTTGATAAAGACATAGTGAAGGATTCAGAGGTTCTTCCGGTGACCTTAAAAGGCGGCGCCGTGGATCTCAGTAAAAAGTACGTTGCTTCCACAAAGCAGTTTTCAGCTCTTGAAAAGTATGTTGATAAGCTCATGCAGCGCTTTGCAGGGGAGATAAAGTGCGGAAGGATCTCTGTGGATCCCATGGATTTCGGTAAGGACAGCACAGCCTGTGACTACTGTCCTTACCACAGTATATGTAAATTTGACAGACGTATCGACGGATACAGATACAGGAAACAGATAATGATGAAACCTGAAGAAATTTGGAAAGAAATAATGCCGGAGGAGTCTCAGGATGAAGTGGACGGATGATCAGCAAAGGGTCATAGACCATAAAAACGGAAATCTGCTGGTGGCTGCCGCTGCGGGCTCCGGTAAGACGGCGGTCCTTGTTGAACATGTGATCTCAAGGATAATGGATAAGGAGGATCCTCTGTCACTGGAACAGATGGTCATCATGACCTTCACGGATGCGGCGGCACAGGAGATGAGGGAGCGTATAAAGGCGGCTATCGATAAAAAGCTTTCGGAACATCCCTATGATTCCGGGCTCATTCGTGAGGCCGGAAATATTCAGAATGCCAATATCTCCACCATTGACTCCTTCTGCAAGAGGTTCATAACGGAAAACTATGCAGCCATAGATCTGGATCCGGGATTCAGAATGGGTGACAGCGGAGAGCTGAAGCTTTTAAAGAGTGATGTGATATCGGATCTTCTGGAGGAGCATTATGCTCTTCAGGAAGATGCTGATTTTCTGAATTTTGTGGATAGCTTTTCTGGAGGTAAGGGAGATTCGGGGATCGAGGAGCTTATACTCAGGCTTCACGATTATGCCGAAGCAAATCCATGGCCCATGGAGTATCTTGACAGATGTATAGATCAGAAGGACGGAGGCCATAACTGGAAGAGATTTTATCTTAACCAGCTCAGGGCAAGAGTCAGGGATGATGCGGAGAATATGGAATATGCATTATCCATCTGTGAGGATCCGAATGGCCCCGAGGTCTATATTGATGAGTTCACTGCCAATCTAAATGCCATTGATGCTGTTTCCGAAGCCGGGGATCTGGAGAGCTTCGCTGTGGCTGTAAAGGCGGCTAACGACAGCTTCGGGAGACTCAAGCCTTCAAAGGCAGAGCTTAAGGATAAGGCGAAGGATATAAGAGATGCTGTAAAAAAGGATCTTAAGTCCATAGCCGAAGGGATAGTTGTTCCGGATAAGGAAACGGAAGAAAAGATGGAGACCGGTATACAGGCAGGCATAAAGGTGCTTGTAGGTCTCACACGGGAGTTCATAGGTAGATTTCAGGATGAGAAGATAAAACGTCATATGCTGGATTTCGGTGATCTGGAGCATAAGGCACTGGAGATCCTCTATACAGTGGATGAAGATGGGAACAGGAGCTTTTCACAGATAGCGGATGATTATGCGAAAAGATATCGTGAGATACTTGTTGACGAATATCAGGATTCCAACTATGTACAGGAGGAGCTTATAGCCGCCCTTTCTTCAGAACGTTTTGGAAGACCTGATGTTTTTCAGGTGGGGGATGTGAAGCAGTCTATTTACAGCTTCAGACAGGCCAGACCTGATCTTTTTCTTCAGAAATATAATGATGTGAATTATCCGACCATAGAGCTCAGTCAGAACTTCCGAAGCAGAAACGAGGTCATAAGTGCGGCGAATGATGTGTTCAAACGTGTCATGATGGCACCGGTGGGTGGAATTGACTACACAGAGAAAGCGGCTCTTCATTACGGATTTCCCGATGCGGAATATTCTGATGCGCTGAAACCGGAATACATGACTGAACTTCTCATCATGGAGAACGACAAGGCTCTTTCAAAGGAGCTTTTTGACGGAGAGGAGCTGGAAAAGGAAGAAGCGGAGGCGCGTCTCATAGCTCACCGTATACATGAGCTTCACGACAGACAGGAGAAGACCCCATACAGAGACATTGTCATACTGACACGTTCTCCGGGATCATGGGCTGATACCATAGTTGATGTGCTGAATGAAGAGGGCATACCTGCATACTGCACAAGCAATGAAGGATATTTCAATACTGTGGAGGTGGAGACGGTACTGAGCCTTCTCAATGTCATAGACAATCCTCAGCAGGATATCCCACTTGCGGCCATCATGCATTCCGATATCTATAAGTTCACTGATGAGGAGATGGCGGAGATCGTTAATTCAAGAGGAACTCTGAGACAGATAGTTGAATTACAGAGTGATGCGGAAGGGTCCCGGGATGACAGCGCCTGTGTGATGGTTTCCGAGTCATCAGGCCATGAAGATCCTAGGGAGAAGGATGAAGAAACATACGGAATATACAGTATATGTGATGAAGAGAATGCGGGAAGCAGTGAGCCGCTGAGAGAGGAGCTTGCGGATAAACTCCTGAGCTTTTACAGAGATATTGAGAGATTCAGGCAGATGTCCCATTACCTCTCCATTCATGAGCTTCTTTACAGGATCTATGATGAGACAGGCTACTACAACTATGTGACAGCCATGCCTTCCGGAAGCAGAAGAAAGGCCAATCTCGATGCGCTGGTGGATATGGCGCTTTCTTTTGAAAAGACCTCCTACAAGGGACTTTTTGACTATATAAGGTATATAGAGAAACTGAAGAAATATGATGATGATCAGGGAGAAGCTTCGATTTATTCCGATCAGGATGATCTCGTGAGAGTCATGTCCATACATAAGTCCAAGGGTCTTCAGTTTCCGGTGGTGTTCCTTTCAGGTATGGGGCGTAAGTTCAACAAGCAGGATCTCAATGCCAAGATTCTTATAGATTCGGAATTCGGGATAGGCTGTAATTACATCGATCTCGAAAACAAGGTGAAGATCCCGTCCCTGAAGAGAGCGGCCATAAAAGAAAAGCTGGAAACGGATCAGCTTGGTGAGGAGCTCCGTGTACTTTATGTGGGTATGACGAGAGCGGTCCATAAGCTTATTCTTACAGCTTCTGTAAGTGATGCAGAGAAAATTCTGGAAAAGTTCAGTGATGCGGAAACCGAGCTCAGCAGTACTGCGGTCAGAAATGCTTCAAATTATCTTGACTGGATAGTTATGGCTGAAGGAAGGATGAAGCTGGAGGGAAGCAGTGAAGGAAGAAGCATTGGCGATCCGATCACTGTAAAGACCTATACACTGGCGGATATCAAGAGAATAATGAATGACAGGGACGTAAGTCTCAGGGAGCAGCAGGAGGCACTTCTTCGGCAGATAATGGACTTTAAGACCGATGACGAGCAGTATCAGAGAGAGCTTCGCAAATTCTCATATGAATATGCTCATCAGAATGCGGTGGGACTTTATCCGAAGCATTCTGTTTCCGAGCTCAAGGAGGCTGAGATCGAGAAGTTTGAAGAGACGAAGGCTCCGGGGGGCGTTGAACCCTGGATTATCGCGGCAGATCATTCCGATACGGAAGGATTTTCCGGCAATGTTTCCGAATCTCAGCAGTCATCCGAAGGAAGAGACAGACCAAAGGGCGCTGTGATCGGTGATGCCTACCATCATGCCTTTGAAAAGTATGATTATGAGGATGCTCCGGAGAGATTTATGCAGCAGCTTAAGGAGAAGCTTCCTGAGGCAGAATATAGGCTTTTGAAGGAGGAACGGTTCAGAGCTTTCCTGAACAGCGATCTCGCGGGCCGGTTCAGAAGGGCTCAGCAAAACGGAATGCTTTTCAGAGAGAAGCATTTTATGCTGAATCTTCCCCATAATGAATTGTTCGGCACAGGAACAGTTAGCGAGCATATACTGCTTCAGGGAATCATCGATGCGTTTTTTATAGAGGATGAAGAGATAGTCCTTGTTGACTATAAGACTGACCGTGTGAGATCGGAAGATGTTCTTATAGGAAGATATAAAAAGCAGCTGGAGCTTTACGGAAAGGCGCTGGAATCAATTACAGGAAAAAGAGTGAAGGAAATGCTTATATATTCGGTAACTCTCGGGAAAAGTATTCCGCTGTAAAAGAAAAACCACGATATGGAATCACTGTTGGATCCGATATCGTGGTTTTATTTTTGTTTAAGAAATTGAAAACAGATTCCTGTAGCGATGCATCAGGATGTTATGGTTTCGATCATGCCTCAGGCTGAGCCTCATCATTCTTTGCGATGATGATCTCCTGGGCATATGGAAGTGACTCGATCCACTCGCAGAAGGTATGCCACTCCTGAAGCTTATGATTTCGGCGTGCAAAGTAGATATTGATGAGAGTCTCGTAGTTAAGAGTAACTGTTCTCATCTGATTGTAGGACTCAGGGATCATCTGGATGAGGTCATACCAGTCTTCCTTGTTCTTGCCTTCTTCCATATAGCGCTGACGTATCTTCTCGATCTCTGCGATGTAATCCTTCATGATCTTCTCTGCATCAGGTGTGAGGTGATCGTGAGAAAAGTCATCATATTCGATCGGCTTACTGTGAATCTTGTGCATGGTGGAGGTTGAGTTGGCAACAGTAGCCACCTTATAGGTGTCGTATTCCTTCCACCAGTAGATAGGAGCTGTGATGTCACAGCATACCATGATCATACGAACGTACTTGCGGTGGTCTGAACCTGCAATGCGGAGACGCTTTGCAAGAGAAAGATCGTTAGGGCCAAGGATATAGTTTCCGTTCTCATCATATGAACTGTCTGAACGTGCCCATGAGTTCAGGGGATTGCGGGCTCCTCTCATGGCATTTTCAAGATTCATAACAGAAGTTCTTTCGATTTTAAGCATATATACCTCTTTCTATATTTATTAAATTAAAAAGCATAATTTATCACCGACTATTGTATCAGATTTGTCAAGGAGAAACATTAACAAAAAGAATGGTTAAAAATTTATCAAGCTTTCGGACTTTTGTATTGTTACATGTAAAACGCGGTGATATAATGTTAAAGAACGTTAAAAAAATAACGATTGGCATTTAGCTTTGAATATAGATCGCCAACCGGACACTAAAATACTAAAGGAGATTGTGTTATGGCAAGATTTTGTTTACCAAGAGATGTATATCATGGCAAGGGATCATTGGCAGAGCTTAAGAATTTCAAGGGCAAGAGAGCTATGATCTGTGTAGGCGGCGGTTCCATGAAGAAGTTCGGCTTTCTTCAGAAGGCAGAGGATTACCTCAAAGAGGCAGGATTTGAGGTAGAGATCTTTGAGGGTATCGAGTCAGACCCTTCTGTTGAGACAGTTATGAAGGGCGCAGCAGCCATGGCAGAGTTCAAGCCTGACTGGATAGTTGCAATCGGCGGCGGATCACCGATCGATGCAGCAAAGGCTATGTGGATCAAGTATGAGTATCCTGACTGCACATTTGAAGACATGTGCAAGGTATTCGGTATTCCTGAGCTTCGTCGTAAGGCACATTTCTGCGCAGTATCTTCAACTTCAGGTACAGCAACTGAGGTAACAGCATTCTCGATCATCACTAACTATCAGAACGGTGTTAAGTATCCTATCGCTGATTTTGAGATCACACCTGATGTTGCCATCGTAGACCCTGAGCTTGCAGAGACCATGCCTAAGAAGCTGGTTGCTCACACCGGTATGGATGCTATGACACATGCTGTTGAGGCATATGTTTCTACTGCAAACTGTGATTTTACGGATCCTCTTGCTATTCATGCCATCGAAATGATTCAGGAGAATCTTGTCAAGTCATACAATGAGGATATGACAGCACGTGATGCCATGCATAATGCCCAGTGCCTTGCAGGTATGGCTTTCTCAAATGCTCTTCTCGGAATCGTTCATTCCATGGCTCATAAGACAGGTGCTGCATTTGCTGACTACGGTGCACACATCATCCATGGCGCTGCCAATGCCATGTACCTTCCAAAGGTAATCGCATTTAATGCAAAGGATGAGACAGCGAAGAAGAGATACGGCGTTATCGCGGATTATATGCATCTCGGTGGTGCAAACGATGATGAGAAGGTTGAGCTTCTTATCAAGTATCTCCGTAAGATGAATGATGATATGAACATTCCTCACTGCATAAAGAACTACGGCAAGGATTCATATCCTACAGAGCAGGGCTTCGTTCCTGAGGAGGTATTCCTTGAGAGACTTCCTAAGATCGCAGAGCTTGCAATCGGCGACGCATGTACAGGTTCCAACCCTCGCCAGCCTTCTCAGGAGGAGATGGAGAAGCTCCTTAAGTGCTGCTATTATGATACAGAAGTTGATTTCTGATTTTGATACGATAGTTTCTTTGACATTAATAAACTCCTAATAAAGCGATATAGAAAGAGCCCCTTTTCGTTCCGGTGATGTGGAACGGAAAGGGGCTCTGTTATGTCGATGCTGTTTATCAAACAAGTACAGGAAGGAAAGCTTCCGCAAGACCAAGGAAAATGAAAAATCCCAAAACATCTGTTGCCGTGGTTACAAATATACTTGAAGCAAGGGCGGGATCTGCATGCATCTTATCAAGAATCAAAGGAACAAGGAATCCGAAAATACCGGAGACTATAAGATTTCCTATCATGGCAAGGAAAATGATGACTCCGAGGAAAGCATTGCCATAAACCAGTGAAACTATGATTCCTGTTACCAGGCCTGTGGCTGCTCCGTCTACTACTCCCAGTAAAATCTCTTTGACAAAGGACTTCCAGTTTTCCTTGAAATCAACATCTCCGTTTGAAAGTTCTCGAACCATGATGGACATGGTCTGGGTACCGGCATTACCGCCCATACCTGAAACTATGGTCATGGTGGCTGATAATGCAACTACCTGGGCTATGGTGGATTCAAAGATCTTAACGGTGAAGGATGCCAGAAATGCCGTGAGAAGATTCACAAGCAGCCATGGGAGACGTAAACGTGCGGATTCCCAAAGAGTGGTATCGAGACCTTCCTCCGCTGATGTACCTCCCAGGTGAGCGATATCCTCATCGTGCTCTTCGTTGATGACGTCGATGATATCATCGACGGTTATGATTCCAAGTATGGAACCCTTGCTTGAAACAACAGGAATGGCCTGCAAGTCATACTTTGAAACGACCTGTGCAACCTCCTCCTGATCTACTTCCGGTTCGACGGAGACCACCTGATCATCCATGATGTCCAAAAGTTTAGTATTACGGGGTGAACTCAGAAGATCTCGAAGATCGACGGTTCCCACCAGTTTTTTGAGGCGGTCCTCATCGGTTACGTAGATGGTTTCGATAACTTCTGTCTTCGGACCGATATCACGTATGGTATCCAGCGCCTCTGCACAGGTTCTGTCTTCTCGGAGAGCGATATACTCAGTTGTCATGATACCGCCGGCACTGTCGTCAGGATACTGCAGAAGAGTGTGAATGATCTTACGATCTCCGGACTTCATGCGATTGAGAAGTCTCTTTCGTCTCGCGATCTCCATTTCCCCGAGGATATCAACGATATCATCCTTTGACATGTCTTCAAACATTTCGAGGAGAGTGTCGTCTGAAAGGTGATCACCGATACGCTGACGGGTTTCATCGTCAGCCTCTTCCATGATCTCGGTCAGCTGCTCTGTATTAAGGAATTCAGGGAGCTTTTCGATATCCTCGTCATCCAGATCATCGATCTCTTCAACGAAGTCAGCGGTCTGCATGTCTTCGTAGTAATCGCTGATGTCTTTTTTATTACCCTCATCGATGAGGTCTTCAAGTTCATCCTCATCCTCTTCATCCGCGTCGGCTGACTTTGAATCATCAAAATCGTCTGAATCGGTATGGATCAGATTTCGTTCGTCATTATCTTTTTTGTTCTCATCAGGGATGGATTCGAAAAGGTCTGTAAGGTTTGGCCTTGACTCTTCAGGGATTTCCGGCTCTTCATCCTCATCCTGATCTTCTGGAATATCATTTCGTCTTTTGTTCTGTCTGGAACCGGAAGATGAGGCGTCGTTATTCGTCAGATTATCTGTCTTATTTGTCTCGCTGCCGAGTGAATCGGTAGTTAAAATTCTGTCATCAGCTGAAACAGGTTTTCCCGCTTCTGTTGTTTCCTGATTCAAAACAAGAGTATCATCCTGCTTCTTCAGTTCATCCATGGCGTACCTCCTGCTGTATTTTTTCTGGCGTCATAGCGCGAAAGATAATTGTAAAGCCGAAAAATGAAAATCGCAACTATTTTTGACATATATATTGTAGGAACTTTATTTTAGATTGCCAACTGTTTTTTGTTAAAATGATGATGATTTTGCAAAATTTAATTAGGGTCATGTGCACAGTGTATACATATTTTTTTTGCGGTTTTTGTCACAATCATTAGGAGATTGTTAAAAATTTATTGTTCATGCGGTGCAAAATGTTTATAATTGTAGCTGATTGCAAATCGGATTTAGGAATTGAGTCTTTGCGTCTATAGATCCTTGCAAATTTCGATGAATATCATGGAGGAGATCATGTACGAAATCACTAAAGTAGAGCACTTAGTTGATAAGGATTGGCTCATGGTTGTAAAAGCACCTTTTGTTGCCAAGAAATGCGAACCAGGTCAGTTTTTGATTGTAAAGCTCGGCGAGCTTGGAGAGAGAATCCCGCTTACTATCGCTGACTATGATAGAGAAGAGGAGACAATTACCATAGTATTCCAGGTAGTTGGAGCTTCTACAGAGAAGATGAGCAAGCTGAAAGCCGGAGATTGCTTTACAGATGTTGTTGGACCTCTCGGAAAGCCATCAGAGATGATAGATACTCCGATAGATGAGCTCAAGAAGCAGTCCATTATATTTATAGCAGGCGGTGTTGGAGCAGCGCCTGTATATCCTCAGGTAAAGTGGCTTCATGCTCATGGCATCGAGGCAGATGTTATCCTCGGCGCAAGAAGCAAGGACCTTCTTATTATGGAGGATGATCTTCGCAAGGTTGCTGCCAATGTTTATGTATGTACTGATGACGGCTCTTACGGAGATAAGGGCGTCGTTACGGATATCCTTAAGAAGCTTGTTAATGAGCAGGGTAAAAAGTATACCCAGTGTATAGCTATAGGACCGGTTATTATGATGAAGTTTGCCTGCCTTACAACAAAGGATCTTGGCATTCCGACTATCGTATCCATGAACCCGATAATGATCGACGGAACAGGAATGTGCGGAGCATGCAGACTTGTTGTCGGCGATCAGGTTAAGTTCGCCTGTGTAGACGGACCGGAGTTTGACGGACACCTTGTAGACTTTGACCTCGCTATGAAGCGTCAGAGACAGTACAGGGATGAAGAAGGCAGAGCGATGCTGGCACTTCAGGAGGGTGCTACACACTCCGGCGGATGCGAAGCAGATAAGTGATCGGGGAGGCACAAGATGAATAATTCTATGACAAGAGTTCCTGTTCGTGAGCAGGATGCAAAGGTAAGAGCAACAAACTTTGATGAAGTTTGTCTTGGATATAATGACGAGGAAGCAGTTCTCGAGGCTGAAAGATGTCTTAACTGTAAGAATCCTCTTTGCATGAAGGGATGTCCGGTTTCTATTCACATTCCTGATTTCATCACAAAGATCAAGGAGAAGGATATCGCAGGTGCTGCTGATGTTATCGCGCTGTCTTCTGCACTTCCTGCAGTTTGCGGTCGTGTTTGTCCTCAGGAGACACAGTGCGAGGGCAAGTGTGTAAGAGGCATCAAGGGAGAGGCCGTTTCCATTGGAAAACTTGAGAGATATGTTGCTGACTGGGCAAGAGAGCATGATTACGTTGCTGCCAAGGCAGGTGAGCCGAATGGCAAGAGAGTTGCTGTTATCGGATCAGGTCCTTCAGGTCTTACATGTGCGGGTGACCTCGCAAAGCTTGGATATGATGTGACTATTTTTGAGGCATTCCATCAGCCGGGCGGCGTTCTGGTTTACGGTATCCCTGAGTTCCGTCTTCCTAAGGACAGAGTAGTTCGTCCGGAGATCGAAAATGTCAAGAAGCTGGGAGTTAAGATCGATACTAATGTTATCGTTGGACGTTCTCTCACTATCGATGATCTTCTTAATGAGGAAGGCTTTGATGCGGTATTCGTAGGTTCAGGTGCAGGACTTCCGAGATTTATGAACATCCCGGGTGAGTCAGCAAACGGTGTATATTCGGCAAATGAGTTCCTTACACGTAACAACCTTATGAAGGCTTTCCGTGAGGATGCAGACACACCTATCAAGGTTGGCAAGAAGGTCGTTGTAGTAGGCGGCGGTAACGTTGCCATGGATGCTGCGAGAACAGCACTTCGTCTCGGTGCAGAGGTACATGTTGTTTACAGACGTTCAGAGGAAGAGCTTCCTGCAAGAGTAGAGGAAGTACACCATGCCAAGGAAGAAGGCATTATCTTTGACCTTCTTCAGAATCCGGTTGAGATCTATGTTGATGAGAATGACTGGGTAAAGGGCATGAAGATCCAGAGAATGAAGCTGGGTGAGCCGGATGCTTCAGGACGTAGAAGACCTGAGGAGATCCCGGGAGATGTATATGATCTTGACTGCGATATGGTCATCATGTCTCTCGGAACATCACCTAATCCGCTCATCAAGCAGACCACAGAAGGTCTTGATACTAACAAGCATGGCTGCATCATAGCAAAGGAAGAGAACGGACAGACTTCAAAGACTGCAGTATTTGCAGGTGGTGATGCTGTTACCGGTGCAGCTACTGTTATCCTTGCAATGGGTGCAGGTAAGGCTGCCGCAAAGGGCATAGATGATTTTCTTAACGGAAGAGCCTGAAAGCTGATGGATATCTGATTTAAAGAGGCTGTCGCATTGGATGATTTATGAGGTGATCAAGAAAGTCAGACTGGAAAATCTGACTATTTTGACACCTCATTATTCATTTGATGCGGCAGCCCTTTTTATATTATATCCCATCTATTTTCTGGCACGATCGGATAAAACATAAAAAATGATTGGTTTAAATTTATATGCCGGAAAGGTTATTATTTTGGAATAAACGACGAGATATAAATTACGGGCTTTGTTATTGATAATAATCTTAAAGGTGTGTGATTGAATATGCTTTTAATTCGGTAGACACCCTTTTGACGCAGAGTACTTTGAAAGGAATATAGACATGGAAAAAAAGGGGAAAAATCTTGGTCTTAAGTCACTGAAGTTTACAATAGTTGTAATGCTTCTTTCTGCTTCGTTTATAACGGCAATCGGAGTAGCTGTTTTTTCGGTCTATGGCACTCTGGTCAATAGTAACGCTCAGGTTAAGACTTATCGCGAACGTCTTGAATCGCAAGTAATGGAAAAGCTTCAACAGGAAACAGAGATTGCTATAAGTGTTATCGACAGGATTCATCAGGATGAACTTGCCGGTAAATATACCGAAGAGGAAGCAAAGAAGCTTGCGGCGGAATTGGTTCGTGACATGAGATATAATGACGGAGCCGGGTATTTCTGGATAGATACTTATGAGGGAATCAATGTGGTTCTTCTTGGAAGAGATACAGAAGGTCAGTCAAGATGGGATTCTGTTGATCCCGATGGAACATACTTCATTCAGGAAATGATCAAAAACGGACAGAAAGAGGGAGGAGGATTTACTGATCTTCAGTTCGCAAAGCCCAATGAGACCGTTCCTCTTCCGAAAAAAAATTATACAAAAGCTTATGAACCGTATCAGTGGGTGATTGGAACAGGTGTCTGGATCGATGATTTGGATGAAGCACAGACCAGCTATATAAGAGCTGCAAATCTTGGAATAAACAATATTGTTATAAAAATGCTCATTTTTATATTTGTATGGTTTTCTATTCTTACATTTGTATCGCTTGTGGTTGGATCATGGATCATAGGCCCCATAAGAAAGGTTACAGCTGCGGCTGAAAGTATTGCTGCTGGTGATTTTGATGTAAAACTTGATGTTAAGGAAAAAAATGAGGTAGGTGTTCTTGCGGAGTCCTTTAAACAGACTATAAATCAGATGAACAATTATCAGGGATATATAGACGAAATATCCGACGCTTTGTCAGATGTGTCCAAGGGTAATTTGAATGTTCGTCTTCAGAGGGAGTATGTAGGACAGTTTGCAAAGCTTAAGAACAACATGGAACAGGTTCTTTCCAATCTTAATGCTACTCTCAGCGGCATAAATGAAGCTGCTGACAATGTACACAGAGGCGCAGAACAGGTTTCATCGGGAGCTCAGGCACTGGCTCAGGGTGCAACGGAACAGGCTTCTTCCATCGAAGAGCTTTCCGCCAATATGAATGATATTTCCACCAAGGTCGACGATACTGCCAATATGTCTAAGCAGGCTCTTACGTTATCTACCAAGGTGGGCGAGGATATGATCACCAGCAACGGAAAGATGCAAGAGATGTCCAGAGCTATGGAGGAGATCGTTGAGAGATCCAATGAGATTTCCAAGATCATAAAGACGATCGACGATATCGCATTCCAGACCAACATCCTTTCTCTCAATGCGGCCATCGAGGCTGCACGTGCAGGACAGGCCGGTAAGGGCTTTGCGGTAGTTGCTGATGAAGTAGGTAACCTTGCTAAGAAATCACAGGAAGCTGCTCAGAATACAGCACTTCTTATCGAACAGACCATAGAGGCGGTTCAGAAGGGCGGAGAGATTTCTGCTGAAACGGCAAAGGCATTGGAATCTGTATCAAACGGAGCAAAACAGATAACAGGTCTGGTAGAGGAAATTTCAACAGCCTCCGCAGAACAGGCTGACGGTATAAAGCATGTAACAGAAGGAATCGATCAGATCTCCTCTGTAGTACAGACCAATGCGGCAACGGCACAGCAGAGTGCTGCGGCAAGTGAGGAAATGACGAGAATGTCCAAGAGTTTAAGCAGCGAGGTTGGAAAGTTCAATCTTAGATAACATGATGCCATAACGAGTTTCGGGAGAGCTTGAGTTTATATGTGAATCTGTCCCATACTTTTCGATGACGAATCAGTTTATTATCTGTATTCAGATGTTCGCCATCGTGAAGAGAATGACATGTAAATGAGGATCACTTCGGAAATCGGCATTCCGATTCCGAAGTGATTTTTTCTTTGTCGATATGGAAGAGACAGCGGAGGAAGATAAACATGATTGACAGGAAACATGCAGAGGCGGCATTTAGAAATTACATATCCGGGTATGACATTGAAAATAGAATGATAAAACTTAAGGTGGAGCATACACTTCGTGTGGCGGGGAACTGTGAGCTTATAGCGAGAAGTCTTCAGATGTCAGAGGAGCTTGTGGACTTTGCGTGGTTCCTCGGATTGCTTCATGATATAGGAAGATTTGAACAGATCAGAAGATACGGTACATTTGTAGATGCGGATTCAGTTGATCACGCAGAATTTGGTGCAGATCTATTGTTTAATGAAAATCTGATAAAGGAATTTCTGTCATGCAGTATTTCTGAAGAATGGCTTAGTTTGCTTGAGATCTCGATCAGACTTCATAATAAGCTTGACCTGCCGGAAGAAATAGATAAACGTACAAGGCGATTCTGCGAACTCATACGTGATGCGGATAAGGTGGACATTTTCAGAGTGGTATGTGAAACGCCGTTTGAGGAACGTATGGGAACGAGCGTAGGGATGATACAGGAAGCCGAGGCAGCAAACGGAGCGGTTATGCGATGCGTGCTCCAGCATAGATGTATCCCGAGAGAGATACGGAAGACACGATTTGAAGTACATATATCTCATTGCAGTATGGCATTTGAACTGGTATTTCCGGAGAGTAAGAAGCTTGCGGCAGAGCAGGGCTATCTTGAAAAACTTCTGAGAGAGTATGATGAAGACGGAAAAGCTCTATGGAAAGAAAAAGAACTTGAGCAGCTTCGTATACTTAAAAATGAAATAGGAAAGGTTAT
>ALYD01000046.1 GCA_000513555.1 Lachnospiraceae bacterium JC7
ATATTTAAAAGAGAAACTGTATTTCTGATACCATATCCTCTCGGAAGCTTGATGGTGCTGTGTGCGATAGGGATCACAGGTCCCATAAGGTAAAGCACTACAAGCTGATAGATACCGTTGATAAAGAAGCTGATGATATAGCTGGTTATCATCTCTCTGCCCTTTGCCATGTTAAGCACTTTTCCGCAGAAAAGTCCCAGAAGGGTGGAAATAGGTATGGAAACGATCATTGCAAGCACCATTCCCGGAATACCTACTATCTGCCAGTCGCTGACAAGAATAAGTCCGATCTCTCCCGCCATAGCTCCCAGGGTCATACTGAAATTAAGACCCATACCTGCCATGATAGGGATAAGGAGACTTAAAATCAGAAATGCATTTCGTCCGATTCTGGTCACGATCTCATTGATAAGGTAGTTTGGTGAAAGACCTGAGATCGGTGCGCATACCAGACAAATGATCACAAACATGATAGGAACCGAAAACCTTCTCAGGTAATCACCTATGGATTTATTTTTCATCTTGTTCCCTCCGTTTTTCTTGTAAGTGCATAAAGGATCATACCGTTAGAAACAATGATTCTTATAACCTCACTCATGTCGAGATGAATCAGGTTGTTCATAACTGTAGGAGTCATGGTAACGATTCCCTGGAACAGAATAGTTCCAACAACCACATTCATGATGGTGGCCTTATTTACAGTTGCGCCTCCGATAAGGATAGCTGAAACTGCAGGAAGAGCCATGTAAAAAGGCGCCATATAAAGCTGTACGAAACCGAAGCCCTGCTCGTAAACGAGGATTCCGATGGCTGCGAGCCATGTAGACATTACTACGGAAATAAGACGTATCTTGTCAACATTGATTCCCGCAGATCTTGCAAAGTCAGGGTTAGAGCCTACAGCTGTCATGGCTGTACCTGTCTTTGTATGAAGGAATGCCCACATAGCAAAGGCAAGAAGTGCAAAGAACAGGATAGCACCCGTAGGAATGGTCAGGTTTCCAATGTTTATCTGCAGAAAACTTGCAAGTGCCTGTGTGTAGTAGCCCTCCAGGGAAATAGTTGTTCTGAGACCCTTTCCTGCCATACCCCAGACCATGTTAGGGCTGTGATAAGGAAGAAGAAGCCACATCATACACATCATGGAAACAGATGAGAAACCTACATAGGTAGCGATCATCATCTCACCGCCCTTGATCTTGTTCAGAAGCCATCCGTAGCCTGAACCGAATACAAGAGCAAAAGGTGTAGCAAGGAGAGCTGCCATGATAAATGAAACAGGTCCCTGAAAACCAAGCTCTATGGATAAAGTTGCTCCCAGAAGGCCTGAAATGATACCTAAAGGAAGACCGAAGTTAAGTCCGCATCCGGAATGAATCATAGGTACCATCGCAAGTACCAGAATGCCGTTCCAGCTGAATCTGTTTATGATATTGGAGATCTGTGTAGGAAGATCCGCGCCTACTATAGGTGAAAGCACAAGCAGAATTAAAAGGAAGCCTGTGATTATAAGTCTGGGCAGACCGAATTCCTGAGCCTTGCTCTTGATCAGATCTTTAATTGATAGTTTTTGTTCGTTCATTTTTTAATGCTCCTTTTGACCGGACATCAGCAATTCATAAGCATAAGCTCACCGAATTTTTCAAGTTGCTCACCGGCAGGTAAAATACCTGATACCTTTCCGCCGGAAATAATCGCTATACGATCACATGTCTGTCTGAGTTCTTCCAGCTCGGAAGAAATCATGACAATGGTGACACCCTGTTCTTTGTTTAACTTCTTAAGTGCATCAAGCACCAGTGCCTTCGCACCTACGTCGATTCCACGTGTAGGCTCACTTACAAAAAGAAGTTTTGGCTCAAGTGCAAATGCCTTGGCAAGACAGATCTTCTGCTGATTTCCGCCTGAGAGCTCTCTTGCTTTCTGAGTTGTGCTTGTACATTTAACCTGAAGTTCGTCGATGTATTTTTCAGTAACTTTCTTGATGGCTGCATCATCTCTCCACTTGATAAGTCCGCCAAAAAGCTTTTTCAGATACTTGTCCTGAACCTGCATGGCAGGGAATGAAACATTCCATTCCAGAGATTCGTCCAAAAGAAGTCCTACATTACGTCTGTCCTCGGCAACAAATGCGAAGGAAGCATCGAGACACTTTCTCGGATTGTTGAGTGGAATATTCTTTCCGTCAAAGATTATCTCGCCGCCTGCATTGCAGAGACCCATGATACCCTTCGGGATACCCAGCTTTCCCTGTCCTGCAAGACCGCCTATTCCGATGATCTCGCCTTCTCTTACGTCAAGATTTACATTTCTGACAGTTTCTCCGGGCATATCTACCCAAAGCTTCTTTATGGACAGAATGGTTCTCTTGTCTTTGCCGATATCTTCTGTCACATAGCTTGTGCCTGTATTGGCTACATCTCTTCCTACCATCCAGCTTGTGATCTCAGGGATGGATGTTTCAGAAGCAGGTGTTTCATTAACCACATAACCATCTCTCATGGTTACGACTCTGTCACATACGGAAAGTATCTCACCAAGTCTGTGGGTAATGAATATAACGGCGATACCTCTCCTGGACATACCTCTTATGGCTTCAAGAAGGGCTTCAGCCTCTTTTTCTGTAAGTACCGCTGTAGGCTCGTCAAGAATCAGTATCTTTAACTGCTTCTTGGAAAGCTCTCTCGCTATCTCTGTAAACTGCTTATGACCTACAGGCATGTCGTTAATGACCATGTCCTTATCTATATTTACGCCCATCTGCTGAATAGCTTCCTGAGCGATTCTATTCATTTCATTACGGTCAAGAGTGTCAAGTCTGTCTGAAAACAGATCTGAAAGCACACTCTTCTTCTTTGATTCTCTGTTAAGCAGGATGTTCTCTGTTGCCTTGAAACCCGGTATCAGTGAGAACTCCTGATGTACCATACCTATTCCTGCAGCTATGGCATCAAAGGGGGATTGAAAAGAAACTTTTTCGTTATTGATGAGGATATCTCCGCCGTATCCTCCTGTTTCCCTGATGACATCCGCGCCAAACAGGATCTTCATCAAGGTCGATTTACCGGCACCGTTTTCTCCGCAAAGTCCGATGACCTCACCTTCTCTTAAGGTGAGATTGATATCTGTGAGAACCTGATTACCATTGAAATCTTTTTTAATATTTCGCATTTCAAGCAGTGGCGCTTTTTCCATTGTAAAACCTTTCTCCCATGTTGGAACATCAGCCTGTCCAAGGCCTGATGTCACAAGATAAACGTGGGGAGATCATGTCTCCCCACGATGGTAAATCTTATTTTGTTGTGAAATACTTCTCAGGAACCTCTACCTCAGTTGAGCCCATGTACTTTCCTGGGTCACCCATGATATATGTATCCTGATATACAAGGAATGTATTGTCAGACTTTACACCAGTGTCAACATTTGTGTACTGTGAACCATTCCATGAAGCCTTTGGTGAGAACTCTTCGTAAGCCTTTGAAATATCATCGATATCTGTGAGCTCGCTCTTTCCGTCGATAACATTCATAGCGTGCTGAGCAAGACCTGCTGAAACTGTGTAGCCATAAGAATAAGCCCATGTTCCGAATCTTCCTGCACCGCCTTTTTCTACTACAGCACTCTCAACCTTTGAAAGGATCTTCTCGAAGTCACCGGCCTCTTCTGTAAGGTCGATTCCAAGTGCTCCCGGATATCCCATAAGAGGTGATGGAAGATCTGCCTCGATGAAGTATCCGCCGTTCTCAAGGAGTCCTCTTAAAAGTGGCTCTGTGTGAGCATCGTTTGTACAGAAGTAAGCTGAATCCTTTCCATACTTCTCGATCCACTCAGGAACATGCTCGGCGATATATGCCTGTGCGCCAGGAACACCAACGTCAGTTGTCGGATCCGGTGCTGACTCCATAACGAACTCCATTCCGAACTCCTCACATGCTGCCTTCATGATAGCAACACGACGGCTCATGGTCTCATATGAGAGGTGACGTGGGAATGAGATATGTACAAATGTCTTACATCCGAGCTCATGAGCTGTACGGATGATAAGATAACCGCGGGCTACGAAATCGTTGTTACAAACGAGATCAGCTGCGCTTCCGATCTCAGGAAGGTCTTCATGAGACTCACCTGCGATACAGAGGATGTCAGGTCTTCTCTCCTTGATCTGACGGAATGCTTCTGTTGTTCCCGGAATAGCCTGATTTACGATGATAGCCTTCATCTCAGGGTCATCTGAAAGGTTTACGATAGTCTGAACTGTTGTCTCAAGCTCTTCTGTAAAGTTATCAGGATATGTAGCAAGGATAACTCTGTCCTCACCTACCTTTGCCTGGAATGCCTCAGCTCCACGTCTGTCATCCTCTGACTGTGAAACTGAACCTGTAACGATACCGATGTGATAATCTCCGGCAGCATCATTCTCTGCAGCTGCAGTTGTCTCATCTTTCTGCTCTGCAGCTGCAGCAGTTGTAGCTTTCTCTTCAACTGTCTGGATGGTAGCTCCGCCTGAGCTTCCGCAACCGGCAAGCACGCTTGAAAGCATTACAGCCGCTGTCATCAAGCCAATAAACTTTCTCATATACTTTCCTCCTTTAATACTTTAAAGTTATGACACTGTTGAATAATATAGCATAATATCTATCATAAACAAAGATAATATTTAAAATAGTTATAAAAATATTTTATTCCATTCCATAATTTAATAAAATTATACGATCATATACTTCAATAGCTTTACTCATAGGATTATCTCTTTCTGTATGCTATTATTTAAGGCAAATTAACTAGAGTTAGTTCTAAAAAACTGAAAGTGAGTAAAATATGACTTTAAAGGATATACATATCGGGGACAGCTGTGTCATTACAAAAGTAGGCGGTGAAGGTGCCCTTCGTCAGCATTTCCTTGATATGGGGATAATTCCCGGAGCTGAGGTATCAGTTGTAAAATATGCTCCCCTCGGAGATCCCGTTGAGCTTATGATACACGGGTATCAGCTCACACTGAGACTTGACGATGCCGGAAAAATCGAAGTCTCTTCAAAAGAACCCGGTTCTAAACATTGTACTGAACATACAAACATCAATAATTCCATACATCCGGGTCTCGGTGAAGGCGGAAAGTTCCATCCAAAGGGAAGCGGAAATCTTCTTCCTGAAGGAACCCCTCTTACATTTGCCCTTGTTGGTAACCAGAACAGCGGAAAGACTACTCTTTTCAATCAGCTTACCGGAGCCAATCAGCATGTGGGCAATTTCCCCGGTGTGACAGTTGACAGAAAAGACGGTGTGATAAAAGGACATCCTGATACATTGGTAACGGATCTCCCGGGAATATATTCCATGTCACCCTACAGCAGTGAAGAGATCGTATCCCGTAATTTCGTCATGAACGAAAAGCCAAAAGCTATCATTAACATCGTGGATGCCACCAACATCCAGCGCAATCTCTATCTCACCATGCAGCTTCTGGAAATGAATGTTCCCATGGTAGTCGCTCTCAATATGATGGATGAGATCATGCAGAACGGGGGAACCATCGATGTAAATGAAATGGAGGCAGCTCTGGGAGTACCGGTAGTTCCTATCTCCGCAGCAAAAAATCAGGGTATAAACGAACTGATAGAACATGCCCTCCATATCGCCCGCTATCAGGAAAGACCTTTAAGACAGGATTTCTGTGATCAGAACGATCATAACGGAGCTGTTCACAGATGTATCCACGCTGTGATCCATCTTATCGAGGATCACGCCGTCAATGCTGATATTCCGTTACGATTTGCTGCAAGCAAGGTGATCGAAGGCGATAATCTGGTTCTGGAGAAATTAAAGCTTGATGAAAATGAAATCGAGACCATTGACCATATAGTGCTTCAGATGGAAAAGGAACGTGAGCTCGACAGAAGTGCTGCCATCGCGGATATGCGCTATTCTTTTATAGAAAAGATCTGCCGGGCCTTTGTGCGTAAGCCTGCAAAAAGCAAAGAAAGCATAAGAAGTGAAAAAATCGACCGGATCCTTACAGGACGATGGACAGCCATACCTTTATTCATACTTATAATGTTCATAGTGTCATGGCTCACCTTCAATATAATAGGAGGAACTCTTCAGGGACTTCTGGAATCAGGAATTGATTCCCTTACAGAAATTGCCGACGCAGCACTCATAGCTTCAGGTGTGAACCCTGTTCTTCACGGTCTCATCATCGACGGAATATTTGCCGGTGTCGGAAGTGTGCTCAGTTTTCTTCCTATAATAGTGACTCTGTTCTTCTTCCTTTCACTTTTGGAGGATTCCGGTTATATCGCTAGAGTTGCCTTCTTTATGGATAAGCTGCTGAGAAAGATAGGTCTGTCCGGAAGAAGTATCGTGCCGATGCTTATAGGTTTCGGCTGTACAGTTCCTGCTGTCATGTCAACCAGAACTCTTCCCAGTGAAAGGGACCGTAAGATGACCATACTTCTTACACCCTTCATGAGCTGTACAGCAAAGATGCCGATCTATGCGTTTTTTGTGGATGCCTTTTTCCCGAGATATAAAGCCCTGATACTTATCGGTCTCTATCTTCTCGGAATAGTCATCTCCATATTTGTGGCGCTGCTTTTCAAGGGTACCCTTTTTAAGGGCGAAGCGGTTCCGTTTGTTATGGAGCTTCCGAATTATCGTCTTCCGAGCCCGAAGAACGTATTACAGCTTTTATGGGAAAAGGCAAAGGATTTCCTGCAGAGAGCATTTACGGTGATATTTATCGCCACTATCATCATCTGGCTGCTTCAAAGCTTTGATATCCACTTTAATCTGGTAGAGGATCAGCGTGATAGTATCCTCGCCATAGCAGCCGGAATCATTGCTCCGATCATGGCACCTGTGGGACTCGGTGACTGGAGGATCTGCACTGCACTTATCAGCGGTTTCATGGCAAAGGAAAGTGTTGTTTCCACTCTGGAGATCCTTTACGGACAGGATGTTCATGCATTTTTGACCGAGGCTGCCGCAGCATCACTTCTGGTCTTCTCACTTCTGTATACACCATGTGTTGCAGCAATAGCTTCTATTCAGAGAGAACTCGGAAAAAAGTGGGCATTGGGCGTAGTATTCTGGCAATGCTTCCTTGCGTGGCTCGCCGCGTTTGTAACACATCTTCTGACACTTATACTTTAAAAACAACGTTTATAACCCGGGAGAAAAAATCATGGAACAGGGATTTATCATCAGAAAGGCTTCTGTCATTGACGCAGCCGCAATACTTGCAATATATGCACCTTACGTAGAGGAAACAGCCATTACCTTTGAATACACCGTACCTTCACTTTCGGAATTCAAAGAACGTATACGAAATGTTCTGAAAAAGTATCCGTATATCGTTGCTGAAAAAGACGGAACCATCGCAGGTTACGCCTATGTGAGTTCTTTCCATGAAAGAGCCGCCTACAGCTGGGCTGTTGAAACCTCTATTTATGTAGATAAAAATCTCAGAAAGACAGGCCTCGGAAAACGTCTTTACAACGCACTTGAAGATATACTGAAAAAGCAGGGCATACTGAATCTCAATGCCTGCATAGCTTATCCCGAAAAAGAGGACAGATATCTCACCAGAAACAGCGTCGAATTCCATGAGCATCTCGGATACAACATGGTAGGCGAGTTCCATAAATGCGGATATAAGTTCAAGCGCTGGTACAACATGGTCTGGATGGAAAAATCCATCGGAGAGCATATTTCAGAGCAGCCTCCGGTAAAAAGCTTTGATGAAGTACTGGGGGAAATTGATTTCGGAAAATACTGATTACAGATTCTTTATTTCGAATCGCTTCGCGTTTCTAACGATTCTCACACATTCTGCACTCACAGGCCGAAAAAGCGGCCTGTGAGTGCAGAATGTAAAATTCTATATTATTCAAACTGACTCTTATACAGGTTATAGTAAGCCCCTTTTCTCTCCATGAGATAGTCGTGGGTTCCCTGTTCCACCACATTTCCGTTATCAACAACTAAAATATTGTCGGCATTTCTTATGGTAGAAAGACGATGAGCTATGATGAAGCTGGTCTTTCCTGCCATGAGACTGCGCATGGCCTTCTGAACCTTTCGTTCTGTAGCGGTGTCTACATTACTTGTGGCCTCATCGAGAATCAGCATGCTGGTATCATAGAGCATAGCTCTTGCGATAGTGATGAGCTGCTTCTGCCCTTTACTGATATTTCCGCCGTCTTCACTTATGACAGTGTTATAGCCCTTCGGAAGACGCATAATGTAATTATGGATGTGGGCTGATTTTGCAGCAGCCACCACCTCTTCCATGGTGGCATTTTCCTTTCCGTAGGAAATATTGTCATAGATGGTCCCGTTAAATACCCAGGTATCCTGAAGCACCATGGAATAGTTCTTTCTGAGGCTTTGCAGAGTGTAGGCATTGAGTGTTTTCTCATCCACGTAGATGGCGCCTTCATTGACATCATAGAATCTCATGAGGAGATTTATGATTGTGGTCTTGCCTGCTCCTGTATGCCCCACGATGGCGATGGTCTGTCCGGGCTCTGCCTTCATATTGAAATCATGAAGAATTATCTTATTCTTCACATAACCGAAATAGACATCCTTCGCCTCAACCTGTCCCTTTGCATCCTCAAGAACCTCTGCATTTTCGATGTCCTTCACCTCTTCCGTTTCATCAAGAAGCTGGAATACACGTTCAGCCGCCGCAAGGGCGCTGAATATCTCGTTTATGATATTTGAGATCTCATTTATAGGTCCTGAAAACTTACGGCTGTAGAGAATGAAGCTTGAGATCTGTCCTATTCCAACGATACCCTTCATGTATAGAACTGCTCCGCCGAGACCTATAGCTGCAAGGCCTATATTGCTTATCATTCCTATGGTGGGACCCATGGTCATGCCGAGTCCGTCAGCATCTCTGTAGGCTTCTGCCGCATTCCTGTTTATCTCTTCAAATCTGTCGCAGACATAATCCTCATGGGCGTATGCGAGGATGGTCTTCTGACCTGTGAACATCTCCTCTGCAAAGCCATTCATCTCACCGTAAGCCATACTTCTGACACGGTAAAGTGGACGGGTCTTCTTACTCATGTATCTGGTGAACAGGATCGAAAGCGGAATTGTGAAGGCCATACACAGTACAAGCTGCGGCGAAATCAGGCACATCATGACGAAGCTTCCCACCACAGTCACTATACTTGTGATGATCTGCACCACATCAGCAGAAAGGCTGGTACTTACAACATCGATGTCATAGGACACGCGGCTGATAATGTCTCCGGCCAGATGCTTGTCAAAGTATCCTACAGGCAGCTCCATAAGTTTATTGAAAACATCCCTCCGCATATTTCTCGCAACCTTGCGGCCGATGCGCATCATGCCGATGTTCACAAAAAAGCTCAGGATATTGCCGACCATGTAAGCCGCCAGCATCAGAAATCCGTAGCGTATTACAGAATCGATATTTACCTTGCCTTCTCCTGCGCTTGCTGCATTGATAGCCTTTCCTGCAAAGTTCGGCCCCAGTAGGTTTCCGATGTTGCTTGCAAATGCGCACAGCAACAGAAGCAGTACTATCCACATATAATCAATCAGATATTTGAGAAGTCTTCGCAGTGTTTTCCTCGCAGCTTTAGGCTTCTGCTTTTCTCTTCCTCTGTCTCCCGGTCCCGGCATAGTTACTCCTTATTCAGACATTTAAATCTTCAAACAAATGCTGTTCAGATATCAGACTTTTATTGCAAGTGAATTAATCGTTGATATTTATTGCTCGATTTCGGACATGTATATCTTACTTACGTTGTCTGCATCTCATAGGTCTCTTTGTAGGTACTGCAGTTCTCCATGAGCTCATTGTGAGTTCCGAAACCAATGATACGTCCGTTCTCCATCACGAGAATGTGATCCATACTCATGATACTGCTGACTCTCTGAGCGATCATGATGAGGGTGCTGTCCTTATGATTCTTTCTGATGGCACTCCGCATCATGGAATCAGTTTTATAATCAAGAGCACTTGAACTGTCATCAAGGATCAGAATCTCCGGCTTTCCTGCAAGTGCCCTTGCCACCAGAAGCCTCTGTTTCTGACCACCTGAAAGATTCGCTCCTTTTATAGCCGCCTGATACTCCATCTTTCCATCCAGACTATTGATATACTCCATGGCAACCGCATCTATAGCTGCAGCCTCCAGATCCTCTGTGCTGATGTCTCTGCCAAAATCAATATTGTTTCTGATGGAATCCTTGAAGACCATATCGTTCTGGAAAACCACTCCGAATTTCTTTCGAAGCTCATCCTTTTCATAGCTTCTCACATCTCTTCCATCAATATAGATATTTCCTCTGTCGGCATCGTAAAACCTCATCAGAAGATTCACGATGGTGGTCTTTCCACATCCCGTCGGACCTATGATTCCGAGGCTCTCACCTTTTTTCAGGCTGAAGCTGATATTCTCAAGGGCAAGTTCCCTTTCTCCGCCGGTGAAATCCTCCGATTCCTTATTGCTGCCTCCGTAGGAGAAATTGACTGAACGGAACTCGATGAATGGTACTACTTTGGTATCATGTGTTGTTTCCTGATCACTTATTATCTTCCACCCGTCATCTGTATCCAGCACTGCTGCGATTCTGTCTGCACTGGCACTTGCCTTGCTCATGCTCATGAAGATACGGCTCAGTCCCATTACCCCCATACTTATCATGTTAAAGTATGTCAGAAATGCAAGAATGACGCCGGGCTTCATTTCTCCGGAATTAACTCTCATGGCACCGAATATTACTACCATAGTCAGACCGAGATTCAGACAAAGCTGCATCAGCGGTCCCGGAAGAGCCATGATGGTTCCGGCTTTAATGTCGCTGCAGGTCATTTCATCATTGGCAAAAGCAAATCTTTTTTTCTCGTATTCACCTTTACTGAGGGCTTTAATGACTCTGATTCCTGTGATATTTTCTCTCATGATCCTGACAACTGAATCCAGTTTTGTCTGGACCATGGTGTACATGGGGATACCTTTTGTAGAAACGAAAAAGACGATGCAGATAAGAAGCGGCAGCATCACTATAAGTATCATGGCAAGTGCTGTATCCATGAATAAGGTCAGAATGACACCGCCAAGCAGCATCATAGGGGCTCTCACACATAAACTCTGGAGCTGCTGAACTGAGGCCTGAACATTGTAACTGTCACTGGTCATACGGCTGATGAGACTTGGAAGTCCGAAGGAATCGAAATTATCCCCCGACATATTGGCTGTCTTCCTGAACAGCGCCTGTCTCACATCATAGCTGACTCTGTGGGCATTGTTAATGGCTCTCCAGTTGGCCCACACATTTAACTGTCGGCACAGGACTGCGGCGATAAACATTAAAATCCCCCACAGTATGACCCTCTTCATGTCGCCCTCTGGCACAACCCTATCTATCATGTATTCAAGAATATAGGGAAGAGAAAGCTCCGTCATGGTCCCCAGAAGTTTTATGAAAATCGCCAAAACTATGGCTTCCTTGTATTTTTCCATGGAGCTGAATATCAGTTTCATGATGATCTCCATTCTGTTAACAATGCTAATTTGCGTAAAATATTTTTTTCACTTTATATAAGTATAACAAAAATCTGCCCATATCACATTTTATAAATCGTACCCCAATCGTAATGCAAAAAGCCTGCCGAAGATCAAATCTCCGACAGGCTTTGTTATGGTTGTATTGATTTCAGCAGCTATTCAGCATTACTGCATTTTGTCGCCAAATCCATTAATTCAGGTGCAAATCTGACTGACCAGCTTATAAGGATGCTCTGAAGATGTCAGCGATATCCTTCTCTGACAATGGTACCCATGCTTCTTCGAGACCTTCGTTTACAGCTACATGATGAGCCATCTCATCGATTCTGCTCTCATCGATTCCAACTGCCCTAAGATTCATAGGGATACCGATGGATACAAAGAAATCATAGGTCGCCTGAATTGCCTTCTTTGCGATCTCAAACTTTTCGAGAGATGCGTCGATACCGAAGACATTGACACCGTATTTCACAAAGCGGTCCAATGTCTTCTCACTTAACACATGCTCCATCCATCTCGGAGTGATAATCGCAAGTCCCTCTCCGTGTGTGATGTCATAGTAGGCTGACAATGCATGCTCCATTCCGTGAAGCGGCCATCCTGTCTGGCTGTTGCCCAAAGAGTAAATACCATTACATCCATAGGTACAGGTCAGCATCATCTCTGCTCTTGCGGTATAATCCTCAGGATCTTCAAGGCACTTCTTCGCATTGACCATGAGGCTCTTTAATCCTGCCTCCATGAAACCGTCATTAAGAAGTGTAGAATCCTCGCAGAAATACTGCTCCATGATGTGATTCATGGCATCGGCACATCCGGCAGCTGTCTGCTTCTTCGATACTGTAAATGTATAAGTCGGATCAAGGAAAGAAACCACAGGATAGTTGTGAGGATCCATATACCCTATCTTATCGTTTGTCTCTGTCCTCGAAATGACTCCGCCGCAGTCATACTCACTACCGGTGGCTGCAAGTGTGATAATGTCTACGATAGGAACAGAAGCTTTCGCAAATGCCTTGTAGGAGATCAGATCCCATGGATCGCCGTCATACTTTGCGCCTGCCGCGATAGCCTTTGAACAGTCAAGTACACTTCCACCGCCCACTGCAAGGATCACGTCAATGTCTTTTTCTTTACATATCTTCACACCATCAAGTACACTCGGATCATACTTGGGATTTGGCTGAATATCTGAAAGTTCATAAATCTCAAAATCCTTCAGAAGCTCTTTCACCTTATCATAAAGCCCGATCTTCTTGATGCTTCCTCCACCATAGGTAAGAAGCACCTTCTTGCCAAACTGACTCATAACCTCCGGCAGTTTCTCAACTACACCTTTACCGAAAATCAGTCTCGTTGGTGTCTGATAATCAAAGTTCTGCATATATATTACCTCCTTTTATTCCCATGTGAGTTCACCTGTTCATATCTCTGTATCTGTACTATACTCCCTGGAGTCAACTCCAAGTCAATGATTTTTTGTAAAAAAATATGTTCCCATGAAGGATTGATAAGCGCCTAAATTAAACGGTGCGTTGAATGTAAGCTCGTCGTAAATGCAACGTATTTTTTTGCGTTGCATTTACGACGCACAAAAGTCCTCCATACTGTCTACGTTGATACAATCTCTGATTTTATGTGTCAGAAGGGTTCGCGTGAGCCCAGGTTTTTAGGTTAGGTGTTCACTTTGTTATATCAAGAGAGTACTCTTAGACCCATATATACTATCATCAAACCGGAAGTTATCGAAAAATACGCTCTGCTATTCATAAGAGCTATGAAATCGGCCAGGCTTATGCCGCTTCTTTCACCAGGGTGCTCATGCCGCAGATCGTCGCTGTATTCTTCTTGAAGCGAACAAGAACGATGAGCTCATAGATCAGCAGGGCCACATAACCAATTAGGGCTCTGATCATGCCGCTCACCTCACCCCTCATCATACTGGAGTTGAAGGCAGTGCATACATCGTACAACGTATGGACGACAATGGGAACAAGAAGCGCCAGCACATAGTTCAGAACAACAGAGCCTTTACCGTTCAGTTTGCTGAACTTCGCCCTTCCCAAAAACTCCGCCATGACCATATTGAAAGTCATATGCGCAGGGACAGAAATCATTCTCACAATTGTGGAGACGATGGTCGCATCGTCTGCACCATAAGAAACCTCCTCAATAATGGAAAAGCCGATACCCACGCACGCACCGATCAGAATGTACTCATAAACGTTTTTAACCTTTTTTCGAAAGATGAGCAGTATAACGATGATCAGGATCAGCTTGGCAATCTCCTCCAGACCGCCGGCGAGAATGAGGGCGCGCTCCAAAGACTGGATCAAGTTCATTTCGGACAGCTTCACAGCATTCGGGTCCGCTGCCATTGCCTTAAGGTAGCGCATGGAGAAGGGAATCGTCAACGGATGAGAGAGCAAGCCGATAGCAATGGGGAGCAGGGCCTGCAGCCAGCCAACGGGCTCTGGAATTTCTCTCTTGACCATTCTCCAATACAGGAAGCCAAGAAAAACAATAGTAATCGCTGTTGAAAGAATAGACATGGCGTTCATGTGTGTTGTCTCCTTTTTTTTGATTGCCTATTATAGCACAGAATCTTTTTGGGGAAGATGCAATATATTCTCCATTGATTCCTGATTCTCTCCACTATTCTGCTGTAGACATTCTCGTTATACCGGCATATACCGATTTGTTTAATAAACCAATTCTACTTTCTTTGAAAACAAAAATAAAGCCCACATATGAGGTGTATACCTCCTCACATGTGAGCCTTATATTTCATTCTTTATTTAACTGTAATTGGTATATCGGACCCATCAATGAATCTGAATATTATTGTGCCGTCATTCTTTGCTTCAAGTTCACTCACCATCACTCCGAACAATACCTCGTCAAATTCTGTGATGGACCATCCAGGTTTTGAAGTTCATTAATGAAGTTATCCAAAAGGGCCTGGCGTTCATTGATCTCTTGTATCTTCTGCTCTAATGCATCATAAAATATGGCAAAATAAAACACCAATAGGTATTCCCTATTGATGTTATTACATTATTGTTTATCACTATTTTTTTGCTTATGAAAAGCGATATATTCTTTGATGAATTTTACAGTAAAAAAGATTACAGCAAAAATTCGTAATATTAAACTCCCTAATGATTCTTCATATCTTTTGTATATAAATGTTTCAACAAGAAGAGCAATCCATATAGCTGCTGATAGTCCATATCCTATAAGTGATGTAACTGTTATTTTCTCTTTTGGCATGTTTACTCCCTTCACAAATTATATGTTTACACTACTGATAATAAGGCAGTATAAATCGCTAAACTATATGTGGTAAATTACTACATACTTAAAAAATGTGAAGATATATGGAATACTGTAATAATATGTTCAGAAGCTATCAAAATCTTCTTGTGAAGCAACCTGCCTATACTCATCATCATGGATGTCATTACCAGATTCGATTATCATATCCATGACAAGCCCTTCCTCTACCTGATCAAGTTCTGATAGTGAAAAGCCCAACTGCTTAACCCTTAGCATGAATACTGCCGTGTTTACTTCTCGTTCAGTTGGGCGGCTACTTTTTTTGCCTTTGATGATGTTGCTCTTGATCCAAGGTAGAGACTTACAAAGTCCTGCATATGCATGAAAAGTTCTGCTCCATCGAACTGATCCGCCCATTCGATGAAGTTATCTACGTTGAGCTTACTGCACCTTTCCATGTTCTAGTATCTTACAGTTGATTGTACTTATCCGCTTTACCCTTAGCCTTCAGAAACAATATCAGGCAAATAACTTCACATGCTATTGTGTGAAGACGTTTGATAGCTCTGTAATAAGTACTCAATGTTATGCCATGATCTTTGCAGTATTGGAACTCACTTGTGCCACTGGATTTTGCCTCCTGAATTATCCGGAGCCATTCTTCATTAGTCCTTCTCGGTGTGCGTTCTTTCATAAGTAGACTAGGCACACGCAAAAACCTCAGATCAGGATAGCCACATATTTTTGTGGATATCCTTTTCTGAGGTTGCACAAAGGGGAAAAAATGTTTCTCCGGCGATTGATAAAAGTTCAGAGACCGGCAAAGCGGTTGCTTATAGTTTGAATCAGGAACAGTATCTGAGAGAATTCCTTAACAACAGAATCATTCCACTTGATAACAACGATGCC
>ALYD01000047.1 GCA_000513555.1 Lachnospiraceae bacterium JC7
ATAGAGATGGGATATGACATCGCTGCAGAGAAAGGATATTACCTTAAAACGAGGGAATATACGGATGCAGAGCTTAGGATCCTGATAGACAGTATTTTCACTTCAGGGGCCATAACTGATAAAGAGGCTCATGCTCTTGTAAAGAAGCTTGAAAAGAATTCAAACAAGTACTTCAAGTCCCATGTAGCGCATATACATTGTACGTCCAGTGGAAAAAACGCAGAAAATGAAAATGTCATGACTTCGATAGCAGTGATAGATACTGCGATTTCAAAGGGCAAAAAGATTAGTTTTTCTTATCTCCAATATGGAATCGACTTTAAGCTGCATCCGAAGCGGGATATCAAGTACATTGTTAATCCATATCAGATGATCAGTAACAAAGGAAAGTATTATCTGCTGGGGAATTACGATGAACATGATGGAATTTCTCATTACAGGCTGGATCGTATAGCTAATGTTGAGATACTTGATGATAATCGGAAACCTATGAAAAAAGTCAAAGGACTGGAGAACGGCCTTGATATTTCGAAATACATTGCGGAGCGTGTTTATATGTACTCCGGGGAAAGTGAGTATATACGGTTACGGACCAATGAGAAGCTTATGGATGCACTGATAGACAGTTTCGGTAAAACATTCCGGGTAGAGTTTGGTGAGGGCAGCGATATCTATGTAGACCTAAAGTGCAATCCAGAGGCATTTTTCTATTGGGCGATGCAGTTCGGGCAGAATATAGAGGTCCTGGAGCCTGAAAGCATGAGATCCCGAATAAAGCAAGCATCACTAAGTGTTTACAAGAAATATAAGGACTAGAACCCGGCATAAAGTAAGTGAAAGAGTGTAGAAGGATGATTAAAGTAATACCGCACAGGGGAATGAGACAGATCGGCGGAGTATGCACAGAAGTCGCCACAGATGAAGCAAGGATACTTTTTGATTTTGGATCCCCGCTGGAAGATGAGGGGGACCAGAATCCCTTGAGTATTGAAGGGATAACTAAAGGAGAAGTCGATTGTGACGCAATATTCCTGACACATTATCATGGTGACCATGTGGGGGAAATACCGAGTATCAAAGCCGGGATACCTGTATATATGCAAAAAACAGCAAGGAAACTGCTCCTCGCACAGCAACAGCATATGCAATGCCATGGACAGGAGGTCTGGGCTGATGGTGCAAGGGATCTTGAATATGGTGTCCCTGTAATCATAAAGAATCTGAAGATTACTCCGATTGAGTCCGATCATTCCGCGATAGATTCCCTGATGTTCTTAGTTGAAGGTCATGGCAAGAGGATTCTTATTACCGGGGACTACAGAATGCACGGTTATCATGCTGAAAGAATGGAAAAGACCTTGAGGGAAATGGGACATATCGATCTCATGATCACTGAAGGAACAAATCTTACTAATGACTATAAAGGCATTTATAAGAATGAAAAGGATGTCGAGAATAGATTTAAAGAGTTAAAGCAGAAGTACAAGTACGTCTTTATGTTTACGTCATCCTCAAATATAGACAGGGTTTCAGCCTTCTCAAGACAGGTTCCTTATGGACAATATGTTATTACCGATGATTATCAGAAGAGAATTCTGGAAATAGCGGATGAAGAGAGGGAAGATAAGTACAAGTCACATAAGGTGTTGTACTATAGCGATTACCTTAAAGACAAAATGGAAAACTGCGGATTCGGAATGGTTGTAAGAACTGGTGATAAGTTCTGCCAGATTGTTAAGAAATATTTTGACGAGTACCCGGATGATACGATTCTTATCTATTCCATGTGGAGTGGTTACAGGACGTTACCGGAAGTAAAGAAGATTCTCGATATAGCGAAGAATCAGGAGACTATTCATGTTTCAGGGCATATTACCAAGGAGGACTTGGAGAAGGTTATTGAAATAATAAAGTCGGACAAAATAGTGATTCATCATACATCTGTGAAATATGATGAGAAAAGTGATCTTGTAATACCAGATAACACGGAGCTTTTGCCAATAGAAGATAGCATAATTGTTGAATTGAGATAATCGGAGGGATGACATGTTTAGTTTTAAAGATAAAGATGACATTAACCATAAAACCGCTGAAGCGGATAACCTGAAACAAATTGCAGAAATATGTAAAGCTGCTTTCGAATCTGATGATCCAAACAAAATATTAAAGAAAAGGCTGCGTAATAAGTGGGAAGAGGGAAAGGAACATATTGATACACATGAGTTTTGCCGTAAGTGTGAAACGGATACAATCAATGAAAAACGCATATGCCGCTGTATGAATTACTATGATGAGAATTCCGAAATATGTAGTGAAGAATATTGTAAGCTGAAATTGAAATGGAAAAATGTTGGTAAAATTACAGTTTCTGATTATGAAAAACCCACAAAAAATGTAATGGAGAAAGTGGGCGGTATGGACCTGATTCTTAATAATCACTATGCTGTTGAAGTTAAACCGTACTATAGTAATGAAACGTTAAGTAGGATGTTCGCTGAGATACTTACATATACTGTTGACTGTGATGGAAAGTATGAACCTGGAATTGCCATGTTTAAATATAATCACGATACAGGGACTGAAAGCCACCAGTGGGAAACATTTAAAAGACTAGAGAAGAATGAGTATCTAAAAGAGATTATGAAGCATGTGAAAGTGTTTTTAATTGATTATAAAGTAAATGGAGACATCGCTGAGTATAAAATAGAGTTATATAGTGGTATATAAGAAGTTAAATAGATATTTATAAAAGCAAAAGAAGCAATGTGCAAAAAAAGGCGCATTGCTTCTTTTATTATGTGCACTATAAGGCACATGACGCATATGAATGAAAGCAAAATGGAGGAGATATACAATGCTATGTTATAACCTGAAAATCCAATATAAAACTGTAAAGGAACCTGAAATCAAAGAAGATGATAAAGAGAAAAAGAAAGAAACACTTGAAGATAAAATGGTAAAGCTGAACGCAGAGATTTATTCACATACATCAAAGGATGACTTTTTTGCTTTTGCATATAAAGCAGCTGATGAAAACATAGAATTTGCTATAGGTATATGGCCTGATCAGATAGCGGTTTCAAAGGTAAAAAAGATAATTTTACGTGAAATAAAGAAAACATTTGACGCAGAGGAAATAACAGTTTCCCATATTGCAGAAATAACAACAAAAGAGTATACAGATATGTTGGAAGATGCTGATAACAGAGATTATATAAAAAGATCAGCAAGAAAAAGCAAGAGAGACCTTAATTTTGATTTTTATAATAACAGCTATTTCAAATTAAACGAGCAAATAGTACCATGTGATAAGCTAAGGAAGAAGGAAGCAGTTAGTCGTGCAAGAGAGATAATGGCAGACCAAACACTATTTGATGAATTAGAACGAATATATGCCAAGGAAAATGTTAGGAAGTTTTATGGTTACCCAGTTCATTATTGTATCACCTCTGGAAACAGTGAATCCGGAATGGAAATTATAAAGCTAATGGTTCAAATGCTATATAGTCAAGGCCGCATTTTGAGCTCAAGAATTAATCTCATTAGTAAAATAAAAGAAGGCTGTTATGATGAAAGTGACCTTAAACATATATGTAAACATGCTGAAGGAGCAGCAATTGTAATTGATATGCGAGGGAATGAGGGTAATCATGGGAATTATGCTCAAAGCTATAATGAAGTAATAAAGTATTTTTCCGAGTTAGTTGAATGTTATTGCTCTAAAACACTTTTTTTCTTTTTGCAAGAGTGCGAAAATCCAGGATTCGCTAAAGAGTTACTGATAAAAACGGAAGACTATATAGATAGGATTGAGATACATGAGGGAACGGGCGGACGAGAAGAGGCCTTAGAGTACCTTGACCATCTTGTGAAAAAGAGCTCCTTTTCTGAGTTCAAAGATAAAAGTATAGAAGATTATCTACAATCTGAGAGAAAAGTATATAAATGTTATGACGTGCACGTGGCTTTTAACAAATGGAGTAGAGAAGTTCTTAGAAATAAGGCATATAGTTCTTACAAGGAATATAAATGTATTCATAAAAGTGAGGATAAGAAAAAGAAAAAAAGTGCCTACAAAGAATTGCATGAAATGGTCGGACTTTCTGAGGTGAAAGCATTGGCAGACCAAATCATAGCGTCTTATAAAATGCAGAATATTCGTGATGGTTACGGATTAAATGATGGTAACATATCCAAACATATGGTATTTACAGGAAATCCCGGAAGTGCCAAAACAACAGTTGCTAGACTCCTGACAGACATATTAACAGAAAAAGGTGTGCTCAAAACTGGAGCGTTAGTCGAGTGCGGACGAGCAGACCTGGTTGCCCGATATGTTGGTTGGACAGCCAAGACAGTAAGAGATAGGTTCAAGGAAGCAAGCGGTGGAGTACTATTTATTGATGAGGCATATTCCTTGGTGGGAAATAGCTTTGGTACAGAAGCAATAAACACCATTGTCCAGGAAATGGAAAACCACAGAGACGATGTTATCGTTATATTTGCAGGTTATCCAGACAAAATGGCTAATTTTTTGGACCAAAACGAAGGTTTAAGGAGCAGAATAGCCTTTCACTTGGATTTTCCTGATTATAACAGTGAGGAACTTATCGATATTCTTAAGCTTATGGCTAAAAATAGAGGTCTGAAACTAGATGATAAGACGATTGAAAAGTGCAGGGACATTTGTGAAAAAGCATGTACAGAAAAGGAATTTGGAAATGGCCGATTCGTAAGAAACCTTTTGGAGCAGGCAGTATTAAAGCAATCTCAAAGGCTGTACTCCACATATAAAGATAAGAAAATACCTAAAGAAAGCGTTGAGAAGCTTTTAGTTTCTGATTTTGATGTTAATCTTTCAGATGCTTGCATCAAGAAAAAGACTCATAAAATCGGTTTTGCTCTTTGAATAGTTTATCAAAACTAAAGGCGTAGAAAGCTTTTAGAATACATTCCGTAAAATATTATTCTAGAATATAATTACCATAAGTACCTCGTCACTGGGGTGATAAAAATATAGTGACAGCTATTTCATTTGTTATCAATTCCTATAGTCGGTTGGCCTTTTAGTTATTTTGTCTATTGAATTCCTGTATGATTATTGTAGAATATTAATTAAAGAGAGGTTTGAAAACCTTAACATGAAACAACCGGAGAGTTCCTGCCGTTCAAGTGGAAGGTTTAACAACCGGAGAGTTCCTGCCGTTCAAGTGGAAGGTTTAACAACAGTGGAAGCATCTCAACGGATGCTTCCATTTCTTTAGGGAGATGTATGAAATTATACAGTATTTCAGATGAATACATTAAATTTTTGCGTAAGAAATTTCCACGAGTATACTCAAATAAAGAAGATGCGAGAATTCATACCAGAAAGTATCTCGGAGTGGTTCTCACTATAGGTGATTACAAATATTACATTCCCCTTTCCTCTCCCAAAGATAAGCACGACTACATTACGGTTGATGGTAAAAAGACAATCCGTAAAGATTCCCTCATAGTGATGAGAATCGTATCCAGATCCAAAGATGATTATGAGCTTAAAGGCACTCTTCAGATAGGCACCATGATTCCTGTACCGGATTCTGAAATTGAGCTTTATGATATAGACGGAGAAAAAGATCAATCATACAAAGATCTCATTTTAGAGGAACTGATTTATATCCGTAAAAATGAAGCTAAGATAATTAAAAATGCTAGAATTCTTTATAGTAAGAAAAAGGCCAATGACCCAAACAACAAAGTAGTTGCTAACTGTCTGGACTTCATTGCGGCGGAAGCTGAGTGCGATAAATGGATTGAGGATCATAAAAAGCCCCAATCCAATATTAACGAAAATCAGGATTGATAACATTACCCTGATAACAATTTGATAACATTAGCAGATACAGTCTATGCTTTTAAGGCAATCGGAGCTGAATGAAATCAAATCGTGCTAAATCGCCTAAACAAATCTGTTTAAGGCTCCTGATTTTCTAGGGAGCTCGAATAATTTCAAAGTGGATGAAAACCTTGGTATTTCAAGGTTTTCATCCATTTTTTGGTTTCAGTGACAACCAAATGACAACCAATTAAAATCTGATCGTTATATATTATGCTGCCATAAAAACAGGAGTAACGACAAGTGAATTCTATACATTTAATACAGCTTTCGGATTTATGACGGGAGCTTATGTAACTCTGCAGATGATCATAGAGCCAATGTCAAAGGTGACTCCCTGCCTTGAGATGGTGAAGCCTATCACAGAAACTCTTCCTGAAGTGTCGTTGGAAAAAACTGCTGTTGACAAGTTGTCCGGATCTATCGAGCTTAACCATGTGTCATTCCGCTATCAGGATGATATGCCTATGATCATAGATGATCTCAGTTTAAAGATAAAGCCCGGACAGTATGTGGCCATAACAGGAAAAACCTGATGCGGAAAAAGTACGCTGTTCAGACTGCTGATTGGATTTGAGAAGCCCTTAAAGGGGGCTGTCTACTACGATGGAAGAGATCTTGATAGTCTTGACCTTAAGACGGTCCGATCAAAGATAGGTACGGTGCTTCAGAACAGTCAGCTTTTCTATGGAGATATCTTTTCCAATATAGTTGTATCAGATTCGAAACTGACTCTTGAGGATGCCTGGGAGGCAGCTGAAATGGTACATATAGCTGATGATATACGAGAAATGCCCATGTGGATGTCCACTCTCATTACGGAGGGCATGGGCGGCATCTCCGGAGGACAACGTCAGAGACTTATGATCGCAAGGGCCGTCGCTGCAAAGCCAAAGATACTAATGTTTGATGAAGCTACCAGTGCCCTTGATAACATTACCCAGAAACAGATTGCAAAGTCTCTGGACCGCCTTGAATGTACCAGGATAGTCATAGCCCACAGGCTTTCGACCGTGAAGCATTGTGACAGGATCATAGTGTTAGATGGTGGAAAAATCGTGGAAGATGGAACATATAAAGAACTGATGGAGAAGAAAGGAGCCTTTGCAGAGTTGGTTAAACGTCAGATGGTTGTGAAAAATGTTCCGGGAGGGATTTAATCAAATGATAATTATTATCAGGTAGTTCACCATGTTATAATGGATATTACTATCTTGCTTGTTACGATAGTCTTGAATAAAAGAAACAATGTCAAATAACGATTTTGGGAAAGGGAAAGCAAAAATGAATATTGATAATATGGATTTCAGTCATCTGGATCCGGAGCTTCGTGCCAAAGCCGAAAAATGTGAAAGTTTAGAGGAGCTTGTGCAGCTTGCAAAGGAAAACGGAATAGAGCTTAGTGATGAGCAGCTGGATATGATAACCGGCGGAGAAGATGGTGGTTTCTGGTGTTTAGATCAAAATGGATATTGCTCGTGGTATTGTATGGATAATTGAAAAATAGCGATTTTGGGAAAGGGAAAGCAAAAATAAATATTGATAATATGGATTTCAGTCATCTGGATCCGGAGCTTCGTGCCAAAGCCGAAAAATGTGAAAGTTTAGAGGAACTTGTGCAGCTTGCAAAGGAAAACGGAATAGAGCTTAGTGATGAGCAGCTGGATATGATAACCGGCGGAGGATGTGAGAGTTTATGGTGTTTTGATGCAAGTGGAAATTCCACGTTTTATTGTGATGGGTATCATGGCTAAGACATTTTAACCGATTATAAGGAAAAGTTGTATATGAACAGAACTGAACAAAACAGTATATTTCGATTTCTGCTTGCAACCGTGTCAGGGGAAGAACGAGGAAAAAAACTTTTAGGATTTGATCCTGGTCTTTTAGAGGGGACTTTTGACAGGGCTATAAGCGGATATATGTTTCCGATGGTTTATCTGGAATTTCCCCTTTCCGGTAAGCCCGGACTTGATCTTTTGGTAGGATATGGAAAGGAGCTTTGCACTGAAGGAGTCCTTCCGGATGCAGAGGCCTTCGGATATAAAAAAGCACTTGAATTTGTTGCTTCGCTAGAAACCGGAAGAGAAGTAGGGTTTGGTTATGAGATTGATCTCAGCCATGGTGAAACAGCACATGCCGGTGTATATCTTCAGCATCGCCGTAATCTCTCAGTCATAAAACCGTTTCTTGAAGCCTGTGGAGAAGAAGAAAGGCTGAAGTTTTACGAGGAAGAAGAGTTAAGGCTTGGCACAAAATGGGGCAGTGATTATATAGGTTTTTTTCCCGGAAGACCGGGAAGTCCGACACGTATAGGTGGATATTTCAGACATAATAGCGACGATATAAGGGATTTCTTCACATGTGCCGGGTTCACCGCATGGAATACTGACACCATAAAACTCATTAATGAATTAATCGGCGTGTCTTCTCCTTTGGATTATCAGTTAGATATCCTTTCGGACGGAACACTTTCTGATGTATTCGGACTTGCCTTTGCCTTTAACCGAGACCATAATTATCGTAAAGGTATTGAAGCCTTAAGAACCGGAAATGGAAAAGTGTTTATGGAAAGACTACAGGAACTGGGACTTTTGGATGATCGCTGGAAACTCATTCCTGATGCCATGTTTACCCGTGCCTATCCGGTAAAGCATGATGATGGCACAGAGAGTCTTATGGCTTTAGCGGTATTTGATTATTTTATTAAAATCAAATTTAAAGCGGGGATGCCTGTGAGTGTGAAAAGTTATCTCAGTATGACTGCAAGAGAACTGTGAAAGAAATGGTATTTCAGAACAGGGAAAGGGAAACTGAAACTGATGGAACCAAAGATACCTGTAAGGACTGCCAAAGAGGCAGGCTGGAAGCTGTCCCGATATAATCTCAGTATGCCGTCACCGGGAGGTGAAGGTTACATTATAGTAAATCTCTTCACCGGAAGTTTTGCTGTATACAGTTCACTTGAGGTCTATCTTCTTTCGGTTTTTGAGAGGCTTTCTGAAAAGCATCCGGCGATCAGGATGTTTTCAGAAAGAGGTCTTATAGTTAATTATGATGAACTGGAGGCAATTGAGACTCTTAGTCGTTTAGCGATGGGAATCAATGATTCAGTAAGTCTTACTATCTGTCCTACCATGAACTGCAATTTTGATTGCCCTTACTGCTTTGAAAATCATGTACCCGGGAAAATGAGTGAGAAGACTCAGGATGATGTCATAGATCTGACACGTCGGATGATGAAGATCAGCCGTGCAAAGAAACTGGGAGTGACCTGGTTTGGCGGAGAACCGCTGCTTGCGGCTGAAATCATTGAGAGTCTGTCGAAGCGTTTGATGGCGCTCAGTGAGGAGTATGGTGCAGACTATCGGGCATCCATAGTGACAAACGGGTATTTTTTGAATACCGAAAATGCAGAGATGTTAAGCCGGGTAAAGGTTGAAACAGCGCAGGTGACTATAGATGGAATCGGAGACAGCCATGACAGGACAAGACATCTGAAAAACGGCATGGGAAGTTTCGATGTTATCACGGATAATCTCCGAAGACCTATACCTTTTCCTGTTTCCATAAGGCATAATGTCAGCGTAGATAATTATGTTGAAATTGAAAAACTTAAGAATTATGTTTCTGAACTTGCATCTGAAAGCGGTAATAAATTGAGTTACAATACGGCTCTTGTTCATGAAAGTATAGTGTTCGGGGAACGTGGAACTGATATCAGCCTGGTAGAAGGCGATGACGCAGCATGTATAGAAGCACGGACGAGGAAAATCTCAAATGGTCCGCTTTTTTGTGGAGCCCAGCACCCTTTCAGTGTATGTATAGACGAAAAGGGCAAACTGTATAAATGCTGGGAGTGTATCGGTCATACGGAAATGAGTTTTGGAACTGCAGCAGAATGGAATCCGGCAGATCCTGTTAAGAGCTCGGAAAAACCGGATTTACTGACCTGTTTTATCAATTCGGCACTATCGGTAAGAGATGATACCTGCCGCAACTGTAAGCTGTATCCTCACTGTCTGGGTGGATGTCCGTATCAACGTATTTATATGCATAATCCTTGTCCTTCATATAAAGAAAAGCCTGAAATTTTACTTAGGTCTTTCTATGAAAGGATGAAATCTAAGGATAAAACAGATAGCCAAGAAAAGATATGATCCTGAATTTTCAGGGAAGTATAGCTGTCTTTTATAGGATTTCCAAAGTTTAGTGGAGCTTTCCAAAGTTATTTGAAGACCTGAAAAATAGGGTGACTGCAAAGTCACTCTTTTTTTCGCGATAAGGCCGTAAAGCGACTGCCGTGCTTGCATGAGCAGACATTTGACGGCCAACGTGGCACATTGGTACCTGTCACCATAAAAAATTCTATAGACGGGGGTGCGGACAATTATTCACAGTGACAGACTAACTATTAGGAGTCAAGCTTTTTTCTAAGATAATTTGTCATTTGCGTTGTTGTGCCTTTTATGCTTTATTTAGGCACAACAAATAAGCCATGTATTAATGGCTCACCTTAAGCGTTTACATAGTTTGTTATTATTTATTATATGGTTGACATGTTAATTCCATACGGTAGATGGTACGTACTAACTTTTTTGCGGCATGGGAGATTGCGACATTATAATGCTTCCCCTCTGCTCTTTTCTTAGCCAAATAAGTAGCAAATCGTTCATCCCAAAGACATACATATTTGGTGGCATTATACAATGCATAGCGTAAATATCTTGAACCACGTTTTTCCATATGTGCGTAGCAAGATTCCAATTGTCCTGACTGGTAAGTAGAGGGAGATAAACCTGCATACGCCAGAACTTGATCAGCGTTGCTAAAACGGCTGAAATCACCTACTTCAGCAAGTATCATTGCTCCCATTTTATAGCTTATGCCTGGGATTGAAAGAATGGGTGATAGGCTCTCATCTACAATTTTTTTGATTGAAGCATCTATTTCATTTATTTCTTCAGTCAAAACGCCGATCAAGTGTAACGTGTGCTTTAATTCCATGGACTTTGCCGGCATGATGATGCCTATAGAATCTTTTGCACTATTTCGTATGAGAATAGCCATTTCGCGACCATAACGTCCTCTGGAATTTGAACTAAGAATGAATTTCAGATGCGTAAGATTAGCTTTTGCAACAAAAGATGCTCCTGGCATCTCTTCAAGGACCGAATATACGGATGGAGAATGAATTTCAGAAACGATTTTTTCAAGTTCCGGAAATAAGATATTGACCAAGCGCATTACAGCTGATTTTAGCTTTGCTCTTTCACGCACCTTTTCAAAGCGATAACGAGTTAATGACTTCAATTCCTCATTATGATATGATGATTCAGAGTAGGGCTTGAGTGTTCTATCTGTCATCAACATCATTGCAATAGTGTAAGCATCGACTTTATCCGTTTTCGTCTTTCTAAGGCTTTGACCTTTTCTGTAAAGATTAGTATGTAACGGATTGATAAGATAGGTGGCTAGACCTTTATTAATGAGCGAGCTTAGTATATTCATTGAATAATGACCGGTAGCTTCAAGACCTACTTTTATTTCGGAAATATCTTTTTCTACCGAAAATACTTTCTCGTATAGCTCGTTAAATCCGGCCATGTTGTTAGAAATAGTGAATACTGGAAATAGCTTTTGGGCATCTGTCCCCATGATGCAGCAATCATGTTTATCCTTGGCCACATCAATACCGACGTAGATCATACACATGATCCTCCTCAAATAGTATTTGATGCTGTCTTGGATCCACAGGGCTCAATGTCGCTGTAACCTCGTTCTACATAAACCGTCTGGCGGTATCTAACTGATTAACATTTAGACAAAGAGGCTGTGGTTGGAGCCTGTCACGAACCGTCAAGGCGGTATGCACCTTAAGGACCAATCCACAGCATCTTAAACAGCATAACCCATACCTATGAACAGGTAAAGAAAGGGTATGACTATATAATACGAGGCACCTATCATTGAAATTTAAGAAGATGGAAATTATACCCGAAAAGGTACGTTTCGAACCATATTCATATATATACACCCTAAAGGGTATAAATTTCGATTATTCATTGCAATTTATACCCTTTAGGGTGTATATTTGTTTTATGAATACTATATCTGAATTTATCAAACGTGAAAGAAAAAAAGCAGGACTTACACAGGAAGAATTTGCTCTGAGAGCAGGGTTAGGGCTTAGATTTGTCAGAGAATTAGAGCAGGGAAAGGAGACTGTTCGTATGGACAAAGTTAATCAGGCACTCAGGATGTTTGGAATGGAAGCAGTTCCGGGACCGCTGACCAGAGGAGATTTATAACATGGGAAGAGCTGGAAAAGTGTTTGTACAGAATAAACGTGCAGGAACGATAAAAGAAACAGATGATGGTTATGAATTTTCATATGACAAGGATTATCTGACAATGGAGAATCCATTACCGGTGAGCCTGACATTACCCTTAACACAGGAAATATACAGATCAAAAACACTGTTTTCTTTTTTTGACGGATTGATTCCCGAAGGATGGTTGCTTCAGGTTGTAGAACGGAATTGGAAGATAGATGGAAAAGACAGATTTGGTCTTTTACTTGTAACATGTATAGACTGTATAGGAGATGTTCGAATAGAGGCATTGTAAGTATGAGATGTTTATGCTGCAATAAAGAAATTGTAAATCCAAGTGAATATGAGAATACTGTTACCTGGCATCAGAAGTGTATAAAGTCATTCTTCGGAACCCAAATACTTCCTGAACTTGACTGTACTGAAAAAGAGCTTGAGCAGCTTGTAAATTCAACGGTTAACAAAGGGCTCACGGTTCCCGGTGTTCAAAAGAAACTGTCTTTGCATCTGCATAGCGAGGGAAGGAATGCAAGATTAACGATTGTGGACTATCCAACGGGCTATATATTGAAGCCTCAGTCAGATGATTTCAGGCATTTACCGGAAGCGGAATTCATAACCATGAAAATGGCTTCAAAGGCTAAGATAAAGACTGTTTCGAATGCATTGATTTACATTAATGGCAAATATTCATATATAACGAAAAGAATAGACCGTTTAGATAAGCAGTTGTTTGCCATGGAAGACTTTTGCCAGTTATCCGGAAGGCTGACAGAAGATAAATATAAAGGATCCTATGAGAACTGCGGAAAAATCATAAACAGGTATTCTCAAAACATTGGAATAGACAAATCAGATTTTTTCTATAGGCTTGTGTTTTGCTTTTTAACAGGAAACTCGGATATGCATTTAAAGAACTTTTCACTTATTGAAGATAAAGCCGGAAGCAGAATCTTTGGCCTTTCTGCAGCATATGATCTGTTGCCTGTTAATGTAATATTGCCTACAGATAAAGAACAGGTTGCATTGACACTTAACGGAAAGAAGAGGAATTTGAGAAGGAAGGATTTTCTTGCACTGGCTGACAACCTGGGAATCACTGATAAAACATCTGTGGGATTGATAAGACAGTTGTTAAATCTTAAAGGTACTTTTATTGAAATGGTTAATTGTTCATATATACCTGAAGATATGAAAGTTAGTTTTACTGAACTTATAGAAAAAAGAGCAGAGGTTTTAAGTTGAAAAGGAAGTGCAATGTATTATGAACGCATATAAATTATTCAAACATGGCAGATCGTATCGAAAAAATGCAAGATTCGGTACACATACTTTTATCGGAGCGCATCGATATATATATTATATGGATGGTCGGCCGTATTATTTTTACAGTGACAGACCATATACGATCAACGACGCCAAGACGTGGAAATCACGTAACCTGATACGTTATGTGGTTCTTTCAGTCGTTTGCATATCTTTACTTTTTGACAGGCCCATGAACAACTTGCCTGTATTAATAAACTTCCTTTTTAATATCGGGATTTTATGTGCTGCAATGTTCTGCTTTTACAAAACGATTATATTTATGTCTATTGATCCTAATAAAGATCCGATGCTACAGTCATCTCTGTGTACGGATTAATATCATTTAAAAATATACGGATTATTGGTAAAATGGAACCCATATAACCATAGGTGCCTATCACTGTGAACAATTATTCGCAGTGACGAGGCACCTATTCTTTAGCCTTTCTAAGTTCAGTATCGCCATACTTCTTCATCTGGTAGGGATTGATAAGACATATGGGAAGATTCGCCTCCTGGAAAGCTTTCAGGAGCGGATAGTGATAATGGCTGGTCGGCTCAATAAGGATGGTTGGGGCCTTGGAAGTTCCTATGATGTAACTTACTAATGCTTGTAACTCATCAGTAGTATGGTGGACATCAAAGGGTTTGGCACGGATGCTGCCATCGCCATTAAGGATGGCAACTGTGCTTTTGATTTTGAAACATCAATACCAACAGCAATCATAGAGAGTAACT
>ALYD01000048.1 GCA_000513555.1 Lachnospiraceae bacterium JC7
TGGCTTCTTCTCGTGCACTATACTGTAATGCTGACATCTTTAAGGAAGTGGGTATAGACTACCCGACCACCTGGGATGAACTTGAAGATGCCTGTGGAGAAATAAAGAAATACTACAAAGGAAAAGTTTATCCCTGGGGCATCGATATGACAACCGACGAAGGTCAGGCTGCATTCTCCTACTATACTTGGGGAAATGGCGGTGGTTTTGTGGATGATAAGGGAAAGTGGGCGGTTAACTCTTCTGAAAATGTTGAGGCCATCGAGTTCGCCATCGGACTGGTGGATAAGGGTTACACCAATCCTAAGCCTGCCACAGAGACCCGTTACGACCTTCAGGATATGTTTGCAGAAGGAAAACTTGCAATGTTGATCGGACCCAATCAACTTCCGGCTTATGTAGAGAAAAAGGGCGGAAACATTAAGATGGTTCCTGTTCCCATTCCGGCCGCAAAGGGAAAAACCTCATCCTCCATCGGTGTTATGGACAGGATTATGGCATTTAGGGATGATGATGCTTCCGATCAGGACGCAAGAAATGAAGCTATCGGCGAATTCATGACATTCTTCTTTGCACCCGAGAACTATACAGCCTGGGTTGAAATGGAGGGATTCCTTCCGGTAGTGAAATCCGGTGTGAAATATATGGCAAAGTATGATACCAACTTCGGGGCATGGCTCGGTATCCTTAATAACTGCAAGTTCTATCCCACTGAAAAAGCCGAGTGGGCACAGGCCAAAAAGGACATCATCGCTGCCGAACAGAATGCCCTGAACGGTAATGATGTGAAAAAGGAACTGGATAAGGTACAGAAGAAACTGACCTAAAACCCAACTCAGACTAAAGCGCCGCACCCCACTCTCTTCTATGATATCTTTTACATTCAAAGACAGGAATTAATCATTTAAAAACAGAATATTCCAGCCATTCTTTCAAAACCACAGCCTGATTCATGTTTTTATCCTTTGATGAATATATCAAAAGTACATCGCCCTCTTCTAGCATTTTACTTATTACTTCCCGAAGTTTTCCTGCCTGTGGATATCCATCCAGCTCTTCCTTGTAACGCTTTGCAAATTCAGGAAAGCGTTCCGGATCGTGATTGAACCATTTTCTAAGTTCTGTTGAAGGAGCCATATCCTTCATCCATATAAACGGTTCAAGGGTCTCCTTTCGGAAACCCCTGGGCCAGATTCTGTCAACCAGAATTCTGTGACCGCTGTTTTGTTTATCGAGCTCATATAACCGTACTGTTTTTATTTCGTGAACCATACTTAAGCATTATCCCCGAAAAACAGCTTGAGATCATCGTCAACACTTCCTATTCCGGCGATGCCGAAATTCTCCACAAGTACCTTTGCTACATTAGGTGACAGGAATGCAGGAAGTGTAGGTCCAAGATGGATGTTCTTGACACCAAGATAAAGAAGTGCAAGGAGCACGATGACAGCCTTCTGTTCATACCATGAAATGTTATAAACGATAGGAAGGTCATTTATATCATCGAGACCGAATACCTCCTTCAGCTTCAGGGCGATAAGTGCAAGAGAATAGGAGTCGTTGCACTGTCCTGCATCAAGAACTCTCGGTATTCCTGCGATGTCTCCGAGATTCAGTTTGTTGTACTTGTACTTCGCGCATCCCGCTGTAAGGATAACTGCATCCTGTGGAAGCCGAGACGCAAATTCAGTGTAGTAGCTTCTTGATTTCATTCTGCCGTCACAGCCTGCCATGACAACAAATTTCTTTATGGCACCGGACTTCACTGCATCTACGATCTTGTCAGCAAGAGCAAATACCTGTTCATGGGCAAAACCGCCTACGATGTGTCCGCTCTCGATTTCCTTCGGAGCCTCACAGCTCTTTGCCTGCTCGATGATCGCAGAGAAATCCTTTACCGCACCATACTTACCCTCTATATGGCGACACCCCGGGAAACCTGTCGCACCTGTTGTCCATAATCTGTCCTTATAGCTTTCTGCCGGAGGAACGATACAGTTCGTGGTCATGAGTATAGGACCATTGAAGGACTCAAACTCTTCCTTCTGTTTCCACCATGCATTTCCGTAGTTTCCTGCGAAATGGGGATACTTTTTAAATGCCGGGTAATAATGTGCAGGAAGCATCTCAGAGTGAGTATATACATCTACTCCTGTTCCGGCAGTCTGCTCCAGAAGCTGCTCCAGATCCTTCAAGTCATGTCCTGAGATAAGGATACCGGGATTGCTTCTTACTCCGATGTCAACAGTAGTGATCTCAGGGTTACCGTATGCACCGGTATTGGCAGCATCAAGAAGTGCCATTCCATCTACACCGAACTTACCTGTTTCCAGAGTAAGCGCCACAAGATCGTCAACAGACAGGCTGTCATCCAGGGTTTTACTGAGAGCCTTCTGAAGAAATGCATCGATTTCAGCATTGTCCTTGAGAAGAGCATTGGCATGCTTCGAGTATGCTGCAAGTCCCTTAAGACCATAGGTAATGAGCTCACGAAGAGAACGTATATCTTCGTTTTCCGTAGCCATAACACCGACACGCTTGGAGGATGCAAATGCTGCGAACACGTCTTCATCACCACTCCATAAAGCTGCTTCAGGAAGTGTTTTCTTGTTCTTAAGCTGACCAAGAAGCTGATTCTTTACCTGAAGAGTCTCCTTTATTTTGGAGATGATTGCGGTCCTGTCGAAATTTGCATTAGTAATAGTTGTGAAAAGGTTAATGCTTACGAGATGATTTACATCTTCACTGATCTCTTTTCCTTCTTTTCGAAGCTCTGTAGTTACTGCAGAAAGTCCCTTTGTCACATAAATGAGCAGATCCTGCATTGCGGCAACATCTGCGGTCTTTCCGCACACACCTGCCCTGGTGCAGCCTGTTCCGCAGGCTGTTTCCTGACACTGATAACAAAACATCTGATTCTCCATTTTACATATCCTCTCAAAATAATAGATTAGACTCTTTTTAAGCCTTATGTTCTCTCGGATCTGCCCTTTCACAGCCTTCTCTTTCACATATCTCGCAGGCTGTATAAGGAAACTGCTCCGACGAATGATGCCGTTCTATACAGGCATCACAGTTTTGATAAAGATCACATTCTGTATTCAGGCATGGACATGTATCTTTGCAATAAAGCATATTTACTCTCCTTGTATACTAAATTGTTCTCTCGATCAACAGGACAGATGTTACTATGAAGCAGAAGAAAAATGTGTTGCGTACGCAACAGGGGACTCAATGGCATTTTTGCAAAAAAAGCAGTTCCCCTGTTCGATACAGGCAGAACTGCTTGAAAATCACACTCTCGTGTCCAATCTATATGTCGTGATAATGTTTCTCACGTATCACAATTTTTTCTTTGATTTTACCGCCACGATAACAGACCAGATAAATCCTATACAAAGAACAGCCCAAATATCGAGTATAGTCGTGTCTACTGTTCCATGAAGCTTAAGATCTTTAAATAATATATAAGACATAAGGGTCATAAAAATAAAAGTACAGACCGCCATGAGCAATCCGCCTATATAGGCTGATTCCAGTTCATCCTTTGTGGGTTTGGGATGCTTCTTTTTATAGTTTTTGTATAACGGAATAGTAACGATAAAAAATACAAATGCAATCAGAAAATTATATTTCGATGAGGTTCGGGTACTTTGCGGGGAACTCATATGTACTCTGGTGTTGTCAGGACTCACCCAGACTGTTGATAAGCTTTCATCAGGATGATCAATAAGTCCACTTATTGCATAAGTATATTCATTTCCATCAGTAAAAGTATAATGAATCCTACAGCTATACTCCGTTCGGTACTGCTTTGAAGCCCCGGAATAATGCTCACTGCTGCTTATATCCGTAACATAGCCCGGACAACTGATATAATCCTTGCTCTCCTGTGCTCCCTGATAATTTGCTATACCTATAAATATCATAAAGAGCGAAGCTCCAAAAGTAAAAAGATGTATATATTTTTTTAAATTATCGAATCCTATTTTACTTTGAATAACAGAAAAGATTCCAAGTACGGTTACAACGTACGTTATTATATTTTTTATCATTAGTTTTTTATCCCTTTACAGTCAAATGTTACATATGGAGGGTTTTCACCACGTTCTTTTCCAGAATATCATTTAAAGAAGCTTTCATAATCTGTAATTCCTTTTCTATACTTTTTTTCTATTAGGCGAAAAACAGCATTCCAAGTATCGCAGACGCTGCTATAAGCTGAATCGGTGACATACCTTTTTTGATCATCCTGGCTGACCCGAAATAGCAGACCGCAAGAAAGACAGTTAATGCTATATTCTTATGATTCATCTGAATATCAGATAATGCTGTATTCAGGCGGTTTACCTGAAAGGCAGTCGTTCCTTCCAGACAGTTTTTTCCGATAAACATAATACCTGTAGCAAGGATGATACCGATCATACATGGTTTAAGTCCACCCAGTATCACTTTCACATATCTGTTATTTTCCACTTTTCTAAATAAAGTAGCAAGCAGAAGTATGATAAAAAACGATGGAAGGACTACTGCAGATGTAGCAAGGATGGCACCTGTTATACCGGCCTGAGATGCACCGACATAAGTTGCCATATTTACCATGATGGGTCCGGGGGTACTTTCACTTAATGCCACCATATATGAGATCATCTCATCGTCCAGCCATCCATGGGAAATAACTACATCACGTATCAAAGGTATGACCGCGTATCCACCGCCAAAGGCAAAAAAACCAACCTTAAGAAATCCCAAAAAGAGTTCCAGGTAAATCATTTTCCCTTACCTCCGGTTTTTGTCAGAAATACCACAAGGTTCACCATGGCACCTGTGAGCATCACTGCTATAGATGAGACTCTTACCGCAGTAATTCCTGAAGTAAGCATTATCAAAAAGGAACCTGCAAGTATCATGCGCTGTACGGGTTTGAATGTTTTTTTCCTGAGCATCTTGATTGCAGCATCAACCATCAGAATACCTACGGCGATCTTTATACCCCTGAATGCATCGGCAACGATTTTTATTTTTAAAAAATCACTGAGAAAAGCCGATAGGAATAAGATGATACAAAAAGATGGTATGATAAGTCCAAGAGTTGATACAACTGCACCGATCATACCGCTCTGCCTGTATCCAACATATGTCGCACAGTTAATGGCGATAGGACCTGGTGTGGATTCAGCCATAACAGTCACATTCATAAGGTCTTCATCGGATACCCATTTTTTCCTGTTCACACATTCCTCCTGCATCACGGATATCATGGCATATCCGCCGCCGAAGGTGAACAGTCCGATCTTTGCAAAGGTCAGAAACAGATCTGTCAGCTTATTCATGATATCAGTGGTGGCATCCGCCGTGACCGCAGGAATGTCCTTCACCATGCTCATGATGGCTGCAGTTTGCTTCACTTCCTGCTTCAAGAGTTCCCTTGATAAAAGCGTCTACCGCTTCATCAGTGTTACCGCTGACACCTGCACAGAGTCTGATTCCGGCTTCCTGAAGTGCTCTCTGAGCTCCTCCGCCGATTCCTCCGCAGATAAGTACATCTACCTGAGCTACATTGAGTATACCTGCAAGGGCTCCGCATCCCTCACCGTTTGTTCCAACTATCTGAGAACTGATGACCTTTCCATCTTCGATGTCATAAACCTTGAACTCCTCTGTTCTTCCGAAGTGTTCAAAAACATTTCCATTGTCATAGGTAACTGCTACTCTCATTATCTTTTCTCCCTTTTCATCCAATCTGATGCCAAAGTGATTCTTATGCCTGTCTATCTGAACGTGTCCGCCTTCTATGCTTAACCTTTTTCCTTCGACTATAGCCGTTGCCAGCTTTTTTCTGGCGCTTTCATATATGGCAGTAACTGTGGTTCTGGCGACTCCCATGCTCCCGGCACACTCTTCCTGATTCATTCCCTTATAATCAAGAAGCTTTATGGTCTCATATTCATCCAGAGACATACTTACATTTTCAATGTCTTCCACTTCAGTATCCTCTGGAACAAAGCTGAAATAATCCGGAAACCTGCATATCTTTCGATATTTTGGGGACCTGGGCATATGGAACCTCCTTTGAATTATTTGACATATGTCAGTAATATATTATGCTGTTTAATGACATATGTCAAATATAATCAACCATCTTTTCTTGGGAGCCCCGGAAAATCAGTGACTTTGGGTATCCCGACGTTAACCTTACACACCCTGTGCAACTATGAACATTAAGACTGTCAGAATCGTGCCCACAACACAGGCAAGTATCTCAATGATACCAAGTATTAAAAATTTCCGGGCCGCAGTTATTCCTTCCTTTATTGCATTTGCAGCAAACACCGTTCCGACAATAGATATCACCAGGCACGGCAATGGTAATATAAAGATACTCATCAGGCCTGCAAACGCAAAAACAGTATAAAGTGCACCTCTGTTTGTAGGCACTTGAAGTATAGTTGCAAGTACCATGCAGATAAATGTAACAAACAGAACAATGATCGGAATCAGCGTCAGTACCTTTGCTTTCGTATAGTTGCTTTTCATACATGTCTCCTATATAAACCAGTCATTCTCTGGAAGTTCATCCAGAGACTTAAAAGTATATCCCGCACTTTCCCAGCCTGTGAGAAGTTCATCCAGAATCGCTGTATTGGTACTTGAAGTGGCATGCAAAAGCACGATGGCACCGGGATGGATACGTTTATTCAAAGTCGCAAGAGCGGATTCGCGGCTGGGCTGGGCCTTTTCATCATAGTCCTTGTAGGCAACAGACCAAAGCATGGTCTTATAGCCCATAGCCCGGGCCAACATAAGCTGTGCCTGCGAACTTTTTCCTTCAGGCGGACGATAATATCGGACCATAGGATGCCCGGTCAGCGCCTCATACTGCTCCTCCACAGTGTTGACTTCATTAAAAAACATCTCTTTTGTTGTGACATTGGACATGTTTTTATGGCTCAGGGTGTGATTTCCTACTGTAAAACCATTTTTCGCTATGGCAAGCACTATCTCAGGAGCAGACTTAAGGCAGGCTCCGGTCACGAAGAAAGTTGCAGGTGCATTATGCTTCCTGAGGGTCTCCATGATAGACATGGTATGTCCATTTTCATAACCAAGATCAAATGTAAGATAGCATACCTTGTCCGTAGTGTTTTCTCTGGAATATGTATCTAAGCTTCTCAACCATCTTTCATCCGCATTTCCAACCGGCACCGAGTTGGCAGAAGGATAATAATTCCCCCAGTCCATGTTTGCACCACCGCCCGAAAGCAATGCAAGATCTGCCTGAATAGCTTCATCCGACTTAACAAAAGCGGGTACACGTATACCGTCAATTACTGTAACCGGTCCTGAATCTTTTTCGGCACTTTCAGTTTCAGAAACTTCAACCTCTGAGCTCTGCTCATTCTCTGCACCAGGCATAGGAACATCTGAAGAAACCTCTTTTGGATTGTTGATATGATCCACGCCTTTATGTGTGGCACCCGCAAAAGAAGATACTGTCAATGCTCCTGTAAGTAAAATCGTCATTATACCCTCAGTAAACAACTTACCAAACTTCATGAGTCCCCTCCCTATCATTTTTAGAATGTCTTCTTATATTGTAATGCCAATTCCTGATACGTTGAAGATAATTTGCTGAAAATCACCCTCTCGACAAAGTGAATCAATCATATGATAATAGTAACAATGCTTTATTGACACCGGAGGTACTTGTATGAAACTACTGATCATTCGCCATGGTGATCCTGATTACGAACATGATTCACTTACAGAAACGGGATGGATGGAAGCAACTCTGCTTGCTGAGCGTCTTTTTCGAACAGAAAAAATCAAAGAATTTTATGTGTCTCCCATGGGACGGGCCCGGGACACGGCTTCCCTGACTTTAAAAAAATACGGAAAAACCGCCATGGTTATGCCATGGCTCAGAGAATTCAATGAAGCGTTGATCAAACGTCCCGATGTACCAGACCGGGAAATGATCTCATGGGACTGGCTGCCACAGGACTGGACAAAGGAGCTTCGTTTTTATGATCCTGAGCACTGGATGGATGTGGATGTTTTCAGGGAAAGTTCTGTTCCTGAGACATTTCATAAAGTGACTTCCTGTCTGGATGAATTTCTTTTAAATCATGGCTATCATCATGAGGGAAATATGTTTAGGGTTGAACATGCAAATTCGGATACTATAGCTTTATTCTGTCACTTCGGTGTAGAATGTGTTCTTTTGGCACACCTTCTCCACATTTCACCCATGCAGCTTTGGCATGGATTCTGTGCCGCTCCTTCTTCTGTCACAACGATATACACAGAAGAACGCAGAAAAGGAAGCGCCCAATTCAGAGTCGCTTCCTTTGGAGATATATCTCATCTTTACGCAGGTGACCGCTCAGCATCCTTTGCAGCCCGATTTGCAGAAATATACGGTAACGGAGACCGTATAGACTGATTCACCATTCAGTTGAGCGGATCAGTTTTCCTGTAATATCAATTTATTATTTAATATGCTGTGATACAGCCAGAATATATCCTGACTCAGACACCATGATGTTAAACTTCGATGATCCGGTGTCAACGGTTTCATTTGCAGCTTCATGTCTGGCTTTATGGAATCCATGATCCTCAAGAAATTTAACAGTTTCATTCAGATCATCAACGTTGATTCGTATCATAGTCCAGTCTTTTTCGCCCTCGGCTATGTCTACATGAAAGCCATTTGCATCCTTCATCCTGACACTGGTACGATCATTGATGCTGATGCCTTCTTTTGTGTGGCGAATTTCAAAGCCTAATTCCTCAAACATTTTGATGGCAGACTCTGGATCTGTGGTTACGATCAGCGGATTGAAACTGGTTATTTTCATACTATGCTCCTTCCATAAACAATTCTTTCATAATCATCGACTGTACTTCCGATAAGTATAAGAAGCGGGCACAATATTCTTCAGATTCCGGAATCATTATTTAGCTCTGTATCTTATGGCCTCATCCGGTTTAAGCGGTTTGGAGAAATAATATCCCTGTATTGTATCCGCTTTGAATTCGGCAAGTTTTAAATACTGCCATTCGTGTTCTACACCTTCTATGGTTATGGTCTTTCCCATATCATGTACAAGCTGAATAACATCCTTTATGAATGCCTCCTTACCTGCACAAAGATAAGTATCAACTAAAGATTTATCAAGTTTCACATCATCCACAGGTACATAAGTAAGATAAGCCAGAGAGGAATATCCTGTTCCGAAATCATCAAGCAGGAGTTTGATATTCATCCTCCTGAATTTGTCGAAAAGCTCTGAAGTTCTTGAAGATTCTTCAAGCAAAAGGGTCTCTGTGATCTCGATCTGGATATATCTGGGGTCTACCTTGTACTGGAACAACAACGCCTGAAGATAATCGCAATATCCCTGGTCATGTATCTGTCTGCTGGAAAAGTTTATGGAAACCGGATGTATTTCTCTGCCCATTGATTTCCATCTGTACAGCTGTTCTACAACAAGTTTCGTTATCAGTCTTCCGAGTCTTATGGTCCATCCGCTCTTCTCGATAACAGGTATAAATGCCGCAGGTCCGTAGGGATAATCTCTAAGCCTTATCAAAGCCTCGTAGCCGATCACTTCCTTTGTGGAAGCGGAAACTTTCGGCTGGTACATAAGATAAAATCCGTCAGAATCAAAGGCTTCCAGGAAGGCTGCTTTAATAGTGGACTCTATGATGAGCTTGTTCTTCATATCCTCGGCATATACGAAGACCATATTCTTGCCTCTTGCCTTTGCCTCGTACATGGCGATCTCGGCATTGATGATATGCTGCTCCGGTGTGGTATCACCGTCAGAATTGGATATTCCGATACTTGCGGATAATATGACATTGACATTTTCCGCACTGAAAGGTTTATTGAATAAAGTCACTATGCCTTTTACCACAAGTGACACATTATCGAGCTTTTTCCCGTTATAAAGCATCAAAAATTCATCCCCGCCATATCTGCCGAGAATCATGTTGTTTTTTTCTGCATAACGTGCCAATGCTTCGGAAATATCAATTAAGATCTTATCTCCGACCTGATGACCGTAGTTTTCATTTATATCCTTGAAACCATCGATATCGATCATAAGAACAGAATATATCTGGTCTTTTTTGAGATTCGAACTCAGATATTCAACTATGGACCTTCTGTTTAAAAGACCGAGAAGCTCATCGTGATTTGCCAGATACACTAATTTGTTCTGGGAACATAAAAGCTGTTCTTTTGATGACCGGAGTATCTTTACCTGTCGCTTTTCATTCTTTAAAGCGAGGATGGCAGAGATTATGAATGAAACCAGTGAAACAGTCATAAACAACACTACAGGAAGCATGTTCTTGTAGAGTTCAAAGAAGGTTACGGGCTTACCGTAGAATACCGTATCGGAAGGAAGCTGCTTTGCTGATATTCCAAACTTTTTCATGAGTGGATAGTTATATTCGCTTATCCCCGGAGTATATAAAGAAAGATCATACTTTGAAATGTCCGTATTTTTTATTTATAACATCAGACATTATATGGGCAGCATCTTTAGCCTGGGTATAAAAATCCATATAGGTTCCACCCAGGACACCTGCATCTCTTCCATCGGAATAGTTTCTGAAAATAGGCACATCAGTACTGTTTACGATAGTACTGGTGGTATCGTACAGAGAATGAACATAACCTAAGGAATCATTGTAACAGGTCATATAGAACAGAATAGTGTCCGATGGTATGACTCTGAGTGTTTCGATCACTTCCCTCTTGGTCAGAAGAGATGTATCGATATCATCAAATGAATATTCGGGATATTCATTTTTTATTGCATAGAACTGCTCCATATCAGCCTTTCCGGCAATTGAATCATCATGAATAGCGATAAGATTTTTATAGTCAGGAAACAGACTGATAGCAGTCAGAAAGGTCTGATTAAGGAAATTATTTTCATAGAAACCGGTTATATATGGATTTCTTTCTGCTTTATGTGCAAGTCCGAGATCATTTATACCAAAAAAGACCATAGGCAACCCATCAAACAATTCTTTTTGATGGTCTATGGCGAAAGTCAGAGCATCATCATCTCCCAGCAAAATGCCTTCGAATCCCTTATTATTTCTATCATATCGCTGCTTAAAGAAATGGTAGAATTCCTTTAAATCATCATCTGACCTGAAATTCTTTGTGTCCATATAGACAACATCGAATTCGATACCATTGGAATATAGTTCAGCCTTCAATCCTTCGATCTGATATTTATAGGTATAATACATCGGATCGTATGAACACAGGAACAGTACTTTATGGTCGGCTTGATGCGGTTTTTCGATACGATAAGAATCTTTTTCGTATAATTGATATGCCAACATAACAAGAGTGATCAGGAAACATACGATTCCGATAAGAAAAAATATGCCTCTTGCTATGCGCAGAAAACCTCTTTTTTTCATACAATCAGCCGTTTGCGTTATACAAAATTTAAATAATGCAATTTATTATACTACATAGGATAGATTGCTTAAAAGTATATTTTTTAAAACACGATCATTAAAATTCTGAAAATATTACGCATTTTGGAAATAAAAAATACACCTTCAAATATCTATACCATGTATGGGTGTGAAATCCGGAAAGTCATGAAAACGCCTGACTTGAGACTTCCATCCCCATATCATAATAAACGACATTTGTGGTGCATTATATTAGTAATAATTTACGACACAAACTAAAGCTTTTCATATATTAGATGTGCTGAGGTTTCGCATATATATAATAATGATATGCAAATCGATATCTCGATTTAAGCAATGTCTAAAGGCAGTATGCTGTTGATGATCATATCATATATGCCTGAAACGAGATTCTTTTCATATCTGCAACTAACATTGGTAGTTCTGGAACTGATAGCTATAAATACCTCTCCCTTGGCATCAAGGAAAGGATAAAAACGACAGATCTCATATCCGGTTGAATGGGAATTGATATTGTATGCGCAGAATGGCTCTACAGCTCTTGCGTCAGGTTCAACAGACCAGTGTCCCTTTATGTTCTTACTGATATTGTTGGCTATCTCCATAAGAGTTGACCTGAGTTCATCCATTCCTATCCCATCGTTCTTCTGTAAATCTTCAAGTTTCATTGTTAATCCACCTTTCGTATGGGATTTTCGCCCACTTACTTTACCCACAAAACTCCACCATCATAACACATAACACTGTTAAAATGTGTTCTTTTTTTATCCAAAAACACTGTTTTTTTATCATCACAGTGTTGATTTTATCCTATAAGTCAAAAAAAGAGGGGGAAAACTCCCCCTCTGAAATGTAACCCTATTTATAAGGCTGCCTTGTAGATCTTCTCAACATCAGCTGCTGAAAGCGGACGAATTCTGGATAATTTCATAGTATCCTGCATAGTTGCATCCAATGCAAGCTCTGTAATATCGCTATCTGAAGGATTCACACCCATATCACTGATCCTAACAGGCATTCCGATGCTCTTGAAGAACTCTTCTGTTCTGTCGATGCCTGAAACCGCTGCCTTTTCATCATCAGCTTCTTCGATCTTCCATAC
>ALYD01000049.1 GCA_000513555.1 Lachnospiraceae bacterium JC7
CTCGTGGAGCTCCTGAAGCATGATAGCACAGTCAAGAGACTCACGTCCTGTGCGCTTGTGCTGACGGGACTCATACATAAACGGCATGATAACATTGATACGCTTTGCCTTACCTGTAGTTGCAGCGATCACTCTTTTAAGATCTGCATAGTGATCGTCAGGGGACATATGGTTGATCTGTCCGAAGAGGCTGTATGTCTGTGAATAGTTCATAACGTCTACCATAAGGTAAAGATCAACGCCACGAACAGTCTCTAAAATGTTAGCCTTTGCTTCACCTGAGCCAAAACGGGAAACCTTTGACTTAACGATGTAGCTGTCCTTCTGATAACCGTTGAAAGCGATAGTCTCTTTATGCTCGCTCTCACGCTGTCCACGCCATCTTGATAAATACTCATCCACTCTCTGGCCAAGAGGCATGATGGAGTCAAGGGGCATAAGTGCAAGAGGTCCAACCGGAATACGCTCAATAAACTCTGAAGTTCTGGAATCTGACATTTCTTTTTCTCCTCCTTAAGAACTGTCCTAACTGTATACATCTGTCATTTTATAAATATATCAACAAAAACCATAGTTTTTATCTACTATCTTTCTGATGACCACTAGATAAATTACTTCATCGTTCGAATGCTGTCAATACAGTCTTTGATCATTTCCATATAGAGGAATGATGTAATAATCGGATATAATTCGTGAAGATATACGTTCAGTATACAAATCTCTGATCATATTTAAGCTCAGGTTGGTGGAAATGATCACAGATTTATGAAAAACCATGCGCTGATTAAGCACATAGAACAATTTTGATGTTGTATAGCTATTATTTAACTCTGTACCTAAATCGTCTATCACCAGAAGGTCACAGTTCAATATAGCATCCTGAATTTCCTGCTGATCCTCATCATCCTTTTTCATGGCTCTGGAAAAGCTTTCAAAAAGATCTGTACTTGTAAGGTAAATAACAGAATGGAAGCTGTCCATCAAAGCTTTCGCAACACAGTTTATAAGGAAGGTCTTTCCTGTTCCGGTACTTCCGGTAAACATGATACTTCCTCCCTTTTTGTCAAAGTCCCTTATCCACTGAAGAAGGAATCTGTAATTCTCCTTCATATAGTCACGATTGGTCCTGCCATCTGCGAGTATGGGAACCTTATCATCGTATCGGTTGATATCAAAATAATCAAAGTTCTGCTTTTCAACGATCTTGTCTATGTTAGACTGCTGATAAAGATACTTCATCTGCATCTCTATAAAGCAGTGGCACTTCCTGCCATTTATGAATCCCGTATCCTTGCAATCCGGACATCTGTACTGAAGTTCCAGATAATCCTCAGGAAGACCATGTTCCAAAAGCAGTTCTTTTTTCCGACGGCGAACCTCTTCAATAGAAGCTTTAAGTTCGGACAGCTTTTCTTTTCTTCCTTCCTTCATGAGGCGAAAGGTTTTCATAGACTCCGAGCGTACAAAATCTTCCAGAGCTTTAAGCTCCGGAAGTTTCTGATATACACTTCTGCGTCTGGTCTCCAGATCTCTGTTATCTTCCATCTGGCGCTCATCATAGACACGCATTATTTGATTGTACTGTGCATTAGTCAATGACATGATTCATCCTGTTCAAAAGACGTGTCTGTACCAGACCATCCAGGTCGTCAGCACGCTGAGTGAAATTAATAAATTTATTTGGCTTTGCCGCAGGTTTAGGCGCAGCCTTCTTTGTGGTTTTTTCCTCAAAGGACTTTACCAGCTCTCTTGCCTGCTGCAATGTAACAACTCCCTGCTCATGCCAGTTAATGGCAACCGCCTGCATGTACTTATATGTGGTTTTCTTGATGCTTGCGCAATACTCAAGAAGATACTCTATCACGTCTGCCGACATATTGAGGTCCTTATACATGTACTCAAGAGCCTCGATCTGTCTGATGCTGGGAAGTGTCGGAAGAACATGCTTTGCCACAAAAAGGATTCCCTTGAACTCCTCATCATCCTGAACATCATCAACAGTCCCTCTGAGATGTTCTATAGCCTCCTGTGCCTTAAGGAACTGGTTTTCAACCTTTACCACGTCCTCATGCTTTTCTTCGACTCTTTCTATTTCAGCTTCTTCCGAAACATCTGAAGATCCTTCAGCACTCTTAAATACTCCAAGCTTCTCCCAGTATCTCACCGCTCTTTCGATGTCATTGTCTGTAAGATTCAGTGAATCCGCAGCTTCCTCCAAAGAATACTTCTCACCCTTATGTCTCAATATATATAAATAGACCTTAATATAGTCTCCATTGGCAGTGCCGAGATACTTATCCAGAAAATCATCAGATATGCATGTCACGTGAACTGCAAGATTATCAACAATATTTGTGCCCATCTCATAAACCCCCAAAAACGCACGAGCAGACGTGCCTGCACTGCAATACAGACACTGCTCCCTCATCAGTGCCTAGATATTAACACACTAAATTTGGGGCTTCAATAAGCCCAGTCCACAACTTTATCCACCATATTTATCCACAATGCTGTGGATAATGTGCACTACTAAAATGTCAAGTGGCCTATAATCATTTTAATTTGTTCACAATTTAAATACAATGTGTAAAAACACGCAAAATCAATGTCAAGGCCCATGTATTATTGTACTTTTAAAATACAATCCTCAGTTATCCACAGAATAACGGTGGATTTCCTCTTTTTCAAAAAATAAAAAACTTTATTTTATTTTCAAAAAGCACTTATAGTGGTAGATACTCATTCATTTTTCGCCTATATTTTACACCCCATCCCAAAATTTCACATATTTTAACCAATTTTTTAAGCTATAAGTATTTTTGTGGATTTCAGACTTTTACACATAAAAAAAGAGAGAAGCAGCAATAGCCGCTTCTCTCTTCATAATAAGAAGTCTGATCATCACTCCTCAACTACTGCGCCTGGCAGTCTGAGAAGATCCTCTCCCACTTCATAAATATTTCCTGCTCCCATAGTGATGAGAACATCTCCCTCCTTGACATGTTCAAGAAGGAACTTCTCTATATCTGAAAATTCAGGAATGTAATATACGTTAGTATTCTGCTCCAGCATGTGCTTGCGAAGATCATCAGAGCTTATTCCGATGGTATTTTTCTCACGGGCCGCATAGATGTCAGCAAGTACGATCTCATCCGCCTGACTGAGGGCTCCTGCAAAATCATCAAGAAGCGCCGCTGTACGGCTGTATGTATGAGGCTGGAAGGCTATCCAGAGCTTTCTGTGCGGATACTTCTTTGCCGCTTCAATAGTTGCCGCAATCTCCTGGGGGTGATGAGCATAATCATCAATAATGGTAAATCCGTTTACACTTCCCTTTTTCTGGAATCGTCTGTCAGTACCGGTAAAACGGCGAAGACCTCTCAGGATAGTATCCATATCTATGCCGAGATCTCTGCAAACTGCGATCGCCGCCATGGAGTTATAGATATTATGTTCTCCTGTAACTCCCAGCTCCACCTTTGCTATCTCCTCTCCTTTAAAGAAAAGGGTATATGTAGGATGAGCCAGCTTATCGTAGCTTATGAAATTTGCAGTATAATCCGCATCCTTATCATGTCCGAAGGTTATGCATCTGCAATTTAATCCGGCTGTGAAATAGTCATAATGCTTAATGTCGCTGTTTATGACCAGAAGTCCGTCTGCCGGAAGCTTCTCGGCAAAAAGTCTGAAGCTGTGGCGGATATCATCAATATCCTTAAAGAAATCAAGATGATCCGCTTCTACGTTAAGTATTACTTCTATAGTAGGGAAGAAGGAAAGGAATGAATTGGTATACTCACAGGCCTCCACAACGAAGGTATCCTGTCCTCCTACACGGATATTTCCGCCTATATCTTTCAGCATGCCTCCTACAGATACTGTAGGGTCAGCCTCTGCCTCAAGAAGGATCTCAGTGATCATGGAAGTAGTGGTTGTCTTTCCATGTGTGCCGGAAACATTGATAGCCTGCTTGAAGTTACGCATAAGCTCACCTAAAAGCTCGGCTCTCGTCAGCATAGGGATACCCTTATCTCTCGCTGCAGCGAACTCAGGATTGTCAGGATGAATGGCAGCTGTATAGACCACTACATCTATATCATCAGTAATGTTTTCAGCCCTCTGGGGATAGTTTACTACGGCACCTTCCTTCACAAGCTTTTGTGTGAGCTCTGATTCCTTACTGTCCGAACCGGAAATAGTAAAATGTCTTGAAAGAAGGATCTCTGCAAGACCGCTCATGGATATACCGCCGATACCTATAAAATGAACATGTACAGGCTCATCGAATTTTATCTGATACATATATTTACCTTCTTACTATGAAAGTGTCTAAAGCACGAAGTATGTAGTAATCCGCACTTTCATTAATATTTTTCCTGCAGCCGCGCTGCTGTCACAATTCTCAGATTATATCATCGGGGAAAGCATTACGCAAGGGAGGCCGCCGAAGCTATCTTGTCTATGATATCCATATAATCACCGCAATACTTTTCATAAAGTTCATTCATTTCTGTTCTGAACCTCTGCTTTTCTCTGTCAGACAGGGCGATCTCCACAGTACCGGACTTTATACACTTCTGTCTCGAGCTGTCCTCTCTCATTTTCCAGAGTTTTCTTTCGTAATTGCCTGCCTCTACTGCACATTTCAAAATAATATCCTGATCCTCCGTCGAGAGCTTTCCCCATGTAACTTCACTCATTATTAGAAGCTCAGGTATCCTCATATGCTCGTCCAGGCTGTAGTATCTGGCATAGGCATCATGCTTCATTGCCTCGTAGGAAGACCAGTTATTCTCTGCCCCGTCCACCGTATGAGTCTGAAGGGCATCTCCCACATCCTCATACACCATGGGGACGGGGGTCGCTCCCAGGGCTTTGATCATATCCTTTGCAAGAGATGAATCCTGAACTCGTATTTCAAGCCCCCTCATATCTTCAAGACAGCTTATGGGCTTATCAATTGTGTAGAAGTTTCTTACTCCTGCATCGAACCACGCCAGTGCCTTAAGTCCCGACCCCTGAAAAGACTCCATTATGTCTCCGCCTATCTCTCCGTCCAGCACCCTCCACATGTGATCTGCATTTTTATAAAGATATGGCATCTGCAGAACTACGGATTCCGGACTGTAGTCTGCAAGGCTTGACAGCGAACCTCTCGCAAAGTCTATTCCCCCATACTTCATCTGTTCCATGGTAGATACTTCATCACCGAGTTCCGCCGCCGGATATACCCTGATCTCTATTCGTCCTTCCGTTTTTTCATTGACGAGCCCTGCAAAATATCTTGCTGCCTGTGTAGTCGGGTAATCACTGGTCTGATTCTCGGCATAGGTAAAAACATAATCCGGAGTTCTTTTGGATTTCTTATCAGAAGCGCCCGGAACCGACGACCGGCAGGCCGAAGCCATTAACATCCCGAACAGTATCGCAATAGATAACGCTGCTATTCCGGGAAGATTAAGTTTTTTATTCATATTTTTTCTCTCTATATACTGATCTTTTTTATAAGAAACTACCTCGATCCTTCGAACATTCTACCACTTATTTTCTTCACACTCATCCCATTATTCTGCCACGGGATAAAATTTGACAGGACAGCGGAATCCGATTCCGCTGTCCTGTCCGAGAAGTTTTATGAAAAAAAGTTAATAAACGTGATAAAACCTGATGAGTATATATCTTTTTGCCGGTACTATCCCATTGACGCAAGGATTCCTGCACCTGTCTGAACATATCCGAAGAGCTTAGGAATGCAGAGGGATACCTCCGGAACGAACGTTACACAAAGTAGAGCGATGATCATCATACAATAGAAAGGAACCATGGCAACAACCACCTTTTCTATAGGTCTGTGAGCGATGGCAGATCCGATGAAGAGCACTGCTCCGACAGGTGGTGTAAGAAGTCCTATTCCGCAGTTAAGCACCAGAAGGATTCCGTACTGAACAGGATCTATACCTATAGACTGTGCTATAGGCAGAAGGATAGGTGTTGAAATAAGGATGATAGGTGCCATATCCATGATACATCCGAGAACCAGAAGGATGATATTCAGGAGGATGGCGATAACTACAGGGTTATCTGAAACACCTGTGATAAGGTTCGCAGCAAGATCAGGTACATGCAGTCTTGTAAGGCAGTATCCGAATACCGAAGATGTGGAAATAAGGATAAGCACTATTGACAATGTATCGATACATGAATTGAGGCAGGTCCAGACACCCTTCCATGTAACTCCCTTATAGATATAAAGAGATACAAACAGTGAGTAGATAACTGCGATGGCTGCGGATTCTGTAGCTGTAAAAATACCGGCAACAACACCTACTACAACGATAAGGATGGACAGCAACGCCCAAAGTGATGTTGTAAGCTGCTTAAAAAGGATCTTTACCGAGAAAGGCTCGCCCTTTGGATAATGTCTCTTGAGGGAAATAACATAGGAACCCACCATAAGAGAGATCGCAAGGACCGCTCCCGGAAGATATCCTGCAAGGAAAAGAGCTCCTATTGATATTCCGCCGGCTGTTGTAGCATAGATTACCATGTTATGTGACGGAGGAACCAGCATTCCTTCTACTGAAGATGCGATGGTAACCGCTGTTGCAAAGTCCACATCATATCCTCTGTCCACCATCATCGGGATCTCAAGGGATCCGAGAGAAGCTGTATCCGCTGATGCAGAACCGGAGATTCCACCGAAGAAATAGGACGCCACGATGTTTACCATGGCAAGTCCGCCGGTCATCCAGCCTACACACGCGTCCGCAAGATCCAGAAGCTTTTCTGATATTCCTCCTGTTCCCATGAGTACACCCATGGTGATAAAGAACGGAACCGCCATAAGCGAGAATGAAGAAATTCCTTTAACCATCTGCTGAGCCACTGTGTTGAGCGGTATTCCCTGATAGGTAAGGCAAAAGATCGATGATAATGCAACCGCATACGCAATAGGAAAGCGAAGCAGTATCATCACAAAGAAGGATACCAGAAGAACTGCTATCGCCATTGTATTAGCTGTCATAGTTATTTATCCTCCTTTTTTTCATCCAGTGTAAATCCAAGATCAGGTACATAATTCTTATCAAGGATATGTTCCACATCTACAACAAGTCTCTCGATCTCAAAAAAGATCATTGCCACTCCCGCAAGAGGAATAGGCATATACATCCATGTCTTACTGAGCCATGGCATAGAAATATAGGTACCCTTTGCACCGATTCCTGTGGCATACTTCCAGCCTACCACAAGCATTACAAGGGCAAGCCCCATTACGAACAGATCCGAAAGAAGATCAAGGAACTTAACGAGTTTTACCGGAAGATAACGGTCAAAGGTCGTCATCCTGATGTGAGCATTGCGGCGTATCGCCAGTGATGCAGAAAGAACCGACATGTATGCCATAAGTGTAAGTATGACTTCCTCTCCCCAGTTAGGTGCAGGGAAGAAAGTCATATATCTCGCAATTACTACCCATGTCATGATGATTATGTCCGCTATCAAAAGCAGCTTACATATAAGCATAGTGGTCTTATATACCATGTCATATATAGGCTTTGCTCTCTTTAGAAATTCCAGTACCGCTGCCATAGAGCCTCCTTCTGATTTTGAAACGTCAGTACCGACTTTCTCAATGACCGACGCAGCATTCGAAGTTTTCATAGAATTTTGCCACCTCTCTTAAAAAAGGTGCCCCCCGACATATGAGCATGCCGCAGAGCACCTTAACTCATGCTATTTGATTAAGATTCAGAAATTATGCAAGAGCCTTGATCTTTGCGTATACGTCAGCAAGATCTCCCTGTGCATTTTCCTCAGCGATTGCCTTACAAGCTTCCTCCCATGGACCCATGTCTGTGATCTCGATTACGTTGCATCCACGAGCCTTGAGCTCCTCAAGAACCTTAGCCTCTGTCTCAACAGCGATGGTATGGCAGTAGTCAGATGCGATCTTTGAAGCCTCTTCGATAACAGCTCTCTGGTTATCTGTAAGCTTGTTGTTCCATGAATCCTCAGCAATTACAACTTCGATAGCGCCAAGTGTATGGCTGTCAAGTGTAAGGTTAGGACCTACTTCATCAAATCTGTTTGAAGCGTAGTTAACGATCGGCTGACCGGCACCATCAACAGTGTTTGTCTGAAGTGCTGAGTAAAGCTCTGTCATGGAAACTGATGTTGCAGTTGCACCAAGTGACTCAACCATCTTTACCATGATAGGGTCATTGGATACTCTGATCTTCATTCCCTTAAGATCCTCTACTGATGAAACCGGCTTATCCTTAACTGTGAAGAAATGTCTGAAACCTTCCTCGCCATAGAAGAGGCCCTTAACACCGATGCCTTCCTTCTCTGACTCATCAAGGATTTCCTTACCGAGATCGCTGTTTACAAAATTCCAGTAGTGATCTCTTGATTCAAATGTGTATGGAAGAGAAAGAAGAACTGACTTCTTTGCGCCATAAGATGTAAGTGCAAATGCTGAGATACGTGAGATATCGATATCTCCTCCGCCGCCAAGCATTGAGTCAAGTACGTCAGACTCACTTCCAAGTACGCCGGAACCCTGAAGGTCGATGGTGATCGATCCACCTGACATAGCTTCAACTGCCTCTATGAACTTCTTATCCATCTTTCCACAGATGGTATCGTCTACAGGGTTAACCTCTGCCATAGTAAGAACTACTGCAGGATCAGCCGCTGCTGCCTCATTTACCTTGTACTCTCCTGCCTGAGCAGCCTCTGTCTCAGCGGCCTTGGTTTCCTCAGCGGCCTTGGTTTCTTCTGCTGCCTTTGTCTCCTCAGCCTTAGCCTGTGTCTCAGCCTTTGTCTCTGCTGCTGTTTCTGCAGGCTTCTGTGATCCGCCACATGCTGCCAGCGATGTAGCTACCATTGTTGCCGCAAGAACTGAACTTAAAATTCTCTTCTTCATACTTTTACTTCCTCCATTAATCAACCTGTGCCCTATCTCCAAGGCACCTTGTTTATCTAATAAAATTATATGGTAAGCATTTTCATTGTACGATGGTAAATTTTTTGCATTTGTAGAAGGATTTTAACATCTTGCCAGAATTTTTTGTGCATATATCGCTTATTGCACAATTTTATTCGCTTGTAATTGTGCATAATTTAAGATTGGCTATTTTTATATCATTATTTCCGACTTATAATGTACATATTAGACAAAAACGCAACCCTATGTCCCGAGACAAGGGTTGCGTTTTTACTTTATCCTATATTTAATGAGGATCCAAAATCTCAGCTCTGTATTCGGAAGGACTTTTCCCTGTAATTCTTTTGAAGACCTTCGCAAAATAATTGGAATCCGGGTACCCCACAGATCTTCCTATATCCTTTATGTTTACATATGTCTTTGAAAGCAGTTCTTTCGCCCTGGAAATCCGGTACTCTGAAAGAAATGAAACAAAATTGGTACCGAAATGCTGTTTAAAGAGCTTGCAGAAATATGCCTCACTATAGTTTAGAGCCTTTGCTATATCCTGTACGGAGATATCCTCCATATAATTTTTTTCCACATACTCCATCATGAGCTTTTGCCCATTTATGATGGAGGCATTTTCAAAGGAAGCACCAGCTTTTGCCGGTTCCTTAATTTCCTCAATTACCGTCTCTTCACCGCTCACAGGAAGCGGTCTTCTCTTTCCCTGATCTATTTCATCCACATAATGCATGGCGGTATCCACAGACAGGAACAGCTCTTTCTCATCGTAAGGCTTCAACAGATAATCAAGGGCGTGTACCGATACAGCCTTTTTGGCATAACTGAATTCATCGTAGGCAGTGAGGAATATTATTACCGCATCCTTATCTTCCTTTCGTATTTCCGCTGCAGCCTGAAGCCCCGTCACTCCCGGCATTTCGATATCAAGTATGAGAATTTTTACAGCTTCTTCCCTGTATTTCCTAAGAGCCTCTCTGCCGTTTTCCGCCTCATAGAACAGTGCCGCCCCATCATACTTTGTTCTTAATTTCTTAAGAAGAACCTTTCTCTCAATATTCTCATCTTCTGCCACAAGTATTTTGTACATTATATTGCCTCCTGAGGAATACTGAGAACTATTCTGGTTCCCGCTCCCTCTTCCGATTGAATTTCAAGTCCGCCATTTCCTTTGTACAGTGTATTGATACGCCTGTAGATATTGCCCAGTCCGATTCCTATTTTTGCGGTACTGTTCTCATCAGGATCCTTAAGCCTCTCCAAAAGACCATCCAGCATCTCCTTTTTCATCCCGAGTCCATCGTCGGAAATAGTTATCTCCACCATTCCCGCATCCCTGATGCTGATATTCACACTCACCTTACCGCCCTGCTCCTTTTTGGAAATACCATGAACTATGGCATTCTCCACCAGAGGCTGCATGGTAAAAGACGGGATCTTTATGCAACTGATGTCATCCGGTCTCACCACCTCATACTGTACCCTGCTGCCAAACCTCATTTTCTGAAGATACATATAGTTTTCAGCTATCATGAGCTCGGATTCAATGGGAACGACCTGCTCCTTGGTGCTGAGATTATATCTGAAAAGCTGCGCCAGAGAATGAGTCATTTTAACCGTGGTGTCAGCCTCCTCAAGCTCTGCCATGGAACCTATCATATTGAGCGTATTAAAAAGAAAGTGCGGATTGATCTGGCTCTTCAGTAACTCAAGTCTGTTCATATCGAGACGTTTTTCCATCTCGATATTTTCCATCTTTTCCTGCTGGAGAAGCTCCGTCATACGGTGGTTCTCCTGAATGGTATTGATATTATCCTCAGTAGCATGCTTCATTCCGTTGAAGATCTTCACCAGATCGCCTATTTCATCCTGGTTTTCTATACTGATATCTTCCCCGCTGAAATCCGACTGACCTATACGTCTTGCCTCCTGAGACAGCTTCAATACCGGCACCACAATGGATTCAGTCATGGCCCGGCTCACACTGAATACTATGAAAAGCATGATCATGGTGAAATTGGCAAGTACAAAGGGAAGCATCCTGAAGGTAGGCAGTTTTTCGGTATAGACATCAGAACCCGCTTCAACAGTAAGCTGTAAAAGTCGCCTCGAGTACTGTTCAAGATACTTTTCCCGTCTGTTGTATTCACTTAACTTCATGACAAATCCCGGCTTATTTACGCCGATACTCATCATCTCATCACGGAAAGCCTTATACTGCTCGTAGGCACTTTTGATATTCCATGTGCGGGCATATCTTTCCGAGCCTATGGTCTCATAATCAAAGGGCAGCTCATTTACACTTCTCT
>ALYD01000050.1 GCA_000513555.1 Lachnospiraceae bacterium JC7
GGAGGACAATAATTTGATGAGCGAATTCACAGTTAATATGAACGAATATCTTCCTTTGAGAGACCTTGTTTTCAATACTCTCAGACAGGCAATTCTCAAAGGCGAGTTGAAACCGGGCGAGAGGCTTATGGAGATACAGCTTGCAGAGAAGCTCGGAGTATCACGTACCCCTATAAGAGAGGCCATCAGAAAGCTGGAGCTGGAGGGTCTCGTTATCATGATCCCTCGGCGCGGAGCAGAAGTTGCAAAGATCTCTCACAAGAGCCTTCAGGACGTTCTGGAAGTCAGAGGTGCTCTGGAAGAGCTCGCAACAGACCTTGCCTGCCAGCGTATAAATGAAGAGGAGCTTAAGGAGCTCACAGATGCCGAAGACCATTTCAAGAAGGTAGTGGAAAACAACGGCTCAGAAATGGAGATCGCCGAAGCTGATGAAGCTTATCATGACATCATTTATAAGGCCACAAGAAATGATAAGCTGGTTCAGATGATTAATAATCTTCGTGAGCAGATGTACCGCTATCGTCTCGAGTACATCAAGGACGAGGCTCAGAGAGGAACCCTCATCAACGAACATGAGAACATTCTTGAAGCCATCAGAATAAGAGATATCATTCGCGCCAAAACCCTCATGAAGGAGCACATAGATAATCAGGAGCTTACTGTTTCTCAGAATCTTGAGGAAGAATCCGCAGAAGCCGATTCCAGATCAAATCTCAAGCGTAAGTGATAACAAAAAAACGAGTTGAATCATACCAAAAGGCGATGATTCAACTCGTTTTTGTTTTCCTTATTTTCTGCTTTCATGACAGGTAAAGTATATCACCTGATATGTTTTCGACACTTCATCCAGAAACTTCATAGCCCCATCCAGCTTATCCTCATCGAGATTCACAAATGGATCATCAAGAACGATAAAAGGCTTTTCAGTCTCATACATTGCATCAACAAAGGACATCCTTCTGGCAAGTTCCACCATATTGCGGAATCCGGCAGAGAGAAGCTGTGTACTGTGGGTCTGTCCCTCCGAAATGAAATTAACATTGAATCCCGCATCCATGCGGTAGGGCACTTCCTCCATACCGGAAACATTGATAAAAATGCGGTAATACTTTTTAAAGGCTTCCATAAGGGGAGAGAGATACTCCTTGGTGAAATTATTATGAGCTTTTTCCAAATGGTCTCTGACCAGTACCAGCAGATTGTATCTCTGCTCCATCTCATGAAGCTCCTGAAGTCCGGATTCATACTGTCTCTCTTTCTCGTAGATACGCTGAAGCCTGTCCTCCACTGTCTTCATATGCGATTTCAGACCATGTATATTCTCGTTTATTTCATTGAACTGCTGAGTCTGTTCATTAAGTCTTTGACTCAATGCCTCGAAAGAACCTTCCCCCTCTGAGGGATACTTCATATTCTGAAGCTTTTCCATATCATGAGTGCTTTCAAAGCCCGCCTTCTCTTTTCTTTTTAATGTGAGCTCCTCCGCAAACTCCCTGATATCACAGAGCCTGTTATATCTCAGGATGTCATTTCCGAAACCTCTGAAGGGTTCAAAATCGAGATCATAGACATCTGAAAAATCATGGCGCGGATAGTATTTTCTGAAAAATGAGGCTATCTCTCTACACAAACGTTCTATTTCGTCTGATACTTCATCCATTCCCTGAGTATATTTTCTTCCTTTTGAAGATCCGCCTCCGGAAACCCCTCTTGCAGATATGGAAACAGTCATAATGATGGCAATCGCCGCTCCGACAGCCGCCATCACCACACCATAAAACGTATGTGTATCCGAAAGGATCAGATATCCGCCGAAAAAAAGAAGTACGACTGCCAGAATATATGAAAAGACTGTCGTTCCCACACCGGAAGCTCCCCCTGAATCATATCCCAGACTGCGGTGATTCTGCTCCATAAGACTCAATTTTTCTCTGAGAAACTGTACCTTCGCTATACGTTTTTCTATACCATACAGATCTTTTTCATTAGGTATCCCGAATCTGAACCTTTCGTCCAGCTCTCTGAGACCGCGATTGATTTCTCCGCTCCTTACTTCAGGGGACATCTCTTCAAAGGCTGCACCGAAGTGTCTTCTCTGAGCCTCCACCAGTCTCCTCTCACAGTTCCTTATTTCCTGATCGAGATTGTCATAGCTCATTTTTTCCTTTATCAGATCCTGATACTGAGAAAGTTCCAGGATACGGGAATTTAATCCTTCTATAGTTCTCGACAGTCTTCGCTGTTCCTCACCTTCACTATGAAGCTTTTCCGCGCTGCCCGTAAATTCCTTCTCAAGAGAGGTCTTTTCCAGGAGCTCTGAACGGATTATCTCAAGCTCCATGCGTTTCTTGAAAATGTCTCCGGTCCTTCTGTTCGGCGACAGGGAGTTGATCTCGTCCTTAAGATCCGCAATGACAGACTCATACCTATTCATATCATCCTGATCTTCAGATATATTTCCTATCTTTGCATTGATCTGAGAAGTTACTCCGGTCTCCAGTTCCTGCTGCCCGATAAAAACAGTTCTTCTGAAGGATCTTTCATCGATCTTCAGGATCTCTTCACCTATGTTTTCAGTATAATCGGAAGATTCCAGATTGGTTTCCGCATCATAAAGCCTGAAAATATCCTGAGACTTTTTTTCTCCGAAGAATCGTTCTATACGGTACTGTTTTGAACCCTCTCCCACACTGAAAACCAGCTCTCCTCCGAAGGATCCTCCCTGCCATGGTCTGTATTTTTTTCTGTCATTCTCCACGTCCTGAGTCTTGCGCTCTCCGGAAAGTCCGTAGAACATCACCCTGATAAAGGATGCCAATGTTGACTTTCCGTAGCCGTTCTCACGAAGAAAAACATTGAGTCCGCTACTGAAATCTATATCGATATCATGCAATTTTCCATAATTCTCAATTCTTGCACTAATTAATTTCATTTTATGTTTTCACCCATCAAAAGCCGTATGCCAGCTTCGATGACCTCAGGTTTGATACTGTCATCAAGCTGTCCGTCATCTCTCACTGAACGTATGAACTCACCCTTAAGTGATCTGTCATTTTCATAATCCTGATAATCTATTCTTCTTGAGGTTGAATCTTCAATTTTCAGATAGTAGATCAGCGGACTCAGCTGAGAGCTTATGAAGCTTAGATTCTTCTCTGCTTCAAGATCCAGTTCCCCTGTAAGAACAAGCTTCACCATATCGTCTGTGTGAAGACGTCTTCCACCGGTACTGTCCACTATTTCCTTTATGACGTCCTGGCTGATATTCTGTATTTCTTCTGAAGAGGAAGGAGTTCCACTCAAAAGGTCAAACTGAGCCTTCGCTCTCCTCACCATATCCATGGAATTAAAAAGTCCTGTGACGTCAACAGGTATGGTCCACATATGCCTCCTGCTGATATCTATGAGCTGTCTCTTTATCCTGTGGGTCCCTTCGTCTATATCAAGCACTATGAACCCATGTTTTGAGCACTCGTCAAAACCTCTTCCCTCGAGACATCCCGGATAACACCATATACCTCGTCCATCGATCTGTCCGCTCATATACTTATGAACATGTCCGAGAGCCATATAGTCTATACTTTTTCCGGCATAGTCACCAAGATGTATTTCCTCGTCCTCGTCCGAAAGGGATCCATGTGTTGATACCACCTGTCCATGGAGCATGACGATATTGTAATCCTCCTCCCGGAGATTCAGAGTTCTCGCAGCCCAGTTCTCGGGAAGTCTGGCACCTCCGAAGCTGCTGCTGAGCTCTCTTCCGGATATCACGATGCTCTGAGACAGCCTGTACATACGCCATGAATCATTAAATGTGTAAAGATTTTCCGGCAAAAGCTCTGCTCTGTTCAGAAAGGAATCGGTATCATGATTTCCCTTTAAATAAAAAAATGCTGTTTCCGGATGACATTTTATGCTCCCAAGCACCGCCTGGGCCGTTGTGCTACTTACGGCCTGAGTATCAAACATATCTCCTGAAATAAGGATCGCAGAAACCTGATGACTTTTTGCATAGTCCAGGAGCCTAAGCCATGTTCCAAGCAGCTCCTGTCTCCTCTCCTCAGCCTTTTTTTCATCTAAATTTGTATTTAATCTGCTATCCAGATGGATATCTGCACAGTGAATAATTTTCATATTTATTTATCCCACAGTACTTTAAGAAAGAACCTAAATATATTTCAAACAAATGTACGATGATATATTAGCATCTTGCAATAAACTCCTCAACTGCTTTATGAAAATACAGCCATGCATTAACAGCTCCGCCATGCCTGAAAACGACTGCTGTATATTAACAGTTAAAGCTTCCCGGTCGCACAAAAAACTCCCGGATCCTGTGACCCGGGAGTACATCATATATTGGTTTCTTTACTCTATATATCCGCCGACCTTCATTTCCTTGAGATGTACATTATGTCTCTGAAGGAACATAAAGAATATGAGATATATGAATACAACTGTAATTATGGCACCTATAAGCTGATTGTGTCCTGCGAAGAGCATAAGTACCGTATATCCCACCATGATCACAAAAATCTTGCCCATGGATCTGTATCCGAGCTTTCCATGCTCCTTTCCATATTTTTCCGTCATGAGAAGACAGACATAATAAATGAACATGGTTATGACCATCCACATGGTCTTCGGGAATATCGGCACCAGTGGTCTCGCCAGCAGTTCCAATGCTATGGTCGTTGAGTTGATGGCCAGGATCATGATAACGTGGATCACCAGAAATCCGAGTCCGGAGGTCTTTTTATGATGATCCAGAACATTGTCATAGAAGAATCCATAGCTGAGGAACATACCGATCACCACAAGGAACGAAAGCACATTAAACAAAATATGTGTTTCACTGGTGAAGTAACCCCCTATTCCGATGATCATCTCTCCAAAGGTCAGGATCACAAGAAGAAGATTTCTTTCAGCAAAATGCGGGAAATCACAGGGTCTCTGGGCATATGACGAATGCTCCTTCAGTTTCCCCACATACCCGACGATAAGAGCCACAGGCGATATTACGATTCCCGTAAAATGATGAATGGGGATGGATATGGCAATGATCGCGAACTCAAAGCTCAGAATCATGACGTTGTTCCTGAGAATCTCTTTATCTATCTCGTCGAGTCTCGGGGCAAAACGCAGCTTATCCCAGCTTCTGTACGCAAGATTAGCCATGATAAGTGCCCATGCCGAGTGATAGCGTATGTAATGATCAAGCCAGTGTATATTCGATCCGCTCGCCATATAGTAGAGCAGATACATATTTAACAGTATACTCAGATAATCTCTCAGAGATTTTCTTCCGTAACGGTTAAAGAACATGGTGGTGAACATCCAGACCTGCATGACTACCGCCGTAAGGAACACAAAGGTCTGTATAGTCTCCATAGGCGGAAAAGTATCTTCAAATCCATGGAACAGTGCATTTATGGTCCTTAGACTGTACACAAAAATAAGATCATAGAAAAGCTCGATGTACTCTACCTTTTTCTCTACATGATCCTTTGGTTTCGGGGACTCCTGATTCACCCTTGACCAGATACGATATAGAATGGACCCCTCGGCTTCCTTTACCGGAGTTCCCTGTTCCGGCTGCGAAGCTCCCGTCTCTTCATCAACTATCTTATTGAAATACTCTCTCTTTTTATGTTCTTCCTCATCGATATCCTCTCCCTGAGTACGAACATGCATCTCCATTTTCTGTACCAGCTTGGATTTCACTGTGTACTGTTCCTTGTTTTTCGGACTTCCGTCATAATCAAGTCCCGGGATATCCACTTCTTCAGTGAACTCCCCATTTGATTCCTGATCCCTCAAATCATCATCCTTCAATAGACTCACGATAAATCTCCCTTTAATTTCTCCACTGAACTTTATTAAATTTAATTTCACAAAATCTATATTTTCATAAATTTTACCATATAAAAAAAGACCGGCACAAGTATTCTCTTGTACCGGTCTTTGTTTTTATTTTAATACTCAGTCCACCATGATCCTTTTATTGCACCTTCGGATATTACAGTGTCTTACCTGTAAGCATAGTGTATGCTTCCTTGTAAAGATCAACAGTCTTGTCTACGATTTCCTGAGGAAGTGTGGCATTGTTATCAGGATTAGCCTTAAGCCAGTTACGTACGAACTGCTTATCAAAGGACTCCTGTCCCTGTCCTTCTTTGTACTTGTCAAGTCTCCAGAATCTTGAGCTGTCAGGTGTAAGTACCTCATCGGCAAGTACCACCTCGCCATTCTCATCAAGACCGAACTCAAACTTTGTATCAGCGATGATGATACCCTTTGAAAGAGCATAATCTGCACACTTCTTATAAACAGCAAGTGTAGCATCCTTGATCTTTGTGGCTATCTCTTTGCCCTTTCCCGGGAATGCCTTCTCAAGAACGTCAATTGACTGCTCGAAGTTAATGTTTTCGTCATGATCTCCGAGATCAGCCTTGGTAGATGGTGTGTAAAGAGGCTCAGGAAGCTTCTGACATTCAACAAGTCCCTCAGGAAGCTTTAAACCGCAGATGGTGCCATCCTTCTTATAGTTCTCCCATCCTGATCCTGTGATGTATCCTCTTACGATACACTCAATAGGAATCATAGTAAGTTTCTTGCAAAGTGTAGCTCTGCCGTCAAATTCAGGCTTCTGGAAAAATTCCGGCATATCAGTGTTATCAACGGAAATTAAATCGTTTGGAATAACGTCCTTTGTGAGATCGAACCAGAACTTTGACATCTGAGTAAGAACTCTGCCCTTATCAGTGATCTGATTGTGAAGAATGACGTCGAATGCTGATATTCTATCGGTCGCAACCATAATCAGCTTATCTCCGAGATCATAGATCTCACGTACTTTACCTTCCTTAACAGGTTTAAAATCTGCCATCTTTACCCTCCATATTCAATTAAGGACACTTTTGTCCGAAGTGCATTACCGAAGTTTAGTATAATTCATTTTTATTAAATCACAAGAATAAATATGCATACATATTCATCAAAATTAACATGTATTCTTGGTCATAGCGGGGAGTAATCTAATTTAAAATTTGTTCATTATAACAGTTGCACTCCATCCTCAATTTGACTATGCTTTTTCTGATTTTCCTTTGTATACAAGGGAACAAAAAAATTTTCTTTATTTCAGAAAGCGTGAACATAATGAAATATGTAAAAGAGATCGTATGGATAATTGCATTCACTTTTATAGGTGAAGTTCTCAATACTCTTCTGCCGTTGCCGGTACCTGCCGGTGTTTATGGTCTCATACTGCTTTTACTGTCTTTGGTCACAGGTCTCGTGAAGCTTTCGGATGTGGAAACCACAGGCAACTTTCTTTTAGACACCATGACTATGATGTTTATTCCTGCTGCAGTCGGCATCATGAGCGTTACAGACATATTACTTCCTGTACTGATTCCATACATAATCATGATAGTTGTATCTACCATAGCCGTAATGACAGTAACTGCTCTCGTGGCATCTGCCATTCTTAAGCATTCAGGAGAAAAAAATGCAGACAAGGAGGCCACAGCATGAAAGAAGCTATTATTAACTCGAACTATTTCGGTCTGATCCTGAGTATCGCTCTTTTTATTCTGGCTGTTAAAATAAAATCAAGATTCAAACTGGCTATACTCAATCCGCTTCTCGTTTCAACATTATTGTGTATCGCTTTTCTTGCCTGCTTAGATATCCCCTATGATACCTATAGATCCAGTGCAGGCATGCTCAACTTTCTTCTTACACCCGCGACAGTATGTCTTGCTATTCCCATGTACAAACAGCTAAAACTGCTCAAGGATAATCTTTTAGCCGTTTTTGCCGCCATTACAGCCGGTACATGCTGTTCACTTCTCAGCATACTTGTAATGGGAAAGCTTTTCAGTCTCAGTAACGAGCACATTGCCACTCTTCTTCCGAAATCCATAACCACAGCCATAGGAATGGGTGTGTCCGAAGAAGCCGGCGGAATAGTTACTCTGACTGTTGCAGGCATCATTATCACCGGAATCCTCGGCAACATGATAGCTGAATCAATATTTAAAATTTTCCATATCACCCATCCTATCGCGAAAGGTCTGGCTCTCGGTACTTCAGCCCACGCTGTAGGTACGGCAAAGGCTCTTGAGCTCGGAGAAATAGAGGGCGCCATGAGTTCTCTCAGCATCTGTGTTGCAGGTATACTTACTGTAATACTGGTTCCCGTTGTTAACTCTACTCTTGTTTAAGAGTATGCACATATCAGATATCCGTGTAAATTCCTGTTAAGCATAATGTTTATCCGGTCATACGTGTAAAAAAAGGAAGATGCAGGCCTGCTAAGAGCCTGCATCTTCCTTTTTTATTATCATTTGATCATCTCTGTACACGTGCGCCTGCGCCGCCCATAACAGCTTCAACTTCCTTCTTTGTAGCCATGGTTGTATCGCCAGGTGTTGTCATGGCAAGTGCGCCATGTGCTGCGCCATAGTTTACAGCCTTCTCTGCATCGCCTGTTGTCATAAGTCCATAGATAAGACCTGATGCAAAAGAATCACCGCCGCCTACACGATCCATGATCTCGAGTCCCTTGTAATCTGCAGCCTTGTAGATCTCACCGTCTGCCCAGCAGAGAGCTGACCAGTCATTGACTGTAGCTGTATGAACTGTACGAAGTGTTGTGGCAACTGCCTTGAAGTTAGGATATGTCTTAACTGCCTCGTTGATCATCTTCTTGTAGCCGTCAACATTGAGCTCCTTAAGAGATTCATCCTGTCCTTCGATCTGGAAACCGAGACATGCTGTGAAGTCTTCCTCGTTTCCGATCATTACATCAACATACTTTGCGATCTCCTTATTAACTTCCTGAGCCTTCTTCTGTCCGCCGATAGCTGACCACATTGAAGGACGGTAGTTAAGATCGTAGGAAACCATAGTGCCATACTTCTTTGCCGTCTTGATAGCTTCGATAACTGTCTCTGAAGCCTGCTCTGAAAGAGCTGCATATATTCCGCCTGTATGGAGCCAGCGAACGCCAAGCTCACCAAAGATATAATCGAAATCGAAGTCCTCAGGCTTTGCCTTTGAGATAGCTGTGTTAGCTCTGTCTGAGCAGCCCTTTGCACCGCGGATTCCGAAACCTCTCTCTGTAAAGTTAAGACCGTTTCTGCAGATTCTTCCGATTCCATCTGTATCCATCCACTTAACCAATGATGTATCAACACCGCCCTGCATCATGAAATCCTCAACAAGATGACCTACCTCATTGTCTGCAAGAGCTGTAATAACCGCTGTTTTTAATCCGAAGCACTTGCGAAGTCCGCGGATAACATTGTACTCTCCGCCGCCTTCCCATGCACGAAATGATCTTGCTGTTCTTATTCTGCCCTCGCCCGGATCAAGACGGAGCATAACCTCTCCTAAAGAGGCTGCTTCAAATGCACACTCATTTGCTGGTCTTAAATTCAAGTCCATATCTTCCTCCATTTTAAACTGCCTGCTCCCGCAAAGCAGAATTCAGCGTTTTCAACCGCCTGCATCATATATGATCTGCCAGATAATGTAAGCGTTTTCACAACATGTAAAAGTATAGCACAAGATATCTCTTTTCATCAAGATATCTTGTGCTTATTTTTTAACGATTTTACTTAATTTTAAATCCTTTCAGACCGTCATACTTGTACAAATTTATGGGTGGCTTCGTTAAGCTTGGCTGTAACTTCTACATTTTTGTCCATAGCTTCCGAAATTCCGCTGATTTCTCCGACAATTTCCATGGTGTTGTCTGCAGACATCTTAATTGCCCGTGAGCTCTCTGAAACTGAATTTGTTATGGAATCCACCGCATTTGCCATATCCGCCATTACGTAATTCAGATAATCAGCCTTTTCCTTAAACGATGTAAGGATCTTGTGCATGGTATCCGCTGTATTCTCATACTTGTTTCCGGTCTCAACAAAGGAATCATAGTCTTCCATAATATCTGTGTTTATGAACTCAAGTACCTTCTGGGAATTTTCTGCCAGCTCACCAACCGCACTTGTAACATCCTTGCTTATTTTCTGGATGTTGTTTGCCGTCTGTTTTGAATTTGCCGCAAGACTGCTTACTTCTGCCGCAACTACCGCGAAGCCCTTTCCGGCCTGTCCCGCACGGGCTGCTTCGATGGAAGCATTGACAGCCAGAAGATTTGTCTGCTCCGCTATATCGAGGATATTCTTCGTCAGCTTGTCGATCTCCTTTACCTTCTTCGAATCCTCAAGAGACTTTGAAAGAACTGCACTCAGCTCCCGCATCTTTTCATTCATACCCTGTTTTCTTTCGGTCACATGCTGCTTTATTTCATCCGCTTCGGTCTTTATTCCGGAGGCAGTGCTGCAGCCATCATTGGCCTCGGTATTTATCTCATCCGTTGAAGACTTGACATCCACCACCTGATTATTCATGGAGCTGACCATTTCGGAAACAGACTGCATGCTTGCACTGAGCTGCTCCATGGCAGCGGATGTACTCTGAACATTACTGTTAGAGGTATTAATCTTACGGGTCACTGTCTCGGTGGAGGTATTAAGTACATCAACTCCGGACTTGACTTCCCTCATGATAAGCTGAAGGGTCTCAATGAAATGATTGATTCCATTTATGATATATACAAGCTCGGAAGCACTTCTGGTATAGATTCTCGAAGTAAGGTCACCTTCTCTCTTATCTATCCTGTCTATGATGTCTTTGACCTCCTTCGAGATCCTCTTGATCTTTCTTACTATACCGAAATAGTTAAGAAGATAATTAAATATGATCAGAAGAACGAAGAGGCCTGTACCATTGATTGCTGCCTGTATACCCTCAGCCAGCATATTCTGCATCTCACTGTTGCTTAGATCGGCTTCCGCTGATACCGCATCGTCTATGACCTTACAGGAATGGAAGATAGCGACTTTCTGTATCTCTGCACGATTAAAAAGAATCTCATATGCCGTATCCCTGTCACCTGCGTCGACAGAAGCCATAGCTTCATCAATTATGCCATTGAGACGATCGTACTGCTTACTGATCTCTATCAGAGCATTTACCGCCTCCTCCTGATTGTCCTCCTTAAAATGCTCCTCCAGGCTGATGATCTCTCTGCTGATGGTATCTCTCGTAGAGTGGATCTCCGGAAGCAGTGCATCTCTGGTCTCATCCGCAGTAGCCGATACATAACCTATAGCCTGATCG
>ALYD01000051.1 GCA_000513555.1 Lachnospiraceae bacterium JC7
GTTTGAAAGGATGCTGAGTCCCAGCGATATAACATAGAGCATTCCGCTCTTTCCCTGCATAAGTCTTTCGAGACCAAGCATTATCAGAGGGAAAAGGATGATACAGTCAAGCCACATAAGGTTCCAGCTGTAGGCCGAAACATAACCGGACATGGCATAGGCCACTGCGAAAAACACACATCCCACGCCTCTCATGTGAAAATGGTGTCTCAGATAGTAGCACATGGAAACTCCGCAGAGTCCGATCTTGAGTACTATGGAATAGGTCATGAATTCAAGTATGAGACCCTTGGGGCACAGTATCATGAACCAGTTAAGCGGGCTTGCGAGATAATATGCGTAGAGTGCAGTGAAATTTATGCCGAGACCCACGTCCCATGTGTAGAGAAGTGAACCTGCATGCTGCAGCTTGTAATTGAACTCCGATGAAAAGGGCGCGTACTGATGATACATATCGGTACGTAAAAATGTCTCATTTCCAAACGGGAAGATACCTCTGAATACGAAAATCAGAAGCATCGCGATAACAGGAAAGAAAAACGAAAGCAGATAACTTTTATGTCTTTTCAGATATCTTAATATCATCAGGATATACCCCTTATTGTTTTATTTATTGTTGAAAACCAGATACTTGCTGAGAATGTAGTTTGCCACAGTGACCACCACCTGGACTATAAGCTTTGCTATCTTATCATTCATGTGAAGAAGGCTCACTGTGAGAAACATTATCCCCATATCCATAAGCAGTGTGCTCACTCTTGAAGCGTAAAACTTTCCTGCTTCCGTAACAAGTGAAGCGCTGCTGCTCCCGAATACGAAACGGCGGTTGGTGAAATATGCAAATGTCACAGCCGCTACCCATGAAATGATATTGGCTATCTGCAACTGTACAGGTGATTTCGGATCAAGAAAGACGGATACTGAGATGTAATAGACACTCAGGCTCACTACGGTCGTCAGTCCACCTACTATCAGATAGTTTATGATCTCTTTATAGCTCAGGTAAAGCTCTTTGAATTTCTGCATTTAACTCTCCGGATATAAACATTTTGCCCATATAATTCTAAGGCAATCACGGTAAAGTATAGCTTACTGATGTTGTCATATCAAGAAATCATACAAATTTTAGCACGTAATTGTGCAATATTGACTTTGAAAGTTTTTCCAAAAAATGTAAAATATATAATATATGAATTTGGAGTTTAATTGTCAAGATATTATATTCAATATTTTATTACGAAAATTTCACAATTAGATTTAAATTCCTGTTTCATTTCCATGTTTTGCAAAAATTTAAAAAGGAGGTATTATGTTTCACAATGGTGATTATGTAGTTTACGGTTGTAAGGGCATACACAAAATCATCGACACAACAATTCTTAACCTGGATGGCGTATCAAAAGATAAAGAATATTATGTAATGCAGCCATACGACAAGCCGACAGGATCTGTATACGCCCCTGTTGACGCTGCAAAGATCAATATGCGAAAGGTCATGTCGAAGGATGAAGCCAGAGCTTTCATCAAGACTGTACCGGGAATCGGAGTTCTCGACATCAAGAACAACAAACAGCGTGAAGATGCGTATAAAGAGTGCATCAAGAGCTGCAGTCCCGATGAACTCATGAGAGTCATCAAGACTTTACATCTTCGCAAGGAAGAGCGTATCAGTCAGGGCAAGAAGCTCACACTTACAGACACACATTACATGCAGCAGGCAGAGGGGATCCTTTATGATGAGCTGGCTCTCGTTCTGGATATGCCTAAGGATGATGTACCGGAGTATATTTCCGGTGTTGTACATAAATCAGTAGTATAAAGTAACTATTTCTAAATTCAGAGTATAGACTAACATTTTAGTATGAATATAGATAGCTGAAAAGCTGCCGTATGGCCACTGTGTTTCAGATCCATGAAACCAGTCGCCATACAGCAGCTTTTTTATTACTGTGTTTTACCTATCGGGTTTTATATGCTTATTTATGATACGGTTCGTTATTGATTATTTTGAAGGCTCTGTATACCTGCTCCAAAAGTATCACTCTCATGAGCTGGTGAGGGAAGGTCATCCTGCTGAAACTGAGCTTATAATCGGCTCTCTTCATAACAGCCGGTGAAAGTCCCAGCGATCCGCCTATGACAAATACTATATCAGAGCTTCCCCTTACCATAAGGTATGAGAGCTTTCCCGCAAGCTGTTCGGAGCTCAGCATGTCTCCATCGATGGCAAGGGCTATAACATAAGATCTGTCACTTATCTTCTGCAGTATACGCTCCCCTTCGGTCTCTTTTATCTTTTCTTCTACAGACACCGGTGCCCTGTCAGGAGTTTTTTCATCCTGAAGCTCCACTACACTGATATCACAGAATGCCCCGAGCCTTTTACTGTATTCCGCGATGGCATCCTTCAGATATTTTTCTTTTATTTTTCCAACCGTTACAAGTGTTACTTTCATAAATACATCAGTTAAGTGCCTGAAGTCGCTCCTCAACCTGCTTGAGCATCTGCATATTACGCTCAAGCTTCTCACGCTCTTCCTGAACCTTTGCTTCAGGTGCCTTGGAGATAAATCTCTCGTTGTTGAGCATGCCGTTTGAACGTCTGATCTCAGCCTCCCACTTCTCCTTCTCCTTCAGAAGTCTCTCCTTCTCCTTCTCGATATCCACGAGATCCGCGAAAGGAATGTAGATGGTAGCATCAGGGATGGCAACTGATACAGCATCATCGGCTATACCTGTCTTATCCTCCTGGATGATAACATCGGAAGCACTTGCAAGTGTTGCAAAGAATACCTTACTGTGCTCAAAGGTCTTTCTAACTCTGTCGTTTGTTGTAACAACATAGTTGAGAGCCTTTCTTGAAGGAGCTACATTCATTTCAGTACGTACATTTCTGATGGCACGAACTGCCTCCTTGATAGCCTCGATCTCAGACTCATCATCCGAGAAGTTGAGAGCCTCAGAATATACAGGCCACTCCTGCTTCATGAGTGGTGTCTCAGAGTCTGTAAGAGTATCAAAGATCTCTTCTGTGATGAACGGACAGAACGGGTGAAGCAGCTTAAGAGATGTTGTGAGAACATACTTAAGTGTCCAGAGAGCGGCGCTCTTTGTCTCATCCTTCTCATCCCAGAGTCTCGGCTTAACCATCTCGATATACCAGTCACAGAACTCCTCCCAGATAAAGTTCTGTACCTTATCGAGAGCGATACCGAGATCAAATGCCTCCATGTTACGTGTAACATCCTGAATAAGGTTGTTCACCTTACTGAGGATCCAGCGGTCGGCCATAGTAAGATTTGATGGCATATCAGCAGGAACCGAAGCCTTATCAAGGTTCATCATGATGAATCTTGAAGCATTCCATACCTTATTCATGAAGTTACGTGAAGCCTCTACTCTTGACCAGTAGAAACGCATGTCATTTCCGGGAGCATTACCTGTAAGAAGTGTCATACGGAGAGCATCGGCACCATAGGTCTTGATGACCTCAAGCGGATCGATACCGTTTCCGAGAGACTTACTCATCTTACGTCCCTGATCATCTCTTACGAGTCCGTGGATAAGAACCTTTCCGAAAGGAACCTTTCCTGTCTGCTCGATACCTGAGAATACCATACGTACTACCCAGAAGAAGATGATATCATATCCGGTTACGAGAACATCTGTAGGATAGAAGTACTTGTACTCCTCTGTCTCCTGAGGCCAGCCAAGAGTCTCGAAAGGCCAGAGAGCACTTGAGAACCATGTATCAAGTGTATCAGGATCCTGTGTGAAGTGTGTTCCTCCGCACTTAGGACATACTGCAGGAACCTCTGAAGAAACCACCATCTCACCGCAGTCATCGCAGTAGTAAGCCGGGATCCTGTGTCCCCACCAGAGCTGTCTTGAGATACACCAGTCCTTGATGTTCTCCAGCCAGTGAAGGTATGTCTTTGAATAGTTCTCAGGTACGAACTGAAGGTCACCTGTCTCTATTGCCTTTATGGCAGGCTTGGCCATCTCGGCCATCTTTACGAACCACTGTGGCTTGATCATAGGCTCTACAGTAGTACCGCAACGATCATGGGTTCCGACATTGTGCTTTGTAGGAACGATCTTTACGAGAAGTCCGAGATCCTTGAGATCCTGAACCATGAGCTTACGCGCCTCATAACGGTCCATGCCGTCGTACTTTGAACCCGGACAGTTGATTGTAGCGTCATCTGCGAGGATGTTTATTTCAGGAAGGTTATGGCGCTTACCAACCTCGAAATCGTTAGGGTCATGTGCAGGTGTGATCTTAACAGCACCTGTACCGAACTCCATATCGGCATGCTCATCACCTACGATAGGTATCTCTCTGTCTGTAAGAGGAAGCTTTACGTTCTTTCCGATGAGATCCTTGTATCTTGGATCCTCAGGATTTACAGCCACAGCTGTATCACCGAGAAGAGTTTCAGGTCTTGTGGTAGCGATCTCGATGAATCTGTCATCCTGTCCGGCGATAGGATACTTGATATGCCAGAAATTGCCTTCCTGCTCCTCATGGATTACCTCGGCATCGGAAAGTGATGTATGACATACAGGGCACCAGTTTATGATACGTGAACCCTTGTAGATATATCCCTTCTTGTAAAGGTTGATGAAGGTAGTCTCTACAGCCTTTGAACAGCCCTCATCCATAGTGAAACGAAGTCTGTCCCAATCTGCGGAGGAACCGATCTTGTGAAGCTGGTTTACGATTCTTGACTCGTACTCTTCCTTCCACTTCCATGCTTCCTTAAGGAAACCTTCACGTCCGAGATCATGCTTATCGATACCCTGTTCCTTCAGCTTGTTGGTGACCTTTACTTCTGTTGCGATGGCCGCATGGTCACAACCCGGCTGCCAGAGAGCCTCAAAGCCCTGCATCCTCCTGAAACGGATCAGAGAGTCCTGCAGAGTGTTGTCAAGGGCATGACCCATATGTAACTGACCTGTGACGTTAGGTGGAGGCATCATGATGGTAAATGGCTTCTTGTTGGCATTTACCTCTGCATGAAAATAGTTACCCTTCATCCACATTTCATAAATGCGGTCCTCAACCTCTTCCGGATTGTACTGTTTAGCAAGTTCCTTCATAAATCTTGTACCTTTCTATAGTTATGTATTCAGATCTTCGAACGATATTCCCGTTTCCATTTAAGGATCATGATCTTTGCATGTTCACGGAAAGCTGAACGATTTTTCTGATATATATCATGGATCTCACCGGCACGTAGATCGTGCTCGGCTGCCGCCTGTACATTATTGTACTCAAGCTCCCAATCTGCAAGTGTTTCCACATCGATACTGTCGACGTACTTTTCTATGGTCCTGATGGAAGGCTCGAGTTTACTGATAAAATACAGCTTTCTGAGAGGTTCTCTGGATCCTGTGGATACAAAAACCTCCTCATAGAGATCAGAAGCCTTTTGATATTGCATTACTGTAACATAAGTCCCGGCAAGTTTCATCTCTACATTGTAATCTGATCTCAAAAATAATGATTCTTCGTAGGACTCTATCGCTCTTCCGTACCTGTTCATACGGAAATACGTGTCACCAAGCATATTCAGAAATGAATACTTCTCGATATTCCTGAGCTTCTTGTACTCATTCTCAAAACGGGCTATCTCGGCCTGAGTGTAGTAATTACTCTCTCTCAGTATCATGAGAAGCAGTCTTTCCTGATTGCCATCCTCTCCCGCATTCATGAACTGCTCAAGCTTTGCTGCCAGGATCCCCATATTAAGTTCATCCCTGAGCCATGTACTCAGCTTTCGGTCAACAAAGTCAGGAGGGATGATGACAGGATACTTATATATCACATAGCTCAATTCCTGTACGGACCACAGGTCAATATCCAATTGTTCATAGTAAAACGGATGCCTTGCACCCTTGTTACATAATAGTAAAGCCATGAATTTTTCCTATTGTTTATTTTTCCGATAAATCGATCTCTTCAACGATCTCCATATCCGAAGCCGGATAAATGTCTCCGAATCCAAGGTCTCTGACAGTGACTCTGAGTGTGTCTGCATCGGCAAACTCTGTTGACATACGGACCCTGGTGGTGCGCCTTTCCCTGTCAGGGAATGTATCAAGCATCATACGAAGTCTGATTGGTCTCTGGGGCTTCGTAATGGTGGTGACCTGAAAATCGATATAATCCTGATCGTCAAGTATCATTTCATAACATGAACTTGTATCCATCCAGTTCTCACCGGCACGAACGATAGGAAGAGTCTCAAGCTTCTCATTCATCATGACCTTTACGGATACATCAGAGCTGCAGCGTGTATCGCAAAGTATCAGATAGTCTTCACTTTTTCCTTCAGCAAGATTCTTCACATAGATCTCGGCACCTATAGCGAACATTCCCGGCTCGATAAGAACTCTTCTTCTCTTACAGATAAAGTTCATGAAATTGGTGGCGAAGTTGGTATCCTGAAATCCTCTTCCGGAAAGGAAAATGGCGGAATACGAGTTATTGCTCATGACTCTGTCCGCAACTGTGGTAAGTATCTTGTCCGCTATCTTTCCGCCGGATGTGGTCTTCAGTATATCCAGACTGAAGGCTTCCTCCTCAGCCTCGGAACCGACCATGACATATCTCTTGGCACCTCTTGACACATGCATCTCATAATAGTAGAGGCACTGATTGTTGAGCTCAAACATGCCCACCATACGGTTGAACAGACTGTTGTCCTGATCAAGTACAAAATGGGCAAAGCTTTCCGTATGGCTCACGATGTAGACATTGTCCTCATGAACACCTGCCTTTATCAGGGCTTCCTTCAGCTTGTTCACAAGCTCACGGTTAGGCTTCCTGATGGATACCGCCACTATGTCCTCTTCGGTCTTATTGCTGTCCTTGCCTAAAAGCTCACGAAAATAATGGGCGAGTATATCTATGGCCTTATACTTTATTCTTGCAATGGTGGAGGTTCCGTTTTTCTCGAGGAGACTCAGCAGCTTATCAACGATAACGCCGGAGCCCGCAAGAGTTTCCTTGTAGGCGTCCTCTCCTATGGTCCACTTGTCCTCTGTTTTATCCCTTGCAATTACAGTAGGCTGAAACCTCGACACTGTTTTGTCATTAATGCAAATGCAGGTATAATCATCATTTAGTGAAATTCCTATATAGCGATTCACAAAATTTGCTCCTTATCTTTTGTTTCGATGAGTTCTCTTGTAAAAAGCTCATCGATAACCGATTCATTTTTCACATAGCGAAGCATAACTTCGCGAAGCTCTCTGTCATTGTCCTGACCGAGGAGCTCAGACATCTCATTCAGGATATCGAAAGTGTCTCCCTTATGGCGGATACTGTTATCGGCCTTTATGGTGCCGCTCTCTGCCACATCCTCTCCCCTTGTTTCGTCAAAGATCTGGTATTCAGCCTTTTCCATTGAAAAGAGGGTGACAGGACGAACATAGATGTTCTGGTAAACTCTGCTTATCTCTACTTCCTCAAAATCCTGTTCATCCGGAAGTATACGCATCTGGAGTGCCGGTCTTACATTCTTGTCTCCATGGTACTCGATATAGTATTTATCCATTACCCAGTCAGGTATGCGGATAACATCACTGAGATTCCTTGTATAGGAGAAGACAAGCTTTTTCTGTATAAGAATGTCTACAACATCCTGAAGGACCATCTTCTCTTCAGCTGTAAGCTTCTTGTTCTCAGCCATATGCCTAGACATGGCGAGAAGGTATATCATAGGCACTCTGTCTCTTATTTTCTCATCACGGATGATTCCGAAGATATCATCGAAAACATCATCGGTGATCTTCTGTCCCTGAATGAAATAATCTATGGAACGTTTTGTTATATATGCTCTTATCAGAACATTCTGGGTCGACGGCTGTTCTCTGTAGATATGATATACATCGTCAAGACCGTCTTCTGCCCAGCAGAAAAGCATCTGTGCAAGCAGTCTCTCTGTCATATCGGAAACATCCGAATTTATCTTTATTCCCTGACGAAGTATGGCGAGCATCTCTCCGGAAAGTCCGTTATATTCCTTCAGAAGATAATTGATTATATCCTTGTCACTGGAACCCATCTTGAAGATCCTGAGGACAAGCATCATCACATCCTTGGTATGAGCTGTCTTTTCATCACTTATAAGAAAACGTCCCAGCTTTTCAAGGTAGCTTCGCTTAATATCCGCGCCGCCGGACTCACGTATGAGCCTGTAGGCATCCTCAAAGAGGTTGAGTTTGATAAACGTTCTCAGGAGAATATTTCTGTCCTCACTGCCGTGGCTTGTGATGTCGATACTTCTCAAAAACTCTATATCTGATCCATCGATATTCTTATCAGAATCCTTGGTATAGCTTTCATGATACAGAAGCGCGGCATGTTCAAGAACAGTAAGGTAAGGTCTGGAAATATCCATGTCAGATGCGACCTGCTCTATAAGTCTCAGCTGATTGATATTCTTAACGCCCTCCTCTGCGATGCTTCTTGCTCTCACGAGCTTGAGCATGGCATGCTCAGGCAGGATCTCAAAACATTTTCTCTCAAGATCCTCCTTGTGCATGATACGTGTCATATCATGACTTATATCTGTATATCTGTTGCCATAATCGTCCTGGAAAAGCAGCTCACTGTTCTCAAAGAAAACAGGAACATAAGCAGAACCATCCTTTAAAGGATACATCTCTTCACGATTCAGCTCTCTGTACTTGATGACGACGTAACTCATTCGTTTATCGCCCGTTGTGACCCTGTAGGATCTGAGGATCGCCGGAAGTACGGAAGCTATCCTTTCATCGATCATGTCTGAAAGGATCATCCTGTCATAAATAACACTTAATCTTTCGTTGAAATCGGATCTAAGCAGCTTATCGATGGCAAAGCTCTGGATCTTACGTTCATAGCGCTGATAAACATCGTCTGTTTCATCAAAATTCATGAGTATGTTGTAATAGAGCGGAAGCTTCATATTATCTTCCATGGTGCTCTCGTAGTCGAAGTACAGATACACCTCTCTCGGAAGTCTGCCCTTCCATCCCTTGGGCATGGCAAACATATAGTACTCATATAGTCTGGTGATGCTGGATCCCATTTCTATGGCTCTCTGATAAATATCAAATGCCATCTTGTCAGTAGCGCCTTCTCTGATACAGATCCCTGCGGCCTTCTCTATAAGAGGCTTATCATCAAGTTCCAATGCATAAACATCCTGAGTAAGGACAGAAGCCTCAGACTTTTCCTTTCTCTCGTATGATTCAGAAATCTCCGGTGAATGACTTGCTTCCTTTTCCCCCAGCACGGAAAGGAACTGCTGTAATGCTATCTTTCTGTCATGCCCGCTCTTTAATCCCTGATAAAGGGTATAGAGCCTCGAATCCTTCATGAAATCAGCATCCTTAAAGTCATTATAATCAAAAACACGCACAGCAAAATCAGGGTCTTCCTTACAGAAATTCACAAAATCTTCTGCAGTATGAAGCCCCGTTATTATCTCGTTTGATTTATATGTCGAACGGACATCAAAAGAATAGGTCACCTTTACCTCGCCTCCGTTCGATACGATATAAAGCTGGCCTTCAATCTTGTCACCATCCTTCATCTTCCGTGTATCAACCACACATCTGATGAGAGAACGTATACCTCCGAAAGCATCCTTCTGTACAGTTACATGAGGATTATCAGAATATATAAGTCCCTTTAACAGTATTCCGTTTTCTGAATATATAATGAGTTCAAATTTAGCAAGTTCACCGATGTCTACAGTACCCTTGAAGGAGGTATCACTCAGTTTAATGACCGGTTTATCAAGCTCAACTATCCCTCTTGCAAGTTTGTTTATGCGTTCTTTCATTTCTTATTTTTCTCCATGAAAGTATATATTAACACAGAAAAACACCTTATTAAAGCAAATTTAAAGGATTGGCGCTATTTCACTAAGCTTCCGCGTCCAAGTCCATTGAAATACAGCTATTTTCTTGTTATGATAATCAGACATTAATTTAACAAAAGGAAATACAAGTATGATAACAGAACCACTTACATTATACAAACTAATGATTCTTTATTTATTAAAGACCGTAAATTACCCTTTAACGAATAATCAGCTGAGCGGTTTTTTTCTGGATTACGAATATACTACATATTTCACACTGCAACAAGCTATCTCCGATCTTGATGATGCCGGACTTATCAAGACCCATCAGAGCAAAAAATCCACAAGATATGAGATAACACAGGAGGGTTCAAATACCATCGAGCTTTTCGGCAATGATATCTCTTCCGGTGCTGTTGAAGATATGAACCGTTTCCTGAAGGAGAATAAGATGAAGCTTCGTCAGGAATCCTCCAACTATACGGACTATTACGAAACAGAAACCGGTGATTACATCGTTCATGCCGAAGTCCGAGAGGAAAACAGCATCCTTTACGCCATAGATATCAATGTTCCTGACAAGGAATCTGCAGAGCGCATGTGCGTGAAGTGGGGAGAAAAGAACCAGGAGATCTACGCGTTTATCGTAAAAAATCTTCTGAGTTGAATATAACTTCATATTCTATATGAAATATACTTATCGAAAAGGAGTTTCCGTGATCATGCGGAAACTCCTTTTTATTATCCTGATATTCAATTAATCAAAGATCCCTGTGTCTGTATTCCACCATACAGTTCCGGCATCCTGAACCGGTACTTATTACATGGCCTCGGCCATAACCTCTTCAGGCTTTGCTTCATCAAGCTCCTTGATGTCTTCACCTGTCTTTGTAGAGAGGATCTTCTCGGCAGAAACCAGCTTCACACAGAGTGTGAAAAGATTTGCAGCAGTCTTAAGATCATCAAGAGTAGGATATGTTGGAGCTATACGGATATTCTTGTCATCAGGATCCTTATGATAAGGGAAAGTAGCTCCGGCGGCTGTGAGCTTTACTCCTGCCTTCTTACAGTGAGCCACAACTGACTTCGCACATCCCGGCATGGTATCAAAGCTGATGAAGTATCCTCCGTTTGGCTTTGTCCACTCTCCGATTCCGAGTCCCTCAAGATTCTTTGCAAAAACATCCTCAACCATCTCAAACTTAGGTCTGATGATATCGGCATGCTTACGCATATGCTCGACCATACCATGGATATCACCAAAGAAACGAACATGACGAAGCTGATTTACCTTATCATATCC
>ALYD01000052.1 GCA_000513555.1 Lachnospiraceae bacterium JC7
CGACGTGCGGACTTGAGACCGTACTTCTTTCTCTCCTTCATTCTTGGATCTCTTGTAAGGAATCCAGCCTTCTTGAGAACTGGTCTGTACTCGATATCCATCTCGCAAAGTGCTCTTGAGATACCGTGACGGATAGCACCAGCCTGACCTGTTGTACCACCACCGTGTACGTTAACAAGAATATCAAGCTTGCCTACGTTCTGTGTAAGAACGAGTGGCTGATTAACGATAAGCTTCAGTGTATCAAGACCGAAGTACTCGTCAAGGCTTCTCTTGTTGATTGTGATCTTACCTGTTCCAGGCATAATGTAAACTCTTGCAACAGAAGACTTTCTTCTACCTGTTCCGTAATTTCTGTTTGTAGCCATTTTGATATCCTCCCTTAGATTGTAAGCTCAACAGGCTTCTGTGCCTGGTGCTTGTGGTCTGCGCCAGCGTATACGAAAAGCTTCTTATACATCTGTCTGCCTAATGGTCCGTGAGGAAGCATACCCTTAACAGCATACTCGATTACCTTCTCAGGCTTCTTAGCCTTGAGATCACGAAGTGTTGTCTCACGCATTGAACCAACATATCTGGAATGTGTGCGATAAATCTTCTGATCAAGCTTCTTACCTGTAACAGCGATCTTCTCTGCGTTAACGATGATTACGTAATCTCCGCAATCAAGGAATGGTGTGTAAGTTGGCTTGTTCTTTCCGCGAAGAACCTTAGCAACTTCTGATGCAAGACGACCAAGTGTCTTACCCTCTGCGTCTACTACATACCACTTTCTGTCCTGTGCAATAGTAGAAGCTGTAGCTACGTATGAATTCATAACAACCTCCTGTTATAAGGCTACTTACTCTGGTCTCTGTCCAAAACAGAACTTCTGCCTGCTCGCCTGCATCGGGTTATATGCACGTTTCCTTAATAAGGAAACCGGCCAGCCAAGTGACAAACCGCCGAAACAGCTTATCAGTTTTGCAAGTGGTCCACTCTGAGACTGATTTCAGTATTTAATGTAGCCCGGGCCCTATCTCGAACCCTGCTGTAAATAGTTACCTGTCTTAACCGCATAGAAACTACGCCGTTTTATCAGACAGCATCATGTATTATATTTTGATTTGCAAATGCTGTCAATACAGCTGCAAACATTTTATTTTCTCTTTACAATCTCAACAGTCTCCTGCCCGATCTTTCATCCGAAAGACTAATCCTGTTCAATTATTCTTATTATATCTGTCAATGTTTTCGGCTCTTCTGTCAGCATTTCCCTTACTTCATCAAGCTCGCTCATATCCTTGATGCCGAAAACCTTGCATCCTGCGGCATATCCTGCTTTTATTCCGTTGGGAGAATCCTCAACAACTATACATTCCTCAGGCTTCAGGCCAAGTTTTTCAGCACAATGAAGATAAATATCCGGTGCAGGCTTGCCATTACTGATCATATCTCCGGCGCATATATAATCAAATTTTCCAGTATAATCTGTTTTATCCAGATACATCATGACCTGTTCTTTTATGGAAGAGGAACCAAGAGCAAGCTTATATCCCTTTTTTGTAAGCCATGAGAAAAGTTCGTCCAATCCTTCTTTTTTGGGTATTCCATGCTCCCTTAAATAGTCATAGATATGCACTTTTCTGGCCGCGCGTTCCTCCATGTAGTCGAAGTCCGGATTAACCTTTTTGAAAAGTACCCCTATATTCTCAACAGAAGCTCCTCTCATCTTTTCTATCATTTCATCTGTAATGATAAATCCCCGCTCCTCTGCTGTGACTTTCCAGAATTTATAATACACCCTTTCTGTATCGAACATGGTTCCGTCCATATCAAAGATGAACCCTTTAATATTGTCATATTTCATATAACAGTTTCCTTTATTCCTCTCACACCATCCATTATGTGTATCTACATCAGTAAAAGTCACCTATAAAAACCGAGTGCTTATGATCTGAATCTTTCAGACCTAAGCACTCTTTCATTTTAGGGGTAACTAAGTTCCACGAGGCAAAGCCCCTTCGCAGGTACTGTAGGCCCTGCTTTTGTCCTGTCTCTGGCCTGCAGGATCTCCTTTATCTCTTCAGGAGACCGTTTTCCATTTCCTACCTGGAGCAGTGTTCCAACAATGATTCGTATCATATGGTACAAAAATCCATTACCGCTTATCCGTATGGTGATGAGCTGTGAATCTGAATCTTTAACTCTTCGGCTCTTATATGTCTTTTCACCGCGAAATTCCGTATTTTCTGACTTTTCGACTATACTGTAATTTTCTCCAGTACCTTCCTTTTCTCCATGAATTTCTACGCTGTATATTTCTCTAACAGCATCTCCTCCATGTTCAAAAACCTGACTGTCCGGGTTAACAAAACTTGTAAAATCATGTTCTCCCACAAGATATGAAGCAGCTTCTCTCATTTTTTCGAGATCCAGCGCATAGGTGAAATTGTAGGAATACAATCTGTTCACAGGAAGCTGTATAAGACTGTTATCAACCTTGTACTCATATGTCTTTTTATGGGGAACAAACCTGGGATTGAAGCCCAGATCCACTTCTTCCGCCTTAATAACCCTTATATCTTCCGGCAGGAAGCTGTTTATGGCGAAGGGAAAGTTCTCCGCCGGTATGGAAGACTCTGTATCAAAGACTGCAACATTCCCCCGTGCATGAACTCCACTATCAGTTCTGCTGGCTCCGATAAGCTGAATTTCTTCACCTTTAATCAGATTCCTTATTGCCAGAGTCAGCATCCCCTGAATAGTCGGCTTATCTCCCTCCGGTTTTTCCATGGTCGGATTCTGTATCTGCCAGCCTTTATAGTCAGTCCCATCGTATGAAATTGTTAGCTTTATACGTCTTTTCACTAAACCCATCCCTCAGTATACCGATAATTTTTATATCGCATTTTTTCGTTATATAAGGTCTACGAATCTGGAGGCTATGCATGCCGCCAGATACATTATCATAAGCAGATACGCGATTATGTCTCTTCCGGCATATCTGAGAGGCTTCATCTTTGTTCTGCCCTCTCCTCCGTGATAGCAACGGGCCTCCATGGCCATGGCAAGGTCATTGGCTCTTCTGAAGGCACTGATGAACAGTGGAACAAGGATCGGAACCATAGCCTTCGCTCTGTCTATGATATTGCCTGATTCAAAATCTGCGCCTCTTGCCTGCTGAGCCTTCATAATCTTATCTGTTTCCTCAACAAGGATCGGTATGAATCTCAGTGCGATGGACATCATCATGGAAATTTCATGTACGGGAACTCCGATTTTCTTGAATATTCCAAGTCCCTTCTCCATACCGTCTGTCAACTGATTAGGTGTCGTTGTAAGAGTCATAAGTGATGATCCCAGAACCAAAAGTACAAGCCTGATACCCATCTTAAACGCGATCTCAAGTCCCTCTCGGGAGATCTTCAGTATTCCAAACTGTACGATGGGCTCACCAGGTGTAAGAAAAAGGTTAAAGCTCACGGAAATAAGCAGCAACACAAGTATGCTCTTAAGTCCCTTTGTCATGAATCTGAAAGGAACATTGCTTGATTTTATGAGGATAGCAAGTACCAATGCCGCTACGCCATACATGGTCCAGCTGTTTACAACAAACAGTGCCGCAAGGAATACCAGTGTACCCATAAGCTTTACTCTGGGGTCAAGTCTGTGAATGATCGAATCTACCGGATAGTACTGGCCAAGAGTTATCTCTCTGAACATCAGCGTGCCTCCTTTCCGGAAGCTCTATCTTCCCCATGTTCTTCTTTATTGTAACGTTTCCAAAGATCAACTATACAATGTGCCATTTCTTCAACTGTGTCCGGTCTGTCTTCAAAGCGAATGCCCACATCCTTTAAATCATGTATGAGATAGGTCATCTGCGGTGCGCCAAGACCCATTTCCTCCAGCTCTTTATATCTCTTGAAGATCTCCTCCGGTGTTCCGGTCATTCTGAGTTCACCATGATCAAGAACTATTACCTGATCTGTATATCTGGCCACATCATCCATTGAGTGTGACACAAGGATAATGGTCATACCAACCTTATCATGAAGTGATCTTATCTGCCTGAACAGGTCATCCCTTCCTGCAGGATCCAGTCCCGCAGTAGGTTCGTCAAGAATGAGAACTTCAGGATGCATAGCCAGAACTCCGGCTATAGCGACACGTCTCTTCTGACCACCACTAAGCTCAAATGGGGATTTCTTCCAGAATTCTTCACCAAGTCCTACCATCTTGAGCGCCTCTTCAGCTCTCTTCCGAGCCTCTTCCTGAGAAAGTCCCTGATTTTTCGGTCCGAACATAACATCTGTGAGTACATCGATCTCGAAAAGCTGATATTCAGGATACTGGAACACAAGACCAACCTTAAACCTGAGCTGCTTCATATCAAAGCCATCCGCATAAATGTTCACGAATCCTGTACCGTTTCCTCTCTCCATTCCCTCATGAAGAGGTTCTTCCCTGAATACAGCGATATTTTTCGATTTATCCGCGCCCTCATTGCACGTATTATCGGGATTCATCTTTATACTCTCCGACATGTCGGAAATAAGCTTCCCTCCGCGGAATGCTGCGGTATCAGCATTGACATTTTTTGTCTTTGTCTTTCCGTCAGTTTTAAAAAGAGCACTGTTATCTCTGAAATTGACCTCGATGGCACCATCCGTAGCCTTCAAAAGTCCATTAAGATGCTGTGTCAATGTTGATTTACCGGAGCCTGTATGGCCTATAAAGCCAACTATAGAGCCTCTCTGCACGTCAAAGGAGACATCCTTCAGTGCATAGCTCTCCATGGCAGTTCCCTTCTGGTAGACGTGACTTAAGTTTCGTACACGCATCACCGGATCTGTAATATCCATATGCTCAGGTTTTTTCTTTACAAAATCCGGCTGGAAATCAGCCTGCTTCGGTAGACATTTCTCCAGATGTGATACCAGTTCTTCTCTTGTGAGTACGGAATCCGGAACAGGCATACCCTCATTCTTCAAGATCCATGCCAGCTCAGTCACTTCAGGAACATCCATTCTGATTTCCTTAAGTTCTTTCACATTCTTAAAGACTTCACCCGGAGTTCCATCCATCACCATCTTGCCCTTATCCATTACGATAATTCGATCAGCATCAACAGTTTCTTCCATGTAATGTGTAATGAGTATGATAGTGACTCCCTGTGTCTTGTTAAGCTCCTTAACTGTTCGGATGACCTCTGCACGTCCGCTTGGATCCAGCATTGCAGTAGGTTCATCAAGTACTATGGTCTTTGGAATCATGGCCATGGTGCCGGCTATGGCGACCCTCTGCTTCTGGCCTCCACTCAGTCTGTTAGGAGACTTCATACGATATGCCTCCATACCTACCGCATGGAGAGCTTTATTCACTCTCTCCCAGATCTCAGCTGTAGGTATCCCTATATTCTCAGGGCCGAATCCTACATCCTCTTCTACTACGGATGCTATGATCTGATTGTCCGGATTCTGAAATACCATTCCGGTTTCTTTTCTGATATCCCACAATTCCTTCTCATTTTTAGTATCCCTGGAACTAACCAACATAGTGCCTTCAGAAGGCAGATTAAGGCCATTTATGAGCTTTGCAAGGGTGGATTTACCCGATCCGTTGTGCCCGAGGATACACACAAAGCTTCCCTCTTCTATAGAAAGATTTACATCATTCAAAGCACGAGTTCTTTCAATGACTTTATCATTCTCGTCTGTTCGGATGTAATCATATGCCAAATGTATCGCTTCTATGATTTTCACTTTATTCTCCCGGTCTGAAATAATATGTATAAAATAATCTTTTATCAGCTGTTAACCTGATATATTCAAATAGTTGTCAATCTGATTTAGTATATTTTAATTGCTGCTAAAATACAAGGGCAGACCACGAGGTCTGCCCTATATACATATACCTTGGCTGAACTTTATTCAAGCATGTTTCTGTTTTTATTATCTTCAATTTATAATTATTTATTCAATAAGTGTATAACCTGTCTCTAGAACCGGTTTCAATGTACCCAATGTCCGTCTTGAGCTATGGTCAGACCGTCAAGTATGGTTGTCCCCTTCGCCATATGTCCGTAATTATTTCCGTTTTCTGCAGTTTTCGGATAGAAATAATAGTACTGATCAATTCCGTCGGCGTCCTTTATGATCACCCAACCTGTTCGCATCTTTCCGTCCGCATCGAAGTAATAGCTCTTATCCCCGATATTTACAACTGCATTTTTATACATGAGGCCATAGTACTCTCCCACCTGGGGATTCATATAGTACCATGCGTTATTGATAAGCACCCAGCCTGTCTTCAGTGCACCGCTGTTTGCCAGATAATATGTGGAATAGTCATCCTTGTGATAGAAGCCCGTGAGCATCTTTCCGTCTGCGTCAAATCTGTAGTATGCATTTTTCCACATGAGCCAGTCACTGCATACCTTTGATCCGTCGCTGGTTCTGAAATACCAGTAATTGCCTTCCTTATACCAACTGCCTGTAGTATATGAAGTCGAATTTGCTGTGGCCGTACCGTTGGCAGAGGATCTGTGCTCATATCCCGGAAGCGTAGTAGTCTGTCCATTGTTTGAGTTATATACAGTATAATTTGCGGCAAGGGTGTAGTCATTGACAGAAGCAATATTACCTGTTGTATCCCCCGTAAGCTGAGCACCATTCAAAACGTTGTTGCTGTTTAATAGATACTTTGAATCAGTATACTGTCCGTTTCCGTCAGAGGTCTCACCTTCACTTATATTTATGTCAGACGATGTGACAGCCGTCGATTCTTTCCCGTTCTTCTGTGCTGTTGTATAAGGAATAGTTGACACTTCAAAATGGTAGGAACCGGTTCTTGTCATGTAAGGATAAAGATTCAATGATGTCTGATCACTTATCAGATTGGCAGTCTTAATACCGTCCTTAAAAAGACTCACCTTATAATATCCGGAGGTACTGGCCGGAGCGCTCCAGAGCGCAAGTCCCAAAGTCGAATTACTCCAGGCGGGAGAAACAGGTGACTGATATGTTCCCTTTATACCTTTAAGGGCTATAACAACTCTAAGTGCATAGTTGCCTTCAATTCTGGCAGAAACAAAATCTCCTCCGCTCACATGCACATTGGTTCTGTCATATGTTCCGCTGAAGTAGTAATAAGTGTAATAATCGTTTGATCGCTCCTTCTCCATGGATGTAAGATAAATCTCCACATTCGGAGTTGCACCTATGTTTACACTGTCTCCTCCGAGCCATGTAACATTACTTATCTCATATTGATTGTTATCAGGAACTGTAAAATCGCTTTCTGAAAGGGACGGAATCTGCTCATTACCGTCAAGTTCAATATTTTTCAGATAATCCGATACCGTGATACGAACCGAGCTTATCCTTACACTTGTATCTCCAGCAAGGCCGGTTATGGAAATACCCATGACAAAAAGCATTGTCATCAAAATCAAATATATACCTGAATTGATAGATCTTCTATAGCACATAGTCCTCTCCTGTTTCCGAACACACTCTTATACATTAAGTATAGCTTATGTACATGAGCATTTAAATTACAATTACTTTAAGATAACACATCCATGTTCAGGTACTGAATGCCTTTCAGAATCAAATAATATAAAAAAAGAGAATCATCACAAGGATGATTCTCTTAATATATAATTACGCTCAGGCGTTCCCGATTCAATTATACGAGCTCGAGAAGAACTTCCATTGCAGCGTCGCCCTTTCTGAGGCCAACCTTAACGATACGAGTATAACCACCGTTACGTGTAGCATACTTAGCACCGTACTCATCGAAAAGCTTAGCAGCAAGATCTACCTTCTTGGTATTCTTCTTCTGACCAGCCTTAGCTGATGGAACCTCAGTTACAGGGTAAAGGTATGCAAGGATCTGACGACGAGCAGCAAGTCTTGAAGGCTTATCCTTCTTGATTGTCTTCTCTACTTCGTCATAAACTGTAACCTTCTTACCGTCTACAACTTCCTTAACACGCTTGCCCTCAGCATCCTTACGAGCAACCTTAGCCTTTACAGTTACTTCCTCGAAGTTGTCCTTCTCCTTAACTGCAAGAGCAATAAGCTTCTCAACCTGCTTACGAACTTCCTTAGCGCGTGCCTCAGTTGTGAAAATTCTACCGTTATGAATAAGAGATGTTGTAAGAGCACGAAGCATAGCCTGTCTCTGTCTTGACTCTCTACCTAACTTTCTGTATTTTGCCATTTCTAATATCCTCCACCGTGCTTTTTAGTCTTACCGGTAAATACATCTCAGCGTCTGTGGCTTTTCACAGATTACATACAATCAGAGAAGATCACTCTTCTCTGATTGTAAGGCTAAGATTTAATTCCTTAAGTTTTGCAAGTACTTCCTCAAGAGACTTACGACCAAGGTTACGAACCTTCATCATATCTTCAGGAGTTTTTGCGCAAAGCTCCTGAACTGTATTTATTCCAGCTCTCTTAAGGCAGTTGTATGAACGAACTGATAACTCAAGTTCGTCAATATTCATTTCCAGAACCTTTTCCTTCTCATCATCAGGCTTCTCAACCATGACCTCAGCATTCTGAGCATTCTGTGAGAGCTCAACGAAGAAAGACAGGTGCTCTGAAAGGAACTTTGCTGCATCAGATACAGCATCGTCCGGACTCATTGTTCCGTTTGTAAATACATCAATAGTAAGCTTATCGTAGTCAGTCATATTTCCGACACGAGTATTGCTTATGGACATATTTACACGTTCAACTGGTGTATAGATCGCATCAACATCGATCACTCCTGTTGGAAGATCAGTTGTCTTTGATCTGTCAGCACCAACATAGCCTCTGCCCGAAGTAACAGTTATCTCCATCTCGAAGTTGGCTGTACCATCAGTAGCAGCAATCTTCTGATCCGGATTAAGGATCTCAACATCTTCTGTAAGCTGGATATCAGATGCAGTAACTACACCCTCTCCATTAAAATTGAGATATAAGATCTTCGGGTCATCGGAGGACGATGTGTTCTTAATTTCAAGACTCTTGAGGTTCATGATAACCTCAGTCAGGGAATCCTTGACACCAGGAATAGTATCACTATCCTTATCTGCGCCATTGATCTTCACCTGAGATACAGCTGTACCAGGTAATGCAGAAAGCATGATGCGTTTCAAAGCATTGCCAAGAGTTGTTCCGTAGCCTCTCTCAAGAGGTTCGCAAACAAATCTGCCGTACTTCTTATCATCTGAAATCTCAACAATCTCAATGTTTGGTTTCTCAAAATCGAACATGCAATGCCTCCTTTATTGCAGGCTAATTATTTTGAATACAACTCGACGATAAGCATCTCGTTAACTGGAACGTCGATTTCCTCTCTAGTAGGAAGCTGCTTTACAGTAGCCTTTAAGTTTTCCTGATCTGCATCAAGCCAAGCCGGTGTTAAACGACCGTTAGTTACCTCAAGGATATCCTTGAATCTCTGAAGAGACTTCTTGTTCTCCTTAACAGCAACAACATCACCAGCTGAGATAAGGTATGAAGGAATGTTTACAACCTTACCGTTAACAGTAATGAGTCTGTGACCTACGATCTGACGTGCCTCACGACGAGTACGTGCAAGACCCATTCTGAAGATTACGTTATCAAGACGTGACTCAAGGAGAACCATAAGGTTTGTACCTGTCTGGCCCTTCATCTTGTTAGCCTTTGCATAGTAATTTCTGAAAGGCTTCTCAAGTACGCCGTAGATGAACTTAGCCTTCTGCTTCTCACGAAGCTGAGTGCCATACTCTGACATCTTACGACGAGGATTTCTGAGCTGTCTGTTAGACTTCTTATCAATTCCTAAAAATACAGGGTCAAGTCCAAGTGACCTGCATCTTTTAAGTACGGGAGTTTTATCAACTGCCATAATTCTCTCTCCTTATTAATATCATGATAAATTACGTGATACGTCCTTTACATCCTAAGACTTCTTCGGACAGATTTGCCGTTATTTTATACATACTACGGCCTATGTCTTTTAAGTTTTGCGTTAAGCTAATCCAAAAAAAGATTATACTCTTCTGCGCTTTGGTGGACGGCATCCGTTGTGTGGAACTGGTGTTACATCCTTGATTGATGTTACCTCAAGACCATTTGCCTGAAGTGCACGAATAGCTGCCTCACGTCCTGATCCTGGTCCCTTAACACTAACATCCACATACTTTAAGCCGTGTACTAAAGCTGCCTTAACAGCAGTTTCAGCAGCCATCTGAGCTGCATATGGAGTAGATTTTCTTGAACCTTTGAATCCAAGACCACCGGCACTTGCCCATGAAAGAGCGTTACCCTCTGCATCTGTCAGTGTAACGATAGTGTTGTTGAAAGATGCCTGAATATGTGCCTGTCCGCGTTCAACGTTTTTCTTTACGCGCTTCTTTGTTACTCTCTTACCTGAAGCCATATTAAAACTAACCTACTTTCCTTTAACTGTCTTCCTGTATTTAAAACATGAAGATCACAATAGTTACTTCTGATTTAAAAATCAGATCGATCATTACTGATCTGGACTTTCTTACCTACAAGACTAAGTTAATTACTTCTTCTTGTTAGCTACAGTCTTACGTGGTCCCTTACGTGTTCTGGCATTGGTCTTAGTCTTCTGACCTCTAACCGGAAGACCTCTTCTGTGACGGATTCCACGGAAGCATCCGATCTCCTGAAGTCTCTTGATATCAAGAGCTGTTGATCTTCTGAGATCACCCTCTACTACCTGGTTCTCTGCAATATAGTTTGCGAGTACCTTTACTTCATCGTCAGTGAGATCCTTAACACGTGTATCAGGGTTAACGCCTGTTGCCTTGAGAATCTTATCAGCTGAAGACTGTCCGATACCATAGATATATGTCAGACCAATCTCGATACGCTTCTCTCTAGGTAAATCGACACCTGCAATACGAGCCATTTTTGTTTCCTCCTGTTAAAATTAACCTTGTCTCTGCTTGTGCTTAGGGTTTTCGCAGATAATTCTGATAGAGCCTTTACGCTTAATGACTTTGCATTTCTCGCAGATAGGCTTTACTGATGATCTTACCTTCATAGTAATTCCCCTTTCTAATAACGAATTCGAACAAAGTTGCCGTATTATTCTAACAAAAGCATCTTTACTTGTAAAGACTTTTTTAAGCTAATGTAAGAATGAATTTTTAC
>ALYD01000053.1 GCA_000513555.1 Lachnospiraceae bacterium JC7
TTGTCAAGGGTTTGTTGTACCACTCTTGGCATTCGCTTCATGCAGAATCACCCGCTTCAGCCTGTCCTTCACGGTCTGACCGCCCTTTTCAGCAAAATGAAGCACCACGTTATACTTCATATTTCCGATTTTCTCATGAAAAGAGGGGGCCGATGTATCAGCTCCCTCCGGTGTTACAATATTCAATTCTTCCGCCATATAATCTCCTTTCTCAAAGCGTAATATTTCTGTCTCTACTAACCGTTCTCTTGTGACTCTCGTTTTCAAGCATTCTCTCAAGATCTCGCTTGTTGTGATTAAGCACTTCCATCTTGGCAAGATCCAAGGTGGCATCTGATAACGGTCTTTCTGTTTTCTGATACCTTTCTTTCAGACCATCAAGCTCCTTCTGCCATGCTTTGGGTGTGATCTTCTTGTCCGGCTCCTTGATCATATCTTTCAGTACATCACGGTGAATCTTATAAGTGTTAAGCTCTGTCTGATGCTTTTTCTTAAACTCTTCCGCCTGACTCTTTTTGAAGAACCCAAGAGGCTTGCCGTTCTTATCCTCTGCCTTTTTCAGTTTCCAATACTCGGCATTGACTTGCTGATATGGTTCATACTGCTCATGAAAAGCAAGAAGCTTTTCAAGATAATCCATGCGCACGGTCATATCACCTCTGCTCTTTTGAAGCTCATCATATCTGCCCTGTAATGCCTTTCTGTCAGCCTGCATTTCATCGAAGGTTGTCCAACCTTTACTCTGAACATAAGCCTCCATTTTCGCCTTGTCCTGCAGGGATGCACGATCAGAAACGGCACCGATAAACTTGCCCTTCATTATCGGCAATGTAAGACGGTTATTGTTACGCTCCGCTATCTTACGGATCACATCAATGATCTCACTCTTAAATGCCTTTGCAACGGTAACCGGAATAGCCATGACTTCCGCAAGTTCTTCCTTGGCTCTTTCATAAGCAGCGCGGGCAGCATTTATAACAGCATTCTTCGCTATGATTTCTCGGTTGATATCGCCTCGGATCGTCCGGATCCCCGCACGCTCCATGGCACTTGCCTTCTCTCCAAGATGGATCTGAGGGATGATATCAAGCCCCTGCTCCTTGAAGGAACGATGCTCCCATAACTTATCCGTCATACCGATCTTTGCATTGACCGCATTTATGGTATCGGCAAGATCCTTTCTCCATATCTTCGCATTCTCCCTGCTGTTCCAATCATTGGTCTGAATCGTAGTGCATTTCCACTGCTTACGGTTCTGCTTATCAACCTTCTGCTGTCCGGTCTTTTTATCAATGTCTGGGATGCGTTCTCCGTTCTCATCCCTCTGATAAACTTTTTTCTGTTTCGGCATCCACTTCCCCTGTTCATCAATACTCCGTAATGTGAGCATGATATGGCAATGCAGGTTCCTCTGTCCCTGCTTGTTTTCAGAATCATGGATGGCATACTGAACACACATACCTTTGCTGACAAAGTTTCGCTCGCAATAATCTTTCACCACTTCCTTGGCAAGATCATAGCTCCACTCGTTCGGCAGCTCTATACGGAAGGTGCGTGCAAGCTGAGCATCCTTTGACTTTTCGACAAGCTCCACACTATTCCATAAAACGTAGGGATCCTTGTATTCTTTGGGTGCATTCTCCGGCAACAAAACTTCGCAATGAACAAGATCCTCGGAATACTTGGGATAATATGTCTGACCGTCATACTCGCAGTACATCTTCTCTCTGCTGATATATGATGATTGCTCAACGGCAGAATGACCGCCCGTACATTTAGCACTCCTGCCACATATCTTGGCACGGGTGCTGATGTTTTTAACTGTCATATCCGCGCCTCACTTTCCACCTTGACGGCATACCAAAACATGGACGGACTGACAGGACAGACTTTTCGCCTGGTGAAGCTCTGCTCTTTAGAGCTTTGCCAAGCGGAAAGTACACATAGGGGTAGGTGCGCAAGCACCGGAGGGGAAACGTAGTGTCCCCTCTTGGCTGCCCTCGGCAGACAACAGCTGTCCGCAGGACGCCTCCGGCAGGACGCGCAGTACCACCTCCGGTGGTATATCTGTGCGCACCGAGAAAATCTCGGTGAAAGACCTTAGGCTTCTCCGCCCTCGTCATCGTCACTTTCTTCGGGATCATTTTCCTCGGTTTCATCAGTATAAAAATCATCGTTTTCTTCCTCCTCTTCATCGTTACTTACCGCAGGTTCCGGTCGCTCTTTCAAAACCGTATTGATCATGTTCTTCACATCTTTAAGTGAAAAGGCGCACGCTATGATCCGGTTCATTTCCTGCTCACTAAAGTCATAAGCTTCGGGGAAGTATTTCACTACACAACCGCCCATCATGTACTTGTGGCGATCCTGAGTCTTTCTGAGTTGCTCCTTCTCCTCACGCACTACCTTGGCAAGCTCCGCATTGGCTCGCTTCACCTTCTCCAATGCCTTCTGTTTTTTTGGTGAAATCTGTTGCTGTTCCATTTTGTAAATCTCCTTTCTTTTGGGTATAAAAAAAGGTGGTCATGGTTTCTGTTAAGAATCCATGCCACCTTAGTCGCACGATATTTTTTTATTATCTTGTCGGATTTCTACGATTCGCCAAAAATCTTAATAACCTAATCGCTTCATCCAATTTTGTTCTTGCGTTTGCACCAAATAGAATGTTTGCCCAAATCTCATCCATATGCGTTATTGTCGGATTATTAAGATCTTTAAAAGCAACATTCGGTAATTCTGTAAGTATATCATTAATCTCGTTTTGAGAGAGTGATGCATACACCGGAACATGTGTTGTAACTGCATCTCGAACTTCTATTTTTCTAACTCCTGCATGATCCTTCGATGTCACTTCACATTCAAGCTGATAAAATACAGTTGCCATATATGATCCAATTACCTGTGCATGCTGCAATGATGGATATGAAAATACAGCAAAATTGGTCGAAACATAAAGCGGTACGGTTGAAACATGGACGCGTCCATTTCTTCGAATTTTGGTCGGTACTAAAACCGAATTTGCCGGGAAACTTATACTACCATCTTTCTTTGCAATTTTTTCCCATTCTACTACTGTTTTTACTATTCTCTGCTGTTGTCCTGCCGGTCTTGATAAAGCAATATAATCGGTTATTATAGAATTGCTTAAAGGCGCTCCAACATTATTAAAATTCAGAAATCTTGAATCACCCTGATTGATTATAAAATCATCACATTTTGCATTTCTCATTCCTTCATCTAATGTTACTCTTGATTGGTATGCATTAAATAATGCTGGTATAGAATCAAAGAACATCAAATCACTTCCACCATTAACGCCAACTTGTCCTTTTCTATAAATCGTTGTCGTATTAGGTAAAAGATCAATCTTTGCGTTTCTTTTTATATTCGTTTCAACATATGTGATTGCCTCAGACATCTCACTGCAAACCATTCTCCAACCATCATTAACACTTGAGGATAATTCGGCTACTGATATTTCCCTCGCTTCAATGTCTGCAGTAATTGCGTCAAACTTAGTCGGATCATAAGGTCCCGCATACTGTTCTAATGCATGCAAATCAATATCTGCAACATTAACATCACTGGAATAAACTCTTATGACATTGGTGCTTACAGATCTTTTCCCAACCAAAATACATGTTTCTTCCGTAACAGATTCAAATAGACCTTCGCCTGGATAATTCACGATGCATTGCAATCCAAACACTCCCAAAAGCATTTGTCTAAATGCAACAGCCTCATCCCCTCTCTCTGTCAAATGTGCCTTAGGGAATATACATGCTATAGTTGTTCCCTGCGGAACTAGGTAACATACCGTTTCAAGGAACACAGCGCCTAAATTCTGCTGTCCAATCTCGGTCATACCAGCAGTTCCTTTTAATGCTTTAATTTTTCTGTAAAATGGTTGTTTTCTATTAACACAATTAATTCCTGCAACAAATGGTGGATTCAATAATAAAACCTCAACATTGCTGAAATCCGACGGTGACATATTCACAATGTCTTTTGTTGTAACAGTTGGCGAACATGCTCTACTAATTGAATTTGGGTAGTTTAATCCCAAACGTAGTGATAACAATTCAAGAAGTTTAGGATTAATATCATTTGCCACAATTTGATCAGCATTAATTCCGAAGACATTTATTGCTGAACTTATCAAGTTCCCACTACCTGCAGCCGGATCACATATCTGTTTCCCATTAGCAATATTTCCGTTTACCATTTTTGCCATCGTAGAAACGAGATTGGCAAGTTCAAGATCTGTAGCTACCTCTCCATCATGCCTGTTGTTTTCAGAAATCATATCATGAAGCGCATCTGCGATAGCATCACCGGAAACGTTGGCTTCACCGTATTTATATATATCTGATAACATACGGCTCGCAAGAATCAGTCTTGGTATATAATTCGCTGCGTTATACGAAAAAATTCCGTCAAAGTCTACGTTGTTTGCTTCAATACATATTTGCTGTACATCGCCCCCAAAATGCGTAACATTGTAGGTTATTGTCGGATTTGGTCTATGAATAGCATGGAATGCACCTCTGATATACTCATACATCAATACAGCCATGTTACTCTTCCATTGTCTTCCATCTGGAAGTGCTGTCTTCATGCATCTCAAAAAATCATCAAGCGTAGTTAACTCGTCATATCTATCATTAATAAAATCATCAAGTAATCTCTGAAATACCGTAGCTAGCTTATTTGTTATTGCCGTTTCATCATCTACAGCAAAGTCACAAATGCTCTCCAGACCAGGCTTTAGCATCTGCTGATATACACTTGGTTTCGAAGCATTATAACGAAAGCTTATCAGTTTTTCCAAATTTGTGATAATGTAAAACGGCTTTTCATTAATAGCTTGGTTCATTTGCACATACGATTGAGCCTGAAACTGATATCTTGTGCTTTGAACATCAGAAGGTGTTCTTTTAACCTCTACAACACAAAGATATCTTCCGGTAGACTTGTTAATTACTACAAAGTCCATCTCAAGACTACCCGTATATATGTGATGCTTCGCTTCATAAGTAGCTGATAACCCTAATGCAGATAACGCCTGATTAAGCGCATCTTCGCATATCGGGTGAAACACTCTTACTTCAGAATCTGAATATGTAATCATTTTTCAGTCAACTCCTTTTTAAGTTTTTTTGCGATTACCTCCGCTAGCATGGGTGGCACAGCGTTGCCTACAATAAGGTTTCTTCCCTGTTTACTCGAAGAAACGATTTTATAATTATCCGGAAAACTTTGTAAACGTAATGCCTCCCGCACTGTAATGAGTCTATCTTCGGAATAATGAATGTTACATCCAACGTTGGGGCGATTAAAGTATGTATTGATTGTATAAGAAGGTTCCGATGGTAACATCCTTCCATAGCAAGTAGTATGACCGCCATCTCTTTGCAGTCTTTGAATCCTCTTAGAATTAACGTCTTTGGGTATATCCATATAATTTCCACCCGGCTTTACGTGTGAAATAATATACCTGTCCAACTCACTTAATGTTGGCATAAAGTGTTCAGAAACTGTACTTTCACCGCTAGATCTCATGCGTTTTTGATAATCGTTTTGAGGATCGTTTCTGTATTCGACATTTTCATTTTCATCATTTGTAGCTTTCGGAAGATCCCCAAGTGCCTCCTCTACTGTCACAAAGGGGTTCAGTCCAGAACTTGGATCTCCATGTGTCGGCTTAGGGAACACAAACTTCTTATCACCTTGAAGACCAACAATAATTACCCTTTTTCTTTTCTGAGGAATGCCATATTCGGCGGCATTCATCACATTCATTTCAACGGTATAGCCTATATCCTGAAATGCTTTTTTTAACAACTCAACAATGCTTTCCTTTTCAGAATTCTTTGCTGAAAGAAGACCAGTTACATTCTCAAACACGAACGCTTTTGGCTTAACGTGCTTAATAATATCAATATATCTCCACACTAATTGTCCTCTCGCATCCTCAACATGGCGATTACCAGCAAGAGAAAACGACTGACAAGGTGGTCCCCCAATAACAACATCAGCTTTAGGGATCTGCTCAACATCTTCTTGCGTAATATCTGCGCACTTGATATGTGATCCAATATTTTCTTTGTATGTATTTACCGCATTAGAATTATTATCTATTGCCCAAATCACTTTATATCCAGCATTGATGAACCCCAAATCCAAACCACCACCGCCAGAAAACAAGCTAACAACTGTAGGTTTCATACATTCTCCAATCTGTTTTTCACTATATCGTTATATTCAGCGGATATTTTTTCATAAGAAACATCCGAATAATGTGACAGAACATGCGTAATATCATCTATTATTTTACGGTCGCTCGTCTTGGCTAGCTTTTTCCCAAGCTTTTTGAGTTCATCAATATCCGCATCAGAAAATGTTTTAATATTCGGAAAATGAAGATTCTCTATGTCATACCTTTGTATCTTCAACAATCCTGCGCCATATTTTTTTCCAACACATTCCAACTGATAGAATGTATAAAGATTATTTAACAAAGCAAAACATACCCATTTATCAATTGCCGGATATAAAACGTAGAAGTTATCACGAATCACATTATCTGTGTCGTTATATATAAACTTCATATCATTTCTGACAAAATAGCTAAATATAATCCCATGACAATCAAACAAATTAAGCCTATACCACTCTTTTTGATCTTTTATCTTTTTAACAAGGGTCTCCGGCTTTCCATCAGCCAATATCCTCTTTTCCCAATTGGCTATAAACGATGTAACATCAGTATCTTTAAGCTTATTTGGATCAATGACAAGCAATTCATCAGATACGGCACCTTTTGTCGAAAAACCCGCAATCTGTTTAGGTGATGAAATAATAGGTCTTGTATGCCCTTCTCTACGTGAAAAAGAAGGATTAATAAACATACCGTTACATCCGGTTGTTAAGCCTCTTCGAACTTTGCTAATCGATGAAAAAGGCTCATTAAAGTTAATCTCAATCGCTTCATTTTTGTTTTCATAAGTTTCAAGCACACCATTATTTAGTTTGATAAATTCAGGCTCCGCTACCCTATTCTTTCCATCTTTGCGTAATTTTAGAATCAAAACATCAACCAACGCAGATGCTTCGAAAACATCACCTGAAATGTGTATCTGTCTTTCAACACTGCAATCCTTATGCAGAGCAGAGCTAAACCCATCTCCATTCTTGGCTTGCAGCCAACTGCCTGGGAAAATTACTATCATTTCACCATTTCTCTTTAATAGAGACACAGCTTTTATTATGAAATACATATACAGATTTGCTGTAGAAGGAAGACCTTTAAATATCTCGTTACTATTCAAAACATCCTTGCACACGCCAAGTTCAGCTAATTCATTAATCTTCTCATGACGCACATAAGGCGGATTCATGATAATGCCATCGTATTTCTTTCTGCTTGAAGCTTGCAAAAAATCTGCATTCTTCAAAGTATACTGGGGATAATTCTTTTTTGTTTTACTGAATAAATCACTATCAATTTCATATCCTACCGCAGAATACTTCTTTAATTTTTTAAGCGAAGAAAGAAAAGCTCCTTCTCCGAAACAAGGATCCAACACAATAGCATCTTTATTCAATGTGAACAAAGATACCATATAATCAGCAACGATACCTTTGGTAAATACTTGTCCTAAGTCCATTTTATAAGCTCCATTTCATCAGAATGCTAAATGCTATCAGAAGACTTCTTCTTTTCACGTTCGATTGCCTTGGTAGCCTCTATTAGAGCCGTTCTTCTTACAAATTCGCTATAAGAAGCATATGCTTCAATGCGTGCTGCCATTTTCAGTTTTTCTAATTCCTCTTGGCTAACTCGTATGCTCATAGAATATGTCTTAATTTCTTTGTCCATAGCGCAATCCTCCGACAGTAATCATATCATTTGCGTGGAACATTTTCAATACATTTATCCACATCCATTTATCTTTTTCATAGCGTCCCTTGCCTGCTTTCTTTTAGCCTCAGATATTCTTCTGGGCTTACGGTAACTAATGCGTGATTTAGGCATTGAATAGGTCTTATCGATATCTGTTTCACCTATGCACCTAAAGATATCGGGATACTCGGTAACTAACGCATCAAGTTGTCTCATAACAGCCTTATCACGGGTGTAAACTATCGCATCCGGTTCTTCGGCATTAAAGTTCACTATGGTCTCCTGCTCATATCTTGTCAGCTTCATTCTCTGTTAGGCTCCTTTCTCGCGCACGCGCGCGTATTTCCCGTCTCCCTCTTAGGGGAACGTGCGTAGCCGTTCCCCGACGGGAGACGGACGGATGGGATAGGATAGGATGGATGATGATAATAGGGGTATATCTTTCTTTTATCTTTTCTTTGCTTCTTTCTTTTCGTTTTTCTTTCTAAGGGGGAAGAGGAAGAAGGAAGGCAGGGAAGGGAAGGCACCCTCTCGGGTATGTCCGACATACCACTTATCCACATTTTCACATAGCAAAAGGCACCCTCGGGGATCTGTATCTCTACTGATTTCTTTGGATGCCTTTTCTTGTTCAGTACGCTCGATAATTATCGTATGGACTTAGGCTCTTGGTCTGCTTGCCGACACTAATATGGGTTCGACATCTTCCGTTCCGTTCTTTGCGTTAATTACCGTTGTACCGGCAATATGATAAATCCCTGCTTGTATATCCTCCCAGCGTCTTGTCTTTCGTCTGTCCTCACGCTGCTGTGCCCTGCGCCGTGCCACCTGCTTGTTGTAGTTTGCATCCCTGCCCTCCGCTTTACGGATCATATACTGCTCATGGCGCTTGTTCTTCAAGGCTTCTTTCTTCGCAAGCTCCGCCTTTTCCTCTTCGGTGAGTTCCGGTTCCTTCATGGTGGACGGCTTATATTCACCGATGAAGTTAAAATAGATCTCAATCTTCTGCGTCGTCTGTATGCTGTTCTTGCGATCACGCTCATGAACAACCACCTTATCCACGAATTCATTGAGAATTACAGGGGTAAGTACCGTGAAATCCGTATATTTGTCTACAAGCTTGATGAATTTGCTTACTGACCGGATCTCTTTCTTTTCATCAGCGATAGTTACCGATAGATCTCTGACTCTCTGCTTAAGTGCATTCTGCTCTTCCTGATACTTGTTATATAAAGCCGTGTATCTCTCAGCACTCAATTTGCCAAGAGCCTGATCCTCGTATATCTTGATGATCAAGGTTTCAAGCTCGTCAATACGCCTTTCTGCTGTCTCTATCTCCAACTTTGCTCCGCTGTGGTCTGCTTCTTTCTGCTCTCCGACAACGGACTCGATCTCTGCAACAAATGCCTCTCTGTCAAAGTTAGCATAATCAATGATGCCCTTTATGGTCTTTGAGAGAATCTGTATCACATCATCAGCCTTGATCCTATGCGGTGTAAGACATCTGTCGGTATCCTTGGCTTTGTTGTATCTGCCACAAGTGAAATAGGCTTCTCTCTTACCGTTATTTACCCTGTGAACATAAAGCGTATGACCGCAATCGGCACAATACAGAATACCCGTGAGCGGGTGTGCTTCTCCCCATCCGTCCGGATATCTTTTCACTCTGCTCCTTATCCTCTGAACGTTATCAAAGGTCTCTTGATCAACGATCGGCTCCTGCGTGTTCTTGAAAATCTGCCACTCGGATTTATCAACGTAATGGCTCTTTTTATCCTTAAAGTGCTTTCTTGTCTTGAAGTTTACTGTGTGACCAAGGTACTCCGGCTTTGCAAGTATGCCCGCAATGGTTGAGCTTGTCCATCTGTACGGATCCTTAATTTCTCTGTTCTGCCACAAGCCAAGTCCCTGCTTTTTCTGATGCACCGCAGGGATCTCTATCTTCTCGCTCTCAAATATCTTACATATCTGATACGGTCCCTTGCCTTCAAGTGTGAGGCGGAACATTCGCCTTACTATCTCGGCAGCCTCTTCATCCACGATCCAATGGTTCTTGTCATTCGGATCCTTGATATAACCATAAGGCGGTGAGCTGGCAACATGTTTTCCGGAATCTCCCTTTGACTTGAATGTGGATCTTATCTTCTTGCTGATATCCTTAGCGTAATATTCATTGATAACATCACGGAAGGGAAGGAAGTCATCTTCCATACCGGAACCCGTATCGGTTCCTTCATTCACGGCAATAAGCCTTACATTGTTCTTTCTCAGCAGTTCTCGAAAATTACCGGTAAGAATATAATTCCTGCCGATTCGGCTGTTGTCTTTTACAATGACGGTTCCAATGTTTCCCTGCTCAACTTCCGCAATAAGTGCCTGAAGCCCAGGGCGATCAAAGGTAGTACCGGATATACCATCATCCGTAAAGTGCCTTATTCCTGTGAATCCATTCTTCTCGGCAAACGCTTCAAGAAGTGCTTTCTGATTTGAGATACTGTTGGATTCGCCCTGCAATTCATCATCATGGCTCAGCCTTTCATAAAGAGCCGTTATTTTCTTTGAAGATTTCTGTTTCATGTGCAATCCCTCCTTTCTCCGTATTTTAGGCAGCCACCATAAGCTGTCCTCTGTAAGGTTGTACAAGAAACCTCTTATAATTTATAACT
>ALYD01000054.1 GCA_000513555.1 Lachnospiraceae bacterium JC7
TGATTCTGTCAAACGTCAATCTTACCGCCGATCAGATGATCAAGGTAGCACGTATGCGTGACAATAATGAAAAAGCATTTCGTAGGATGAAAAACCACTTTGGGTTATCAAAGACTTATTCACATAGCGCAGCTACCTATGAGGGAAAGATGTTTATTGCATCTGTGGCACTAATCATCATTGAATCATACCGTTACTACATAAAGCCGGTGCTCAATGCAATCAGTTCCACAACGACATCTACAACAATCGGCGAATTAAACAAATATCAGATACAGCAAAAGCGTGATGGATCATGGATGCCCATGGATGCCATAACGAAAAAGCAGCGCCAGATATTTAAATGTCTGGACCTAACAGAAGGGAAGATAAAAACCAGGATAGGCAAACTCCGAGTATAATTCATGGAGAGTTTAGGTTGTAAATTTAATAATTCCAATGATTCAAATCAACCTACTGCAAGCATGATCTTTACGATCTCCTTATCCGTTTCTCTCATTCCCTCTTTTCCAAGACGGCTTACATTATCTATGGTAGACTCCGCATCTTTATTTACTATCCCTTCCCCCTTCTTGAATTCCTGACCGTTTTTATACATATGGTATCCGAGAATTCCTGCTTCAACACTTGCTGCAATCTTACCGGCACAGGAAGCTTTGGCACCGTCACAGATAATACCTGAAACTATTGCTAGAGAATTCACTAAGGTATGGCTTATCTCTTCAAATCCCCCGCCATATAAATATGCTATGCCACAACCCGCCGCACAGCCTGCACTTACAGCTCCGCAGTATGCCGACAGCCTTCCGATACCTGTTTTTTCATGTATAGCTATAAGATTTGAAACAATCAGCGCTCTGTATAGAACTTCCCGGGAAACGCCAAGATGTCCTGCATATTCTATTACCGGTACAGATACTGTTATTCCCTGATTACCACTTCCGGAGTTTATGACTACCGGCATCTCACACCCGCTCATCCTGGCATCGGATCCAGCCGCTGCCTTTGCCATGGCGCGGTTTCTTACATCCTCTCCATAGGTCAGAATCAATGTTTTGCCAATATTAGCCCCATAGTTTCCATTTATTCCTTCATCCGCAATGGCAGAATTATATTCTATCTGCCTGTCCAGAATTTCTCTTACTTCTTCCAGATCAACAGTATCAGCAAATTCGATAATATCACTGATATTCAGGAGCGAATGATCTGCTAATCCATCCTCCTTATCCTGCAACTCCCCTTTATTCAGTTTCCTGTACAGCTCTGTTTCAAGAAGTATTTCTCCGTTCCGCTCTTCATATATTATGTTTGTATGATACTGACTGATTCTTACCTTTGAGGAATCATTTCCATTTTTCAAAATGATCTCTATATCAAAGACCATCCCTTGTTCCATCGGTATCACCCTGATAGGAAGCTCATTTAACATACTGCAAATCTGACTTTTCTGTTCATCGGAAACCTTTGAAATCACTTCTAGTTTCATCTCCGTATTTCCTGCAATCAATCCTGCTGCAGCGGCTGCCTCTATTCCTTTAAGACCGTTTGTATTGGGAACCACAACACTTTTTACGTTCTTAATGATATTATTGCTTACGAAAATATCCATACAGTCAGGCATTTTCCCTAATAAATCACGTGCTCTGGATGAACAATAGGCAATTGCTATAGGTTCCGTACACCCCATTGCGGGAATCAGCTCTTCCTCAAGAATTTTAATATATGTACTTTTGACTCTTTCCGACAAACTCATAGTCAACTCACCTCCTAGACAAACTGCAGACCGCCATTAACATTTATAACTTCACCTGTTATGTAACTGCTTAGTTCTGATGACAGGAAAAGAACCGCATTTGCAATATCTGTATCCTTTCCCATCCTCTTTAAAACCAGCCGGTTCAAATACTTATCTTTGTTTTCTTCGATCCGTTCATGTGTCATGGGTGTATCTGTTATCCCCGGCGCTACCGCATTTACTCTTATATTGTATCTGCCGAGATCTAAAGCCAGCCCTCTCGTAAGAGAAACCACTGCACCTTTTGTCATGGAATAACCGGCATAATTCAGACATCCGGCAAAAGCATCAACCGAAGAAAGATTCACGATGCATCCACCTTTATTATTTACCATAAAAGGCACACAGCGATGTATCATTCTGATCATTCCCTTAATGTTTACATCTATCATTTTCCCCCACTCATCCTGAAGCTCATCTCTTAGGATATCTGTAGGAAGAAACAATGCCGCATTATTCACCAGGATATCGATCCTTCCGAATTTTTCCTTTACCCACTCTATCAGTTCATCGACTTCCTCGGATTTTGAAACGTCACATTGCCTTCCATAAACACATTTACCCTCAGGATCTATCACTCTGGCTGAACCTTCAATCTTCGTGACATTTCTTCCGATAATGATGACTGTTGCATGCTGCTCAGCAAAAAGTCTTGCACATTCATTTCCGATGCCACTCCCTCCGCCAGTGATGATCGCAACTTTTCCTGATAACATATCTTTATCCCTGCCTTTCATTTTTATCTGCCATATACCTATAATTCTGGATCTGTAATGATTTTGCAACCTGTATTCATACATAAGACTCCCCAAAAAATATTCTGCTCTCTGCCAAGGTACTCCTAATATGAATTCTTGCATTTTACATCTATGATGTATGCCATCTCGTCAGAATAATTATGAAGAATATGCTTCCGATTGGGCAATACTCTTATTGTGTCTCCTTCATGAAGCTCGATTTCTTCATCTTCAAACTCCATGGTCACACAACCGTGCATAATATAAACGCTTTCTTCTTCGTGATGAACCGTATATGTGCCGGAAGTATCCCCATGAGGATATAGTTCAACAAAAATCATATCCATATAATTATGGAACGGTCTTTCTGTAAGAAGTTCATACATCAGGATTTTTCCTGCTTCCTCATGCATCACAGTCCTTTCACTTTTCCTAAGAACGAGTTCATTATTCGATATTTCCTCTGAAACAAGCGTCGAAACAGATATATCCATTTCATTGGCAATGCTTTCAAGAACTATATATGTCGGATTACCTATACCTCGCTCTATCTGGCTGATGATCGCCGTACTGAGCTTTGTTCTTTCCGCCATTTCCTGTATTGTCAGATTATTCTTTTGTCTGTAATTACTGATTTTTTTACCAAAATTAAATGACATCTTTCACCAGCTTTATCAGGTTCCGAGATATGCAGCCTGTACCTTTGGATCATCCAATAATTCTTTTCCCGTTCCGCTGAGAGTGACCCTGCCATTCTCAAGAACATAAGCTCTGTCTGCAATGTTAAGAGCCATAGATGCATTCTGCTCTATTAGAAGAACTGTTTTTCCGCTTTCCCTTATCTTTTCAATAAGTTCAAATATTTCTTCTACTATTATCGGTGCAAGTCCCAAAGAAGGTTCATCCATCATTATTATCTGTGGATTCATCATAAGCCCGCGGGCAATGGCAAGCATCTGCTGTTCTCCTCCTGAAAGAGTTCCTCCGAGCTGATTCATCCTTTCTTTAAGCCTTGGGAACCATTCAAACATCTCTTCCAAAAGCTCATCCTTTTCTGTGCCCGAAAGTTTCTTATTTCCAAAAGTTCCGGTCATTAGATTTTCCTTAACCGTCAGATCCGGAAATATCAGTCTCCCCTCGGGAACATGACATATTCCATGTTCAACGATCTTATGCGGAGACATATTTGTCAGATCCTCACCTTGAAACGTGATACTTCCGCTGCTCTTCTTTATAAGATTGGATATTGCCTTCAGGGTAGTGGTCTTTCCTGCACCATTTGCCCCTATCAGGGTGATTATCTCTCCCTGGTTCACCTCAAGGTCAATACCTTTTACTGCATGGACATAACCATAATCAACGACCAGATCATTTACCTTAAGCATAGTCTCACCCCATTCATGCGATACCTCTGGTAAGGCCCTTTCCAAAATAAGCTTCCTTTACATTTTGGTCATTCCTTACTACCTCTGATGTTCCTTCGCATATTTTCTTTCCGAAATTTAAAACCATAATGTTGTTGCACAGATTCATCACAAATTTCATATCATGCTCAATCAGTATGATGGTATATCCATCCTTATTAAGCAGTCTGATAAACTCCATAAGTGAATCCGTCTCCATCGGGTTCATTCCTGCCGCAGGCTCATCCAGCAGGATCAGCTTTGGGTTTACCGCCAAAGCTCTTGCTATCTCCACCTTCCTCTGAATACCATAGGGAAGCTTGCCTGCCATCATATACGCATAGTCCTGAAGACCAAGCTTTTTCAATATTTCCATACTCTTTTGCATCACATGTTCTTCATCTTTTTTATATCTTTTAGTATGGAATACTGCATCAAATACATTTGAACATGTATTTATATGAAATCCTACTGCAATGTTTTCGAGAACATTCATATACTTAAAAAGCTTTATATTCTGAAAGGTTCTGGTGATCCCAAGCTGAGCTATCCTGTCACTTGACATCTTTGTAATGTCTTTTCCTTCAAAAAAGAGCTTTCCCTTACTTGCAGTATAAAACCCTGTACACATATTAAAAAATGTTGTTTTACCTGCACCGTTTGGACCGATTATTCCAAAAATGTCTCCTTTATACACTTTCATGTCTACCTGATCTACAGCAGTCAGTCCGCCAAAAATCTTCGAAACTCCTTTTGCCTCAAGCATCAGTTCATTCATAGCCCTTCCTCCATGACACTATCTTCGAAAAAACAACTGCCGGAACTTTTTATATCCGGAAGGCCTCTCAGCCATTCATACTCAAATAAAACAGGCTTGATCATCAACCTATATTTGCTTTGCCCAATCTTCTCGTCCCGAAGGTCCTGTCCAAACTGAAAACCTCCGGCAATTTTATAAACGATCTGCTTCTGTTCTTCTTTCCGGCAAGAACGCTTTCAGAATTACCCGCAAGTCCCTGCGGCCGCAGCCACATCATCGCTATAATAAGAATGGCACATGCTATGTATCTCCAGACTCCCGCGAATCTGAGACCTTCCACCAGGAACTGATATACCGTAACTCCTATGAAAGGACCTGCAAGTGTTCCCTGCCCGCCTATTATGACCATTGATAAAATATTGAACCCTTCATCAAGGGTGAAATATGCCGAATCAATATAAGTTTTATACGGAGCAAGAAGAGCTCCTGCTATCCCTGCCCAAAAAGCCCCATACATAAAGTTGATTATCTTATACAGATTAAGTGAAATACCCAGAGATTTTGCAGCCATATCGTCTTCCCTTATGGCCATCCAAGCCCTTCCTATCCTTGAATGTATGACACGGTCAGTCGAAAAAAGGAAAAGCAATACTGTTGCAAGATAGATGTAATAATATCTTGACGCACCGCTTGTTTTTAAACCGAAGAACATCGGTGCTTTCAGACCCTTGATTCCCATGGTTCCGCCGGTTACAGATGTCCAGTTAAGCGCGATCAGCCTCATCACTTCCGAGAAGCCTATAGTGATCATCGCCATAAACATTCCTTTCATCTTAAGTGTAGGGATTGCTATCAATGCTCCAATGATGGCTGCAAACAAACCTGATGGAATGATTCCGATCCAAAAGCTTACATGAAATGTGTTCATCAGAATCGCCATAGTATAGGCACCAACGCAATAAAACCCGGCGATTCCAAAACACATCTGACCACTATATCCGTTTATCACGTTAAGAGCTCCTGCTATGATCAGATATCCCATGATGCTGCACACGATAGTCATAATTGATTTTGACAATATGTGTGGCAGCATACACATCATGATGACTGTCACTAACATAATCGCTTTTTTAACATTAGCATCCATTTTATACATCATGCTCTTGCACCTCTCTTCCTGCCAAAACCGGTCGGTTTGAAGATAAGCATTATAATCAGGAATCCGAAAGAAAAAATATCTCTGAAACTTGCTGATGAAAATGCTATTCCGATATTTTCTGTCACACCAATGAGGATTCCTCCTAATGCTGCCAGCGGAACACTCGTCAGTCCTCCTAACGTCGCCGAAGTGAAGGCTTTCATACTAAGTGTCGCTCCCATGGTGGCATATGCACTCTGATAATATATGCCTATCAAAGTTCCGGCTGCTCCGGCGATTGCACACCCTATGCAGTTTCCAATCATGGCAGTTTTATCAACATTTATCCCTACCAATGCCGCGGCCTCTCTATTCTGGCTTACGGCCTTTAGCTTCAATCCCCATGATGTCCTGGTAAAAAGAAGCGATAGAATGATGACCATTACAATAACTGTGATAAATACCATAAGCTGAACACGGGACAATTCAATGATCCCCAAGTGATAGATTTTATTCTCAATGATATTCAGCATAGGTTTTTTCTCTGCCCCGAAAATAATCTGAGCCAGATTCTTTAAAAGCATGGAAAATCCAATAGTACAGATCAGTGAAATATACTCAGGAGAATCAAAAAACTTTGCATAACAGACTTTATAAAGGATCATTCCTATAATCCAGGTGATCATAAAACTTGCGATCATACCATAGATAAGATTATTTCCGCTCCAGAGAAACACATAATATGATGAATATGCTCCAATCATTACTATTTCACCCTGAGTGAAAGTCGCAAATCCAACTATTCCTATGATGACTGCAACTCCCAATGCAATTAGTGCATATATAAGCCCGAGACACAGTCCGTTTACGATTTGACTTATCAGATATCCGTCCATAGTCATTATCCTTTCCGGGAATACCGCCCTCTTTTTTCTTCATATATAAACTGATGCAGTTTTTTCAAGCTGCTCATCTGTTTAAATAAAAATAGGGCTACGCAAAGATGATGTATATCATCTAAAGCGATAGCCCCTTTACTATTTACCTGTATCCATATTTTTCTTTGACTACGTAACCACCGTTTTCTACCTGAATGATCAGGAGATCTCTGCTTACACCACCATCATCATTGAACTGTGTATGACCGGCAAGTCCATCGTAAGAAACATCTTTTAATGCATCCTTTATGGATTCTCTTGTGACCTCTCCATCAATAGACTTTATTGCTTCTGTAAGAGCCTGAACAGCATTGTAAGCACATAATGAATGGTCTGTAGGTGCACACTGATTCTTGTCATAGAACTTCTTATAAAAATCCGAGGTATCCGGATTATCAGCAGTTATATAAGACGGACATGGAATTACGAGTCCTTCTGCATTATCCCCGCAGAGATCCAAAATCTGATCTGATGCTCCGGGACCGAGTGACACGATCTGACAATCCCATCCGCTTCCTTTGACCTGATTAATTATAGTTGGAACATTACCCTGATCAAGAATTACCAGAGTATCAGCTCCTGTAGCTTTTAGCTTGGAGATAACCGAACTGAAATCAGTTTCATTCTCCGTATAGGACTCATCTCCCAAAAGCTTTATTCCTGCTGAATCAAGTCCTGAAAGGAAATAATCATTTGTTGTGATACCCCAGTCAGTATTAAGATACATAACTGCGCATTCCGATTTTCCCAGGAAATGTCCAACTACAGATTCTGCTGTCCATGGCGCTGCTGTCGACTGGTTGTACATCACAGAAAAACAATACTCACTCATGGATGCATACGAAGGATCCGATGCAGTAGGAGAAATCTGTACAAGTCCGTACTCTTCAGTAAGAGGTGCATTAGCTTTACAGCAACTGCTTGTGAAATCACCTATAACTGCCATGATCTCATCATCCTCGGCATATCTTGTAAATATATCGGAAGAGGTTTTCGCATCTGCTGCCGAGTCCTGACATTCCAGCTCCAGTTTATATCCGTTCACTCCACCTGCCGCATTAATGTCTTCCACTGCAATTTGAGTCGCCGCGTCAAAGCCCTGTCCATACTCTGCATGTGTACCTGTAAGTGGGGCAATCACTCCAAATTTTATGGTTTTTTCAGCATTACCCGATCCATCAGCTGTTTTCGTCTGAGCAGTGGATTCCGGCGCGGGTACTGCACTATCTTCTGCACCGCAACCCGCAAGACTCATCAACGATAAAGACATGATCAACAAAGCTGCAATTTTCTTTCTCATAATTATCCCCTCTCCAACTGATCATCACAGTTATTTATGAAAATGTAACTTACATACATCGCATCCTTTTGCTATGGTATCTGTCAGCGATAGTTCCAGTCCATTTGCCTTGGCTATGGCTCTGTCACCATCCATTGCTATATCGCAAAGCTTCATGCATTTCTCATCATCAAAACCAAGCTTTTGCCATGCTGCAACTAATGGGCAATAGTGAAATTCGATTTTAAAGTCATCCTTTGTCACCTCTGTGAAATCCATCTGGAATGTAGATTTAACAACATCACTCACAAATGCATCAGCAAACTGTGTCAGATCCTTTGAATCACTGCAGCTTTCTTTTAATGCCTGTCCGGAACCTTCACCGGTTCTGGTGATCGCACGTCTTAAGATCGACTCAGCATCAGTACCTTCTTTGAGCGCCTCTTCATACATTAAGCCCATCCAGGTAGCACGATGTCCTATAGCGGCTCTATTTATATCAACTTTTTCATCATACACTGTTGTTCTGTTTTTAATCATTTATGACACCCCTCTCTTTTTTTTATAAAAAAACGGGCCGATACATCCTGAAATGTATCGGCCCCTTCGCTAGCGGTTTTTTTATTGGGATGATATTAACACCCGCTATTTTTGACGTCAATGATTATTTTACAAAAACTAACAATATTAAATATAATAAAAAAATTATCCTGAAACAGAAATTTAATTTAACAGGAAACAGAATATCTATGCGTTCCTTTCATATCAAACATTATAAATCATAGCGGCATGGATTGCATCAGCACATAGAGGACATTTCCTTATCTGTCTCAGCTCTTTATGGCACCGCCGAATCCGAGATATGCAAAGATTATTCCCGGAAAAGACTGAAGCATCTGTATCCCCAGAAACTTGCCTACATCTCTGAAGGTAGAGATAAGCGGAAGCATTACCACCTGAAATGGAATAATCATAGATGTGATGAACACCATATAAATGAACATTGACCATTTTGTCTTATTACGGCAGATGACCCATGCAGCCATGCCTCCGAAAAGTGCAAGAAAGAAAATAGACAGTACAGTGATCAGGGCTGATGTTCCGAAAGCTGACCAGAAGCTGTAATTACTGTTGTTGACTACAGATGTAAGATTTTTCTTCAGTTTCGTAAAACTCATACCTGTTGTGCTTACAGGATTCGCCACTATGTCATTGGCACTTCTGAATACGTTTATCACCATCAGAAAGAAGGGGAAAAGAACGTAGAGTGCGATAAGAAAAAATGCCATCCTTATCAAAATATCGGCCGGTGTAAGTTTTTTAACCATTACATTTCCACCTCGTATTATATAGTCATACCCATTCTTTACCTTATCTACAGGTTAGGGTATGCTGTTGAAGATGCTGTGGATCCTAAACTCTCCATGAATTATACTGGGAGTTTGCCTATCATGGTTTTTATCTTCCCTTCTGTTAGGTACAGACATTTAAATATCTGACGCTGCTTTTTCGTTATGGCATCCATGGGCATCCATGATCCATCACGCTTTTGCTGTATCTGATATTTGTTTAATTCGCCGATTGTTGTAGATGTCGTTGTGGAACTGATTGCATTGAGCACTGGCTTTATGTAGTAACGGTATGATTCAATGATGATTAGTGCCACAGATGCAATAAACATCTTTCCCTCATAGGTAGCTGCGCTATGTGAATAAGTCTTTGATAACCCAAAGTGGTTTTTCATCCTACGAAATGCTTTTTCATTATTGTCACGCATACGTGCTACCTTGATCATCTGATCGGCGGTAAGATTGACGTTTGACAGAATAA
>ALYD01000055.1 GCA_000513555.1 Lachnospiraceae bacterium JC7
GATATACTTATCGCTCGTCTCTATTGTGAAAAGATCATATTCTGAGGCGATTGCCTGTCTATCAAGCTTATATAAAAGCTTATTTGTCTTTATACTTGTCCCCATCTACACACTCCCGAATAACATCCCAGGCTTCTTTATTCCACGAGAGAGAACCACTACATTCTTTAACCAATGCCGGGATTGAAATAATGCGTACGCCTTCCATCTCGACATCGCTAATATCCCATCTATCTCCGGCAATAATATTTGCGATGATTGCACAACGGCATCCACACTTCTTGCCCTTACGAGCAATCTTTTCCAGCATTTGTTTCCTATCTGCAGTTTTGCCCTCATGCCAGTTTTTAAAATCTACATAAATAGAACATCCTAGAACCTTGTAATCAAACAACTCAAAGGAATCAATATCTTCGATGTCTTCCAGATCAATGTTTAAAACTGATGAAAAAACAGATTTACCGACAACCTCACCAAGAGCACCTTTATAGATATTATTCCAAAGCGCAGGTGTCATAAGATAATCGTTCTCTTGAAAACTGCATGCCCATCCATTCTGTATAAAGAGATCTCTTACACCGGGAATACGTAGCAGCTCCGGTAATTTGCTTCCTTGCTCTGAAACCACGCGATCATGATCAGCATCACTATAAAAGGTAACAGAGATGTTGTTAAAATCTGCATCCTGATAATAATAAAGCGTGTTTCCTTTCTCCGGCAGCTTTGCATAGTAATTCTTGATAATAAAATCGCCATCTGCCTCTTCTTGCGATGCCGTAGGATGTGCAAGAACAAGTTCTCTGAGTTTCTTCCATCGTTCAATTTTAGGCTCAGTCCAGTCATTATTCAGCATGCCATTGATATCTTTATTAACTCTGACCGCCTTAAGTGAAGCAGCATCTTCTAACGAAGCCATCTCAGGAGATTTCATTCCCCTCTGTTTAATGGCTTCGATCAATCTCATAAACTCAGGATTAAAGACTCTGTTTTCAACCACCGAAACATCAATGTTTTCAATAATTCTGTCATCCGCAAAAATATAAATATTCTTACTTTTGATATTAGTACGGCAAATTCGCCCTATCGCCTGAATCACATACCTGGTGCTCATCAGCACAACGCTCTGTCGACTATATACATTCGCCCATTCCTCTGCATTACGTTGCGCAAACATAAAGGTTTTAAAAGCCTTCTTTATATTCTTCATCGCACCATCTGCAGACAATTCAGAAGTTTCCTGTAGAAACTCCATCTGGAACAGGTATTTCACAAAATCCGGTTCTTCAAGGTTATCTACAAGATTTACTATCAGATTAGACGGCTTATCCAGGTATATCGCGTCAAAATCCTTTTCTTCTCGCAGCACACGGTCGTTAATAGTGACAAGACTATCCCTAAGCGCCTTAGGAACTGGATACTGAAGATTCTGTCCTGCTCCTATGGTCTGATAAACTGAAATTACAAAAATCTTCTCGCCCTGGGATAAGCGTTTAATCAGGCTATCCTTCTTATCGTCGTACTCTGCACCATCCAGATAAACAACTGATTTCTGAGCCAAAAATGCCACTTTATGCTCGCCTGCAATATAGCTAAAGATCTTTTCTATAATATCCTTATCCAGCGTCTTATCCCCTTTCTTTGGATGCTTAGTAAGCACGCAAAGGAAAGAATATATATCGTCATGAATGATAAATTGCTTATATGCCAGCGCTATGCGTAGATATCGCTCTTTTTTAAAGTTGTTCTTATCCTCATTCTCTGAAAAAAGCATACTAACATCATCGGCAATCTTTTTTGCCAGTTCTTCATCGTCAAAAACCATCCTCCACGATAAATCAGTATACTTTCCATTTTCACCAAGAAGGTCAACATTAATTGTAACATTGTTATAGCCATGCTGGCTTTCCGTAAACTTTGCAGAAAGTCTATTCCGCTCATCTTCTGTAAGCGGAACAAACACCTTCTTCATCTTATCTTTTAAGTAGGCTATGTCATAGTTGCCAATAACCGAAGGTACTGTTGCTGTTGCAGAGATACCGATTACTTTTGCTTTCTCACAGAATCTTGACAGAGTCTTCTCCGGAGTATTCTGGAAGGAATACATCATTATCTGCGACTGCATATCGTGCACAGTATCGTTCTCAAAAGCATAATAACGGAAGCCGTTTTCATAAAACGACAGATCAAAATCTGAAGGTTCAATATCTCCCTTGATCTTATGCGCAGACACCATAATTTGAGAAGTAAGATAATCGATGCTATCCGGACTCAATCTGAAAAGGCTCAGTACGGAACGAATGGCTGCCTCCATTGTAAAAACATCCTCGCCTTCTTTTCTTCTCTCTTTCTTACACTGCATATAATTGATAGCAAGAATATTAACCGCTCCCTGAAAATATTTTATAAATCCGCGGAGTTGTCCCAACATCACCTGGATATTATTCTTTTCATTTACAGGTCTGGTCTTAGCAAAGCTAATGGAATTGACTCTTTGCTTAGCATCGCTCATCATTGTAATGTATGAGTTATTCGCATTTAAAATAGAGTGAAATTGATGATCCTGGAACAAATAGTTCTGATAAAGATCTTCCACTTCTCCTGATGTTCTATGTTTAAACTGCAGACTATACGTATCAAAAATGTAATCCGCTTTTTCCTTTATTCCCTCTACAATTCCTTCGAGCGACTGATTACTGTACTTACTTGTCTTACGTTCTTCAGAAGGAGTCGTTAATACTGTCGGGAAGGAATCTATATGGAGGGATGCATAGATATCCTTAAACAACTCGATATAATTAATCTTGTCATGAAGACCGTTATCAATGATCTTCTTTAATATTGTCTCTTTAGTAGCATCAAACTCATCGATGAAAATTACTGAATCCTTGATCACATCCGAGTTGTAAAACATATATGATGGCTCAACTATCGTCGTATTTCTGCCAAGGAACTTATCCATGCTCATAAAGAGCACCTGCCTATCCCTGGTAAACACTGCAGGATACAATTTTCCTATCCATTGCCATTCTTTCTCTGTTTTAACTGCAAACAACTTCTTTTCTACAGTAGAATATTTCTTATTTAAAAGCTCTGAAACGACGCGTCTAAATGCAGGTTCGGATTTCTCCCTAAGATTAGATTCTATGCTCGGAAGATAATCTCTAAACGCAGCATCCTTCTTATCCCTTTGCTTCTTTACGAATTCCAGATCCGAAGTAAAACGTGTATATTCATCCGTCTTCTTGATTTCATAGGGAATATTTCTTCGAACATCATCACTCCAGCCATCTATAACGCTATCCATATTCGAATCTATAAACAGTACTTTTTCAGAAAACAGGTCAGCTTTACCAGCCTCCTCAAAGCGTTGCCTAAGACTATACACCGGGAGATTCTTTTTTAAGGTTGTCACAAAAATATATTTTCGCTTCTCATTCTTTTTTTGAAAACATGATTCAAAAATATATTTTATGGCAGAATAAGTTTTTCCGGATCCGGTAGGCATATCAATGAGCATAAGCCCATTGTTCGCCTCGCTCTCCGCAAATCTTTTTATAACGTTATACATATTGCTATACTCCTACTGACCATTATGACATAAACTTTCACCAACTTATAATAGTCAGTGCCTATCATTTCTTGAATCTTCGACTTTCCGTATTGAAACCGGTGATTTGGGGGGATATAGATGATCATTCATCAAAGTGGCAATTGTTAAAAGTCGGTACGGCCTACCAGATAGCCTAGCTATCAAAGTGGCAGTTGAAAAGGGCTGTTCTTCGGAGCAGCCCTTTAAGTTTTCATCACGCATTTTTTGCGTGTTGTTCATTTTTTAAGATAAGGATAGAACATAGATGTTAAGCTTATTACATAATTTATATCTCTGCCTGCATAATATGCCCAAAGTTGAGCTCATCCTGAAGTAAACCATATACATAAGCGGGACTTTCTCTATACAGCCCTGTCTCGGTATCTATGAGTTTTTCATAGACCTGTGAATCATAAATAACTCGCATGGCCATATCATATTCTATGCCTTGTGCATCAGTAAGCATCTCTACAAAATCCTGCACCATATATTCAATCAACATAGTATCTGTCGGTAACCATTCCACACTATCTATCGTTTTTATATCAAGCTATCTTTAAACTCTCCATAATCTCTCTGGGTGGCAAATATTTTTCCACCATCTTAAACCACTAAATACATAGTAGTAGTTTGAGTAATTAACTCCTAAGTATAACCCTATAAAGTTTAATTAATTTTAATCAGTCATCTTCACTTCATAATTATCTGTTCCGGCATAATCCGCTTTATCTTCTCGATAATCTTTGGAGACTTATAGTTCTCATTCAGCTTTGTTTTTGCATATTTAAAAACTGTCTTTTGACTATTCTGTATAAGATAATCCGTATAATATTCTTCCCAACTCATAAATCTTTTACTGTCAGCATAATCATATGTTTCATCCAGCACTGCCTTGGGAACATCTATAATATTTGCCTTTAGAAGTAAAAACTCAAATGATTCCGGAGCATACAGCACACATTTCTTTCCCGATACAGAAAGATATCTCATTATCTTGCCCACATCTGATCCAAATGCCGCCCCATCAACTATAGCAAGAGTGTTGTTCTTATCGCTCTTTCGGATACAATCATAGACATTACCCTTACCTCCGGCCGCTTCACATTTTTTGCCGTATATCAGTTTATAGCATTCAAAACCTGAATTAGAATCTTCGGTTATAACCAGGTCCGGCTCCAAAGCTCCGTTGATATCTGTCAGATTATAGATCTTGTACATCTCATTATAAACTTTCTTATATGTTTTATATTTTGATGAATCTGACACATTCCTGATTCCATAGATTTCCTCGATACTGTAAGGCAGTTGAACAAGTGCATCTCTGCTCACGATAACAAAATAATTATCCGAACCTCTTACCATCTCTGCAAATGACCTGGCTTTAAGAAACCTGGCTGTTTCATCAATAAAGATTATCCTTTGTGTCATCGAAGATAATCTCAACTCCCAATCTACATTTGTAAGAACAGTACATTTTTGGGAGCATTTGACAGTTATTCCCGATGAATTACCATTTGCTTCATATTCTCCTATAAGTCTTATAAGTTCGGTCTTCCCGCTCGCACTATCCCCCTGAAGAATCGTGATATTTCTCTTTACGGTGAGAAAATAATGTACTCTATTGTTATAAATTTCTATATCGAATTTTCCGACCATGATGCCGCCTTATATCAAATGATTATCCAATACCGTTTCTGCAAGTTCCAGGCTATTATGGACTGTTTTGCCAATGTTTACAATTTCGATGTCAAATTCATCTTTCCCAAAATCCATAAGATATCCAAGCCTGATAATGAGATCTTTTTTTTCTGCAATTTTCAAAATCCATTTTGCACAATTATCTCCGCATGCAGAAGCATTAAAAATATGTTCTGAATCATTATTCATTAGGATTAATGTCTTTACGCCTCCCGACAGCCTTTCAACCGGAATGGAACCCAAAAAAGGACTATCGATAGATTTGGGTCCGATAACATCTGATTTATCTATATCCTTTATCATCTGAACAGAAAACGGATCGATAATCCAGCTATCTTCATAACTGTTATTAAAAAAACATCAGGATTAAAAATATAATTTTCTTTATCTATGTCCCCATAAAAGATTTTTAGCATGAACTTTAACCTCGCATCGGATACAAAAGAAATAATAATGTCAAATATCAAAGTCGATTATTACTAAACAGACTGGTCTTTTTATATTATTTCTATTGTATCAAAAAAAGGCTATTCTTCAGAATTAAATCCGAAGAATAGTCCTTTCCAAACTAGTCTTTATATTATTAAATTATATCTTTCCAAAAATCGATTATATCGATTTAAAATATCCTGATTGCTATCAATCTTTATCCAAAGACTTCATAGTAGGAAAGAGCAGGACATCTCTTATGGCAGCACTGTCAGTCAGCAGCATAACAAGTCTGTCGATTCCGTAACCGATACCTCCGGTTGGCGGCATTCCGATTTCCATAGCGTGGAGGAAATCCTCATCTGTGTGGTTGGCTTCCTCGTCGCCGGCATCAGCAAGTGCATCCTGTGCCTTGAAACGCTCTCTCTGATCGATAGGATCGTTAAGCTCTGAGTATGCATTGCACATCTCACGTCCATAGATGTAAAGCTCGAAACGCTCAACCTTTGCAGGATCTGATGGTTTCTTCTTTGTAAGAGGTGAGATCTCAACAGGGTGATCCATGATGAATGTAGGCTGAATCATCTTCTCCTCGCAGAATGTCTCGAAGAAGAGGTTCTCGATATCACCGATCTTGTGATGCTCCTCGAACTCGATGTGGTTCTTCTTGGCAAGCTCACGAGCCTCCTCAAGGGTCTTGACTGTATCGAAGTCGATACCTGTCTCTTCCTTGATGGCATCTGTCATAGTGAGGCGACGGAATGGCTTTCCGAGGTCAATCTCTGTACCCTGATATGTGATGTTTGTTGTACCGCAAACCTTCTCTGCAAGGTAACGGAACATGGACTCTGTAAGCTCCATCATACCGTTGTAATCTGTGTATGCCTGGTAGAGCTCCATAAGTGTGAACTCAGGATTGTGACGGGTATCAACACCCTCGTTACGGAATACTCTTCCGATCTCGAATACTCTCTCCATGCCGCCGATGATAAGTCTCTTCAGGTAGAGCTCGAGAGAGATACGAAGCTTAACATCCTCATCGAGAGCATTGTAATGTGTCTCGAATGGACGTGCAGCAGCGCCGCCTGCATTGGAAACAAGCATAGGTGTCTCAACTTCCATGAAGTCACGTCCTGCAAGGAAGTTACGGATCTCACGGATGATCTGTGAACGCTTCATGAATACCTTCTTGGAATCCTCGTTCATGATGAGATCTACATATCTCTGTCTGTATCTTGTGTCTGTATCCTGAATTCCGTGGAACTTCTCAGGAAGCGGATAGAGGGACTTGGAAAGAAGTGTGAGCTTCTCAGCATGAACAGATATCTCACCTGTCTTTGTCTTGAATACATAGCCCTCAACGCCGATGATATCACCGATATCGAGCTTCTTGAATGCCTTATACTCATCCTCTCCGATACCGTCACGTGATACATAAGACTGGATTCTGCCCTGCTTGTCCTGGATATGTACGAATGAAGCCTTACCCATGACTCTCTTAAGCATGATACGTCCGGCAATGGCTACATGCTGGTTCTCAAGAGTCTCGAAGTTCTCTCTGATCTCCTCTGAATGATGTGTCTGCTCGAACTTAGTGATCTCAAACGGATCCTGTCCTGCTGCCTGAAGCTCAGCGAGCTTGTCGCGACGAGCCTGTACGATATGGTTTGTATCCACAACAGCATTCTGCTGGTTGTTCTCCTGATTCTCTGCCATGTTTCTCTCCCTCTTGAATATGAAATCTACACATGAAGAACCATGTGTCTCATGGTGCGTACAGCTCGTTTCAGCCGCATACACCGCTTTATGCTAATGAAGACGGCCGGGCCACATTCACCCCGCCGTCCGATATTTAAAGTATTTCCGAATTACTCAGCCTCGTGACGAGCTACCTCAAGTACCTTGAACTTGAGAAGACCTGCATCAGTCTCAACCTCTACCTCATCACCTGCTTTATGATGAAGAAGAGCATGACCTACAGGAGACTCGTTTGAGATCTTTCCTGCAAGGCTGTTTGCCTCTGAAGAACCTACGATATAGTATGTAACTTCCTCGTCAAACTCCTCATCAAGAAGAAGAACGCGGCATCCAACATTGATCTCACCCTCTACAGTATCGTCTACAACTTCTACATTCTTGAGAAGTGTCTCGAGCTCAACGATTCTTGCCTCGATATCACGCTGCTCATCCTTCGCTGCATCATACTCGGCATTCTCCGAAAGATCGCCCTGCTCTCTTGCTTCCTTGATCTTTGCAGCGATCTCCTGTCTGCGGTTTACCTTGAGATCATGAAGCTCTTCCTCATACTTCTTGAGACCTGCACGTGTGAGTAAGTTTTTCTTTACTGTCTGCTCCTCTGCCATGTTTGCCATAGCTCCTTTCACATAAAAAACTGATTATCCCCGGACGGTCTACCCATATTCCGGTCATATCTTAAATGATCAGAATGCAAAAACCTTTGATACGTTCAGAAATTTTTGTATCCCTCTCATATGCCTCTGCCAATGTCTATGCTCTCAACGCATTCTTCATGCGTAAAAAGCCATGACTCCGGTAATTTTGATGTTAAATTTCCGGCTTTTAGGCGCAATATTACACCTTTACCTTACGATTTTACAAATGCTGATTTTATACATTAATAAGTAGTTTGTCAACCAGCTCATAGAGTTTTTCGATACTCTCCGCGGTATTCACCTGAGCCCTCAGCCGTGATGAATTGGGAAGACCTTCTGTATACCATGAAATGTGCTTTCTCATCTCTCTTATGGTGGTGAATTCTCCCTTTATGGAAAGCATCAGCTCAGTATGTCTGTGGATCATTTCAATGATATCTTTAAGCTCCGGCTTCGAAAGTAGCTCGCCTGTTTCGAGGAGATGTATAGTTCTCTTGAAGAGCCATGGATTACCCTGAGCGCCTCTTGCGATAGCCACACCGTCACAGCCTGTCTCTTCAAGCATTCTCTTCGCATCCTCAGGCTCAAAGATATCTCCATTACCGAATACCGGTATCTTTACAGCTTCCTTTACCCGTCTTATAACGTCCCAGTCCGCTTTTCCGGCATACATCTGGGAACGGGTCCTTCCATGTACCGTCACAGCGGATACACCGGCGCTTTCGGCCATTTTCGCAAACTCTACCGCCGTATCATCCTCCTTCATGAAGCCCTTTCGAAACTTCACGGTGATAGGAACATGACACTTCTTCACCATTTGGCTCAATATCTCGTAGGCAAGATCCGGATGGTTCATAAGGTCCGATCCCTCATGGTTGTTGACTATCTTTCCCACAGGGCATCCCATGTTCACATCTATCATATCAAAGCGGTCTTCTATCTGATGTGCGATATCCGACATTATCTCAGGGTCTGAGCCGAAGAGCTGAACCGCAACAGGAGTTCCGTCGCCATCCC
>ALYD01000056.1 GCA_000513555.1 Lachnospiraceae bacterium JC7
TGGTGAAAAGCTTGAAATTCCGCCATTTTCAGAAGTTTTTGCTTATTACCTGTTTCTTACCGGGAGCAGCCCAGGGCTCTCGGTGACGGCAGGAAGGAGAACTAACTCTATTAATTACAATATGAATTACAAGCCTTTTCAAGCTTGCTAAAGTCATTAGTCCTTTTAGCTAATGGTGTATTATCACCATTTCTCAGCTTATGCTTATATACAATATCTGCATTTTTCAATATTCTATTTTTTTGCCTGTTGATTTCTCTGCTTTCAGCCTGCAATAAGAACCTGTAATGCGGATCCTTGGTCCCATTAACATCAACAAGATGAAATTTCTCATTCGGCACAGGAATCATATTATTTATATTGATCACCGCATAATCTTTGATCTTAACAAAATCAACACTTTCAGACATTTTCTTATGCTTTGACTTAAATGATGATAATGGTGCAAAGTATTTAAAACCATTTATTTCCAAGACAATACCTATGTATTTCCTGGAGGACTTATCCTCATCAGAAAAAAATATATGTTCCTGAAATGCCGATAAGTATTTAACATATTGGGAATCAACTTCATATAACTTTAAGCTTCTCATATTCCACCTAAACATAAAACAGGGACAAGAAACCTTGTCCCTGCTGTTAACTCGCTCACTTATAAGGCTGTGCATCACCTACTATTAACTCGCTCATTTATAAGGCTGTGCATCACCTACTTAATTAGAGTATACATCAATGATCTTATCTTTCAAGTAGCAAAATCACAAACTCAACTGATTTTACAAAAAATTCACATCAACGTATTCATCATCATTATAGCTTGTTCTTCCGGTGTGGGTTCACGGTCAGGAAGGGAGGACATCTTCTGTTTTGCCTCCGAAAGAAGTGCTTTCACCTTTTCCACTTCTCTTTCGTCGCAGGCATTTTCTTCAAGTCCTGCTTCCACCTCCTTAAGATCCTGTTCCAGCAAGGCGATGATTGCCTGCATGTCACCTCTGGTAGCAGCTGCTGCAATCTGTCTCCTTCGCTTTTGCTCATTGACAGCCACAGATTTACCAGTGGATTCCATGGTGACTTCTCCATCGTCGTCAATTTTTATCTTCATGCTTTGGAAACCTACTTCTCCCTGTTTTTCTTCTAGAGCTTCATCTGCTGCCTTTAAATTTTCGAAAAGAGACTGGCGTTTGCCCGGATCCGTGAGACAATCTCTCAGGTATTTTGATGAGATTTCCGCCATGCCCTGTTTTACAATGTTGAAGTTCTCATAAAGGTATTTTGAAAGATCGTCAACTGTATCAAATGACAGATTGGATTTTGTATCCTCCACTGCCTGTTTTTCCTTTAAGGCTGTCCTACCCTGTTCGGAAATCTCCAGGGTATCTTTTTGGTTTAGCAACACTTCAACTACTGACTCTCCGGCTCTGTCTCCCATCTCTGTGTCTCGTCTGATTCCGGAGTTCTTTCCTCGTTTTATTATCTTTGGATTTACATTATTGCCGACATATTTTCCATATGTATCATTAATCTCTACTGCCATTTCAAACCTCCTTCATCTAATCTTTACTTCGGAGGTCAGAAACCAGATATAATGCAATTGCAGTGAACACCACTATTCTTGCAGTCAATTCCTTGTGCACTTATTATTCATCATAACTGTCAAACTAAACATCTGTCTTTCTCCTTTATTATAAATCTCAATGTCTACATCCCCCATATATTTTCTTGCGCATTTTTGAATATTCGACATCCCAATCCCATGCAAATGCTTATCCGTTTTACTCGTCACAGGAAGCCCGGTGTCCTTGTCAAAAGTTACCTGCCCGTCAAATACATTTTCAATCTCAATAAAATATAAGGTGCCTTTCATATAGGACTTAAGCGTGATTTCTCTTGCACCATCCACCTTTCGACAAGCTTCAAAGGCATTGTCCAAAGCATTATCCAAAATGACTGCAATGTCATAAATATCTATGGGGCCAGAACGCGGTGCCACAAAGTCCGGTTCAAAAGAAATGCCACTCCTCTTCGTTTCCTGCATCCTTTGATAAATTATGATATCCGTGATTGGATTTCCACTCTTTAATGAAAAATCCAGTTGATTCACTGCAGTTTCCAGTTCACCGATGTAACCGTCTATCTCCGCAGTATCAGTATCGTTCCCGACATTCTTTACATATTGCATGATATGGTTCAAATGATTCCTCATATCATGCTTAAGGCCACGTAGGTCAGAATAAATATTTTCAACATCCTCTATCTCCCTGTGAAGCTGTTCCACTTGCTTTTCCAGGATTGTCTGCTTCCGCCTCTCTTCATTACGTTCAATGAGGTATTGAAACATCATCATAGCAGCAATAATGGAGCAAAGGAGCAGCAAACAAATGACTATAATCCATATAAGAATCTCCGGAACCTTGTCATAAATCAGCAGGGATAATCTTTCGTTTATTTTCAATATCATTACCCGCAAGGTCATGGACACCCCAAGGCCCGTAATGCACGGAAGTATCAAAAAGATACTCTCTCCCGGGCTTGGCTCGTAGCCTTTGTGGATATATTTTCCACTGAGGACTTTGAGATATGTAAACATTAGCCCCACATATATGGCTACGGATGCTAAGCTTTGAGCGAAAAGATAGATATTGAGAAACATATCTGCTTTTTCCACGGTTAGGTTTTCGGGTTCAAGAACAAGGCTTTCAAACATGCCCCAAGTTGCTTGGGAGATTAGGTAATAGCCGACACTTCCGATGTTTCTGATCAACTCTTTTCCGGCGGTAAAGCTTATGGCGGCGAATGTCTGCCTTTTGAAATCCCGTTCAAAAAACAAAAGCTCAAGAAGGTACAGCAATGTAAGGTCCAACAATGTACGAAATGCAACGGTTTGCGTGTCCATCACTTTATATAGTACAGCTTCCACTGAAAGGTAAATGGTTGTCCAGAGAATGTGTATTAGCTTTATGGAGTGTTTCGGTTTTAGGAACGCAGCTACGTATATCCCACTGAAAATCGCATCTGATACATATATCGGCAGTGTCAATGTAATAGTCAAAAGGTCAAACATTCACGATACCTCCGTTTTTGGCGTAGCGAAGAAACGCTTTGACGAAATCCGTATACTTCTTTTCGGCAATGATAATGCTGTCGCCGTTTAGTACCCGAATGCTGTTCACGGAATAAGCCGTCACCTTTTCGAAATTCACAAGATAGCACCTATGGCACCTAAAGAAAGTATCCCCCAATTCATTTTCAAGATCGCACATTCTGGCATAGGTTTCTGCGAGTCCACTGTCTGTATGGAAAACCACCTTCCTGTCATTGCTTTCGATATACTGAATCTCGGAAAACAGGATTTTTTTCCTATTATCCCCGTCTTTAATGATCACATATTTATTTCTTTGTTCGTCAGAAGACCGAACCTCTTTAAGCGCCCGTTGAAACACATCTGAAAACTTGCTTTCCTTAATCGGCTTCACAAGATAATGAAAAGCATTTACATCAAAAGCTTCTTCCATATACTCTCTGTAGGCGGTCACAAATATGAGTATGCTTCGCTTCCCGGTCTCTCCCTGCTCCTCACGAATGCGCCTTGCAAGCTCCATCCCGGATATTTCTCCCATTTCGATATCAAGGAAATATATATCGAAAAAATCTGTGCAAGAAAGAAGATCCTCACTTCCCTTAAAGCAACTGATATTTGCATCTTTACATTGCTTCTTTATCAGATCTGTCAATTGGCTATTAATATTAATATCATCATCGCATAAAGCTATATTCATTTCCGGATTCCTTTCATCATTGAATGAACTATTATTATATAGCCATAATATGTTCTACTTTTCATTATAATGTAGCGAACGACGTCTTTTTTGCAGTGAAATAGTAATCTCTGTCTAATTAAAAAAACGGAAGCGTGTCACGCTCCCGTCAATAGCTCTAAAGATTGGTATTATTCAGTCTCTATTCATCCCCTTGTTCTTTACCGGAACCGGCCTGATCCGACTCTCTTCCGCAACTTGCTTCTTATAATTTGCCAGCTTCCCAAGAACACTTTTTCTAACATTTCCTTCTATTTCCGGACGTTTCTGCCTATCCCACCAATCTCTGAACTTCTTCCAGGCATCTGATACTATCTTCCCAAGTAACGTTTTAGGTTCCTTTAAGAAAGCATATCTCATGAATTCCTTCTGTGCTTCAGTTTCGACAAGCTTGTTAATGGTTTCTTCTGCCTTGGCATCAAATTCTTCAAGCTTTTCCTCATTTTCCTGGACCTTTGTTTCTATTACCTGAAGTTCCTTTTGTTTCTGCCTAATGTAGAATTCCTTCGACCAGTCACTGTTCCTACCCTGTTCGATTTCTTTCAGACTTTCTCCCTCAAAAATCTCCGGGTGAGCTTCCATATCCCTCTCAGCATGCTTGTGCATCTGATCCTGAAGTGTTTTCAGAGTGTCCTGAGTAAAAACCTTGGTTTTGGCTGCCTGTTTCTCCATTCCACGCTTATATCCTCGTCCTATCGGAACCCCAATGATATGAGCATGGGGTGAATGTTCATCCAGATGAACCACAGCTGATACTATTTTGAAATCCGGAACAAGTTCCTCCAGATGCCGGACCTGTTCTTCAAGTATCGGAACCATCTTTCTCTGCAGATTCATCGACTTGTCATGCCAAAATTCTTCATCTCCCAGCTGAATTATTATCTCCGCTGCCACATCGTTCTTCCCACTTTCCGACACATATTTTAGGTAATCCTGTATCTTACGGTCTGATCTTTTACCCTCATTGTACTTAACCAATGCTTCATCAAATTCTTCATGATACTTTTTCTTCACATCCTCAAGGATATTATCACTTCCCCTTATTACAATGATATTATCTTTGCAATAATCTTCGCTTTTAAATTGTCTCATATTATGTTTACTAGCAGTACTAACCTTTTTTACAGTGTTCAATGCATGCTTTTTATTTGACAGATGTAACGAATACGATATCATCCAAACTCCTTTCCATCTTGATTCATATGCATATAGAATGGCTCTATCCGCCTCGCAGAGCCCCCGGATAATGATACGTAGTGTCATTATCCATAGGGGGTTATCGATTATGTTCGCGGAGTTCCGCTCCGCATAATCGATAAGCATTTTTGCCGGATTATCAACAAGCGTGTTTCACACGCTCGTACTATCTCTGTAAGCAGAATCACCATCTGTAATCCTGATGCATCCCGATCATATCCAAATACTCCTTGCGAGATTTCTCCCTTTCTGCTTCCGTTGGTGCCGTTTTCGACTTACTGTAAGTATCATGTCTTTCCATGCTATGCAGTTTGTCTTTTAATCCCTTTCTGATATCTTCATCAAATCTTTCTATCCCAAATAAATGATATTTCAGAATCATCAGAAACAGTTCTCTTGAAATAAGTACATTCTTCATTTCATATCCTTTCCTTCAAGTCCGCAACAATGCAGAGTATTTACAACTTTGCAACCTTGCACTGTTTAAGTCCGCAATCCCTTACAACCTGCATTGTTGCATTCTTCCTTAATGTCTATAGTTATCCAAATTCCAATACCAAACGTTATTTTGCTTCTTGGCTTTTATATCAAGTTCCTTTTTTGCATTTTCCATAGTTCTCTTTGATATGCCTTCTTCTTTGGCATGTTCCATTATTTCACTACTCGGAACCAAACTTCGTGTTTCAGCCATTTTTCTTAATATCTCTTTCGCCTTCTCCTGCTTATTCGCCCTTGGCATAACTCCCCCAAGCACTTCATCCGCTGTTATTTCGTAATCACCAATCCAGGTGAAACCTTCCTCTGATAGTTCAAATGCTTTTGAATTGCCAAATGCTGCCAGATTATTCTTTATTTGAACCATTGCTCTCAAGTTAGGTTCCCCTTCAATTCTTCCAACAAGAAGTACACTTCGTGCTACAGCGTAGAAGTCTATTGATCCCATTCCCCGGTAAGCCGCTTTATTTCCGGATGCCTTATTCATATGACCGATAAGGACAATTGCGCATTTATATTTTTCAGCTAAAGCTCCGAGTCGTTTAGTCATATCTCTGGCCTCATTGGCCCGGTTCATATCCATTTCACCACCAAGATATGCCTGTATCGGATCCAATATCAGTAGCTTTGCTTTTGTCTGTATCAACGCTTCTTCTATTCTCGAATCCGCCATGGAAAGCGATTTATCACTCTCATCTATTACACTTATACGTGTACAATCTGCCCCTGCCGACTCCAAACGGGGTTTTACCGTGTCTGCAAGTCCATCCTCAGCAGTCTGATATATGATATTGATCGGATCACCGCCGATCATATGATCATCAAAGGTTTCACCCTTTGAGAGTTTAGCTGCAATATTCAAAACCATCGTTGTCTTACCATCTCCAGGATCTCCCTGAATTATGGTCAGCTTTCCGAATGGTATAAACGGATACCACAGCCATGAAACTTCTTCTGCTTCAATGGATGACATTTGAATCAGTTTCAATTCAGTCTTTAATTCTTCCATTTTTACCCTCCTTACATTCTTTATCTGTTGTGTAAAGCCGGAGGTCTTGTTATACTCTTAATGAATTTGATAAAGGCTCCGGCTTTTACTTGTAGACTTATCTGGTGCGAACAGGTAAGTCTATTTTTTTGCCATTAAACTGCTTCCGGACAAAAGTATCCGATTTCTTCCCATACCCTTTTATCAGGACAGTAATAACTATATTCGGTGGAATTTTCCGGTTTAAAGGCAACCCCAAATTTCAGATATCCTTTCTGAATCCCAACCCTTACAAATTGCCTGTCCTTATGCATTGCATCTGCAATCTCCGCAATGGATACGTTTCTTCCTGTAAAATGTGGAATCTCCTGATAGTTTTGTGCTTCTGTCATATATTTCTCCCTTCTTTTGATTTACGAACTATTTGTTCGCATTTTGATGATATACCCTTTTATTTCATATGTCAACATGTTTACGACGTTTTGGTTCGTATAACGCCTTTACAATTCGCACAGCTTCATGTTACAATTCAGTTACGAGGTGAATATCATGAAAGAAAAAACAGATTTAGGAATAAAAATAAGAGACGCAAGAAAAGCTGCAGGCATGAATCAGACTGAACTTGCTGACAGACTTGGCAAGACAATGCGCACTGTTCAAAAATATGAAAGCGGAGAAATAGAGCCATCTTTCGCTATGCTCAATGAAATCGCTAAAGTTTTGAATGTTTCTCCATCACATCTTATCGGATATCAGAAACAGGAAATACATCTCGAAACATTATCCGATGTGCTTTATGTAATTAACGAACTAAATAAGAAAGCTGGTATACATTTCGATGTTACTGTTAAGAAACCTGATAATGATGGGGAATGGAGTTGTACCCTTAAATTTGACGGAAACAACAAAGATGCGGAATTAAACCAGGATCTTTGCCTGTTTCTTGAGAGATATTCTGATGAAATAGAAAATCTTGATAACACAGCACATTCTAAGGCGCAATTCGATCACTGGTTTGAGACTGAGCTCTCATATTATTCAAACATCACGTTAAAAGATAAAAGCGTTGATGAAGGTTAAGTCCTTTTATCATAAATATCCTGGGTAAATAAAACATAGGAGGTTTGAAAATTTGAAATCACCAAACGGATATGGAAGTGTTTTTAAAATGTCTGGTAAACGAAGAAAACCCTACATGGTACGAATTACCGATGGATGGGAATTTGATCCTGTAAAGGAAAAGCAGGTACAAAAGTACATTATTGTGGGCTATGCCAGCACACGTGCTGAAGGTCAGCAAATGTTGGCGGATTATCACCGGAACCCATTTGATACTAAACTTGCAAGGCTGACTTTTCAGGATGTATATGAATATTGGTCAAAAAGTAAATTTCCCACGATATCCAAGTCCAATATTCATGGCTATGAAGCGTCCTATAACGTATGCGGAACGCTATACAAAAAGCCTTTTAGGGACATAAAGCTTGCCGACCTGCAATATGTGATAGATTCTTGCAACAAGAATTTTCCTACACTAAAGAAAATAAAAACCTTGTTCAATCAGCTTTACAAATATGCCATGCAGAATGACATATGCATCAAGGATTACTCAACTTATGTGGATATCCTAAAACACAGTGACAAAAATCCGGACAAACGTGATCACAATAAGTTTACAAGAAGTGAAGTGGATAAACTTTGGACTATGAAGGATGACCCATTCATCCAAATTGTTTTAATGCTTATCTATAACGGTTGCAGAATAACGGAATTTCTGGATCTAAAGAAAGAGAATGTGAATCTTGAAGAACAGTACTTCGATGTAGTTGCCAGCAAAACCAAAAGCGGCATAAGAAGAGTTCCGATAGCAGACAAAGTATTGCCCTTCTACAAGTCCTGGTACGAAAGTTCCGATTGTGAATACCTTCTTCATACACCGGATAACGAACACTTTGCTTACTGGAACTACCACACAACATATTGGAATGCCTTAATGGAAAATATTGGCTTAGATCATAATCCACACGATACCAGACATACCTGCATCTCTATGTTAGCAGAAGCACATGTGGATCCGACTATGATAAAAAGCATAGTTGGTCATTCCGGAGCCATGTCTCTCACCGAAAAGGTGTACACACACCTTGATGTAAAAGCCCTATTGGAAGCGATAAATCAGATTTGAAGCAAATACGAATTTTGCTTCTTACCTGCTTATTACTTGCTTATTACCGTCTAAAATTTCTTGATTTTCATACCATCCCACAGCGTTTCTGAGTAAAGAAAAACCCCAGAAACACGAGGTTTCTGAGGTTTGTGAATTCTTTTCGATTCTCCAAAG
>ALYD01000057.1 GCA_000513555.1 Lachnospiraceae bacterium JC7
CTGCTTTTTTAGAGTTTTCATACTCGCTTGCGACAGCTTGTTTAATATAACAAATGAAATACCTGGTGTCAATAGTTTTCTATTTTTTCATAAATAATTTTTGAGTTTTTTACCATATGAAGTGTCAGATATATATTTGACTTCATTTTTTATTTTTCTGCAACAGAAACGGCACTATTTCCACATCGAAACTGTATGAAATAGTGCCGTTTCTTGTCTTTTTATAATGTTATATGTTTGCCTGGCTATATGTTATGCACATTAAATCATTTATTTGACCACTTATCCACTTAATCACTAATTAATTATAGCTTCAAAGATCTTTATGAATATATTGGCCTCCTTCAGAAGGTATATCCATGTACCCTCTCTATTCATTTGTTCCACTGCACTTGCCACTAATCCCTTCTGTGGTAATAAACTTAAGATAATAAATATTATCCAGACATATATCACCGACTCTACTAACCCAAGAACACTTCCTGATATTCTGTTAACGGCTGTAAGCACAGGTAATTCAGCAACCTTATCCAGTATTTTAAACAGAATCTTTACCAACACGGTAATGACTATCAAAAGCAGTATAAATGTTATCACAGAAAGAACAAACTCTGTGACTCTGTCAGCTACCATATCTGTGATTTTATCAAGGCCTATCAGCTCATAGAAATTCTCAATACTCTCTTCCGGATTATCCTCTATAAAACTCCTCAAAGCCTGACTTGTTAGACTGTCATTAAGAACTGCCTTATCAACACTGGATGTTCCTCCAATGTTTCCTATATTAGCCTGCAGCTTCTCATGTATCCTCTCATTTATGTATGCTCTTATATATTCACTATTTGTAACCCAATTTTGAAAATACGGTCTCATACTTTTAGTAAGTAACACAGATAGAATGATAGAGACCAGGTTGGATGACATTTTCACCAAACCTTTATAATAACCAAAGATAAGCATGATCACCATAAAGGTAATCACGCTTATCTGAAGCCAGTCATTTTTAATTAATTCAGTAATATCAATCATATTATCAGTTTATAAAACAATCTTCTCTAAGAATAAGTCTTCCTTCTTTATCATACTTAGGATGAAATACACCGGATAATTTCTTGCTTATACCTACATTTTCCGCATTATCTGCTGCTTCTTCGATTAATTCCTCGGCGCTTGCCTTATTTAAGGCAACCCCGTCTTCCTGCATCAACTCTATTCTTTCATATAAAGCCAATACAGTTTTTCCGGGAAGGACACAATCTATCTGCTTCGCATATTCCTGAGCATATGTAGCAAAATCGTCTATATCCATTTCCTCATAGAAGTCTTCCGGCAAATCGCCTTCTTCCGAATCCATTTTTTCTTCAGCTAAAGGAATCTTTTCAATCTTTGCTATTTCATCAAATGATCTTAATCTGTTTGCTTCAGCGATTACGCGAGGTCTTTCTTCTATGACAGGCTCTTCATCCTCCTGATCTTCGCTATGGTTCTCACCTTCTGATGTGTCGAGTTCAACATCCTCTACGATATCTTCTTCATCATCCTCCACATCTGAAACAAGATCGAACATCTTTATGAACAGAGGTCTGTCTTCAGCCATTCTGTCAAAATTATCTATCACATCAACAAGAACTACAGAACTGGAGTCTTCCAATGAATTTATATAATCCTCGATCTCATCAACCACTTTATAAGTCAGTGATCCTGCATCTTCTATAATTAAATCCTTGCCTTCAATTTTAGATTTGAATACAGAAAAACCTTTTTCATTGAGTTTAGCTGAATTTGTTTTTGCCACCTTAAAGTCATATCCATACTTGTCATGGAAATACTTTATCTCATTAACAGCGATCTTAAATCCATCTTCCTTTGTCTTGGCTTCAATTATCATATGATAATTGTGCAGATCTACTCTTGGTGGCTCTTCCTCCTCTGAATCAAGCTCAGTGATATCCTCATCTTCTTCAATGATCTGATTCTCACTGTTCTCAGATTCAACCTCATTTATTCTTTCAAATCTCTTCGCATCTTCTTCAACATCACTCTGAATGTTTTCATAAGACTCAGAAACCTGTTTTAAATTGTCTTCGCGTTTAGCTCTGTTCTCAATAAGATCCATCTGCTGATTTGATAATGCTCTGTATTTCTGTTTGAGCTCCATTGCCTTATCTACATACTGGCCCAGTCCGAATAACAGCATGATCTTATCACAGGTCTTAACACACTCCTCTTCATATCCTGCATCGGAATACAGTTTTGCCAATTCATAAAGCCACTTTTCATCAACATCAACTGAAGTATATTCCTCCAATGGTGTTAATAACTGCTCTGCTGAAGCACCCTTGGATTTTAAGATCATATATCTAAGCAGATACTGTCTGCTATCATCAGGACTCATTTCACAGAACTCGCGATAAAATTCCTGAGCGTCCTGGATATCTCCTGCTTTCACAGATATCTCTGTTAATTTGAATAAAAATCTTTTTCCGACTGGTGCACGCTCAAAAGCCAGAAGGAGAATATCCTTTGCCTCTTCATATTCTTTGTTATATTCATATATTTCTGCTACAGAAGATAAAAGGTTGGCATTTCTTACTCGTCTCCAGTCTATAGTATCTGCAATCTGCATTGCAGTCTTATATTCTCCCTGATCTACCATCTTACGCATTTGCTCTGCTTTGATGTTAAACTCATACTTATCCATTTAAAAAATTTTACTCCTTAGCAGTTTTTGTTTTATATTATAAAATTATTCGTCCATCCAATGCACGCAGCAGTGTAACTTCATCAATATTCTCGATGTCTCCTCCCACCGGTACACCTGAAGCTATACGAGATACTTTAATTCCAAGAGGTTTTATCAGCTTCGTAATATACGTAGCAGTTGTTTCACCCTCCAAAGAAGAATTGGTAGCAATAATAACTTCTTCGATATCATCCTTCAGTCTGGCCATAAGTTCCTTTAATCTTATATCATCGGGACCTATACCTAACATTGGAGAAATAGCACCGTGTAGTACATGATATACTCCACTGTATTTTCCTGTATGTTCATATGCAGACATGTCTCTGCTGTTCTCGACTACCATGATCTGCTTTTTATCACGCTTATCTGAAGAACATATCGGACATATATCCGAATCAGTCAATGTATAGCATATCTTACAGTAATGTACATTATTCCTGGCTTTAACTATTGAATCTGCGAGTTGTTCTGCCTGTTCTTTAGGTCCGTTGATAATGTGAAAAGCCAGTCTTTGTGCACTCTTCGGTCCTATCCCCGGTAAATGGGCTAACTCATTGATCAGTCTTGAAATATCCTTAGAAAAATATTCCATTAAAAACCAAGTCCTCCGGTTAACTTACCCATCTGTGACTGGGAGTCTTCATCAGCCTCTCCCAATGCCTGATTTGCAGCGGCAAGGATCATATCTTCCAATGTCTCAACATCCTCTGGATCCACAGCATCCTTATCGATCTCAACCTTTAAAACTCTCTTTTCACCACTTACAGTGATCTTTACGGCTCCGCCGCCAGCCTGGCCGACATATTCTTTTTTAGCCAGCTCCTCCTGAGTTTCTTCGAGCTTTCTCTGCATACGCTGATACTGCTTCATAAGATTGTTCATATTCATACCCGGCATTCCACCAGGAAATCCACCATGTTTTGCCATGTTAATTACCTTTACCCTTCTATTTCTATATTGATATTTATTTTATTTAAATCATCTTCAGTTACATATATAGTCGAGTTTTCTTTTTCCTCTGACAGCTCTGTACTGAATTTTATTGATTTATTATATCTGTTTTCGACAACTTTACATAACATATCCTTTGAATCGGGTTCTGAAATAATTTTATAGCTGCCTCTGCTTCTGGTTACTATGACCATTCCATCCCGGTCTTTATTTGGTTTTACAAAAGTGTCTCTAAGCGCAACTGAAACTACCGATGAAGGAACGGCAATACAAATATTTCTCCAATCCTTCTTCAGCAGTTGTAAATCATCATATTGTGCCTTTGGTAATGTGACCTTTGAAGGCGTATTTGATCTACTAAGCTCACTTGAAACCGAGCCTATTTCATCTTTCGCGGTCATTACCTTATCAAAGTTAATGCTATTAATATCAAAATTCGATATTTCCCTTTTTATCTCACTAAGCTTTGCATTCAGACCATCAAGTGTTGCATCCGTCTCCGGATACGCCAGCTTCATAAGTGTAGTTTCAAGCAATATACGCTTCTGGGTGGAATATCTCATTTGATTACTTAATTCACTGAGCATTCTGATAAATCTTAACAGCTCAGTGATGGAAAACAGCCTGGAATCACTTTTCAGACGTTCAAGATTTTCTTTTGACATATCCACAAGTCCCTGCAGATTATCAACATTCTTTGCCAAAAGAAGATTTCTTATATACATGATCAAATCCGATACGAACTGACCTATTTCTCTTCCCTGTTCTATGACCTTTGAAATGATGTCGAGAATGCTTTTAATATCCTTTTCATTTAATGATCTTATAACATCGGAAAAGACTGAGGTATCCACAGAACCAAGTATATCTAACGCATCCTCATATTTTATCCTGTGATCGAATTGAAACGCAGAGCACTGATCCAATAACGATACAGCATCTCTCATTGACCCATCGCCTATTCTTGCAATATAGCTCAATGCCTCATCTTCAACATCAATGTTTTCAGCATCCGATATTTCTCTTAGTCTTCCTGCTATCGTCTCTGTTGAAATACGTTTAAAATCATATCTCTGGCATCTGGATAAAATGGTAATGGGAAGCTTATTTGGTTCTGTTGTGGCCAATACAAAAATAACATACTCTGGCGGCTCTTCCAATGTCTTTAAAAATGCATTGAATGCAGCCTGACTGAGCATATGTACCTCATCAATGATGTATACCTTGTATTTTCCATCCACAGGCGGATACTGAACCTGATCTCTTATCTGTCTGATATCATCTACACCGTTATTTGATGCAGCATCCATTTCCATAACGTTCATACTTGAATCATTTAGTATGGACCTGCATACAGCGCACTCATTACATGGATTTCCGTTTACAGGATTCAGACAGTTAACAGCTCTCGCAAATATCTTGGCTACTGATGTTTTTCCCGTTCCTCTGGTTCCGCAGAACAAATATGCATGACCTATTCGTCCGGTTTTTATCTGATTTTTAAATGCTTCGGTAATCGGTTCCTGACCTTTTACCTCATCAAACGTTTGTGATCGCCATTTTCTGTATAATGCAGTGTAACTCAATTAAAAACCTCATTTGTAACATTTATATTATAAAAATCTGTCAGTCTCCAAACGATATACCTAAAAGTTTGGCTTCATTTACGATCTGTGACTTTGGATCCACTGTCTTAAGCTTGCCCGCAATATCTTTAAGGGGAACCTTAACTATATCTCCGTTTACCAGTGCTACCATATTTCCGTAATCACCGTTTTTTACAAGCTTTGCCGCTTCTACTCCAAAACGTGTTGCCAGAACTCTGTCATACGGAACAGGTGCACCTCCCCTTTGTGTATGTCCGGGAACTGTTACTCTTACTTCAATACCTGTTTTCTTTAACACCTGATCTGCAAGCTCATAAGATACAGATGGATATGACCTGTTAGCTAATTTCTTTTTATATTCCTTCTTGGATAATAATGAATCTTCATATGATATGGCACCTTCTGCCACAGCAATTATCGAAAACTTGGATCCACGATTATATCTTTCGGAAATTTTATTACATATAACATCAAGGTGATATGGTATTTCAGGAATCAGTATAATATCAGCACCACCGGCAAGACCTGCATATAATGTCATTAGACCGACTTTGTGCCCCATGATCTCAACTATAAACACCCTTTTGTGAGAAGCTGCAGTTGTATGTATACAGTCAATCGCTTCTGTAGCGATATTTACAGCTGAATGAAATCCAAAAGTCATGTCAGTCCCCCAAAGATCATTATCTATGGTCTTTGGACATGCAATAACATTTAATCCTTCCTGAACCAGAAGATTTGCAGTTTTAAGCGAACCATTTCCTCCCAATACCACAAGACAATCTAATCTGAGTTGCCTGTATGTATGTTTCATGGCTTCAACTTTATCTAAACCATTTTCATCCGTTTCCCTTATCTGTTTAAAAGGAGTTCTGGATGTCCCAAGTATGGTTCCGCCTATATTCAGTATTCCGGAGAAGTCTGAACGTTCCATTTTATGATATTCAGAATATATAAGGCCCTGATATCCATCTTCAAAACCAAATATTTCAAGATTTTCACAGGTATTGAATAATGCTTTTCCCACACCTCTCATGGTTGCATTCAATGATTGACAGTCTCCGCCGCTGGTTAACATTCCTATCCTCATATTCAACTTCTCCTTTCCAATATTTTATTTAAATTAGTTCTCGCTATAACTTTATAAATTATACAAGCATACAAGTGGTTTTTCAATCGAGTAGGTAGTGATTATAACAGAGCTCATAATCAGATGATCTTCAAAATTTTTTATAATAATAAAAAAAAGATCACCGCTATGGTGATCTCGAATCGTTGCGGGAGAAGGATTTGAACCTACGACCTTCGGGTTATGAGCCCGACGAGCTACCAGACTGCTCCATCCCGCGATATTCTGTTTATGTCATTTTCAAAAATTAATGGGGCCTACAGGGCTCGAACCTGTGACCCCCTGCTTGTAAGGCAGATGCTCTCCCAGCTGAGCTAAGACCCCATTCAGTTGAAAACAACTGTGAAGTTCCTAAGAACTTCTAATGGATGGGGGTGGATTCGAACCACCGAAGTCAGTGACAACAGATTTACAGTCTGCCCCCTTTGGCCACTCGGGAACCCATCCATTCTTTATTTAATTGTAGTAATCTTCTGATTACTAGCGACCCGGGACGGAATCGAACCGACGACCTCCGCCGTGACAGGGCGGCGCTCTAACCGACTGAGCCACCGGGCCAAAATCTTAATTGCGCATTAAAAACTGCACATTGCCTAGATAATTTAGCAAACTTTTTTTAAAAAGTCAACAGCTAAATATCTTCATTTTAATCGTG
>ALYD01000058.1 GCA_000513555.1 Lachnospiraceae bacterium JC7
AAACTGTCTATACGTTTCATAGGCTTCTCCGAAAATAAATATACCGATAACAGTTATATTCACTGCTCCAACATAAAAAGCCGATAGAACAAGTTTCTGTCACTTATTCTATCGGCATATAAACAGTTTTATTAAGAGTTACCTTTTTTTCATAGTAATCGCCAAGTTTTAAGACATACTCTAATTAGACGAAGAGTGCGGGGGACACGATTTATCTTCGAAGTCGTTTATTAAACATTTCAGTTTTTGTCTGAAAATATCAAACGAATAGTACTTCTCATAAATGCTTCTTCCGGAACAACGTAAATCATTAAGATTTTCATTATTGTCAATTACAAATTTTAGCTTCTCTGACAGCTTTTCAAAGTCACGTACAGGAAAAACAAATCCATTTTCTCCATCTTTAATGTACTTTGTAACTCCACATCCTTCTGAACAGATTACTACTTTTCCTTTCATGAGCCCTTCTACAGCAACTACACTTGTTGACTCTTCAATAGAAGTAATAACAACTGCATCTACTGTATCCATAAGATTCAAAAACTCACGGTGATTAACTGCATTAATTAGACGAACGTTAGGAATACTGTAAGAAAGTATTTCTTTTAACTCATTGAACTCACTAGTTTTACAGCTATGTCCTACTATAATAAATTCGGCCTTATCTATATAATCTTCCAGAAGACATAATATTGCCCTGATGAATATTTCAGGTGCCTTGTTAAAATCAATAGTACCCGCCCAAAGAAAAGTGATTTTGTCTGATGATTTTCTATCAGATATTCCATAGTCTTCAATATATACATTTAGAATATCCGATTCTCGTTTCATATATTTAGCAATATTATTTCTGACTTTTTCACTGGCTGCCAGAATTTTAAAATTGGAAATATCAGGATTATTAGAACAATAATAGTCATCAAATAAATATGAATTCTCATGTATCCACCAGAATATACGTCTTGAACCGTTAGCCAAGTACCTGACGTAATCAGACATAAGCAATGTATTGATAAAAATCAAATCAAACTCTTTCACCAATTCATCCAGCCATTCTACAGATACCTCCGTACCTGCCACACATATTACAGGTATTCCTATATCCATATATTCTCTAATTAGATCTCCTTCAGATAACGAAAAAATCAGTGGCTGATATCCAAGGTCACGTAGCATTACAGCCAATTCCAGCATTTGAATCGGAGCTCCGGTTTTTGACAGTTCATGAGAGAAAAGAAGTACTCCCTTCGAACAATCCTTATTTTCTGCCAATACCTCCTGTGGAATATGAATCGAGATATCATCTCTGTCAATTTTTTTTATATAATCTGCAACCTTTATTCCCATAATCCCTATGATCCTCCCAAAACACTAACCACCCCTATCTCTTCGTTTTAAATTCCAGCTTTTCCATTATGAATTCATGTACCTTTTGACCGCATGTGCCATCGTTATTGGCTACAATTTCATTAAATGCCATAATTTCCGATTTTTTATCAAATTTTGTCCCTATCGTATTGTCCTCTAGAAAATCACTCAGAGAATTAAATACATTTTCCACCATACAGTATTTAAGTTCATGAGTATACCTGCCAAAACCACAGGCATGCTGTTTCAGTTCGCCAATGTCAAATTCTATCGGCATCTCAGTGATTTCATCAGTATCTATATTCACCTTATAAAGTGTGCGGTCATTATAGGAAAAAAGAAGCCAAACTGCATCCTGTACATTTTCTTCCCCTATGGGAGCAATAAAAATCGCTCTATTGCTGTTGTGATAATAACAGCTTAAGGGTTTATCCGGTAATTTGAGCCCAGGCTCCCATACAGATATCTCTCCGCTTGCTTTATCAAGCTTCAGGAACCTGTTGCCCCATAAAGGAGACATCACCATATATCTTCGGGATACCGCCGCAGAACTAAACGGTAAGAGCTCAGTTATCTTTCCGTTTTGAAACTCAGCACAGCTAAATGCTGCAGGAATGTTATCGTAAACCTGGACCTTACCGCTTTCAGGGTACCATCTCCTTATTTCCTTACCATTGTAGGGCAAAATCCACACTGCCCCGTCAGATTCATCCGGAACAAGTACGTTACAGCCGCATATTTCGTCATCCGAAGCTTCCTCTATGGTGATAAATAAAAACTTATCCAGCAACAGGTCAAATGCCAGAATATCATGATTTGTTGGCGAAGCCATAAGTAAATAGTTTTTATAGATACAAGTACCGCCCAGCAAATGTTGTCCAAATATATTTTTGCTGAAATCTTCCTTATAACCATCATAGTATGTTACTTTATCAAGGACAGTATCATACTTTACTATAGAGCCATACAGTTCGGGAATAAGATAAATACATTCGCCATAGGTATGAAATGCATAGAAAGCCTTGCTTCTTGAAATTTTATTCTTAAACTCGATTCTCTTTACGATCCTGTTATCTTTGACCACAACTATATCCTGCGCATAATTACCACAGCAATATATACATCCATTTATCTCTACTGCGTAGGTATACCAGCCCTCAGCTATGTAATCAGTAAGTGCAGTCACATACTTGTATTTATAATTATCCTCTATATCAATAAACAGCTTATTCCCATCTGTAATCAGATATTTAAGACTGTTTTTATGATCCGAAAATAAAAAGTACGATATACCTTTTTTAATATTTTCTTCTTCAGGTAATGTTTCCACATAATCATCAAGAATGAATATGGGCTTTCCTACGATTCCAAACTGAGCTGTGACAGCTGAACCGATCTCACCTATATAAGCATAGGAATGTGAAATCGTACCTGTAACATCAGGTGTGTCATCATAGATACCTGTTTTTTCAGAAATAAACCTCTCCTTCAACTCAAGAAAAGACTGATAGAACGCCGGTCTCATGGACTTAAATGTAGCATCAAGAAGTGGATGCGGTCTCCATAACAAACAAACATCCGGATGCTTCCTGAATGTCTCAAAGACATAATTCATCTTATTAATGAAAGCTCTTGTATTTACAAGCATACCGCTGATGCTTGTATTATAAAAATATATCTTACGTCCTCTTGCGCACTCTTCCCAAAGCTCCGGCATAGGGCAAGAAGATTTACACCTTTCGATCACACTGTCAAACTTAGGGGAGCCCATGAAAAGCAACTTTTCATCGGGAACAGATGGATCAAATAAGCTTCTGAACAAAGGTGCCTGTGCAAGGATATAATCAGCATGACCATATACACTTAATGAAGCGCCGCCTTCCCCCATAACTCCGGGATTGACACAATAAGGAATATAAACAAGTATATCTACATATTTTTTTAACTCATATGAATAAAAACGTGGATCCACTGTTGTGACAGTATTAAACTCATCATATGGATTATGTATATACGCAACATCAGGATGACGTTTTTTTAAGTCATACTCCCGATAACTGATTACAGGAACATCATCCGGAAACAATTCGCCTTCATAATGCATCTCACCTGCCGTACCATCGGAATTACGATCAAAATATGGTATAGGTACAACGTAAGCATCTACATAAGGATCTGCTGTTGCCGCCTTCCATACACTCTCAAAGGAGTCCCACATGGAGGCTTTATAAGGGAAGAACACAATCTCACTTCTGGCAGAGATATGATTTCGGACATAGTCCTCCACAAAATCAATTGTTCTCTGCAAGCTGGTTATCTCCTGTACCGGATCCACTGCTATCTCTTCATTCAATTTCTGAAATATGCCATATACCGCCTTACAATATTCCTCCAATTGTTGAACTGCCACAGTCCCTTCTCCTTCGGACTGTTCTATACATGTGCCTATTTTAACCGCGGCCTCCTGACAAACCGATAGTATATACTGAATGGCAGATTTATCTTTCTTTACGATATAATCATTTAATTCCTTATGCGTCTCCCGAAATGATCGAATCAGATCAAGTAAGACCTTTTTTTCCTGCCGTCTCATAAAGTAAATCTTCACTCCTCTTATAACAAAAATATGCCGATATTTAATGCGAAACGTAACCATTCCGTATTAAATATCGGCTTACCGTCTCCGGATATAAACATCTACTGTTCCTTGGTATAGGTCATACGGCTGATATAGGGATACTCGTCCCCTCCTAAGATGAACTGTCACAAAAACCACTTCTGCATTCCACAAGAAATTTCTCCATAATCTCCGCTATAACCAGAGATTCCTCTCTGGTCAGTTTGAAATCATTGTTTCCATATCCGTTTACAGTAGCTACAAAATCGCTGATCTCATAGCGCAGACCATCTCCCTTGAACTGTATATATTGTTTCTCATTCAAAGATGTATCCTCATAACAGATTTCAAACTCTCTTGTCAGCCACCACGGAGCAGCCACCTTTATATAACCGGATGTCCCGGATATTACAAGCTGCCCTTCCGATTTGACCTTAAGTCCTGTCTTTGACGTAGCCTGCGCATCTTCATACTCAATGTAAACCTTTGTATATCCATCCAAACCATTCTTCATATAATTACAATTGAAACGGATATTCTTATAATCTTTTCCGAGAAGTTTGATAATCGGCAGGAGCGTATAGCTTGCCAGCTCAGTAAAGCTTCCGCCATACCTAGTATCCATTAGTTCCCTGGTGTTGTCGCCCGTCAACTTAGTAAAGCAAGCCTCCACGTCCTTGATTTCTCCTATGATACCGCTCTTTGCCATTCCTACCAATCTTATGAAACCGGGAGCATAAGCTGTTTTGATGGCTTCCATTATTATGCAGCCTCGTTCCTTAGCTATGGCAAATAGTTCCTCCGCATCACTCTTTTTAAGTACCATAGGTTTTTCAATCAGTACATTCTTTCTACATTCCAAAGCCCTCTTAGCATATTCATAATGAGTTTCATGAGGAGTAGCAATATATACCGCATTTACCCTTTCAAGAAACCTGTCGTAATCATCTTCATAAAAATCAAGTTCATTCTCCCTCGCAAATCGTTCGGCACTCTCTATGTGAGGATTGTAGACTCCCTCTACATGAACACCGCTGACATATCTTGCCTCTTTTACAAATCTTCCTGCAATCCTTCCGCTTCCCGCGATACCGATACGGATAAGCCGGAACTCCTCAGACCTCTTCAGTGTATTAGAAACACCTTTCGTCCTCTCAAGATATACTACCTCACAGTATTCCTTCAGATAGTCAAACTTGCCAAGCCAGTCCGAGCCAATAACAAAGGTATCCACATGGTATTTCTGAATATCCTCTATCTTCTGACCCATATGATCTTCAATTATGACCTTGTCTGCAAAACCGCACTCCTTGACATGCTCTATTCGAACCTCAAGGGGTTCCACGATATTCAGCTTTCCTCTGGAATTATCATACCCTTCCGTTGTAACTCCAACAATCAGGTAATCCCCCTGTTCCTTGGCTCTTTTTAAGATGTTGTAATGCCCCTCATGGAAAAGATCAAAGGTTCCATATGTAATAACGGTCTTCATAGTATCTACACCTCAATACCAAGTGCCTTAAATACCCTCTCACTGTTGTGATCATCTTTATATTTCTGCATCTCATCACAAATGGAGTGCCTTTTCTCTGCGCCCGGATCCAAGCCTTCAAGTGTATTTCTGATAAAAGCGTAAAGCTCATTAAATCCATATATCTCTTTACCGGGAAGATGCGGCTTTACATCCGGCCAGAAGAATCCTCTCTCTTTCCCATAGCTTTCCACATCATCCAATGTAAAACCAACAGGCCTGTCCGTGACAAGATAATCCACACTCACAGAAGAATAATCACTGATAAGCGCATCTGCATATCCCAGAACCTGATTGATGTGAATATCTGCCTTCAGGAGACTATCATTCTCAATCAACTGAATATTAGAAAACTCAGACATATCACAAATCATCTTTCTGTCCTGGAACGGATGAAGCTTTATGAGCATAACCGCATCTTTTTTCAATAAAAGATCATTTAAAGACCACATCTCATCAAGAGAAGCAACAACCGGAAAGCCTGTCTCGCCTTTTGGCTTTGTGTGATCATGCCTTTCCAGCCCCGGTTTACTGGTGTTTCTGAATGTAGGCAACCAGAACACATATTTCTTCGCCGGTTTTATGTTAAGCTTCTCCTGCCATTTCGTATACGGATGAAAAATGTAGTCAACCCTCGGATATCCCGTCACAAGCATCTGATCATCACGGAGACCAAATACCTTAGCGTATGTCCTTGCATACTCATCCCCTGTCACTGTCATGTATTCATAGTTATGCTCATTCGGCTTAAATCCAAGCCTTGTCTTAAAACCACATCCATGCCAGAGCATGACTCGAATCTGATCAGTTCTGCACCCGAGAGCATATCCATAGGAATCCGTCATAAAAAGGAACTTTGAGAGACACAGGTAATGAAAGAAAGTGTCACGTTTGCTAACAACATCAGAATCAGCATCATCCCATGACAGGAAAAGAACATTCTTGTATTGCTGATATTTAGACTCAAATTCTGACGGATTCTTAACGATCCACACAAGCTTATACTTTTTATCAAAGCCGGCGGAAAGCGCATACTCAAACAGAGCCCTGGCATTATCATCAAAATCCATCCCAGGTATATACGTATCTGCCATTGGTCCGCTGCGGATACTCTCTTGATGTATGTCTTAACTTCTGAACGAATTGACTTGTTACGCTCATATCTTGTGGCTGCAACAAGGATTCTCTTCTTAGCGGATTTAATGTTTGCCATTGGAAATATCTCCTTTCATATGATATTAA
>ALYD01000059.1 GCA_000513555.1 Lachnospiraceae bacterium JC7
ATAATCTTTCCATCGGTGTTGCACTGACATATTACATCTACTTTTTTAGGTTGTGAAAATCCATTCATTTCTCTGCTCCTTCAATTAGATCCATCCGTAGAAATGAGGAGAATGGAATGTGCTGTCTTTTCGTGCTGGTCGTGGATGCTCTATCTTCGTACTTATCCGGTTTTGCCGCTCTTCTACAACTTTCTCAGCTTCCTCTATAGTGTCATACAACCTCTTGCCATTGACTCGTATACCTCCACCGGACGGGAATCTCACTAAATAGAAATCATCGCTCTCATTGATGATCTGTACTTCAATGATTCTCCAACCATTCTCAATAATATATGCTTTGCTCTTGGCTTGATACTTCATCTCAATGCCCCTTGTATAAAAAGAACCTTAGTTTTGTTTTTTATTATACTCGGATTGCAAAAATTTTCAAGAACATTTGTTTCCGGCAGAATAAATGGCTATCCCTAAAGGCAGAAACAACACTATGAAAAAGCCAAAGATCAGTTTAAAAAATAAATCTCCGGCAAATAAAGGCCAAAATGAAAGAAATGCCAACGCAACACCAATAAATGTAACTCCCGCAATCTTAAGCGTATTGATAGCCTGCCTGCAGTTAGCTACAAAATATAATCCCATAAGAAAAAATACTGCCAGATAACCCCAAAACATCCATGGGAGGTATGGAACAAACCTTAATATGATTATTCCGGCCACTATCGAAAAAAACATAAAACTAATTCCTATCCATAGACGAGTAGGGGAATAAAAGATTAATCCTCTGTCCTTAAAATATTCACAAATGAACTTTTGGACATTGAATTCCTTTATTCCTTTATCTGTTTGTTCCTGGCATTCGCTTTCTGCATCCTTATTTGGGTCTATTTGGTAACTGAAACTTCCACTTTCTCCAAGGAACATGCTCTTTGAGATTCTGGCTTTTCCCAAGCCGATTACATTTTCCTCAGATACAAATAAATCATGATCTATGACTGTTCCGTTATTCTTTATAATGACAATATGTCTGTATCGCCTTTGTTCACTCGACAAACGATATCCGACAAAATCTTTCCAACTATATGCATTCAGCTGTATTATCAGCACTCCGTCCTTTACGGTACATATCCACTCCGGATGACTTTCCTTGAAATCCTCCACTGCCTGCATATAATAATCGTTTATTTCTTTATTTGAAAGATTCATGATTCCCCTTTTCTCTCATTTCGATATAATTTATGCCTTCTTTCTTTTTAGCTTTCTTATTATGATATTCTTATACAGGCGTATACATGAATTCATCTATCGCAGCAAGCACCGGTACTGTATATTCATTGTCCTCTAGCAGCCACTGCTCATGTTGCATATTATATTCTCTTATATCCGGTTCATGGAAGTATTTCCTGTATCTTTTCAGATATTTCTTTCCCATTTTGTTTGCATAAATAAAATGAGTCTTACAGTCTGAAGCAGATTCATCCGTTCACCAGCTTCAGGAACTTCTTATCGTTCATTTGTTCGTTCGTGACATACTCTCCATCACAGAACAGAGCATATGTGGTGATCGGCGTCGGCGCATTCTGAGCCGTTTCTCTGCTCTCGATCTTCACCGCTTTAAATGGTATGCCATTTTTCCCTTTTTCTCACCTACTTACCTCCCGCTACTTCAACTTTAAATCCGGATTATTCATGATGCGATTTATCAGATTATGATATTCGCTCTTCTCTTGAATCTCTTCTACAGTTGTGATACGTTGACCTGCATCTTTTGAAGATCCTCCACAATGAAATATAATCTCATCATCCATTCCATAGTCCAACACGATGTATCGGTCATGGAATTCACCACAAGTTTTTTGAATTTAATCTTGACCTGAGGGTATTCTTTATGAAAGTCCTCATACTCCAGTCGATGGAGGCCTCCCATCAAATTATCACTAAAAATTGTCACATCTACCGAAGCAGGAACTGCTTTCAATAATACTAATGTCTTTAGTCCGATATAATTGTCGATAACATAAATAAACTTTTTTGCCTGACTATATATTTGACTATATCCCAAGTCTGCCTCAACAGGCTGACCGTTCAATAACAGAATCCCTTTACGGACATGTGGATTACCGAAATCAATCATCACTCCTGAAATATCTGATTTCCTTACCACCTCACCCAATTCTCCTACAACCTCTGCCATCTGTTTTTCAACCACTTTCAGATTATGGCTCATGGCAGCTATATCGTTATTGTTTTTTGCCGTCAGCATGGACAACTGAAGGAGCTGCCTTTGATCAATAAGATTCTGATTCTCAATAATATAGTCTTTCATGGCTTTGAATGTTCGAATCAACGCTCTACTTTGTTGTACCGCAACAGGTCCCTTTAATACTGTCATCAACATATATATTCCCTGCTCAGTAAATGCAAAAGGTTTATATCTTGAACCGCCCCAACTTGAGGTGAAATTTTTGCACCTCAAGTTTCGAACCTCTTCTGTTGTTAGTTTAAACATGAAATCTTCGCCTTCGAATTTTTCTGAATTATTCTTTACCTGACGGTTAAAGTTCTTTGTCTCATATCCGTATATTTCCGCGAGGTCAACATCTAACATTACTTTATGGCCGCGAACATCATATATTTTGTCTTTTATGCTTTCTTCTGTAACAATTGCAATTTCTACCGACTTTTCATCACTCATGTTCCTATTCCCTTTCTCCACCGTGTATCCTGTCATAGTATTCCTTGAACCTGTAAGCAGTTCTCCTGCTAAAATCACTCATCTCCACTATCTCCACCATGGTTTTTCCGGACTCGTATAAGATCTCAAAATCTCTATATTTCTGTAGCCATTTATCATCATGTTTTTTTCTTCCACTGACTTTACGATTCCGATAGTATTCGAGTTCTTTCTTTAATGCTTTATTTTCGTTTTCAAGTTTTTCTATCATTTTCAAAGCTTCTTCAAGAGTCATAATTGGTCTCCTCTATGTCATTTTCACATTGGCACAATACAATAATAACCAGCAACGCGTCTTTGTGTCAATTTGAATACGACACAAAGACGTGATTTTCAAAAATTAAGAAGAAAGCTTCCTATAAAACTGTTTCAACCTGTCTTTCGTGATGTAAGAACTTTTGTCTCTGTCAATAAAAATACCGCATATAACATATTCAAAAGGTATAGCAGAATTCCACTCTTTCAACATCATAGGCCCATATTTCTGAATAAGCTCCATCATTGTGTTAATGCACCTGGAAAATGCTACATTGTATTCCTTATTATCAAAATAAATCTCTCATCGTAAACACCTTCCTTCGTTCCCTATCCCACAGTCTCTGAGACGAAATCCGGCCTTTTTATAATATCTTTTACTAAAATCCTATTCGGATACCCCAACCCCTGATGGCACCTTTTTATCAGGTGACACTGTTCTAATTCTTTCAGCAATCTGCTCACTTTTTTATTGCCGCAACCTAACTCCTTTTGAATCTCTTCGATTGTGTAATAAATATAAACCTCCCCATATTCATCCCTCCATCCATTCATCTCTGACAAAGACCTTCTGTCCAGCATCAGGCAGTAAAGATATTTTGAATCATTATTCAAATTTCTATATTTCTCTTCATTAAACAAACTCTTAGGCAATCTGATAAATCCACCTTTATAAAGATTGCTTAAATCTTCTTTTCCGTAAAAATAATCAAATCTCAGATCACAATTTTTATTATTGACATCATTCCTCATCTTACAAACTCCTCCCTTTTCTTAGGCTTGTCTCCGCGAATTGCCTCATCTATAAACTTGTTAATATCCCGCAGTGTCTTTATTTCCGCATTCAGATTCTTGTAGGTTTCATATTCTGCATGGTACGAAGCCTGTAATCTTTCAATCTCCGCATGCCATCCATTTATGTCAATCTGACTGATCTTCTTTTCTTCAAAAAGGATACGTTTCCATACATATCTCAGCCACAAAAGAATATAAAGTGATAAATATTTCATCTGAGTCGATATAGGGTTTGTAAAATAAAAAGTACTTAATGCATATTTTATATATGGCTTCAGCTTTATCATGCTGACCATATATAAAACGGGAGTTTGTAAAAAAGAAAGAAGGTATAGCTATGAAGATTGCTTATGCATCAAGAATGGGACACGTTGAAGGTATTATCAAAAGACTCGGTATTACTGACGCATTAAAAATTGTAGACGGAACCGAGAAAATCGATGGTGAATATGTTATTTTTACATATTCAGATGGAAAAGGCATCATTCCAAAGATCGTTGAAACTTTCCTTCAGTCTAATCCTGGAGTAAGAGCTGTTGTAGGCAGCGGCAGCATGGAAAGACACGCAGATACATTTAACTTTGCTGCTGTAAAGATTTCAGAGGCTTACGACGTTCCGCTGATCGCCAAGGTGGATATGGATGGCACTGATGAAGACATTAGTACGATAAAGGCTGAACTTACCAAGCTCGGTGTATCTTTTGATTGATACGATTTCTTCAGTATAGTTATTCACCATAGCAAACAGATTTACAATAAAAAAAAGAACGCTATAAAGGTCTATGCCCCTATAGCGTTCTTTGATTTTGCACTCTATTTTTTTCCTATTCTCGGGTGGTTTTCATCCTCAGGAGAGTATTCGCTCCAAATGCCCTCAGAGAAGCTAAAACTGTATATTGAGAATTTTTCGAGAGCAGAACCATAATTTGTAATATATGCCCCTTTGTCCTTCTTTAAATAATCCATATGGTCGATCAGCCCTGCACCATTTATCAGATCAGCCGGATAAGACAACAATACGTAAATTATCCTGTTGTTCTCAGAATCGGCTAATGCATATTCATAGACATAATCATATCCATCTGATGCAACATAGGCCGGATAATTATACATCGTGGTATCATATATAATATCTGATGTGTGATAATCGCTGTCTTCTGCATCAGTATCAAACACAGTACAGCTTATATTGGAAAGACGCTCTATTTCTTTTTCGAAATTCTCATCAGTATAAGTGGCTGTAAGGAAGATACTTCCATCAGTATCGAATAATCCGGTTTTTAAAGTTGATTCGTAAGTGGCTGTAAGTGCATTATCGGTATCATCAGGAAAAACGAACAAACCACTGTCCAGATCAGAGCCATATTCTCTTAGTAAATACTCTTTGTCATAGCTTTCAATTCCTGTCTGCTTTTCATATGGCTTTACCATATCATAAAAGCCCAACCCTAAAATAAGTGCTGTTGAAAGAATATATTTCAGACAGAAAACCAAGAGTGCTAAAACTATTACTCCTGCAACAGCTGTAAATCCTCTCTTCTTTACCAGTGTATTCATATTCTATTTGGATATGGCATGATTCCTGCCAATGTTATATCCATACCTCTCTTATTTTTTACTTAAATTGATTATAAATCTACAGGTAATTAAGAGTATATAGCTATGACCTTACAAAATATAACGATATATGGACTTTTGCAATCAATCCTCAATCTTGTAAAGTTCAATTTCAAGAATCTGTTTATATCGCCGTAATTATGATAAAATATAGTATTATTAAAAAATACAATAGTGAGTATATCGCTCTTTTACAGCACCCTTATTTTGACTGAGGCATATATGGTAAAGTACGTAGAAATCCCTATTGAAAAACTAAAGATAGGAATGGTTATAGGAAAACCTATCGAGGACCGATTGGGCCGGCATCTCATTGAACCGGGCACTTTGGTCAATAAATATGCTATAAACGAACTGATTAAAAGCGGAGTACGTAATGTAACTATACAGGTAGGACAGGAGGATAAAAAAGGATCTCTGTCCACTGCCGCTCAATATATGGTGAAGAACCTGAGAAAATCCGATCCGCCAACTGTAGTTCTTGAATCAACGGTAAAAAACGTATCGCCAAAGGTATCGAACTAATATATCAGAACCCCGAAAGTCAGGAAATTGCAAAGGCAGCATCAGGTATAACCGATGATCTCGTAAATGCTATAGAAAAAAATAATGCTGTGGCTCTGAATATCAATGCTCTAAAATGCAGTGATGAGTACACATTCAAACATAGCGTGGATGTGGCTATTATCGGAATGGTCATAGCCAAAGAACAGAAAAAGAGCAACAAAGAAATATTCGAGATAGGCATGGCCGGACTTTTACATGATATCGGGAAGACAAAGGTCCCTCCGGAAATATTGAACAAGCCCGCAAGACTTACTCCGGAAGAGTTTGAAGTCATGAAAAAGCACAGTGCCTTCAGTTATGAACTGGTTGCCGAAAACAATGA
>ALYD01000060.1 GCA_000513555.1 Lachnospiraceae bacterium JC7
GGCGATAGCTTCAGTTATTTCAATTTTCTCAGATTTAAGTATTTCAACCTCTGCCTCGGCAGATTCTTTCTCTCGCATGGCCTGTTTATACTCCGGAATGGAATAGCTGTCCCTTTCCACGCCCAGGACCTCGATCTCTATACCTTTATCCTGGCATAAGTCCATGAGATGCTTCCGCTCGCGTTCCTGCCAGTGCATGGTTTCGGTATCTGTTTTTGAAACTGCCGGGGCTATACCCATTTCCTGAAATGCTTTAGTCAGGCTGTTTCTGGTTTTAAGTCCAGTCTTATATCCATGTGCCACAGGGATGTAGTCAAGATGCAGATGAGGAGTTGCCTCATCCATATGAAGTACTGCATTGAATAGTATCAGATTCGGATTCCGTTCCTGGAAGGTCCTGGTATATTCATCCAGTACTTCCTGTGCCTGTTTTGCAGTTTCTGAAAGATTTCCATTTTCATCAATAACACCCGTATCGTCTTTTTTTCCAACCTGAACCACTATCTCATAGAACTGCTTTTCTTTGTTCCCGGAGTTTTTAATCTTATTAAGATAATCATCGATCTTTCGATCATTCCTCTTTTGCTTGGAATTATAGTCATCTACCGCTTTCCCGAATATATCCTGATAGGCTTCTTTCAATGGTTGTTGTATATAATATCTATTCCATTGGAGCCGGTCTTTATCTATGTTGCTTGCCACAAAATCTCTGTTATTGTGTCGTAGACTTCCTTTGCCTTTTACAAACGATAATGTCTTTGCCACTATTCCTCACCTCGCTTTCATCGTTGTTTTATGTCAATGTTCAGGGCCAGCGTTTCTGCCGGATTCTGTTACTCTTTCCAAGAGTAACGCCTTATTAGTTTTGACACTTCGTATCAAAACTTAGGCGCTCTCCGAGGGCTGCTTCAGGTCTGGTGGACCTTTGCATAGCTCCTGTTAAAGCGGAGCTTAGACCTTCCGGTGGACTCCTGCGGAGGGCTTCGATTTCCTTGAGCACTCGGCATTGATCTGACGCCATGATTAGATGATTGCCTCAAGGGAATCGAGTGCATCTTCACCGGAATATTTGAATTCCCGTTTACATAGCGCGTTTACAAATATTTCCGGTAAAGATCTTTTGCAAAAAGTCCGTTTACATCGTTTACAGGCTCTTAAACCTCGTATTTTCGCCGTTTTCTTGTCAACGTAATGTTTAAATTCTTTGTTTACAGATCCTTGTAAACGAATTTTGTAAACGGACCTCATAAAAACTATTTCACATCATCAGTCGAATGGAAGCTTTACATTGTCCGGTACCGGTATGAATCCATCTTCACATCCGTTCCTTTTCCAGCTTCGCTGCTGACCATATTTTTCAAAGCGGTGCTGTTTGTCAGAACTCCAGCCGTTAATGCTATTATTCATGATGTCGTTTATCTCGCGGAGTTTCCACTGCTTTGGTTCATCATTTTCATGGTGCAGTGCTTCTTTGAAGATCATCATCGAACATACATGAGTTTCCGTACATTCATCCAGCCATGTCTGAATCATTCCGACCTTTGTATCTTCCGGCATAAAATCCTTCTGCATGTTCTTTAGGTACTCTTCTGTCTCTTTTGAAAGCTTCAGCTTATGGTGCTTGGTATTCTTGTAGAGAACCATCATTTCTGCCCAAAGCTGGTCGATATATGCTCGCGATTCTTCCTCATCCTCAAGGATGTGCTTTTCAATCCTTTCCGGATGGACAAGTATGGGAGCAAATCTTCTGTTTCCGGTTCGGTCTAATGGCAGGAAATCCAGGGTATTACTTGTTCCTACAAAAACGCACTGCCTTAGTCTGTTCTCAGGATGTACTTCATAAGGGATTTTGTAATTGTCTTTCTGCTTGCTAAGAAAGTATTTGATATCCGCAACATTTTTTGCGTTTATGGTTGCAAGCATTTCCGCCATCTCTATGATCCAGTGTCCCTGTAGTTTTCGGTAGATATAATCATCATCCAGCCGTCGCAGGTCATCTGATGCCCATTCATCCTTTATGGCCAGGAACCTGAAGAGCGTAGACTTTCCGGCGCCCTGTCCTCCCACCAGACATACCATGATCTCAAATTTACAGCCGGGACAATATATCCTGTGTATTGCCGCCTGCATGAGAAGGGTTATTACTTCAGTTGTGTAATCGGATTTGTCAGTTCCCAGATATTTCGGGAGAAAATCAGCAATTCTGCTCACTCCATCCCATTCAAGTCCTTCGAGGTATTCCTTGATTGGATGGAAGTGGTTTTCGCTTGCTATGATTGTCAGAGCTTTACTGATATTTTTATAATTTCTAAGTCCATAGGTTCTTTCCAGGTACCATTCAATTTGATTGATATCAACATCTCTTATTCCTCCGCCATCAGGTAAACCCCAACCGAGATCTTTCCGAAGATCCATCTTACAGGTCAGGTCATTGTGGCAGATAGCACCTTTAAGGACCGGATCATTTTTAAGAACTATCATGCAGTTATCTATGGTCTGGTAAACTCTGTCCTTTTCGTCTCTTGCAACCATCGTAAGAACTTCTGAAACTGTATGATCTTTAGATTCAGCCAACGCATTTCCTACTGCTTCCCAGGATTTCATTTCCTGCTCGTTTGATATTTGCCGCAATTCTATTCACCTCCTCCCTTTCTTCAAGGAAGAGTGAACGCTTGTCAGCATCATCTCCCATGCATAAGATGTGGAGCCAGTATCCTATAGTTGATTCTTTTTGAAGCATATAGGCAAATCTGTTTGAGTTTAATGCAACTCCCGGATCTGTTCTCAATATATATTCCTTTGTTTCAGCTATTAGTTCCTCACAATCTCTTAGCTCGTGAACCTTTTCATTGACCCAACCATAAAACTGTTTCTTAACTGATGTCACATAGGATTCCTGGGACTTATTTTTGAGAAATTTCTTTCGTTCCTTGTCTTTGATGCTATGCTCAGTTTCTATAGGCAGGCTGTATTCTCTGATAATCTCGCAAGCTGCATCATAGTTTGACAGCCCTTTCAACCTAGCTACAAAGCTTATTACATCCCCGTGAGATCCGCATCCAAAGCAATGATAATGATCATCAGTTACCTTCATGCTGGGATGCTTATCATTATGGAAGGGGCAACAGGCCATTTCGTTTTTTGAAATCTTTACACCGTAATCTGAAATTACAGTTCTTGCACTGATAAGTGCCTTGACTTTTTCAAATAAATTCAATATTTTTTTCCTCCTGTCAGTTTTTCGTTGAAAACCGCCGGGAGCCTTGGTATACTTTTAATAGTTACATATTTGTATACGAAAGCTCCGGCTTTTGAAAGAAACCTCTGTTCCAGCAGGGGTTTTTTCATTTTTTCCAATCATCATCTTTCTTCATTCCTTCAAGAATATCTGCGATGTGCTTAATGATTCTCAGCAGTTCCGGATCCACCTCCTTTCCCGCTTCTATTCTCTTTAATTCCTGCATCACCTCCTTTAATTCGTCTTTAAGGGCTTTATATACCTTGGGATTGCCCTGTATCACAACTTCATTGTTCAGTAGCCTCCTTAAGATGAAATCCTGCTTTGAAAGCCCTGAAAGATGCACCTCTCGGTCAATCCTGACATCCTCTTCATGGGAAACCCTGAAAGCAACGATTACATTTCTCCATCTGCCCTTTTGGTCCAATTTTTTAACCGACATTTTCTTCACCTTCCTTTTCTTCTCTTATATCTCTTGCATTATCTAAAAACTCTGCCATGTCATCCTGCCTTGTAGGAAACATATGAGCGTATCGATAAGTGATTTTTTCGGAGTTATGACCGACTCTCTGACCGATATCCAATGCTGTAAACCCCTGGTTGATAAGAAGTGAAACATGGCTGTGCCTCAGGTCATGGATTCGTATCTTTTTTACACCGCTTGCTTTACAGCCTATTTCCATTTCTGTTGAAAGAATATGTTTTGACATTGACTGGAATATCCTGTCATTGGGGAGAATATGGTAGAACATCTTTAAACAATCTTTCATTTCCTCACACAGGAAGTCCGGTAGTCTGATGACTCTGTTGCTCTTGGGAGTCTTAGGTGTTGTCACCACATCCCTGCTTTTAATCCTTTGGAATGATTTGTTTATCCTGAGAGTCTTCTTTTTGAAGTTGAAGTCTTCGGGAGTAAGTGCCAGTAGTTCACCTTCTCGTACCCCACACCAGTAAAGTATTTCAAATGCGTAGTAGGATATCGGTTTATCCATGATAGCTTCAGCGAATTTTAAGTATTCTTCCTTGGTCCAGAATGACATTTCTTTTGACTCCTCCATTCCCATTGTTCCAGCAAGCCTGGCCGGATTGATACGGAGTTCATAATACTTGGTTGCGAAATTGAACAGGGCGCTTAATTCTGCGTGTATGGTTTTCAGATATGTCTGGGAGTATGGTTTCCCATCCTTTCCTATCTGGCTCATCATTTCATTCTGCCAGTTCATGATATCTGTGGCTGTTATTTCTGAAACTTTCCGTTTACCGAAATATGGAAGTATTTTTTTCGTGTAGATTACTTCTTTTGTCAGCCAGGTATTCAGCTTTATCCTTGGTTTTATATACTGAACATAGAGGTCATAGAAGCTTTCCAGCGTCATATCCACATCACAGGATTTTTGCAGTTTGAACTGGGCTTCCCATTCAGCAGCCTCTCTTTTTGTTTGGAATCCCCTCTGGCACTTCTGCTTGTTATTACCCTGCCAGTCCTTGTAACGGACCATTGCATACCAGGTGCCATTCTTATCGTTTTTATATACCGGCATTCTCCTCACTCCTTTCATAATCCTTTGTCTGATAAAAGTGCTCATAGAAGAACTTGGTATCTATTCTTCCCTGAATGGTCTGAAATCCCAGATCCTTCATCTCTTTGTTAAGCTTTCTTATCAGCTTGTAGGCGTAACTCTCTGAGACCCCAAGTATTTCAGCTACATCTGAGACTCTTAAAAACATTTTTGACATTTTTCTTGTCCTCCTTTTTTGCTTTGATATTCACTACTTGTTTTGCTGTTTTCGAAAACCTCTATGTAACATTGCCCTTTACGGAGGTTTCCATTTACACTAAACATATTTGTTTAATATCTATATGCTAACCATACTAAACAATTCTGTTTAAGTCAATAGATCCTTTAACAAATTTGTTTAATTTTGCATTGATTGACTTAAACAAATATGTTAAGATGATTTTGGGGTATTTATGTACCCTGTTTTTTTGAAAGGAGCATATCTATGGCTATAGGTGAACGTATACACTATTTCAGAAACAAGCTCGGAATGACCCAGAGGTTTCTCGGGGAAAAACTTGGCTTCGCTTCAAAAACTGCCGATGTAAGAATGGCTCAGTATGAAAGTGAAGTACGTGTTCCCAAAGATAATTTGATCAATATACTTGCCGAAACTTTTGATGTTTCTCCGGCTGCTCTTAAAGTTCCTGACATTGACAGCTACATAGGAGTAATGCACACTCTTTTTGTATTGGAAGACCGTTATGGGCTCCAAATTGTCACCGAGGATGGAATCAATCCCTGCATCATGGTTAAGGCAACTAATCCCGATGGCAGGCAGATGTTTGATCTCTTAAGGGACTGGCTTGAAAAATCCGAAGAGCTAAAAGCCGGGACCATCACCCGGGAAGAGTATGATCATTGGCGTTACAACTTCCCCACAACCGATTCCTTAAAAGGTTCACGTTAAATTAAAATTCCTGAGAACTAAGGGCATATCCCATCGCTAAGCCACTTGAGCATTTCCGGATATCATGGTTTCAAAAGGCTTACATACAGGCAAAAGAAAAAGGCCTTGTTATGCTAAATTTCCATTAGCATAACAAGACCTTTTTAAGTCTTATTGGATCAACACCTGTAAGCCACCTGCAATATTCTTTGAATAATGCAAATTATCACAGTGTTATCATTTTGTTATCAAATCGTTAATTAAAGTCCTTAAAACGCGCATAAATACAGAGGTTTTCAAGATTTTTTTGTCCCCGGGCAACCTCTTTTACCCTCAGAACCGTCTCACGGTCCCAACCTATTTTTACCTGGATTTAGTTACCTAAGATTCATACAACGCCCGCTGCTGCAAAGAAAAAGACCCTATAACCTGATGAAGGTTATAAGGTCTATTTTAGTTGGGTCTATTTAGGTTAGACGGTATTGCCCGGGGACA
>ALYD01000061.1 GCA_000513555.1 Lachnospiraceae bacterium JC7
TTATATTCATGACTCCTATTCCTCCTACCAGAAGCGCTATGGCACCTATAGCCATGAAGGCATTTTTCTGGGTGTTCAGCATGGAATTCATCTGCTTTAACTGAGCCTTCATACTGTAAGCATAGCTTTCATAGGCATCGTTGTCTTCGTAATATTTCGTATTTATATAATCCTGTACTTCATAGCACAGTGTATCGGGATCTGTGCCTTCTCCGGCTTTTATGGAGAACCCGTCATAAAGGTCTCCCTTTTCCACCTGCATCTTAGCCACAGAGAACGGGATATAGACATTTGTTGAAATATCATTCCGGGAGAAGCCCGCAGACATCCCGCCGTCTATGTACTGATAAACTCCCACTATAGTGTAGGTGTAATACTTATTATCTACAAGGACCTCTATCTCTCCGCCCAAAGCGGCCTTTTCGTCTCCACCGAAGATCTTTTCTACGTATTTATCCGACACCAGAGCGATTTTTGATAATGTCTCTTCGTCTTTTTCAGTTAAGCTCCTTCCTTTCAGCATCGTAAGGTTTTCAGACTTAAGTGCTGTCGGATTCAGACCCTTAAGCTGGATGTTTGCATAACTTTTACCCTTTTCTATACGGGATGAGCCTATATCCTTCGAGAGAGCAATACCTGAGATCCTGCTTCCGAATTTTTCCTTCAGGTCATCAAGCATCTCATCGGTAAAATAATCTTTGGTTTTCATTTCTCTGGCTGTAGATTCATCATAGCCCTTCTGCATGATGAAAACCTCGATCTTGTCAGCTCCCATGCTGCCCATGGAATTCATTACAGAACTGTTCATGGCATCACTCACTGTCATGATGGCTATCATTGCAGCTATACCGATGATGATCCCCAGCATGGTGAGAAATGTTCTTATCTTGTTCGCCATGAGCCCTGTGATGCAGAGTTTAATGTTTTCAACCAGCATATCTGAGTCCGGCCCTTTCTGTTATGATATGTCCGTCTTTCAATGTCACTACTCTTTCTGTCTCCTCCGCAAGCTCGTTAGAGTGGGTGATGAGAACTATGGTTATTCCGTTTTCCTTATGAAGCTTATGAAAGAGATCCATGACTATGCGGCCGGTAGCAGAATCAAGTGCTCCCGTAGGTTCATCCGCAAGTATCATGGACGGATGATTGACCAGAGATCTTGCTATGGCTACACGCTGCTTCTGTCCGCCTGAAAGCTCATCCGGTGTATGGTACATTCTTTCCTTCATACCTACAAGCTCCAGAAGCATTTCAGCTCTTTCTCTTCTTTCCCTTTCAGGTACTCTTGCATAAAGCATAGGAAGCTCCACATTTTTTAAAGCACTTGTTCTGGGGATAAGGTTGTAGGTCTGGAATACAAAACCTATCTCGCGATTCCTTATGTGGCTTAATTCATCATCCGAAGACCTGCTCACATCTATGCTGTTAAGAGTATAGGCACCGGAAGTGGGTCTGTCCAACAGTCCGAGAATGTTCATAAAGGTTGATTTTCCTGAACCACTGGAGCCTACGATGGATACAAATTCACCTTTATGAACATCCAGGTCTATACCATGAAGGATCTCCAGTTCATTCTCGGTCCCAACATTATAGCTTTTTCTGATGTCTCTTGCGCACATGATGATATCAGCCAAAGAAATCACCTCCCTCTACAGTAGTATCACCTCCGAAGTCAGGTAAAGCTGTTCCAACGATTGTATCTCCTTCCTTTAATCCATCAGATCTTACCTCGATATAGTAGTCGGTCTTCAGTCCTGTCTCCACTTTGACTGTCCTGTTTGTTCCATCATCATTTTTCACATATACAACATCTTCACCTGATTCATCAGTCGTGATATATGAAGAGGGAACTGCCAGAACATCCTTTGCTTCATTCTCTATTATCTTTATCTTTGCGGTCATTCCGATTCGAAGTCTGTCGCTCGGGTCCTGTATGGTGACCTCTATCGGATAGTTATTGGAGGATGATTTGCTTGTTGAGGTGGAGTCCTTTGATGTATTTGTGATTCCTGGTATCGGTGAAACAAAAGTGACTTCACCTGTCATCTCTGTATCCCCGGTTGTTTTCGTACTTATGGAAGCCTTCATTTTTTTCGCTATATCGCTTATGTCATACTGATCAGCCTCGGCACTGGCCTTAAATCCGGATGTATTCTGAACAACAGCTATCACATCCCCCTTGTATATCTCACCGGCAGAAACATTGAGATTTGTAACTATGCCGTCTATAGGTGAGATTATGACCGCCTCGTTTATCTGATCCCTGATCTTTTCCACGTCATTCCGTGCATTTTTCTCATTGTATTCGGCATTTCTTTTCGCCATCTCTATGTTTGACTGTCCATCCTGAATGGTCTTCTGATTGCTGGCATTGGTCTCACTCAGTGTAAGCTGTGATTTCTGAAGACTCTGTTTGCAGCTTTCGATGCTTTCCTTTGCAGTCTCAAGCTTACTCTCGGCTTCTTTTCTCTTTGACTGTGCCTCTGAGAGCTTTGTCTTCAGCTCACTTATATGCGTCTGTCTGTCGCTCTGGGAGTTTGTGATCTGATCGATGTCCAGCTGAAGCTTTGTGGTACTGCTGTCTCCGGCGTCATCCCCGTCATCCTCACCGTTCTGCATTCTGGTGAGTTTCCTTTGCTTGTTTCTGAGAACCGACTGTTCAGAATCGTATATATCCTGACAGCTGTCTATCTCTGTCTGGAGTGTAGTCTCCTCCAGTATGTACTTCTGAATATCCTGCTGGGCATTAAGAAGATCCGCTTCACTTGTATGAAGTTTTTCCATTGTCGTGTTAATGTCTACAGCAGCCTGCGCATTCTGATTGTTCATGGAATTCTGCGCGTTTGCGAGGGAACGTCCTGCCTCATCGATATCCATTTTGTTTTTCTGCACAGTGTTATCAAGTGCGGCATTAGCAAGATCCAGCTGCTTTTCAAGTTTTTCTGTACTGAGGACTGCGATGACATCGCCCTTTCTGACTGTGTCTCCGACCTTGACATTGACAGCCTTTACTTCAGCATCGCTGATGGTGGAGCTTAAGCTTTTGCTTTCCGCACTTATTATGGTTCCGTTCAGAGTGATACTCTTCTGGAGATCCATTTTCTCGACTACTGCTGTGTCTTCAACAGGCTCTGATATGGCAGCAGAAGCATTAATCCTGTGATAAACTATGCCTCCTGCCGTTACTACAACAGCAGTTACGGCAGCAGCTATGATCCTGAGTTTTCCGGCGGAGCGGAATCTGCTTCCGGAATTTGATTTTTTTATAAACATTAAAAGCCTCCATGACTGAACATATTCGATGTTCACATCATAGAGGCTTAACCTTTATTGTCTTATAAAGTAATCTAAAGATTTCTTTAGATATTACTCGCCTTTTTCAAACTCTGCCGCTACATCCTTTAGAAGCTTTCTTATAGGAAGATGCTGAGGGCAGACTCTTTCACAGCCTCCGCAGGAAATACAGTCACTGGCCTTACCGTGATCTGCCGTAAGTACATCCTCATAGTAGTAATCCTCATTCCAGCTGTGGAATATCTGCTTCTTATTCATGCAGGAGAACATGTCAGAAATCAGTATGTCCCTGGGACAATGATTCTCTTCAACACAGTACCTGCAACCGGTACATGGTATGGTATTGAGCTTTGCATATATCTCCTTCACCTTCCTTACTGCATCGAATTCCGACCCGGTAAGGGGCTTAAAATCCTTCATGGTACTGATGTTGTCCTCCATCTGTTCCATATTGCTCATACCTGAAAGCACCATCTCCATTCCCTCAAAGCTTGCAGCAAATCTCACGGCATAGCTTGCATTGGAACCGTTCTTCAGACTCTTCAAAAGCTCCGATGCTTCATCAGGAAGATTTACCAGATGTCCGCCCTTAACAGGTTCCATTACAAGAAGAGGCTTGTTATGCTTTCTGGCAACTTCATAGACCTTCTTTGACTGTACTGAGTCATCTTCATAGTCAATGTAGTTGAACTGTATCTGAACTATCTCTATCTCCGGATATTCAGTGAGTATCTGATCAAGAACCGTAGCCTTATCATGGAAGGACAGACCCACATGCCTGATCTTTCCCTCCTTCTTTAATTCAAATGCTGTTTCATAGGCACGGCAGGCCTTGAAATGTTTGAAATTGCTGGCATTCTGAGAATGCATGAGGTAAAAATCAAAATAGTCCACTCCGCAGGCTTCAAGCTGGCTTGCAAAAAAACGGACGAATATCAGCTTCTGTTTTGAAGTACTGTCCTGTAAGTTTATCTGTCAAAAGATACTCTTCTCTTTTATGTCTCTTGGCGAGACACTCCTTAACCGCCAGCTCTGACAGTCCGTTTATGTATCCATGTGCTGTATCGAAATAATTAAAGCCGTTTTCGAGGAACAGATCCACCATCCTTTTGACCTGTTCTGTATCCACATTATCGCCATTCATAGGAAGACGCATCATACCGAAGCCAAGATGCTTCTTCATTTCCGGAAATATACGTTTCTCCATGTCCCCTGACCCTTTCACAAAAAATGTACAGTATTTCTGTACGATCATTCAAAACTCAGTTGTGTCAAATATAAATATATCATACATGAAATACTGTTATCAAATCGTATATCGGGAAGTGGATATAAAAAGACGGCATCAAACCGTCACGCATAAAGCATTTAACGATTCGATGTCGTCTCACAACACTTATTATATTTAAGAAGATAAAGTATTTTCCAAACCTATTATCAGCCTTCGAAGCTCATCTGATTGTCAGTATCATCAGTGATAACCTCTTCATCCTTCATTTCTTCCGCAGAAGGAACATAAACGAACTCTGACAGATAAGCACTTTCATCAAGACCGCTGAGAAGCGCAGGGAGATTAATGATGATTCCGTCCATGCTGTAAGGAAGTGTCAGGCCTACCTGGAGTCTGGTTGGTTCTTCACCCTTTTCCTTTGTTACGAGAAGCTGCATCTTGAAATTCTGGCCCATGGTATCTGCCATACCACGTTCACCGGATTTAAGCTTGGCAACAGTCTTATCTGCTACGATCACATCGATCTTATAAGGAACACTGACTTCTGTTCCTACATTCTCAGGCATCTTATTATCAAAATATACTGTATGACCACGTCCGATGATGAACATGGCTGCGGCAATCAGAAGAATAACAATGAAAGCTGCAATACGATACAGAAATCTTCGTTTCTTTGATTTATCCATTTGCTTCCTCCTGCTCCTGCTCAAGTGCAAGCTGCATTCCGGCCTTGCTCTTGTTCTTTCTCTTATTTGTCTCATACATGATGAGTGCAATAGTAATTACAGCGTAGGAAACAAATACTCTGAAATACTCTCCGATCATGGAGTCACCTGTGATCACTGTTCCTGCCTTAGGAGCAACGATGAACATGGTATGGAAAAGAACGATTCCGAGGAATACATTTCCGATAGAAGCCTTATCAACCGAAGCACCGCCTACAAGAAGAGCTGCAATACAGAACATACCGATCTGTGAATGAGAACTGTAGGTGGCGATATTACCCATGTTCTGAAGGTAGATGATCATTCCGATTCCGGCAAAGACTGTGGACAGAATCATTGAAATGATTCTTGTACGCTCAACATCGATACCTGCATCCTTTGATACTTCCATATCCTGTCCTACTGCTCTCATATCCTGGCCGAGCTTTGTCTTTCTGAACCATATGATAACGAGACAGAGTAAAAAGATAACGATAAATGTAGCAACAGGAATCTTTACACCCATGATGTTAAGAGGAATCAGGTTATCAAGATGCTGAC
>ALYD01000062.1 GCA_000513555.1 Lachnospiraceae bacterium JC7
TTATATTTTGGCCAAAAGGTCTTTCATTCCTATCAGTAAAGACTCTCCAAAGTAACGCACCATTCGAGGGAAAGAACCAATCAATGTTCCGATAACCATTGCCTCTGTAAACAGCTTCCAATCTATAGGCGGCATAAACAAGCAGCTAAATCCTGCTATGATAATAAAGCCTCCAACTATACCGAAAACAAAACCAAATACACCGCCTGCGAAGTCAATCATAAAGATAAGTATAGTTAAGACAATCTGTATCGGTAACAGTACTATCTTCAATAGAATATGAATTATACTTCCGATTAATCTTAAAACTGTCATGATAGTCCCCCTTACTTATTCAAAATCTGTTCCATATACTTAATAACTTCGTCCTGCTCCTGACCTTTCAGTTTCATAAAAAGTCTATAATACGCTCCAAGTCTCTGCAGATGTTTATCATCCTCCTGAACATCGCCAAAAAGCAGCCAGTCTGTCTTTACATTATATAAACCGGCAAACTCTTTTATCTCTTCTGCTGTAACTGCTCTTTTCCCGGACTCGATTGCACTAAGTGTGGGACGGGATATTTTCATGGAATTTGCAGCATCTTCCTGATGCATGCCTATATTATTTCTTGCTACTTTTAATCTATTGCCTATCGATTTATCCATGCTGTACCTCCATGTCAGCATTACTGACATATTTAATATATCACTATCCGTCTCGTTTGTGTCAGTATTTCTGACATTAAATTTTAAAACCTAAATTGAAGAAGTTAACGAGACTTTTGACCATTTGTTCACCCGAAAAGGTCTCGTTAACCTCTTCAATTACCGTAATGTGAATTTTATCTATATCATATGAGTTAAAATGAAAAAGCTCATTTCAGGGGTCAATTAAATCCGGAAATGAGCTTTTATTATTATATAACTTAAACTACTACTATGTATTTAGTGGTTTAAGTAAGGTACTTACACAACACGAATTAATACCATATAACAAGCAGTTCCGGCAATGATAGACAAATACATGTTTTTCCTTATGAGTTGCAGGATGACAATTAATGTACAGGCGATGAGTTCCGGAATCCCGTATGGGAACTGTCCGATGTTCATATTCCGAAGACAATAAATTACAAGTACCATCATAATTGCGGGAGGAAGCACACTGCCTAGATACTGTATCGTTTTAGGCAACGGTCTGCTGCCGAATAGCAAGAACGGGAAGGCACGAAGAATCCACGTGACAATTGTAATAACGGAAATGACTGCAATCAGATAAGCCGTATTATTCATTCGGGATGCCCTCCTTTATTTCAATGGGTCTGCGGAGCAGTATCAGTGCGATAAGACAGGTAATCATGGCGGGAATCAGGAAATACTCTTTTCCGAGCAAGAGGTAAAATCCCAGCGCACAGACAGCCGCCGTTAAGAAAGGTAATTTGGAACGATACTGCTGCCATTGGTTAACGACTACAATCAAAAAAAATGCTGTAGCGGAAAAATCAATCCCACTCATATCAAATTGCAGGAATTGTCCGGCACAGGCGCCTATGAAAGATCCGAATACCCAGTATAAATGGTCAAGCATGGCAATCATGAACGCGGCCCTATCTTCATCAAGGTTTGCCTCATACTTTACAGAACAGAGAACAGAGTATGTTTCATCGGTCAGAGTCAGGATCATATACGGATAACGCCAGCCCATTCTGCGGAATTTCTCGATAAAACCGATGCCATAAAAAATATGGCGAGCATTGATGAAGAAAGCCATAAACGCAAGTGAGGTCAGGGATGCTCCGGAAGTCATCATTGGAACCATCAGAAGCTGCATAGATCCGGCAAAAATAAATAAGCTGGAAGCAGTGGTGAGTAAAATGCTATAACCAGCATCGCTCATCAGTATACCAAACGCAATACCGATGAACAGATATGTGAAAAAAATAGGAATCGTATTTTTGACTGCAAAACGAAACTCTTTCATTGACTTCGCTCCCATTGACATGAAAATAGATTTGCTATATTTTAGGGCATATCATTGTTCTGTACAAGTACTCTAAAAATAGATAGGTACTATCATTTTTGATACTGTGAGGAGGAAATATGAAATCCGGCAAAAAATTCAATTGCACAATTGAAGCTTCTATGTGCTTTATCGGAGGAAAGTATAAGCCCATCATCCTGTGGCACCTTATCGATGGAGAAAAACGCTTCAATGAGCTTCAACGATTAATTCCTAAAGCGACAGCGCATACATTGACGCTTCAGCTGCGTGAGCTTGAGGAAGATCAGCTGATTCATCGTGAGGTATATCCCATCGTACCGCCAAAGACAGAGTATTCACTTACAGAACTCGGAAAAACACTGATTCCTCTGATCACTGAATTGCGGGAGTGGGGCCGGTATTATTTCGAGTACACCCATCAGCCAAATCCTTGTGAGCAGGATTAGCCATAGCTTTTTTATTTCAATGCTTCTTCTACCGGATTAGCTTCAATATCATTTTTATTTTTAGAAAATAAAATCATATTGGATGATTTTGGAAATATCTAAATTTCACTTCCCAAATCCATAGAATCGTGATGCAGATGGGTCTCGTTAACTTTTACAATGAAGTCGTGAACCGTCTATTAAGTTCGCGCATCTTTAGGAAACCTGTATGCAAAAAGCCCCAAAAACACGTATAATCTTGATTATTCAAACGCATGAAAAAAGACCTTTTTAAGGGATTTTCGTAATATGCCCCCAAAAAGGTCTCGTTAAGTTTTTCATTTAAGCATTAAATTTAAAATAATCCCAGGCTCATGAAAATCATGAGTCTGGATTCATGATGTTACTTGCTATCTATTCCTTTATTCCAGTCCACTGTTCTAGCAATTGAAGAATCTGCATCTCCATTTCCCTTACTGATGTCTTATGAGGAAAGTATTTCTGAAGAACCTTGCTGTCAAATACAACTCGATTGAGTGGATTCTTCTTTTCTTCATCCATGATGCTTTCAATTAATTCAGCCGTGCAAGTCCCTTCCTGACTTGATTTCTTAAGACGTTGTGCTTGTGAAAGAGAAGGCGTTGTCTGTGCCAGTTCCATAGCCTTAAAGAACTCCTTCTGTTCCCCCGGTTTTAGGTAAGAAAGCTCTACAGCAGGATTAAATGCAATCTTTTTATCATCCACAAGTTGAAGGAGTTCCGGAATAAGATTATTCAGTCTCACAAATCGCTGCACTGTTCGGGCACTCTCCCCTGTTTGCTTTGCAAGCTCTTCATCTGCACGTAACCTCGTGCCAAGTTGGCACGAAGTAAGATCCGGTCTCTTTCCCTGATGCTTTAAAGCTTCCATTTTCATTTTATAAGCTTTTGCTCTCTCGCTAGGTAGAATATGTTCTCTCTGTAAATTTGAATCGACCATCAAAATAGTAGACGTATCATCATCCATTTCTCTGACAATTGCCGGTATCTCATCTTTGCCAGCCAAAATTGACGCATATCTTCTTCTATGACCGGATACCATCTCATATTCCCCGTCACCATCAGGACGGATGATAACAGGCACCAATACTCCATACTCACGGATGCTATCTACCATCTTTCTCATATCCTCGTCATCCAGGACCTTAAATGGATGGTTTCTAAACTCATGTATTTGATTAACCGGAATGTTCACAATATGCTCTCCTGTTTCCTGTCTGATTTCTTCCGTTGTGAAAATATCGTCATAGCTCTTTAAACTGATGTTAGTTCCTCTTCTTGTCATAGTTCAGCACCTCCTGTGTTAATAACTCATACGCTTCTGCTACTTTTCCTGATGGGTCATAGGCAAAAATACTCTTTCCCTCCGCGCTTGTTTCTGCTGCTCTGACAGATCTCGGTATCTCTGTCTTGAATACAGTTATCTTGTTGCAGTACGTATTTCTAATTAAGTTGCTGATATCCTTGGCATAATTCGTTCTGGCATCTACCATAGTGATTAGAATTCCTTCAATGCACAGTTTTGGATTAATCTGCCGCTTAACCTGATTGATTGTCGAAAGTAATTGCTCAAGTCCCTTAGCTGATAAATAATTGGCCTGTACCGGAACCAAAGTGGCATCGGCAGCTGCTAATGCATTTACAGTCAGCATTCCAAGGCTTGGCATACAATCCAGGAGAATATAGTCATAACGTTCTCTTAGTGGTTCAAGGAACTGCTTAAGAATGCGTTCACGATTCATGGTATTCACAAGCGACACCTCAAGTCCTGCAAGTGAGATATTTGACGGAATCAAATCTATACCTTCCTGTTGATGGATCAATACCTCATCCAATGCCACTGGATTCTCGCTTATTGTTCCATTCAGAAGATCTGAGAGTGTCAGCTCCAGGTCATCAGGTCTAGGATACCCCAGGCTGATTGTCAGAGATGCCTGGGGATCCGTGTCTATCAAGAGAACTTTCTTGTTCTGTCTTGAAATCCCTATTCCCAAATTCTCTACTGTTGTTGTTTTTGCCGTGCCACCTTTCTGGTTTACCACAGCGATTATTGTTGACTGTTTATTCATACTGTCTCCTTCTAATTTGCCATGTCATAGCTGACCTTGGCTGTGTAATAGTGATCGATTGTTAGTGGTGCATTGTATATCGTTGCCAGCAGATACTGCTTCATATTGCGGATGTCGGAGATCTGATTCTTAAAACAATCCAAAATATATTCCAGATGTCCGGAATCAATCTTCATAAACTGCGCTTTTACCACTTCTATTGGCTTGTTATCGCCAGATATACGAATAGTCTTGGCCTTACTGCAAAGCACATCTACCATTAGTTCCAGAATTTCATTTATCCGGCCTGCATCATAAGGATTCCTCTTGATGAAAAAGTCTATGCTTAACTTTTCTCGCAGATAATCCTCGTATTGTTTTCTTAGCCGGATCTTGTCTCCTCCTATCCTCGCTTCCTTTCTCTTCGGATCTGCTGATACCACCGATAGATTGATGAGATCAGTCTGACTTAAATCAGTCTGGTTAGTATTAGTATTATTAGTGAATGATTTCCATGAGTCCGGACTTGTGATTATCACATCTCTAGACTCACGATTTTCATGAGTCTGACTTTGCCGGTTTTTATCCCCAGGTAATCCTGTTGCAAAATCCTTCACATAAATTCTTGTTGGCTTACCCTGTCCCTGTTTTTGACGTTCAATCAAACCAGCTTTCGTCTCTAGTTCTTTCAAGAGCTTTGTAGCTTTCTGATTGGCACAGTGCATATCAGCCATAATCTGCTCCAGCATGTAAAAGATATAAACTCTGCCTTCCTCATCAAGCCAGCCATTCTTAGCTGACAAAGATGATCGGTCCAACATGAGCGAATACAGAAGTTTTGAATCCATGGTTATTCCTGAAAACTTATCATCTGTGATCAAGACCTTGGGAATCTGATAAAAGCGTATTGTTCAGTTTCTCTGCCATAGAAATAATCAAAAACCATTGGTGTCCCCCTTTCTTATAAATTTGGATAAACAAAAAAAGACGCTTAACCTACAGGAAATGCTGTAAGCTAAGCGCCTTTCGACGATTTTATTTTGTTTTATCTATACAGATTCAGGTTTGCACCTACCGTCACGACGTAGGCGTTAGTTTTGCACCTACCGTGTCGAGTTCGACAGCTACAATCACACGAATATACTTCTTCAGACGCTTTTCACGCTCCGACCTATCAGTCTTCTCAAACGTGCAATGCTCGAAAAAGTGCGTAAATTCAAGGACTTCGACTACTTCACCTTTTGCAGTCCCACGACA
>ALYD01000063.1 GCA_000513555.1 Lachnospiraceae bacterium JC7
CGGTTATTCCGTCAAGATCCCATGTGATCTGTCTTTCGATCCACTCTTTGTAAGTACCTGCCTTACGAAGTGCTAAAGACTCACCGCAGCAAAGGATCGGCTTAAGTCCTGATGCAAATGCCTTCTTAACCTTTGCATTGATAAGGATATCATTCTCACCGAAGATATCTCTTCTCTCGGAATGTCCGATGATGATGTATTCAACACCTGCATCCTTAAGCATAGGAGCTGAAATCTCACCTGTGAAAGCACCCTTGTCTTCAATATAGAAGTTCTCAGCACCAACATGAACGTTTGTGCCCTTAACAGCCTCTACAACAGGAATGATATCGATGGCCGGAACGCAATATACAACATCAACGTCATCATTCTGAACCAGTGGCTTTAATGTCTCAACAAGCTTTACAGCCTCTGATGGAACCATGTTCATTTTCCAGTTTCCGGCAATAATCTTCTTTCTCATATCAAGAAACCTCTTTTCATTAAATCAATTCTTATCATCTGCTGCAGCTACACCAGGAAGCTCCTTACCCTCAAGGAACTCAAGTGAAGCTCCGCCGCCTGTTGAGATATGAGACATCTTGTCGCCATATCCAAGCTGGTTTACAGCAGCTGCTGAATCACCGCCGCCGATGATGGTAGTAGCATCTGTGTCAGCAAGTGCCTTGGCTACTGACTTTGTTCCTGTAGCAAGAGTAGGGTTCTCAAATACACCCATAGGTCCGTTCCATACAACAGTCTTTGCTGACTTAACAGCCTCTGCATAAAGCTCCTGTGTCTTAGGTCCGATATCCATACCCATTCTGTCAGCAGGGATCTTATCGATATCAACAACAACAGTATCGATTGGTCCATCGATAGGCTCAGGGAAGTGGTCTGTAGTTACAGCATCAACAGGAAGAAGAAGCTTCTTACCGAGCTTCTGTGCCTTCTCGATCATTTCCTTGCAGTAATCGACCTTAGTCTCATCGCAAAGTGATGTACCGATCTCATAGCCCTGTGCCTTTGCAAATGTATATGCCATTCCGCCGCCGATGATAAGTGTATCGCACTTCTCAAGGAGATTTGAGATAACATTGAGCTTATCAGCAACCTTGGCTCCGCCGAGGATAGCTACGAATGGACGTACAGGATTCTCTACAGCCTGACCAAGGAACTTGATCTCCTTCTGCATGAGGTATCCAACAGCATGAGGTCCGTTAAGGAACTGAGTAACACCAACATTTGAGCAGTGTGCTCTGTGAGCTGTACCGAATGCATCATTTACGAATACATCAGCGATAGAAGCAAGATCCTTTGAGAATGCCTCGCCGTTCTTTGTCTCTTCAGCTCTGTAACGTGTGTTCTCAAGGAGGATAACGTCTCCATCCTTCATTTCTGCTACAGCGGCCTTGGCATTGGCACCAACTACCTCAGGATCAGCAGCGAACTTGACTTCCTGTCCGAGAAGCTCTGAAAGTCTCTTTGCAACAGGTGCAAGTGTCTTTGAAGGCTTATCCTCTTCTGTCTTAACCTTGCCGAGGTGTGAGCAAAGGATAACCTTTCCGCCGTCAGCAATAAGCTTTTTGATTGTTGGAAGTGCAGCTACCAGTCTGTTCTCATCAGTGATCTTACCCTCCTTAAGAGGTACGTTAAAATCACATCTGCAAAGAACTCTCTTTCCCTTAACATCGATGTCATCGACTGTTAATTTGTTTAATCCTGCCATATGAATCTCCTTTTCGGGAGGCCCTTCCCTCCCTTATATTATTTTCACATTAAATTATAAAGAAATTTAACTTTTTTGTGTGTTTTTTCCTAAATCCAGTAGGGAAAAACCCTACTGGATTTCGCGTTGGCCGTCAAATGGTCAATCACGCTTTTGTGCAAGCACATCGCGTGCTTGCCCGCTTGACGGCCTTATCGCGAAAAAAAGAGGTCCAGGCCCATATAGGCCGGACCTCTTCAAAGTCATGTCTTATTTATCTTCCAAGGATAATTACTTAAGAAGGCTTCCGAAGTGCTTGATAGTACGAACCATCTGGCTTGTGTATGAATTCTCGTTGTCATACCATGAAACAACCTGTACCTGTGTGGTTCCGTTGTCAAGAGGAAGAACCATTGTCTGGGTTGCATCAAATAATGAACCGAATCTCATTCCGATGATATCTGAAGAAACGATCTCGTCCTCGTTGTAACCGAAGCTCTCGTTGCTTGCTGCCTTCATAGCTGCATTGATCTGATCCTTTGTAACATTTCCTTCAACAACAGCTGTAAGGATAGTTGTTGAACCTGTAGGAGTCGGAACACGCTGAGCAGCGCCGATGAGCTTTCCGTTAAGCTCAGGAATAACAAGGCCGATTGCCTTTGCTGCACCTGTAGAGTTAGGAACGATATTGCAAGCTGCTGCACGTGAACGTCTCTTGTCACCCTTTCTCTGAGGTCCGTCAAGTGTCATCTGGTCGCCTGTGTAAGCGTGAATTGTGCACATGATACCGGACTTGATTGTAGCAAGATCGTTGAGAGCCTTAGCCATAGGAGCTAAGCAGTTTGTTGTACAAGAAGCTGCAGAGATGATCTTGTCGTCCTTTGTAAGGTTCTGGTGGTTAACATTGTAAACGATAGTAGGAAGATCATTTCCTGCAGGAGCAGAAATGATAACGTGCTTAGCACCTGCATCGATGTGAGCCTGTGACTTATCCTTGCTTGTATAGAAACCTGTACACTCAAGAACAACGTCTACACCAAGCTGTCCCCAAGGAAGGTTCTTAGCGTCTGCTTCCTTATAAATTGTGATCTTCTTTCCGTCAACAGTGATGGAATCCTCACCGAAAGAAACCTTGTCACAAAGCTCGTAACGACCCTGTGTGCTGTCGTACTTAAGAAGATGTGCAAGCATCTCCGGGCTTGTAAGATCATTAATTGCAACGATTTCAAATCCCTCTGCACCAAACATCTGTCTGAATGCAAGACGACCGATACGACCAAATCCGTTAATAGCAACTTTTACTGCCATAGTAAATATCCTCCTGATATTTTCAAATGATATGTTAATTGGATGAAATTTCCATCAGCACAGCTATTGTATGTCATCAAATGTATTTTTGCAAGTGCAAAAAGCCATATTTGTGAAATATTTCACACAAATTTTCGCATTTTTGCAATTTTAACTTAAATTTTCGTGGGTTTTTGATGTTTTTCTAATATTGTTAACATTGAGTCAATCAAAATTAATTTTTTCACAAACACTTTTTCTGTTATTATTTCGCGTACAATCCCGCTTGTCATAATGAGTCAGCCTGTCGATTTTTACCGCCTTACTGTTCTTGTAATCAAAAAAAGATACCGAAGCCCGGTGGCTTCGATATCTTTTGGTATCACTATGTCATAAGCGAGAAAACTGATTTCAGGATCAATGAATATCTGCTTTTAATATCATCATTTATATCAGCTGTTTTACATACCCGGCTATATTGTCCGCATGATCCGAGATCCTCTCCAGATCACCTATGATATCAAGGAACACAACTCCCGCATCTGTTGTGCACTCTCCCATGGAAAGTCTCATCATATGATTCTGTCTCATTTCACGCTCCATGGCATCTACCTGATCCTCGGCCTTTGCCGTATCAACCATCTCATCGATGCTTCCGTCTTCAAAAGCATTGAGGGAAAGGCTGAAGCTTTCCTGTGCCTTGGATGAAATGCGGTCGAGATCCGCAAGCCCGTAATCAGTAAATTCAGTCTTCTTATCATGGGCATATTTTGCTTTCTCTGCGATATTCTCAGCATGATCCCCGGCACGTTCTATGTCCGTAAGGGCATTCAACATGATCGTGACCTGAAGCTTCTGCTTGTCACTCAAGGACAGCTTGTCGATCTTAATGAGATAATCCGTAAGGAGATTCGTCATATGGTCTATGATCTTCTCGCGGTCATAGACATTCTGTATCATATTCTCACCATCATCGGTTATGGCATTGCATGCGGCGTTAATGTTTACCGCCACCACTCTTCCGAGATTCACCACTTCACTCTTTGCTGCCGCAAGAGCGATAGCCGGAGACTCAAGCATACGCTCATCAAGATGTCTTCTGAGTCTCTGAGCCTCCTGATTAAGCTTGTCTTCAACTGTCTCGTCTGACTCTTCCTTCTTCTCTTCAGGTACTATGGCTCCGGAAAGATTAACGAGAAAGTCTCCAAGAGGAAACAGCACAAGTGTACAGAGAGTATTGAAGATGGTATGAAATACCGATATCTCAACCGGCGTCAGCTTTCCCGTCATAAAGTCCGGTACGAAGAAGGTGCCGATAAAAATGACCGCACCAAACAGGATGGCACCGGAGACATTGAACAAAAGATGGATAACTGCGGCTCTTCTTGCGGTTCTGGTGGTTCCTGTGGAAGAGATCATGGCAGTGATACAGGTTCCTATGTTCTGTCCGAGAGTGATATAGAATCCGGAAGCTCTCGGCACCGCTCCTGCAAGCGCAAGGGTCTGAAGTATGGAAACAGATGCCGCAGAAGACTGAATGATTCCTGTCACCACAGCACCCACAAGTATTCCGAGGACCGGATTTCCTCCTATCGTTCTGAACGCCTTTGAAAAAATCGGAGAATCCGCATATGGTGCGACAGCTCCGGACATAAATCCGAGACCTATGAATATAAAACCCACACCTATACAGAAATCCCCAAGAAGGTCATCTGTGCCCTTCTTGCCGAAAAGTATACGGAAGGCACCGAAGCCCACAAGAACCGGTGCAAAGAAATCCGGTTTCAAAACCGTAAGCATATCACTTGAAATCTGAGTGAGGGATACCATCCATGCAGTGATGGTGGTTCCGATATTTGCACCCATGATGATTCCCACGGCCTGAGAAAGATTCATGATGCCGGCATTTACGAAACCTACTACCATAACGGTGGTGGCTGATGACGACTGAATGAGGGCGGTGATTCCCGCACCGAGAATTACAGCCATGATACGGTTACCGGTAACCATATCCAGAAATCTGGACATACGCGATCCGGCAGCTTTTTGCATTCCGTCACTCATAACGGTCATACCATAGAGGAACATGCCCAGTCCGCCGAACAGACTGAACATACTCGATAAATGTTCTACTGTCATATAAACCTCTGTTTAATTATCTGATTTAAAGCATCCAGAGAATTATATCAGAGGCCATTTTTTCTGTAAACGAAACACCGGATTGTGCACCTTTTTAAACTTAAAAGCACACAACCCGGTGTATTTCATCAGGCAAAGCCGTAATATTTATTTACTCCGAGAAGAAGTCCCGCTGCAAAGCTGTCACATGCCGCCTGAGAATGGTCAGTTGCCTTGTCCCCAAGCTCGATGTCCACTGACGCGATGGTAGAATACGCATTCTGAACCATATCCTCATTTCTGCTTCCGCCGGAATAGATCTTCACTCCTGAGGTTCTGAGCCCTTCAATGAGGCTCTCTCCCAGTCTTTCAGACTTCTTCCAGTATGATGCCACCGGCTCCATGCTCTTGACAGCATCCGGTGTTCCTATGTAATAAGCTCCCTTATCCTTTGATGTTGAATCAAAATGTATGGATATATGACAATCAGCCTTGTTATTTGCCAGAACAGCCCGCGCCACATCATCAAGCTGAACGTCCTCGCCGTCTCTTATCATAAGTACATCATAACCGTCTGCAAGCAACATGGTCGCAAAGCTCTTTGCCACCTGTAGATTTACGGATGCCTCTGATGCTTTATCTG
>ALYD01000064.1 GCA_000513555.1 Lachnospiraceae bacterium JC7
TGCGTGGGATTACCAAAGGTGCTGCATCCCAGATGGTCTACAAACTGGTTGATAAGGGACTTGTGGAGAAAAGAGTTTACTCCAAGCTCTGATTCAGAGATTAATCTGTATCTCACAAAGCTTGGGAAGAAGGCCAGGGCAGAACACAGGAAAAAACATGAGACAATGGGAGAAAAGTTTTCTGAAATCATGGATGGAATCTCTGAAGAAATGCAGGATGATATGCTCAAAGTTTTAAAGAGTTTTGAAGAAGAACTTGATAAGCTTCAGTAATAAAACAGTGTAAAACAGACCCTGATAAGTGAATGAGGGTCTGTTTTTTATTTTGAGGTGTATAGAAACTATACAGTATAAAGACTAAACAGGGGGATATCATGAAGCTTAATATCGATTTTGTAAAAGGTAACACAAAAAAATCTCTGATTAAAATGTTCGTGCCACTTTTAATGGCAATGACACTAACCATGATCTACAATATGGTTGACAGTCTGTGGGTAGGGAACCTTTTAGGTGAGCAAGGGCTATCGGCACTGACGGCAGGTACAGCGATAGTGTTGATAATGAGTTCGTTATCTATGGGAACGGGAAATGGCATATCGGTTATGATAGCTCAGATGGTTGGAGCGAAGGATAAAAAAGCCATAGGCGGGAGCTGCGCTACTGTCATATTGGTATCAGCCTTTATTTCGATTCTTGGATGCGTCCTTATGGAATTTCTGGTAACACCTGTCCTGAAACTAATGGGGGCGTCATCAGTGATCCTTGGTGAAGCATCCATGTATCTGAAGATTTATCTGATCGGGAATGTAGCTCTTTTTATTTATATGCAGTTTACATCAATATTCAGAGCCTTTGGCGATTCTGTTTTTCAAATGATAGGTATGATAATTCCGGCAGTAATTAACGCCATTGCAGATCCCTTCATGATCAGAGTCTATGGATTAAAAGGAGCGGCCATTGCAACAGTTATTTCAGAGGTTCTTTGTCTTGTCTTTGCTGTTTTATATCACATGAAGAAAAGATACTTTTCCTTTGATTTCAGAGGAATGGAAATTAAGCAGGTAGCCGCTATGATGAGATTCTGCATACCTACATCTGTCCAGGCTGTTATGCCGGCACTAAGCTCAGCTATAATGATCTCATTTATTTCACCTTTTGGGACAGTGGCAATGGCAGGGTTTGGTGTAGCAAGAAATCTTGAATATCTCATGTTTATGCCGACAACAGCTATGTGCATGGCGGTAACATCTATTGTTGGTCAGTGCAGCGGTGCCGGAAGATGTGACAGGGCGAAAGACTATCTGAAATTCGCTGTATTAGCAGGAGCAGGGCTTATAGCTGTCATTAGCCTGATGGTAGTGATCTTTTCGGGTAATCTCACGGCAGTATTCGGTCAGGGTGCCGAGATAGCTGCTGTTGTAAAGCAGTATTTCAGAATACTTAGCATCGGTTTTGTACTTTACATGATCACCAGCTGCCTACAGGGGTTTCTCACCGGTATTGGAAAGCCAGAGAAATCCATGTTGATACTTATTGTCTATTATATTATTGTCCGTATTCCGGCTGCGATGATATTAAAAAACACTTTTGGACTTAGTGGTGTTTGGATGGCTTTTTTGGTAAGTCATATTGTCAGTGCCATCTTTGGGCTGATTATATACCGGCTTAATACCACTAAAAAAACATCTGTTGACATGAAGTACTCTGAGGCATACCATATATCAAAATGATATATCTATTTGATATATGCGAAGGAGAGCAACATGCCATTATCTTTGCTGGATGGCGCCATTTATGGTGATTGGGAGCAGCATAGGTCATTTCCTCCATGTCCCCCAGCTTCATGTTGAAGCCTCCGCAGCGGACTGTATTTCATGTAACAGGTGTTCAAAGGCATGTCCAATGGGGCTTGACGTCGCACATATGGCAGAAAAGCCCGAGCTTGAGGCATATGATCTGGACGTGTCAGCTTATGATGAGATTATTTTTGGATTTCCTGTTTGGGCAGGAACGTTCACGCCTCCGCTTCGGACGTTTATTTTGGAGAATAAAGAGAACTTAATAAGACTATAGCTGATTTGCCTGTCAAAGCGGTTCCGGGGCAGAGAGAGCTTTTTCTAAGCTAAAGGACTGCATTGGAATCACCAGCTTTGTCGCGACTGCGATTTTCATTGATCCGAGAGATAAACCTTCAGAAGATAATACACATAGACTCAGCGAGTTTTGTCAGATGTTATAGCAGAATTTTAAGTAGTGTAAAACAGACCTATATCCGTGTAAAGGTAGGTCTGTTTTTGGTTTTAAGATAATATGAAATCAGGAGAAATAAAGAGGAGAATGATGATAAAAACAGAAAGAATAAAGATATATCCTGCTAGTAGAGAGCAGATGGAAAAAATAATCCAAGCGGAAAAGGATGATGAGCTTAAGAAGGCATATGGTGAAATGCTGGAGGGGGGCCTTACGCATCCGAATCAGTGGGACTGGTATGCCATGTGGATGATTGAAAAGACAGATGGAACACATATCGGAGATCTGTGTTTCAAGGGGCTTGAGGAGAAAAATCCTGAAATCGGATACGGAGTTTTAGACGAGTTTCAGGGACATGGCTATGCAACAGAGGCTGTGAGCCTGGCAAAAAAATGGGCATTTGATCATCCGGAAATAATAGCTGTAGAGGCAGAGACAGATCCTGACAATGCGGCGTCTCAAAAAGTGCTAATGAAATGCGGATTTGTAGCTAATGGAGAAATCGGAGAAGAGGGGCCCAGGTTTATTGTTTATAAGGAGCAGAATAAACTTGAACGCAAGGTCAAAAGCCGGGAACAGAAAGAGGCAGAGGAGTTAAGACTTTTTGAACTAAAACAGCAGAAAAAGAAAGAGAAGCACAAAGGACATTGATGGATAATGTAAGACCAGATTGGGAGGCTATGCATATGAATATTCTTTGGATGAGAATCACGCCGGCCAAGATTTTATTAGGTGTCATGGGTCCATAAGCGTAAATCTCGGAGCCATTGATAAGCTTATGAAGTCTGACATAACTCTTCGAAGTAAAGAGACAGTACCGGTATCCAAAAGCAGATATGCTGAGGTAGTTGTCAGGTATATGGATTACAGATTGGAGTAAAGATAAATGCATGATATTCTTTTGACATCAATCATTATCAGTATCTTTGCCATGCTCCTTGAAGGGTTCATTGTTTTTAAGAACCTCAAGAATAAACTTCATGGATATTTGTTCTTTAACTGTATGGTGATGCTGGTAAATAATACAGGTTACCTATTAGAGCTTTTATCGAAGGCTGAGGATGAATATATTGCTGCGCTGAAATTTTCGTATGCCGGGAGAGTATGGATCATATTCTCTCTTTTTATGTTTACGGTAGAGTTCTGTCATCTAAGGGTTCCAAAGCTTTTGGTAAGGGCATTTGTGCTTTTTAACGTGCTGGTTTATGTGACAGTATTTACACTGGAAAATCACAATCTGTATTATTCAAAGACTTGGTTTGATAAGGATGGGCTTTTCCCGGTTCTTTTGCATAGAAGCGGAATCGTACATCAGGTGTTTATGCAGGTTCAGGCGGCTGTTATCATCGCCGTATTTTTTCTGCTGTTTAAGAGCCTGAAAAGCTACAGGGGCAAAATTGCAAAAAATCGAGCGATGATAATAATTGCCGGGTTCCTCATTGAGGCAGTTCTTTTCATCTGCCAGATCACGCATATATTCTTTGTCACATACTTTTTTGACACATCTGTATTTGGAAATGTGGCAGTCACGATTTCCATGTTCATTGCAATATTTAGATATAACCTTTTGGGAATTATCGACATGGCAAGGGAATATATTGTGGACAGGCTCTCTGAAGGTGTTGTAGCTGTGGACCCGGATGGAAGGCTTCAGTACTACAACGAGCATGTAAAAGAACTGTTCCCAGAGGTGACAAAGGATGCGGAAGGCGTTGTGGAGCGGCTTAGGGAGGCTATCGTAAAAGGGGATACCCTGGCAATAGGTGAAAGATTCTTTTCTCCGGAAGAAAAAGAGCTTTATGCAGATGGTGAACTTATTGGAAAGCTGTATGCTCTGGTGGACACGACTGCTCTTAAACAACGGGAATATAAGTTAAAAGCAGATGCTGCCATGCTGGAAATGGCGGCAGACAGTATGAAGGAACGTCTTGGTGCCACAGAAGAGATGCTCAGTCAGGACAGGGCAATGCGACATGACAGGAGACATTTTGAGGCTCTAATTTTATCTCTGATCCAGGATGGTAAAGTGGATGAGGCCAGAAAATGTCTTGAGGAAAGGCTGTCTCAGGAGCCAAGCACAAGACAGCGCTATTGCGAGAATCCAACAGTCAATGCAGCTATTATGCATTATGTAGCAGTTGCAGAGAAAAAAAGCATCAAGGTAAAGATATCAGCAAACATACCTTATAAGCCAGGTGTAGATGAGATGCAGCTTGCTATTGCTATAAGTAACCTTTTTGAGAATGCAATCCACGCCTGCGAAAAGGTGACCGAGAACGACCGCTTTATCGAGATTACAGCCAAGTTTAAACAACAGCTCCTATTTGAAATCGTCAATTCCTGTGATGGAAAAGCAGAGCTTAATGAAGATGGTTATCCTGTTACAAATGAAGTTGGGCATGGCATCGGAACCCGCAGCGTTCTGGATTTTGTACAGAAGACAAACAGTGAAATAAGATATATTGCTGAGGACAATAAGTTTAAAGTGAGAATGATCATATGAAACGAGTAGCAATGTTTTTATTATCTATAGTCATATGCGTAGCTTTTATCGCCGGGTGCAGTGCAGGCACTGGTAAAGGGGTAACTACGGTGACCTTCATGACCTGGAACCCTGCTGATGTCGGCCCTAACAGTCCTATCTTCAAAATTATAGAATCATTTGAAAAAGAAAACCCTGATATAAAGATCAAATATGTTTTTGAGGGTGCTGGGGATTACCAGAATCATCTCAGGGTAAAACTGATGGGAAACAGTGGCCCTGATGTTTTCGGTATCTCTACCGGTACAGATTTTGATACGACCAGAGCATTTGAGGAAGAACTTACATCGTATTGTGTTAAGGCCTGGGGGCAGGACTGGCAGAATAAGTTCTTTAGTTCATGCATAGAAGATATAAGTGATGAAAATGGTTGTATCTACGGACTGCCATTGGGACAGACCTATGCAGGGTATATGTGGGCAGACATAAATATGCTTAAGGAATACGGCTGCGAAGTACCGACAAGTTATGAAGAAATGTTAGAAACGTGCAATAAACTTCGCGAAAACGGAATTTATCCGCTGGCAATCGGAGCTAAGGACGCATGGCTTAATCAGGATATGTGGATGTCTATAGCAGCCGACTGCGGCAGGGATGCACTATATGATGCCATAGAGGGCAAGGCATCCTTTGAAACAGAGCCTATTATAGAATCCTTCAGGATATGGCAGGAGAGCTTCAGTAACGGTGTGTTTCAGGACAAAGCCATAAAAATGACGCTGTATGACGACGTTAATGATATGTTTCAGCTCAAGGGCAGTATCCCAATGTTTGCAAATGGTTCCTGGGCTATGAACATGTATACGCGAACCGATGAGATGACCTACGCCAATTTTAATGGCGAAGGTGCGAATCATGAAGTTTTCCTTATAGACTGGAACAGCGATGGCGCAGTAGCACCGGTAACAGCT
>ALYD01000065.1 GCA_000513555.1 Lachnospiraceae bacterium JC7
GTAAATATGGGTATTCTATGATAATTTAGATTTATGAGGGAGCAATCAGACTGGTTGCTTCCTTTTTCTGACTATATATTTATTAAAGATATAAGTCCATATCAGTTTGTGATTGTACCAAGGATTGTAGTATGATTATTTGCATATGCAATCGATAAATCGGCAGTTTGTAGGGGCCTTTTACAAGAGAAAGAGCCCGATAGCTTAAAGTTTGTCGGGATAATAGGTTATACCGGAATTTAAAATGAGAAACGGATGAGGAATAAAATGATAGATATAAAAATTTCATCAAAAGATAATATAAATGAACTAATGAGCAGTCGTCTTGAAATGCTTAAGGTCGTCAACGATCTACCTGAAGATTACGAGTACTCTGAAGAAATAATAAATGAGAGTCGTGATTACTTTTTAAACGGAGACCATCTAACTGTTCTTGCTATGGATGATGATGTGGTTATCGGTTGTGCATCAATGAGTTTTATTAGAATAATGCCCACATTTGAACATCCCACGGGGAAACGGGCTCATCTGATGAATGTCTATACAAGAAGCGAATATCGTCGTAAGGGGATTGCCCGTAAAATGGTTGAATTGCTGATTGAGAAGACGTGGGAAAAAGGTGCATCAGAGATTAGTCTCGATGCTACTACATTGGGAAGACCACTATATGAAAAAATGGGATTTACTAATTCGACAGAGTGTATGGTATTAACAAAAGGATAGCAAGCTATATTGGAAGTTAATCGCACAAATTCAAGTTTATGGAAATAAGATGACCTGCTCAAAATTTTGGGCAGGTCTTTCTTTTACAGACTTGTTCTGTTGAAACAGAACATTAGTTCTACTATTATTAATTCAGGAATTGGAAATAAGCTGATTCCTTTAGAAAGGTTTTAAGCTAAACAGTTAAATGGTCAGAAAAAGCTTCTGCAGATTGTGGCGAGTGGCTTCGCTAAACGGAAAAACATCTGTGGAAACTCTTAATCGTTTTCTTTCCCTTTACCGATTAAGAGAGATTGAAAAATATTATAGGCTTTTTCAGGAGGCATTGTGAATGAGTAGGAAGTTGGACAGAAGAGAGAGGTTTGTTGCGTCTTGTAACTATTGTGGGACATTTCTTCAGGAGACACAGGGTAATTGTAAATGCAATGTGGTATGTTCCGGGTGTGGGAGGAACATGGCAGTTGTGGTCAGAAAGGGAAAGGTAACGGTCTTTGAAGAGAGACACGATGACGATCCTGTATATAAGGACAGAATCCGTATGATTAGTTATGTAGCCGGATTGAAGAGGCTGGAGCATGAAAACAGCAAAATGGTTGCAGAATCAGGAACACTTTATGAGATGAGTGTTCCGAATAAGATCTGATAATAATAGAAAATTGAATATAGTGAGATCCCTGCGTACAGACTGCTAGACCGGTCATCAGGGCTTTGTTCGGAGAAAACCGTAGCCCGAGGGGGGCGCGGTACAGAGCCTTAGGTGTTAAATGAGTTACGGATAAGTGGCACGCGGATGGTCAATAGTTTGCCGAGAGCTGAACTATACGGTAATGATGCGATGTAATATCCGAGCAATTGGATTATTACATAGATGTAACTACTTAATAATGTAAAGAGGAGCCTGCAAAACGAAGCTGGTCATCAGAATACTGTGTAAAAACACAGATTTGTTCTGAATATGACTGGGTGTATGTTTTGCAGTGTTCTCTCTATTAATCATTAAGAGTTTATAGACTGCAGTTGTTAACTTATGCGCTTTTTCGGATCGGCTTCCGTTTTGGAAGGCACCGGAAAGGTGCGAAAGATGAAAAAGAACCATGGAATTGACACAACAACTGTAGGAGGAAGAATCAAGTATTGGAGATGGTACGCAGGAATTAATCAGGAAGAACTTGCAGAAAAGATGTTTACATCAAAGCAAATGATATCAGCTTATGAAACTAATAAGGTAGATGTCAAAGCCTCTGTATTGATTGAAATAGCCGTTGTACTTGGTATAGAAGTAGGGTGGTTATTTGCAGATCAGTTTGATAAAAAAGTAAATGAAAATGGAAACTATGATACTGAAGAATTACTGACAATATATGATCTTCTTCCTAAGGAGATGCAGAAAGTTGCTATCGAACAGATGAAGTCACTTCTATCGTACTGTGAAAAAATGAAGTAATAAAAGGTGTTGGTATACAATACACATTCCAATATCAATTTATATTATATACAATTGATTAATAAATCTTTTCTATTAATGATCATTTCAATATAATATATTGAGTAATATAAAAGGAAGAAATAGAGAATGAGAGAAATACTAAATTATAAAGAAGCTGTCCAAATAATTAAATCAGCTATATTACATAGTCAGTATGATGCTGCAAAATCTGTTAATGAAAAACAACTTATGCTCTACTATGGCATTGGTAAGTATATATCGATAAATTCCAGAAATGGTTTTTGGGGACAAGGTGCTATTGATGCCATTAGTGAGCAACTTGATAGGGAATTACCGGGATTACGTGGATTTTCTGCCCGTAATTTACGAAATATGAGAACATTTTATGAAGAATGGTCGGCACTTGATAAAATGGATACAGCACAAATAGGGGATAATTTGGCAGATGCTTCTGCCAAAAGTTTTGAGGATACGGCAATAGAAATTTGGCAGACGCGTCTGCCAAATTTAAAAAATTTTCCATATGAGGAATTTTTACACATAAGCTTTTCTCATCACATTTTTATCCTCTCAAAGATCAAGGATTATGAGGAGCGATTATTTTATATACGTAAGTCTGTGGTAGAATGCTTTAGTCTAAGCAATTTAAAAAATAGTATTGCTGCAGATGATTATCATCATCAAGGAAGTTTGCCTAATAACTTTCCGAAAACTTTATTGGCGGGACAACAGGCTATAAAAGCAATCAGTACATTTAAAGATGAATATTTATTGGATTATATAAATGTGGAAGAACTAGATGTCAGAGATGTTGCTGATATTGATGAAAAAGTTATAGAAAATGCTATTGTACATAATGTTAAGAACTTTATACTGACTTTTGGAAAGGACTTTGCCTTTATCAGAAACCAATATCATCTTGAGGCATTTGGCGAGGATCAGTATATAGACCTGCTATTTTTTAACCGTGAGTTAAACTGTTTGGTTGCAGTGGAACTAAAAAAGGGAAAGTTTAAAACATCATATCTTGGACAGTTGCAGGGTTATCTAAGTGTATTGGATAGTTATGAGCGTAAGCCACACGAAAATCCGGCCATAGGTATAATTCTGTGTAAAGATATGAATAAATCTTTTGTTGATTTTGTTATTCAGGATTATACAAAACCAATGGGAGTAGCCACTTATAAGACTTCGAAAGATATGTCAGAGAAGCTAAGAAAGGCTTTGCCAAATATTGAAGATTTAAAGAAATTATTGGATGAAAATGATGAATAGAAGGGCTTTGCTGTTCTTTATATAGCTGTTCAGACGTTTAATAAAGAAAAATGGTCAGGTGTGTAATATGATTTTTAGAGCAAATATTCAACATATATTGAAGTGGAATCCGAAAGTATATTCAGATCTTGAAAATATTTAAGACGACACTGACAACTATATACCATGGGATAATGTGAATTATGAACAACGATGAATTAAATATTTTCATAAAAAACTACATTGAAAATGATAAAACAGGGACAGCAGTAATGTTGACAGCTCCGTGGGGATTTGGAAAGAGTTACTATATTCAAAATTCGTTAAAACCATATCTTACCAAGAGTGGTTATGAATGTATTGTTGTGTCACTGTATGGGATACAAAATGTTCATGAAATCAGTAAACAAATATATTTGACTCTGAGATCTGTAAAAATATTTGATGATAAGAATAATAAATCCGAATTGAAATCTACTGGAAAGGCGATAGGAAAGACACTTCTTAATTTTGCATTGTCAAAAATAGGATTAGATATTATAAATTTTAATGAAAAAGATCTTTTTGAAATATATGAGTCCATTGATTTAGTTGGTAAGCTCATCGTCTTAGAGGATATTGAACGTTCAGAAATAACTAAAACTGATTTGCTAGGTTATATAAATAGCTTAACGGAACGAGATTATGTTCGGGTTCTTTTGGTGGCAAATGAAGATGAACTTATAAAGAAAACAGAGACAGATGGGAAAATAACATATTCTGAGGAGACTCAGATATATCTGAGGTACAAAGAAAAAACGGTTGGAGACACAGTAAGATTAAGTAATAATCAATCAGAAGCGATTAAAAATATCTTAAGTGAATATGACCATCTATCAAAGGCGTTTTCAAGTGAGGATATTTTGTCTAAAGTTGGAATGATTAATCTTCGCACCTTGAAATATGCTTGTCAGAAATCAAACGAGATATTGGGGTACATAAAACAGATAACTGTTTCTGATATGACATATATGAAACAGTTTGAGGAATGTATATTCTTTGGGATGATTAGTCAGTCGGTTGCATTAAGTGAAAATTACTATATGGCAAGTAAGTGGACTGGAGGAAAATACTATAAGGGTAAGGATGATAATAGGCGATTTAAATATTTAGGTTCTACATGTGTAGAACATCTTTTGTTTAAATTTTGCTTTGATTATCTCATTGATCATGAGTGCCCAAGTGAAGATGTAATTAAGGATACTTATGAAGCGTACTGTAATTATTGTTTATATGAGACTGATCAAACTGCAAATGATAAGGATTTGTCGGTTATAAAGGAATATTACATTCAATCAGAGGCAGATATTAAGATGGCAGTTGAGAGTCTTACACATAGACTTAAAAATCGAAACGAGATTCCATTTACAGTGTATGGCGATTTAGCTAGAACGCTTATACGTATAAAATATGAATTACAAATAGATATTGAAGAGTGCAAAAAGTTTATAATAGAGAATTTAAAAGGGAAAAAAGATACTGTAGATACTGATGTATTATTTGTGTTTGATATAAGCGCTAGAAATACAGAAGAATATGAAGAGTATGTAGCTTTAAAGGATGCGATGATAACCTCTTTAAATGAGAAGACTTATGCAGAACCATTCGGGTTTGATTACATACCGTCACACATAGTGTACTTAGAAATACAAGCGGCTCGTCGTAATACGAAAGAAAACTTTATTAGTAAATTTGATATTGGAAATATTATCAAAATGATGAATATCTCAAACGCAAAGGAACTTAATGATTTAAGGGGAGTGTTTTTTGCGGCATATAGGAGTGGAGTAAATGGAAATCGGAGTATATATTATTCAATCAGTGATGACGATAAAATGGCTATAAAGAAAATAATAGATTTTATCGAAAAAGAAAATCATGATGCTTGTGACAAAGTTCAGTTACTGCAGCTAAATATTCTTAAAGATAACTTGATAGAAATGATAAATGCGGATACTTAAATATCCATTAGAAATGAAAATGCGCATTAATATATACCTAAAGGTAATTATTAGTGCGCATTTTTATTTTACAGTTTTCATGGCTGAATATATAAGAAGACTTTTGTTGGTAATATATCTCTTAAAAGATATATTTTATAAAATGGTTTACAGACCTTTATATGAAGTCTGTTAGGACTATACCCATATATTGGATTATTTGAGGAACATAAGTCAATTATTA
>ALYD01000066.1 GCA_000513555.1 Lachnospiraceae bacterium JC7
TGAAATCAAAAGAATCTACCGACAGACCCATAAATAAAGGCACTATGGAGAATACCAAGGAAAAGCAGCATTACAACATAAGGATAACCATTCTTATCGGTTTTCTTAAATACTGCCGTAACGGGATCCGTACTGTGCCTTTTGCGCTTCGCATGCCATCCTTGCGTAATCACAGGCAAGATGTACCGACATACCCTCATCCATATTACACATACCTATCTTGACAGGAAGTGTTTTTCCGCCGTTTGCACTGTAGAGATCCTGTATAAAGTCATTCAGTTTCTCTTCTATGCCATCCTTTTCGCCAAAGGCAAAAAACTTGTCTTCTCCGAATCTGGAACAGTTTTCATTGGTAAAATATTTCCTTAATAATTCAGCAAAGATGCAGAGAAATCTGTCCCCCTCCATGATGCCGTATTTAGCATTGAAGCCTTTCATTCCACTGAGATTGAATGAAAGCATGACTGATTTCTTTTCTTTATCGAGAGTGGTCTTTGCATATTCTTCCGCACGGTTAAAAAAATCATTTCTGTTGGGAAGTCCGGTAAGTGCATCCGGTACCTGCTCCAGATTTGAAATAAAAGCATAACAAATCAGGCCTTCCTCAGTATCTTCACTGTATCTTCCGAAGTCCTCTACATACCTGATATTTCCCGATTTAGTCCTGATACGATAATTCAGTCTGTCGAGACGATCATCATTTCTCTCGAGCTGTCTCTTGATCCCTTCCTGTACTTTCGGAAGATCCTCCTCATAGATCATACCTGTATAAATACCACCGGTCAGTTCCATGAAGTCATCTTCACTTTCACACTCATACATCTTTATGAGCGCTTTATTTACATATATTATCTCGCCCTTTCCATAGCCTTTATAGACCATAAATCCGCCGGGCATGATATCAAGACCTGTTACAATATGCTCATATTTTATTTTTAATGATTTGCAGTTTAGTTCATCCTTCATATCAATATGTTTCCTTAGACTTTTCCATGTCCTATAAAGAACATATCGACATAATCCAAAATAAATAATAGGAGAAATATCCGCCTTCATTCCTTCATAAAAACAAAAAAGGACCTCCTGACTTAGATTACTGTCTAAGTCAGGAGGTCCCTGCAATTCACAGATCACTGCTGTATATTCAGTTATTCTCACTCATATCGGGTCTGAATATAGCTTCCTTATGCCTGCTTACTGCATAGTACAGAACACAGCCGAGGATACCGCATCCAAGAACTTCTCCCGCACCGACAGTGAGTGCCATGAACCAGATGGGAAGGCTTACAGCATATGCATAGCGTAGAACGAAAGGCACCACGATCATATTGGCAATTATAGGTGGAAGACAGGCTATCATAGGAGACTTGTTTCTGAGCATCCATGTACCGTATGCACCTGCCAATGTAGCGAGGCTTCCGCAGATAATGTCAGGAAGCACTGCTCCTCCCATGGCATTACCTATTATACATCCGACAAACAGCCCCGGAATGGCAGCCGGTGTGAACATGGGCAGTATGGTAAGTGCCTCTGCAATACGAAGCTGAACTTCTCCGAAAGAAATAGCAGCAAAAACATATGTGAGAGTTACATATAGGGCCGCAATAAGACCGGCCTGTGCCACGAAGAGCACTCCTTTATTCTTCATATAGATTCTCCTTTAGTTTTATTTTTCATGAGGAAGGTCACGAACTCATGTCTATCCATTGCTTTTTGAGCAACGTTCTATAAGATACCACCTGAAAAAATAGAAATCAAGCTCTTATCTCATCACTATCAGTCAGATGATCATACCCGAAAATTATATTTCTGTAAATTTTTCTACATAGTCCGGTATCAAAAATCCCCCGGACATTGTGTCCGGAGGATCTGAATTTTCATGTATGTTCCTGATTAATGTGCGATGATTCCATCGATAAGGTAATTGCTCACTCCAACTCTTACACGATTTCCGATAGCATGTCCGTAGAATGGGTTATTGAATCCCTTAACAAGGAATTTTCTCTTATCGCCTGTTTCGCAATCTGTTACACATACAAGATTGTTATTCCTGACCATTTCCTCTTTTACTGACTGTGTGTTCATCGTTTTCCAAGCCTTTCTAAATCAAATATAAATGTTTGAATCATAAGGTTCTCATTAACCGTTTGACATAGTATAAGGCATTTTTTAAAAAATGGAAGTGCTTTTCGAAACTTTATTATTTTTTAATTCATGTTTGTGATACATGCATAGTTTTTTAATCAGTTATAGCCGAATTTAATCAAAGTTTTCTTAATCAGCCGTTTTGATTCCGGTCTGCTTTATGAATCCGGTATTCTGTAACTGCTTCATATAGAGACTGAGCCTCTCATAAAGAGGCTCTGCACCCTCACCATATTCATCTCTAAGCAGAGCACCTATTTCGAATACACTCCTTTTACCGTCGATGCATCCGAAAATAAAGCTCCCCATACCCTGAAGATGAATATGGGATACTGCAGGTTTCTTGAAGAACTTCTGGGCTATCCTGTTGGTTATACCCTTATTCTCCATTTCAACAATGACCTCACCGGACTCTGAACGAGTCCAGTTGAGGTCACTGCGTATCTCAAATATTATATCCAAGAAATTTACTTTATCACTCATTTCCTATTTCCGATGGCAGACTTAAGTACAGCTGCAGAAACAATAACGATAAGGATAAGTGCCTGAATGTTGCCTGTAGGAATAATTGCACTGAGGTCCATCTTGTCAGTAAGACCGAAAACAGTAAGAACCGCAAGAAGCACACCTATGATACCCTCACCGGCTATAAGACCTGAGCAGAAAAGGATACCCTTTCCTGATTCAGCCTTCTCACTTCCGAACTTCTTATCAACAAAAAGCTTGATGAGTCCACCAAGCATGATGGTTGAAGAAAGCTCAAGAGGAAGGTAAAGACCGATGGATACAGGAAGTGCAGCTACTCCAAGGATCTCAACAGTAATTGAGATAAAGGCACCGATGAAGATAAGTGCCCATGGAAGGTTTCCGTTCATAACACCCTCAATGATCATTTTCATCATGGTTGCCTGTGGAGCGGCAAGCTTATCCGAGCCAAATTTGTATGCATAATCAAGAAGGATCATAACTCCGCCGATGGCAAGAGCAGAAGCAACAACGCCGAGGATCTCTCCGATCTGCTGCTTCTTAGGTGTTGCACCGAGGATATATCCTGTCTTCAGATCCTGTGATGTATCACCGGCCATACATGCAGCTATGCAGATGACTGAACCGATTGCGATGGCGCCCTGCATACCATGTACACCTACATCTCCTGATACCTTAAGGCAGATAGTAGCGATAAGGATGGTTGCTATAGTCATACCGGAAACAGGGTTGTTGGAACTTCCTACCAGACCAACCATACGTGATGAAACAGCACTGAAGAAGAATCCGAAGATCACTATAAGTATAGCACCAAGGAATGTAACAGGCACTACCGGAGTGAGCCAAATTGCAATAACGATGGCTGTGATGCCTGCAAGAACGAAACGGATATCGAGATCAAGAGCTGTACGCTCATATGATACCTGTCCTGCCTTTGAGATACTCTTGATAGAATCAACAAAGGTTCTTACGATAAGCGGAAGTGTCTTGATAAGGCTGATGATACCTGCTGAAGCAACGGCACCGGCACCGATGTACTTGATATAGTTTGACCAGATGGCTGAAGCACCGCCGGTTGCATAGAGCTCTGTTACTGAAACGCTTGCAGGGTACAGTACGATATCTCCTCCGAAGGTAACGATGGCCGGAATAAGTACGAACCATCCGAGCACACCGCCTGCGAACATGTATGCAGAGATACGAGGGCCGCAGATGTAACCTACAGAGATAAGTGCAGGGTAGACCTCTGCCGCGAACTCTGTCTTAAGAGCTTCTATCTTGAGTACAACCACTCCCTGTACAGCCATAAAACCGTCAACAACGATCTTTACAAGAGCACCAAGTCCCATTCCCAGGAATACTGACTTGGCAGAAGATCCGCCTTCCTCACCGGCAAGAAGGACCTCGGCACATGCTGTTCCCTCAGGATAAGGAAGAACACCGTGCTCCTGAACGATAAGTGCGCTTCTTAACGGAACCATGAAGAAAACTCCCAAAAGGCCTCCGAAAAGGGCGATAACGGTGATGGCAATAAGAGAAGGCTTATCCATGATTCCTTCCTTTGCCCAGATAAAAAGTGCCGGCATGGTGAAGATAGAACCGGCGGCAAGAGACTCACCTGCAGAACCGACAGTCTGAACTATATTGCTCTCAACAACAGAATCCTTTTTCATGATGACCCCGATAACGGCCATGGAAATAACCGCTGCAGGGATAGATGCTGATACTGTCATACCGACTCTGAGACCAAGATATGCATTAGCTGCGCCGAAGATAACTGCCAGAATGAGACCCATGATGATAGATGTGGGTGTCATCTCAGGCATTACCTTATCCGCAGGGATGTAAGGCTTAAATTCGTCATTCATTTTGTTTATATCTCCTATTTTATTACTTTGCAGGGTTAAAGTATATCCACACTTCCCCTGCTTTGCAATGTTTTTAGAGATTTTATACGGTATGTTGCGAACGTCTGCATATATATTCATCGGATTGTTGATTTTTCACAACGATAACTTAAAATATTTTACCCATCAGTCTCACCCTGAGTTTGCTTTCCTTCTATAATAAAGAATTATTCTTCCATGAATTTAAAAAGAGCGATAAGATTTTACTCTTACCGCTCTTTACCCCTAAATTTTAAACATACCCCTCTAATGTTTAAAATATATATAAAACATCTCTATACTATCAGCTGCACATACCCATCTCTATCCTTGCAGTGGACTTTTCTACCTTGGCTATCTGGTCAATGTAGTTCTCTGCACCCTGGGTAAGAAGCCTCCTGAGATCGTAATCACATGGTCTGATATAACTCTCATAAAGATTGTCCATATTAGCATCATAATTAAGCTGTATAAACGTCTCAGTACCTATAGACTCGTTATGAACCTTCATTATATGGAAGTATCTTCCTGTGTACTCTCCCGCATCCAGAAGAGCCTCTCTGTCTGCTTCAAGTTCATAATCGAAGCCCTTTCTTCTGGCTATCCTGTCAAGATACTTCGAATAGTCCACAAGGGTACTTACATTAACGAAAGGTGTCCTGTGTTCATTTTTCATCTGCCATAAAAAAACTGCTATGATGTTGGTCTCCGCTATCTTCATCTCAATACCCTCCAATCATGTCAAGACAAGCTAACGAATCTAATCGTCATAAACTCCTATTACACAGTCTCTGTTCCCGGTCCGGACTAATTTTCATGACAACATCATACAGTTTGACTAATCACAAAACTGTCACACTATACAGCTTTTTTTATTACTTTTAATGACAAATTTTTTTGTTTATTTTTCAGAGTGAAAAAAGTTGCTTTTTTCTCTCTATAAACTTATCGATATTATCGAGATAATCCGGAATAGACTTACCGTTATCGCATCTCTCCACGCGTTTATGCGTAGGGTCTCCGTCCCTTGAAGGGAGCACTGTCTTGGTGCTGGTTCCGGCTCCGCAGCCCACCACCGTATGCTTCTCTTCCATCATAAGTATATTGTAGAGA
>ALYD01000067.1 GCA_000513555.1 Lachnospiraceae bacterium JC7
GGACTGAAGAAATCATTATAGAGTTTAGTCGGACAATAATCCTTAACAGGGAGGAGCAGCCCATCCTCGGCATAATCGCTATAGACGTCAAGGTTCAGGATATCCGGAGCATTACCGTTTTTAATGCGTTTGTCCACCTCGTCATAGACATCACTCCAGGAAACTACCTCAAGGTTAAGTTTGATGTTCGGATTTTCCTCCTCAAATTTCTTCACAAAGTTTGACCCCTTCATTCCGGAGCCCAAAAAACAGTCCTTCGTATTCTGCCCGTACTCGCATATGATCACATCAAGTTCCGTAACAGTATCACTATTCTTTTTTGCATCCTTTGGGAGCAGATTGTTCAATGCTGATTTTTTCAAAACAACCGGCTCGACAACCACGGCGCCTTTATCTGAACTATAGCCCAAGCCTGCATACATCGTGACGATCATAGATGCAGCAGCAATGCCTGCCATAAGTTTCTTCATCATATCTTTCTCCTTCACTGAACAATCGTGGAATTATGCTTTCTTTATTTTATTTCATTTCACGATATATCCTCCGTACCTGATTAATAAGGAGTCATTTCCCAAGACTACTATATTTTATATGTCGACAGGAAATTTTCTTATAAAACTGTTTATCGCTACTGAATTAATGAAATTTTTATCTCTGAAATGCCTATAAATCCTTGATGCCTTATAAAGAATCTTGCTAATGTTTTGTCAAGCAGTTTTTGAAATATTTAAACATTTTGATAACTAAAAAATGGGTAACCTTAACAAGACCTGCAGTTGCAGATCAGTTGTTAACGGCTATAATGAGAGTGGATTGATTTACTTAATAAATAAAGAGCAGAGACCATTAAAGTCTCTACTCATATATTAAGAATCGTTGTTTGTTGAGTAGAAACACTTTTGAAAAAAGAGATAAGCTGGTAGAAATGGGTGAAAACAAATGGATATAAGAGCAAGTATAGAGGATACACGAAAAGGCTTTGAAGAAAGCTTTGCATCCGAAGAATTTTATAACAGGCAGACACAGGATGCGGAGCATCTGGAGAGAATCCTTGCGTTCATTAATGTAAGAGATGGAATGAGGATTCTTGATCTTGGATGCGGAAGCGGATATCTGTCTTTTCCAATCGCAGAGAAAAATCTGGGTTGTGAAGTGATAGGGCTGGATATTGTGAGTGATACTATTGGTGTGAATCGAAGCAAAGCACAAGAGGCGGGTCTGGGTAATCTGTCATTTGTCAGCTATGACGGTATAGATTTTCCATTTGAAGTTGGAACCTTTGATCTGGTAGTAACAAGATACGCACTTCACCATTTTCCGGATATAAAGCACAGTATCGGAGAGGTAAGCCGAGTTCTTAAAGCAGGAGGTACATTATTTATATCTGATCCGTGCCCGAATGATTGTGATACAGAGCGATTTGTTGATGACTATATGCGTCTAAAAAAAGACGGACATATTAAGTTCTACACGAAGACTGAATGGCAGGATATATGTTCTGAGTGCGGATTACAACTGACGGATAGCTTTGAGAGTAAAATAAGATTCCCGAAGAAAAAGGATACAGCTTACGGATACAAAGAGGTTTTGAAAAATCATGATAAAGCAGTAATAGAAAGCTATGATCTTGTGGAGACGGATACGGAGCTGCATATCACGGAACGCGTTAACAATATTCTGTTTATCAAAGTTGAAGCCTGATTATCTTTGAATAAAATGAACTAAAGGCGGTGATGACAATGGCGTCGAGCAAAGAATACCTTGATTTTGTTTTAGAACAGCTCTCGGGGCTGGACGAGATTACTTACAGGGCCATGATGGGAGAATACATAATCTATTATCGCGGCAAAATTGTCGGTGGGATCTATGATGATCGTTTCCTTGTTAAACCGATACAGTCAGCAAAAGCTTTAATGCCGGAGGCTAACATGGAACTTCCGTATGAGGGGGCAGAGGAAATGCTGCTAGTAGATGATATCGACAATAGGGAGTTCCTCGTGACCTTGATTGAGGCCATGTATGATGAGCTTCCGACACCGAAGAAAAAGAAATAACTTTGAATATAAATGAGTATGACAACTCGGAATTTGGAGAGATAATGTGTGAGAGTAGTTATTATTCGACATGGTGAAGTGAATTATCGGTGGGAGAAAAAATACACATCGAATGAGTTTGATTTGGCGTGTAATCAATATGATAAAGCGCCTATCGATGCAATTTCCTATGAGGTGCCTTGTCTTGATTATCATCATGTATTTGTTAGTACGTTATCAAGGAGTCGGGATACTGCAAGAGTTATCAATTTATGATAATTGATTTTATCATAGAAGACCTTTATAACTGTGGTGTTATCTAATTTACAGAGATTTTTTCAAACTCTATCATAGAACATCTATCCATGGGTTTTCCGGAACTTCACATTGCTCATATGTTTCGACATTTATTACAGGATACCATAGGTCATACTTTGAATTATATTCTTTTTCGATCACTCCACAGTAGCTTACCCAATCATCCGGTTTCAGCATTGTATCATCAGGTATTTTACATATGAATCCAAACATGGACAGATCTTCTGCGCAACAGGTCATTATCAAACGTCCGAAAATGCATGACCCGCTATTATCGTCAGATTTTTTTATGACCATACCAATAAGATGTACTTTCTTCCCAAGGTATCTGTCCACGTCGTCCATAATATCTAAATAAAATGCAGCATAGTTTTCATCTAGTATGTCGAGCTCGTCCCTGGTAAGGTCATATGGGAGGGCTCTTTTAAAATCGAGGCTCATTGTACCGTTTTTATCGCAAAAAAATATTTCGGAATAGGGATTAACGGCTTTTATACTTCTGTTGAAAACAGATAATTTATCTGTCATGCCATCGCACTGATTAAAAATCGTCATTCCGGCAGTCCGGACCTGTTCAGCCACCATGGATTTCATATTTCTTGAATATAGTTCAAACGTTGTCGCATCTATGATACAAACTTCATTTATTTCATCCCAGTACCATGGGAAAACCAGATTTTTTCTGCTCCACATGCCGTTAAACTCTATGATTATACGTTCAGGATGTATGTTGTCTTCGATTAACATGATATTATCAGGATTAAAATCCTCATAGTTGTCTATCGTGATTTTCACAACATTATTATCCGCCAGTAACTGTGTATCATATTCTTCGTCTCCCTCTTCACATTCAAGAAGGAGAGTGGTTCCGTTGATTTTAAAATCATCACGTGAAAGAAGAGCTTTTATAAAACTGGTTTTCCCGGAATCCAGGAATCCATTTACAAAATATATCCTTGCCATATACTATGCCCGCTTTTCTTTTTCCAGACACTCATTGAGCAGCTTTATTATTTCTTTCTTTTCAAAGCCTTTACCGATAAAGACCACCTGATTTAATCTGTCACCGTATTGTTCATCCCAATCATCACATATATCAGGAAAATCTTTTATCAGTGAGTCAAGCTCATCTTTTGGCCATGCAGAGATCCATGGAGTAAGTTCTGTAACCGAAGCATTTCTTCCGGCCTGCTCAAAAAGCTGAATATGCTCTTCATCATCGGAAAACCATATGTATCCTTTGGATCGTATCAGGGTTTCGGGATAATTTTCAACAAGCCTGCTAAAAGCGTCTCTGTTGAAAGGAGCCCTCTCCTCATAAACAAATGAAGATATACCATATTCGTCAACACATGCTTTTAGATCCTTTGGGTCACAGTCATTTAAAGTCTGCTGAACTGTACTTGAGGCAGATACTTCATCATAATCAAAGTCATCTCTGTCAAGGAGTTTATCAAGATCAATATTACCATTTACACATGTAATGATCTCAGCTGTCTTCTGTAGATTTCTGAGAGCAGATTCCACTTCCTGAAGCTGAGGATCTGAGAGCAGATCGATTTTGTTAAGCAGCATGACATTACAGAATTCAATCTGGTCAATGATGAGATTTATGATATCACCGTCCTCAATATCTTCCTCATCCGATAATTCATGAAGAAATTCTCTGTAAATTCTATCGGCATCTACAACAGAAACCACAGTCTTAAGATAAACTCTTGTGTCAGTGGATTCTTCATAAGTCACAAAAGCACCTGCGATGGATGAGGGTTCACTTATACCTGAGGCCTCTACAAATATAGCATCTATACTATCATCCTCGGCTAGACGTTCTATTTCTTTCATGAATTCATCTCTCAGGGTACAGCAAATACATCCGTTCTGCATTTCAACCATCTCTATTTGCTGTATATGATTCTTTGTCTTTCCCAAAATGGATGCATCGATGTTGATACTTCCCATATCGTTTACTATAAGTGCAACTTTTCTTTCTTCCTGCATCAAAAGATGCTGCATCAAGGATGTCTTACCGGATCCAAGATATCCTGTGATAAGTACAACCGGAACTTCTCTTTTTGACATTATGTACCTCTTTTCCCGCAGATTATATTAATTAGAAATGGAACATTAATATGCAACATGTTTGCATATTATAAATCGATGATACTGCTCTGTCAACAATATGCAACTATGATGCATATTGTGTTACGAATTTTGAATGGTACATAAATCATAAAAGAAGTTCCGCTACAGTGTCTATCGAGCGCACTTAGCGGAACTTCTTTAATATCTATAATTCCAATGTTTATTTATGAGAGTAATCTCGTTCTCCAAAGATTCCTGTACCGACACGAACCATGGTAGAACCTTCTTCTACAGCGACTACATAGTCGCCTGTCATACCCATGGACAGAACAGCGGGTTCTACGCCAGGAAAATGAGCATCCTTCAACTTATCGAAAAGGTTCTTTAGATTACGGAAATGGATACGATTTGTTTCGGCATCTTCCGTATATGGAGCAGATGTCATGAGCCCGCAAACACGGATATGTTCAAGAGTACCTATCTCTTTTGCAGCATCTATAGTTTCGTCCGCCGTGAATCCCCATTTTGATTCTTCACCGGCGATATTGACTTCTAAAAGAATATCCATTGTTTTATCGTGCTTCGCAGCTTCTTTGTTTATCTGAGTCGCTAAAGAAATGCTGTCAACAGAATGTATCAGAGAAACCTTATCGATGATGTATTTCACTTTATTTTTCTGAAGGTGACCAATCATGTGCCACTCGGCAGTTCTGCCGAGAATTTCATATTTTGAAATAAGCTCCTGAACATAGTTTTCGCCAAACAGATGCTGCCCGGAAGTCATGGCAACGCGTATGTCGTCAACAGGTTTCAATTTGCTTACTGCACAGATGGTTACTTCCTTGGGATCTCGACCGGTTTTGATACAGGCTTTATTAATGTTTTCTTTAATAGTATCAAGATTACGGCAGATTTCCTCAGGTGTCAGTTCATAAGTATATGTAGGATCAGTTGACTATT
>ALYD01000068.1 GCA_000513555.1 Lachnospiraceae bacterium JC7
AGCGAAAAATATAACCCGAAGATCGTTCGTGAATCAGATTCATTCCGGACATTCGGGCGTGTGATCAATTAAATACTATTGATACCTTGGGGCTGAACGGTTTTCAAAAACAAACCAGCACCAGCCCATGAGATAATATTTGAGGTACATATGCTAGTAAAGAACAATTTACAGAACACCCGGGAAAGTAAGGGCCTTACCCAAAAAGAAGTAGCGGATGCACTTTGTATAAGCAAAGATTCCCTTTCCAGATACGAACGCGGCATACAGGATCCCAGGCTTGATATAGCGATAAAACTAAGTCAGTTTTACCAGGTTACTATGGAACAACTCTATGAAGTGTAAATGTATAAGATTATACATTCATATATCTATTGTTAAATAACAGCTACCTGATAATTGGGAGATAATACTTATAGCAATAAATAAGAAGGCGGTCCAGAATCCGCCGGGCTTTAGCTTCTTCCTAGGGCAGGTATGTCTCGAAATAATCTTCCAGTAATGACATGAACTCTTTTTTCCGCCTACTCATATATGATCACCTCCGGAAATAATTCCCCAGAATAGTCATCAAACTTTGTAAGCGTATCCTCAAAGTAATTACCACTGTATTTCAAATATTTTTCCGTCTCATAAAGGCTGTCGTGCCCTAAATATGTAGACAGGAACGGTACGGACTCGCTGGCTTTAATTCCGCTACGCTCGTTTTTAGTTTTACAGCAGCTTTCAATTAATTCCTTTGCCATTCCTATTGCATTTGTTGGATTAGATACTTGCATCTGCAACATTAAATCAATTTGTTTTGAAAGATAATCACTCGAAAAGTTATTTTTCAATGTTTCAGCTGTATTAACAATTGCTCTGCTTCCTCAATAGATACACATCTTGCAAACCTCTCCGGCCACATCATCTCGTTATAATATCTATAGGTAGTCTCCGCATTCATGTAGTTATTATCAAATGTAGAGTTGCATCCTGCTGGAACAATAACCTTATAGCCTCTATCAAAAGCAGACTTTACTGTGGCATCTATGCAGAAGTTGGTCTGGAGGCCCACTATCATAAGTTCCCTTGTGCCAGTCTGCTGTAAATAAGATACAAAGTCTGGATTACCAAAGCAGCTATTCACTGTTTTGGTAAAAATACGCTCTTTTCCTATTGGCGCAACCTGATCTGCAATTTCATAGTCCTCATCACCTGCAGAGAAACCTGAACCTGGGCCATCGTCATGCTGTACATAAATGACCTCTACATCATTCTCTCGTGCTGTCTGTATCAGCCTTGTTGTGTTATCTATAAACTCCTGATAATTGTATAATCTTTCGTCTGTTATTCCTTTTTGTACATCAATAACCAGTAAAACCATTATTGCCCCCATTTCTATAAATCAGCCACATCTACTACTTTTATTCCATTTTGCTTGAGAAGCTCAACAAACACGCCATTTCCAGGTATTAGATTTCCTGAAAAAGTCCCATCATAAATAGTATTAACACCACAGGATGGACTCCTTGATTGTAGTATCACAAGCTCTGTTTTTTTATCTATTAGGATTTGCAAAGCCTTCATTGCACCAGCTCGAAATTCTGCATCTACAGAATTGCCATCCTTGTGCGTTACAATACCATCAACTATTTCTGCAGATTCCCTTGGTGTAGGAAGGCCTCCCAAAACTTCAGGACACACAGAAATGACCTCATGTCCCTTTACATATTCAAGGGTCTTTTTACTATAATTATTGCCCCCATTGTATTTACAATTCTCGCCTAATAAACATGCACTAACGCCTATGACCATACTATTATTCCTTTACATCATCCTAAAATTCAACCAACTTAAACTCTTCGCAAATCACCTTAGCGTCTTCACTAAAAGCCATATCTATTGATTCAAGTTCGCTCTCCAGGAATTCCTTATGAACCTGACGCCAATAATCAAGGCTTCTATCGCCTTCGCCCTCTTTATATGCATGCTCTGCCGTTACATCCTTAAAAGGACAAATAGTTCTGCTGTCATTTTATATTTCCTTCCTCAAATACACCATGTCTACCAGCTGAAATCCTTCCTCGATAATAGGATGATCATAATTATCCAGAAAGAAGTTTTTATTTTGTGATGTTTCCTAAACCCACATTTTTCATAAAAAGGAATGGTTAGTGGGGAATGCCCCTAATTTTAGCATATTCTACTACTCTGTCGCCGATTCAAGTAACCGAATAGTTTTTTGATCAAGATTGATTTCACATTTTATCCCTAATGGTAGCATTCCGGTAGGAACAGCGTGACCTATGTTTACATTGTAAATGACCGACAGGGATTGACAGTTAAACTCATTTAACACAGTACGATAAACCTCTTTGTACTCCTCATAGAACTGCTCATCCTGAGGTTTTCCAACAACAATTCCCTTGATTTGATTCAGTATTCCCTGTGCGCCAAGGTTCCTCAGATAATACGTTATCAGCTCTGGAGTTGGCTTATCTTCACTTGTTTCAACAAGAAGAATCTTGTCTTTCCATCCATCACAATCAGGCCATATTTCTGTACCCACAATCATGGGAAACACATCCAGGCAACCACCCAATAATTCTCCAGTGATAATTCCACTTCCCGATAAAACTTCGTAGTTATGCTCTTCCGGGCGTATTTTCTTTTTCACATTCAAATTTTCTTCTGACCATGACACATGATCGTCAGACCAGTATTCGCAGGAAGTAATCTCATATCTCTTTGAATCGTCAAATAATAAATTTTTTACTGCTTTTTCCGTATAGTCAAACATCTGAACATATTCGCCGAATTCAGCCATAACAGATGGGCCATAATAAGAAACCACTCCTGCTTTGTTCATCATAAAATGAGTGACTGTAGTATCTGAATATCCCATAAAGATTTTAGGATTGTTTCTTATGATTTCATAATCAATGTATGGCAATAATCTAACGGAATCATCGCCCCCTATTGCACAGAAAATCCCTTTAATGGAAGTATCCGAAAATGCATCCATTAGGTCTTTTGCCCTCAATTCCGGATGAGCATAAACAAACTCGCTTCCCTTAAGAGCGTGTGGCATCGCAACAACATTTAATCCAAAGTCACGTTCCAAACGTCCTTTAGCAATATCATATTTGTGAATAAGCTCGGCATCACCCAGTCCGCCCCATGACAGGCTTACGATGGCTATCTTATCTCCTTTTTTCAGTCTTTTAGGTTTTATCATGGAAATCACCTCTGCATTTCTACCGCAAATCTTTTCTGTATATTTACGAACCATAGTGCAGCTATAATAACAGTCCCAACTATGATAAAAAGTGAAATAATTATATTCCCTGTAGCAACTGCTGCAACTCCACTTACTGCAATTCAAAAGGCCAATAATAGAACCGGTTTTCCAGATGCCTTGGCATATTTATCTTTATCTTTTGTATTATCATATATCCGACCATGCATTAGTACATGATTCCCTTTTAAGAGAGAAATCCCCACAAAAAGTAACAAGATAGATACAAACCACATCATTATAGAAAATCCAATCATTTAATTCTTATCTCCCTTCTCCACTCATTACAATCATATTGTTATCAAGAATCCTGTTCTGCAGAACATGAAAAAAGATTCATCTAAATCAGATTTCTCATTTCATCCTGTTTATACCAGCCTGTCCAGCATGTAGCTAATCCCATATGCTGTGCCTGCCCTGTCAGCAGTTCATCTAGTAGTAAAATTTCTACTTAAATATACTTACTATAGCGGCATTGCTCCTTAACGGTATCGCCTAAAAGAGTAATAGCCTGTTGAGGGCATAAACTTATGCAGCGATAGCACATGGTACATTGGATACCTGCTACCGCTTTCCCATTTTTTATCTCGATATTTTGCATTGGACATTCTCTGCTGCACAGTCCACAACCAACACAATTATCACTAATTTTTAGTTTATCTGTATATCCAATAGTTTTATGGTAGAACCAAAGTCGCTGTCCAAACAATCCCTTTAAATGCGAAATAAAAGATAATCCCTCCTTAGGATATGAACCTTGAAGCATTTGCTTAGCAATTTGTTCGATACGAGCATCTGCAGTTCTGACGATTGTCTTGTTTTCTTCAATACTCTTTTTTAACAGCTTGCTATCACAAACAGAGTCAGGCATTTTTATTTGCGCTCCGCCAAGTATTATTGCCCCATATTTCTTTAATAATCTAGCTGCGCATCCAGTTCCATCGCCACTAAACAGTCCCATTGTATTAAGACAAAATACTTTTTTATCTCGCCAAATATTACTGTTCTTTTTTATAAAATCCCTAACCATAATCGGTGCATTAGAAAACTGTGTTGGATAACCTAAAATAATTGTATCCTCATTCTCCAATAAACCTATTATTTGTGGATGCTCTAATGGAATACACTGTGCCTCATAGTCTAGCAAATTCACCAGCATCTCCACACAGTGCTTCGTATTTCCAGTTCCACTGAGATATACTCCAAGCATTTATCCTTACTCCTTTATTTCATTGATCATACAATTCATATTTCTATAAATCTAGGTTGTCTTCGTTGTCTGGCATCTGGATTTTCATCTGCATAGCCCACTGTTATGATTCCAGTTACATAATCTTTATCCGTTAATCCTAGTAAATTTCTCATTTCATCCTGCTCATACCAACCTGTCCAGCATGTAGCTAATCCCATATGTTGTGCCTGTAATCTCATAAAGAAAACATTTAAATCCATCCTTCCGTAAGACAAATCTTGTTCTCTATACTTTGCACCAATTACTGTAATCATGAAATCCCAGACTAAGCGATATTCCTTCATCATGGCATTGAGACAAACCTGTTTGCCAACTTCCATAGGACTGTGTGTTACTGTTTTTATAAGTTCATCATCACCCAGACATCTCAACCTTCTTAGACATCCTGTTACAGTTCTTTTCAAACTCTTTTCTGTTGGAAACTGAAAAAGGTTATCTTCGATGATTCTCGAAATAATCTCTTCATCACTGAGATTATCATCCACAAGCAGCCTCGCCCTTACTCATTTTGGCAATTGTACCGCTACTGAGCTTTACCTCATTCATCAAATCTGTTTTGTTCATGTTGTTGTCAATTAGTAATTTCCATAATCCGTTATATGAAATACTCATACTTTAATAATGCATAATATGATGATGACCTATAATGGTGATCAAGAGAGATATGCAAAAATAGCAGGTCATGGTTCTTGGGCTTTTCTAATGTTTATTCGG
>ALYD01000069.1 GCA_000513555.1 Lachnospiraceae bacterium JC7
ACTGTCTTTTCCATCTCGGAAACTTCACATACAGTGTTGTGGCGGATCTCAGCACTGCGCACCTCTTTGATAGCCTTTGGCTCCGGTACTCCTGCGATCGCCTGAAGCGCATCGATGACCTTGAACACATCCTCATCATCACCGGCCTCACCAAGAGCCTTCATGACATTAGGTGAGAATTTGAACGGGCTTGCAGTAGATGCGATAACCGTCTTTGTCTTATCTCCTGTCTTCTCAACATACTGCTCGTAAACTGCCTTCGCAACGGCTGTATGAGGATCGATGACATATCCTGTCTTGTTCTTGAGATCTCTGATAGTTGCAAAAACAGAGTCTTCATCAGCATAGCCACCGAAGAAATCGGCAATAAACGCTCTCATATCATCCGTGATCTCATAAACACCATCCTCCTTAAGCTCCTTCATAAGCTCCGCTGTCTTATCTGCGTTGCAGCCTGTGCTGAGGTAGATAAGTCTCTCGAGGTTTGAGCTGATAAGGATATCCATGGACGGGCTGGATGTAAGAATGAACGGACGATTACGGTCATACTTTCCTGTTCCGAAGAAATCTGTGAGAACACGGTTCTCATTTGATGCACATACAAGCTTATCTATAGGAACACCCATATGCTTTGCAAAATAAGCAGCAAGAATGTTTCCGAAATTTCCTGTAGGAACGCAGACATTGATCTTCTCTCCGTCCTCGATCTCACCCTGTGCGATGAGCTGGGCGTATGCGTATACATAATATGCCACCTGAGGAACGAGTCGTCCGATATTGATGGAGTTGGCTGAACTCAGGATAACACCCCTATCCTTGAGACGTGCCGTAAACTCTCTGTCTCCGAAGATCTTTTTTACGCCTGTCTGGGCATCATCGAAGTTGCCGTGAATGGCCGCTGCATGAGTATTCTTTCCCGGTTCTGTTCTCATCTGAAGTTCCTGGAACCTGGATACTCCGCCGTATGGATAGAAAACGATGATCTCTGTTCCCGGAACATCGGAGAAGCCTGCCATGGCAGCCTTGCCCGTATCCCCTGATGTAGCTGTAAGGATAACGATCTTATCAGTCACATCGTTCTTTCTCGCGCTTGTTACCATGAAGTGCGGAAGGATAGAAAGGGCCATATCCTTAAATGCTATAGTCTTTCCATGGAAAAGCTCAAGGAAGTATGCATCATCCTTCTTTACCAGAGGTGCAATGGCGGTCGTTTCGAACTTCTCGTCATAAGCAGAAATAATGCAGTGACGAAGCTCCTCCTCTGTGAAGTCTGTAAGGAATTCCTTTATTACTTCATAGCAGAGATCCTGATAGGACATCTTGCTCAGTTCTTTGAGTGAAGTCTTAAGTGTCGGTATAGATTCCGGCATGAAGAGACCACCATCATCCGCAAGTCCCTTGAGGATAGCTTCAGAAGCCTGTAAACCCTTTTCTCCGCCACGTGTGCTGTTATAAAGCATTGGTATTGTTTCCTCCGTTTTCTAAAAGACTTTTGATCTTCGTCTTCATAAGATCAAATGCTACATCATTCATTCCACTGTTGATAACGATATCAGCCTTGGCCTTTGTAGGCTCAACATAGAGATAATGCATAGGCTTTACGGTAGTGAGATACTGTGAAGATATATCCTCTACCTGTCTGCCTCTCTCCTTTACATCACGGATGATCCTTCTGATGATACGCTCATCCGCATCTGCCTCGACATATATCTTAATATCAAATAGTGAACGTAGCTCAGGATTCTCAAGAACCAGTATGCCTTCAACTATGACGATCTTTGACGGCTTAAGCTCTACTGTCTCAGTTGTACGATTGTGCTGAGAATAATCATATACAGGGCACTGTGCGGTCTCACCCCTTCTAAGTGCCTTTAAATGGGTAATGAGAAGATCTGTTTCAAATGCGTCAGGTGAGTCATAATTGCTCTTCTGACGGATCTCAAAGGGAACGCCATCGTTGGACTTATAGTAATTATCGTGATAAATAACAGTGACCTTATCGCCAAACTCTGTCTTGAGTCGGTTTGTAAATGTAGACTTGCCGGAACCTGAACCGCCGGCGATACCAATCATAATACAGCTCATATATCTTATACCTCTATTGAAACAGGCCAAACAGGCCCTTGGATTTACATTTACACCATTTAAGCATATTAACCTTGTGTTTTCAACCAAAGATAATAGAAAAACCGGGTACTGAACCCGGTTTCATAAGTCTTGGTTATGCCACAGATAGTCTTCTGCGGCACAATCTCTTTTCTGTAATTTTTTTAAATACATAGACGCACATAACTCCCGCCAGAACGCCTGCGGAATCAAGTATCACATCCCTCAGCATCCCTGCCCTTCCGGGTACGAACAGCTGATGGAACTCATCGGTCGCCGCATAACACACCCCGAAGAGAAAAGCCATTCTCTGCCTCTTTGTGAAGGAGCACTCCAGAAGCTCTTCTGCCGATAAACAAAGCAGCACTCCCAGTATGGCGTACTCCGTGGCGTGCGCTGTCTTTCGAACCAGAAAATCTATATTCTCAGCCATGGCTCTTTTTTCTTCCGACGTAAGATTCACAAATCCGGGAACACACACGGTCTCCACCATCTGCCCGATAAACAGACTTGTTTCCGTTGACTGATCTGCCGGCTGGGCTGAGAACACAAATATCACGATCATCCAGAGGATGGTCAATATCAATATGCTTTTCCGGCCATTGGTTTTAATCCTCATCTTTCTATCCCTCTCTCAGCTTCCTTCTTCTATGAGGAGTTATATGTCGTTTACTGATATACAGAAGAAACAGAGACATTGCCCAGAATGCTATAAATATACCCGGAATGATACGGTTTTCCGGTATACCAAGCTGGTCTCTGAAGATCACTGCCATAAACATAACAGTATAGCTCACGAATATCATTACATAGGCAACTGCTGTAGCCGCCGCTGTAGTAGTAAAGAACGAGCTTACCATGATCCCTATGCTTGAACAGAAGACCGAGGATGTCACAAGGAAGAATATAAACAGGAAAAGCTGATACCAGGTTATGCCGCCATAAATGTAAACAGTCGCAAGTATGGGCATCGAAGTGAACACCAGCAGTAACAGGGTGCTCAATGCTCCCATAAGCTTCCCTGTCACTATATCCCACGGATCAAGCTGCGTAGTAAGAAGCAGTCCCAGAGTTTTTCTGTCCCTTTCTCCCGAAACGGAGGCCGAGGTAAGAGCCGGCGTGATAAGAAGTATGAGAAGTACCTCTGCGGCTGCCGCAATATAGTATATCCTGAGGAAATTCACATAGGATATTTCTCCTGTGATCCTTGCGCTTCTGCTTATAAAAAACAGATTCATCAGTACCAGAATGGACAGACTGCCGTTTACCAGCGTAACAAGGACCGGCAGAGTGAAGCTTCTGGCGCTGCTTATCTCATCCTTCAGAAAAATCGGATTCAGCCTCATAGTATGTCACTCTCCTTTCCTCTCTTGTTCCGGTAAGCTGGAGAAACAGGGATTCAAGATTTCCCTTTTCTCTGTGAAAACCTCTTACAGGCACTCCCGCCTCCACGAGCTTCTTCAAAAGATTGGACTCGTCCTTTTTAGATCCCGAAAAGGTTATGAGGAGGTCGTTATTTCTGATGCTTACAGACCTGACCATACGGTCGGCTCTCAAAGCCTGAAGGGCCGGCCCAAGGCTTCCCGCTATGGAGATGATGATGGGGTTCGAGGCATTGACCTGATCAAGTACATCTTCGATCTTTCCCTCCATCACCATATTTCCCTGGTCTATGATACCTATATCGGTACAAAGCTCAGAGATCTCATTCAGCACATTGGAGGAGATCAGTATGGTCTTCCCTGAATCCGCAAGATTAGCGATCATTTGACGGAACTCGAATCTTGTGTTGGGATCAAGCCCTGCTGTTGGCTCATCCAGTATCAGTATCTTGGGATCATGTATCAGGGCCCTTGCGAGGCTCAGCTTCTGCTGGGCGCCCCTGTTCAGGGAGTCCATGAACTGAGTCTGCCTTTCCTGAAGTCCCACCATATTAAGAAGGTTCTGTATACGGCGTTTGGTTTTCTGATCCCTCATATCATAGCACTCCGCAAAGAAGTCCATGTACTCAATGATCCTGAGATTCGGATAACTCCCTGTATGGTCGGGAACATATCCTATTCTCCTTTTCAATCTGCGGACATTGGAACCGGCTTCCATGTCATCCACCATTACTGAGCCCTCGTCCGGAAATTCCAGTCCGCACACCATCTGTATGGCTGTTGTTTTACCCGCTCCGGTGGGTCCCACAAAGCCATACATTGCTCCATCCTCAATATGCATGGTGAGACCGTCAAGGGCATTTACATGCCCGTAGCTCTTTTTAACATTTTCAAGAGATATCATCAGCTGCCTCACTTTCTTCCGTCACAGTCTCTTCGGGAGTATTCCCTATAGATGGGGCAGTCTCCTCAACCACTACAGTCCCATAGGAATCTGCGGAATATGGTCCCACCTCGCCTGAACCGGCGGATTCACGGGCAGCGTCCTGAACTCCGTCCGATTCAAGTATCTGGTTTATGACAGCTACATTTTCCTTTACCGTAACTGTTATCATAGGCAGATATCTTCTCTCATCGATACCGGCATTCTGTTCTGCCGGGGTGTACTTGACAGCGAGGACATTATCCTCTCCCAGATATGCGGTGAGCTCTGTCCTGTTCAGAACTCCATCCCCTATATCCATAACATCAAAGCCTCCGGTCTGCTTATTATAGAAGCTCAGAGATCCTCTGAAGGCCCTGATGCTTCCGATCTTATCCTTTGCACCGGATTCATCCATATTGATGCTTTCAATGCTTATGCTCTTTATATTGTTACCCTCCCCGAGGTGATACTCCAGTACCACAGGCGCCATACCTGATATGGTATTGTCACTGATACTGTAATTTCCGGACTGAACCACAGGGTCTTTTGACAATGCACTGTAACTGTACTCATCCCCCACTCTGGTATTTAAATAAAGAGAAGAAACGATCATAGTGGCACCGTAATTCTCATAACCTGACTGTTCTGTAAAATCAAGAAAATTCTCTGTCTCATCATCCTGAACAAAGCCAACCAGCTTTGCATCACCGTAGTATCCGGTCATGTAGTTTGAAATGTAATACTTTAGGAATCCGA
>ALYD01000070.1 GCA_000513555.1 Lachnospiraceae bacterium JC7
CTTATTGAGCCGACTACCATAGCTGTTCAGGCCTGCTCAAGAGCTGAACTTAAGGAAGAGGATGAACTTCTGATCATTGGATGCGGAGCATTGGGAAGCAGAATGCTTAGTATCGCAAAGCTGTATGGATGTAAAATAATAGTTGCAGATGTAGTTGACGATAAACTGGAAGAAGCAAGAAAGAATGGGGCTGACAATACTATAAATCTGTTAAAGGAAAATATAGAAGAGAAGTGTAAAGAGTACACCACAGATGCATATGGTCCTACGGTTACTATTGACTGTGCCTGCACAAAAGAATCTCTGGGAACCGCAATAAAGGTTACAGGAAATGCAGGAAGAGTAATCACAATGGGATTTTCAATCGATCCTACAGAAGTAACTAATTTCGGCATCACTTCAAAAGAACTGGATATACGAGGCTCCAGACTTCAGAACCGGAAGTTCCAGGAAGTTATCGATCTTGTTAATGAAGGAAAGATAGATCTGAATAATAAGATATCTCATACTTTCAAGTTTACAGAAGCTCAAGTTGCATTTGATTTCAATGATACTCATGATCCTTCCATAAGGAAGATAGTTCTGACCATGGATGACTGAGAATAGTATCGCCGTTGAAATGGTGTTCTCAATGGTTACTTATTTAATGAATGGTATTCCGAAATATGGTGATGATTTACAGGGGGGTGTAAGGTTTAGCGGTATTATTTGGAATATGAACGATGATGTAGTTGATGCTATTTGTCTGGCTTCAACTGCAAGTATGAAGGCGAACGGAGAATTTGAAACTATCCCTAATGAACACAGAAGGATTTATCTGACTTATTTCAAATGGGGAAAGTCAATACTGAGTATACATCCAAAAGATTTTACAATTCGTGATGGCATCATGTCCGGTGTTCTTTCCATAGCTTTGCAAGAATACTGCTTACTACAAGTTTTCTTTTCGGTGTGTTTTATGTCCTTTCCAACGCATTACAGGCAATGGGAGCGGCTTCATTTTCAATGATCATTAACTTGAGTCGTCAAGGACTTATCTATATCCCGGCATTGTATGTATTACATGGAGTTATTGGTATCAATGGTCTTGTATGGGCACAGCCGGTGGCTGATGTATTGTCGCTCGTTATGGTGATTGTTCTATATGCTGCGTCTGTAAGCAGGCTGATGGAAAAGGATATACAAGGTACTGATACGAAATATCAGAAAAAGAAGTTTACCGGACAGAACATTATTAACAAATCAATACAAAGAGCGTAAACACAATTTATCATGTAATATCATGAAGAAAGATTCTTCTTGGTATTTGTTTGAAAACCAAAAAAATGGGAAAAAATGACTCGCCTATGATTAAAGAAAGAATTTTTGAGTTTCGGGCAATAATAGAATTCTATATTTTTGTGACATGATACCATAGGGACGATTTGATTACTGGGGATGTTTATTAATGAATAGCTCCGCCAAGGTGTTTTCTCAAGAGCACTTCGGCGGGGCTTTTTGAATACTAAAATAATGGTAGCCGCACAATGCGACAGAAGGGCTGGTGCATAGGATAGATGGCTACAAGACCATGGTTTATAAAAAGTCTAAAAAAGGGTACTCCCGTAATTGAAAGTACCCTTGATTTTTAATTATTCTTTTTGGCATTAAGCTGTTCCTGAAGTGATTCGATTTCCTTTTTCAGTTGATCGTTTTCTGTCTCTAATCCATTCTTTTCTTCTGTTAGCGTGCTGACCTGGGTGTTCATAGATTCTATGGTTTTATCCTTTTGTTCATAGTCTCTAAGGAAACTTGGAAAGTATTTTCGCAAGACCAGAGTTTCAATCTCTTTGTATGTATCTGATGACGGATCAATTCGTCCATTTTGCTGGTACAGGATCCTGTTAATACTCACAGTTCTGATATCGTTGAGCTTCATTACAGAATCATGCGAAATAAATGAAAACTCACTGCTTTTCAAAAGAAACATATCACTTTTTGATGCTGGGAAGTCAACTGGGTGATAGACATCAGTATGTTTTGCAGGGTCATAGGAAAATATGGGAAGCACATAAAGAAGTTTCTGTTTGACACCAATCACAAGCCCACGATGCTCATATGACATCTCTGGTATATAGTTCTTCCCGAATTCAAATTGATAGATTTCACCCTTTTTTACAGACCTTTGCCGAAAAGCTTTCTTTCTGTTGTCAGCCCAACGGAAGTCTGATTTTGAAAAACGATCAAGTTCATCGGAACTGAAAGAATTTCCGACAATAATCTCATTTGTTTTACTCTGTGCTTTAAGATACTCTTTCAAACAGATTTGTCCCCTTAGTGTCTATAGGTAAAAAATAAGGGTACGGCGCTAACCATACCCTACTCTGACTAACCAGAGTGACCTCGTCGGTCAAATTATCCTTTCTAATACGGTCTCGTCGACCAAAAAACACTTTTGCAAGTGTGAAAGAACATTTTTGAGGACTCATACTCCTCTGTCTATATTATACACAATCTTGCTGAATAATCCAGCAGTTTCTATTTTTTAAGCATTTGTAAAATTTCATTATAAAGCGGGTTCGTTTCAAAGTCTAGTGGAAAATATAAATACAAAATATCAGTGGACAATGAAAAAACATAAAATCAAAATCCGGGCGTCAAATATCATTTGACCAAAGTAAAAGACACCTTGCTCGAAGTGAGTCATAGAGAGTCATAGAATTTACTTGTAAACAAAAGACATTAAAAAATTAGTTTTGGGAAGGAGGTCTGAGACGTGGCAAATTTAATCAAGGAGTATGCTGCGGCAGATGCATCAGGGCGAGTTGAGCTGATTTGTAAACATTATACCGTTTTTCTTAAAGCCGTAGATGGTCGTACAGAAGGTTTGCTTTAGGGTCAAAACATTTTTTCAGGAAACAGTGTTAAGAAATAAGTCTTATTTTGTAAAAAATAACGTCCTGGTTGAAAACTATAGATTTGTATGTCAGATAGTTAAATATCTTGAAAACTGTATGAATAGACCTGTTCTAAGGAAATAAGTGATTTTGACAGATATAATGTTATATCCTAAATAGCATTTGAAATAAATAATTTGACATTATATAATTTTTACAACGAACGAAAACCTCAGAGGTTTTCAGCGGAAGCGGTGCCTGCATCAATTCCGTATTTGAAGATTTGAGAACACTTATGTGTTCTTTTTTCTTGCTCTTTTTTATGAATATGTGAGTAATTATTGTTGGAATTAGCTTTTATTCTGTTAATACGGGAAAGACGTCCTGCACCAGAAGATTAAGATAGGCGGAGATCCTGTAAGCATAATCCAGGGATACATTTTGTTCGCCGTTTTCTATCATGCTGATCGTACGCCTGCTGATTCCTAGGTCTTCCGCCAGTTTGTTCTGGCTGATTTTCCGGTCTTTGCGAAGATCGTGGATAATGTTTGAATAAATCAATTCTTTCAAAATATCAAATCTCCTCTCGTGAAATATGGTAAAGAATTACTGACAAGTAATAATGTACCATGGAACCTGTACAATAAATTCTACATCAATCGATGGCGAGTTCAATTCGGTAACAACAATCGAAAGCTTTTATCAGTCGGAAGTAAATCATGATATGATGTACACAAGGGATGCGTGATTAGAAAAAGCGATGGCAAGTTGGTTATGAAAGAACATTTCTATGAGCTTGACAGAATGTTTGACATGGAACTAAAGAATTACATGCCTGATTCGCCTATGGATGGCATTGGATTTATTGGTATGGTTGATGATATGAATAACGGAAATCAGTCTGACCGTGCAATTGTTACGAAAAAGCCTATCGTGAATGACGGCTCCAAATGGATCTTCCCTTTGTGTGGAGCTACTAACACAGGCAGGTTCTGCTGAGAGTGCGGGGGAGTGAGACCGCAGCAGTAAAGTCGAAACCAGATAAATATCTTAATATAAAATAAAGAGGTCTGAATATGGAGTTTAAAAAAGGCTATGGTTGGAAAGCCTGCTATGATGAGGAAAGAAATCTCTATACAGCAGAACGTAGCGGATGTGGATACTATGATCTGTATGAAATTACATCTGAGATTTATGATGCACTCAAAGATGGTATGGATGACAGTGATTCGTACCATCTGATTAAGGATGGACGACACCTTTACATGGATGTCAATGATCGTTGCGGTCCGCCATATACGGTCGTATTAGATCATGATTATGAAACGCTTTGTCCTTGGGCCGATATTGTTTCAAACGGTAATGTTTGGCCGGATGAGCTGACTGATGCAGCGGTAGAAATCTTCGAGTCTGAAAAGAATAACCGCGAACAGCGACGCAAAAGACGTGAAGAACGGGATCGAAAAGATTGAGATGATTGACATTATCGGTAGCTTATATTTCTTCATTAACTTCGCCTTCCAAATACATTTTAGGAGTGAAATACAGGTCTTTATAAGTGTAAGATAAGAACTTTTTTTGTTTTGTGATATTTTTGTTTTAGGATGTTCCAAAGAGTTAAGTGAAAATGAGCGTTAGGTATAAGAAAATCATGGGATGAGTAGATTACTGGGTAAATAACAATAAAGGAGATTCTAAATGAAAAAGTCTTTATCTCTGGATGGCAAAATGATAGAGGGTCTGAATATATCCTATTGCATATTTGGCGAGGGAGATATTGATTTGGTTATTGAAATGGGGCTTGGCGCAGTTGCCGGTGAGTGGTGGCATATTGCAGAGCAGCTTTCAGAACAATTTACCGTTCTTTTGTATGAGCGCGGAAGAAGTATTTACAAGGCGCGCTCGCCGAAAAATATAGCCGAAGAATTACATACTTTGTTAATGGAACTACCCTGTAAAAGTAAGATTATTATTTTGGCACATTCACAGGGTGGTCTGTATGCGCAGCAATTTGCCAGATTGTATCCCAATATGATTCGTGGCATAGTGTTTGTAGATCCTTTATCTGCAAATGACAATACATATAAATCAGTATTTACTACAGCTGATGAGCAGAAAAAGAGTGGATTTAATAAATCAGAAAACTTTGTAATAATGCGAAAAATGGCTTCTTGGCATTTGGGATTTGTAATTAAACTCATTATGAAAAAAGCACCGCCATTT
>ALYD01000071.1 GCA_000513555.1 Lachnospiraceae bacterium JC7
GTTAAGGGAAATGAGCTGTGCTGTATTATCCCTTAAGCTTAGCATTTTACAGAAACATTCTCCGTTCAGTACAAAGATACCGATCTGCCCATCTTCCAGGGTGTCCTGACGACGAACCCATACTATCTGTCCGTCAGCATATCTTGGAATCATACTGTCACCGGAGATGCGTACACCGAAATCTGCTCCTTCCGGAACATTGTATCCTATCCGGTTAACTTCATCATATCCGCTGCCGTCAAGAAAGTTTCCGTTACCGGCAGATACACGGGTATCATAAATTCGTATTATCTTAGACATTGATTCATAATTCACAAGATCAACAATATTCTCTTTGTGGCCATAAGCGACAGACTGTTCCTTAAGGTATTCACCATTATTAAAACCTTCAAGGAGCGATACATAATCAGCAACCTTTCCGAGCCCTTTTTCATTCAGATTATTTAATGGATTGCTTTTATTTTCTCCAAAATAGGCTTCCATCACATCAGGAACATTTAAAATCTTGCAAATGTTAAGGAATACAGTGACGCTTGGTTCGCAGACATTTTGCTCCCATGTCGATATGGATCTGTATCCTATTTCAACCCCATTTTCTTTCAATTCTTCTGCCAGCTGTTGCTGGGTAAGTCCTGATTTCTTGCGATATGTGGATAAGAGCTTTCCTATGTCTCTCATTATGTTACCTCTTTCTGATGGCTTGATTATCAACTGATGTACATAGTGTACCACTATAGGAACATAAATACAAACTATTTGGTATAAATAGACACAAACGACTACTGACAACCAATTAAATTGGAATTATCATAATATTATCTTCACAGGGAAGTGATAGGTACTACGTGAATCAATACACTGGTACCGCTTCGAAGCATTAAAATCATAAACTTATGAGTGGGAGGTTTAACGTATGGAGAGAGTAATCATTCATGTCAGAGTGAGGGATTGATCAGCTGGATTATAGTTGGTCGGTCCCCTTCAAGGATAGCAGCTTAGTTGCTGTGTTCCAACAAATAAAAGTATGATCCGGGATGTCTTCGCTACCACATTTCGGATTTAAAAAATTGAGAAGGTTCTCCCTTATCCCTCTCAGCTGCAAATCACACGTATTTGTACATTGGGAAAGAGGGGATTGAACATATTGGTTAAGGATAGTAATAGAGTAGATTTGTATTGCAGGCGCTGCAGAAAGTCCCTGCATATGGCTTATGAGTTAACAGGGTCCCCGGATTCTCCGTTGCTGCCCAACATAATCATGAAATGTCCTTGTTGTACGAAAGTTATGGCTTTCAAAAAGTATACTGAAAAGAATATTACTGAAGGAATGAAGGACAACAAGTACTACCTCTGATATTAAAAAAACAGAATGAATGGTCATCATGATACTGGAGACTCCGGAGAAGATATTTTAGCCGGGCATATAGCCATCCTAAAGACGCATGAAAAGAAAACCAGCTGAGGCTGAGGATTCTTTTTGTGCGTCTTTTTTTATTATGAAAATGATCAAGCATAATTAAATAGAAAACAAACATAAGTCAGCTGGAATAAACAAACCAGATCGTCTGGGATTATCCGTCAGCTGACTTATGTTTTTGCCTAAAAAACACATATTCCTTTCGACCTGGTATCAGGATCAGAAAGGATATGAAAAATGAAATTAACAGTAGACAAGAAAGAAGTTGGAAAAAGAATTACTAAATATCGTGAGGAAAGACATCTTTCAAAAAAGAAATTGGCAGAGATGATTGCAGTGAACAGTTCATCCATAACAAGGTTTGAGAAAGGTGTGAGACCTGTTTCAGATGAAATATTGGATGCGATGGCGGAGGTATTTGGTATAGATTCGTTTCTTTTGAAGTATGGTGTAGTTATCAGGTCAAATATTAGCAATGAAACTATAGATTCCTTGATTGTAAAAAGGCTTGAAGAAATGTGCATAAACATGCCTAATGTCGGAGGAACGTTTAGATTAGTTCATGTAGATGAATAAAAAAATATGATTGCCAAAAGGATATTCACATCAAAAAGTTGATTCATCATAAGAAAACAAAACAACAGCTATACTAATTGCTTATTTGACAAGTATAGCTGCTGTTTTGGCAAAAGGATGGATAATTTATCAGCTAATATTTGAAATATAAAAGTTACAAAAGCAGCGCGCGGCTTTAGTGACATCAGTTCAACTTATATAGGAGGATCCGATGGAAGCTAAGGCAAACATTATTAGGAAATATGCGGAAGCAAAGCCCGAATCAAAAGTAGATATCATCTGTAAGTATTATCCCCAGATTGACGGAATCATCAATGCCCGTATAGCAGGAATGAAGTATATCATTTGGGAAGAAATAGAGAAAAATAGAAAAGCGGATCATGGAGATCTGGGAGTGCGTGTCCAGTCAAGTAACGGTTACAGTGATCCAACAGGTAAGGAAGGATGTTTCCGTGCTGATTTGGAGAATGCAATTCGATGCTGTGATTTTTCAGGAGATATATTGGATGGACTTGAACATCCGGAAAAGATTATTGAAGAGGCACACATTTTGAAGGAAATGAAGGAAATCCAGCATCTATATAATCTCCAGATTGCTTGTTTGATGGGAGAGGAACGCTGTCTGTTTGAGAAGTATCTAAATAAGGAAATGAATCTTACAGATATTGCGTCAAGTTGCGGAATAGAGTATCACTCAGCCGTTAAGAAGATTACGAAGATTCGAGATTACGTAAATCGGGAAGTAACAGAGATTCTGGAAGTAACTTCGTGCCAAGTTGGCACGAACTGAATATTGGAGGGAGCATGGATAATAATGATAAACTCCTCCGATATTCTATGCAGGTTAGTTACTTGGGCATTCTCTTGAGAGAAGAGTTTCTGTCAGAGGAAGAATATGAAAAGTGCCTGGCTGCACTGAGAAGAGATTATGGCATTGTGTCGGACATCCTTGCAGATAAATAGGAGATCGTTAAGATTTCCATGGAGGTTTTAGCTCATGACTAATGGAGTAAGTATCATACGTGCAAAGGCATCTCTTGAGGATCGCAGATTGCGGGGAAAAGAAATAGTCCGTAAAAGGGTTGCAGCCTATTGCCGAGTAAGCACAGATGGAGAAGAACAGTTAAGCAGCTTCAGCTCACAGGTAAAGTATTACACAGAGCTGATTGAAAAAGACCCGGATTGGATGATGGCAGGAATATATTCTGATGAGGCAATCACCGGAACACAGGTATCTAAGCGTGAAGGTTTCCAGAAAATGATAAAGGCTTGTCTTGATGGGGAGATTGACATGGTGATAACTAAATCAATCTCCCGGTTTGCAAGAAATACTTTAGATACTCTGAGATATGTGAGGACTTTAAAGGAAAGAAATATTGCGGTTTATTTTGAGGATGAGAAGATCAATACCTTATCTATGGATGGCGAGCTACTTTTGGTGGTTTTAAGTTCTGTGGCTCAGCAGGAAGTTGAGAATATTTCCAATAATGTAAAAAAGGGTCTTGCTATGAAAATGTCTCGTGGTGAAATTGTTGGATTTACTGGAGCGTTGGGGTATGACTATGATCCGGCAACAAAAACTATGAAAGTAAATCAGGAGCAGGCTAAGATTGTTCAGTTTATATTTAACAGGTATGTGTCTGGTGTAGGGACTTCCACAATTGCGAAAGAGCTCATTAATATGGGAGTTCCCAGCCCATCCGGTGCTAAAACATGGCATCAGAGTACAGTGGCAGGAATTATAAAGAATGAGAAATATTGTGGAGATCTTCTTCAGGGTAAGACCTTTACTGTGGATCCGATTGCAAAAAGAAGGTTAGAAAACCTGGGTGAATCAGATAAGTATCTTTTGAAGGATCACCATGAAGCAATTGTTTCAAGAGAAGTATTTGAAAAGGCTCAGGAGATTCTTCTTAAAAGAGGCAAATGTCATAGCAATTCCAGACTTAAAAAAGATGAATATAGAACTCTTTATACCAATAAATATGCCTTCAGCTGCAAATGCAGATGTGGATTTTGTGGGGCAACATTAACCAGAAGAACCTGGCATTCAGGGAAGTATAAGAAAAACATATGGCTATGCATTACGGCATCAAAGTCCGGGAAGAAGAACTGTCCTAACTGTAAGGCAATAACGGAAGAAGCTCTTATGAGCGCATTTATAGAATCCTATAAGCTGATGACTCGAGGTCATAAGGAAGTATTAGATGAGTTTCTTCAAAGGGTAGAGTCAAATCTCAGTGATAATGATGTCCTTAAGAGAATAGAGAAGGAAAAGGATAAGCTGAAGGATATGAGCTGCAAGCTTAATAACCTGCTCGATATGCATCTTGAGGGGAAAATTGATTTTGATACATATGAGAAAAAGAGAGAATCTCTTCAGAAAGATATCGAAGAGAAGAAAGCGGAGATCAGCGCCTTAGAAGATATCGGAAGAACAAAACTTGACCTTGAAAGCCGTGTGACATTCATGCGTGAAAGATTAGCAAAGGGAGATATCATAAAAGAATTTGACCGTCAAGTATTTGAGAGTATTGTAGATTATGTAATCGTTGGAGGTTATAATGAAGAAGGAAATGCTGATCCATCGATGATAACATTTGTTTATCGTACAGGATACAAGGACCGAAAAAATGGAGATAATTTTAAACCGGCAAGGCTGAATGCCTCGAAGAAGAATGCTGGTACCGGCAGCTCTGATATTAAAGCGTGCCAGGGTGATGATGCTCCTCTGAAAGATTCTGATAGTTCTAAAAATTATTCAATTTTGCAGTCACTTGCCTCAGGCGACTGGGATATTATGCAGTCAAACACAACAGACGGTGCATGTGGAGAC
>ALYD01000072.1 GCA_000513555.1 Lachnospiraceae bacterium JC7
CCTGCTGCAAGTTTATATTTTTTATACTGTCTTACAGCAAAATGTTCCGGATCCTTTGCTTCCAGTTCATCGAACATCAGATCCACCGGATTCTTGAATTCCTCATCATCCTCACGTACTTCCATAGCATTTAACATTTCAAGAAGTGTTGAGAAGTTCTGCTCCTCTTCAGGTGCTTCATAGTATATGTATCCGATCAATGCCGTATATAGCAGCTGTTCTGCCTTGGTCCAGAATTCATCTCCGCCTTTTCCGTCTCCCTTTGTGTTGGCAATCAGTGTTGTTACAAGCTTCAGTATGTCCTTTTCATCATGAATATAAGCAAAAGGGTTGTAATGCATGGATCTTCTGAAGTTTATGGTATTGAAGATCTTTATCTCATAGCCATTCTTCAGTAATGCTAGACCACATTCGTTCACTACAGTTCCTTTAGGATCAGTAACAACATAGCTTGAATGCATCTGAAGGAGGTTTGGCTTCAAAACGAATCTTGTCTTTCCGGAACCGCTGCCTCCGACAATTAACAGGTTCTTATTTCTGGCATATTTCGGAATCTTGGGTCTCGAACTCATGGTGAGTCTCTCGGATTGAGATAATATGACATTGTTTTTGAACTCCGGATCTATAAAAGGTTCTATGTCTGCATAAGTTCCCCATCTGGCAGAGCCGTATTCTTCATTGTGCCGATACTTCTTTGCATTCTTACCTTTCAAATACACTAAAAGCCTCAATCCTCCGGCAACAGCAGCTCCGACACACAGGTCCACGGGATGAATACTTGGCAGTGGATTTGCAAAAGCCTGTCCGAAACATCCGTCCATTATGAGGCTTTGTAATTTCTCAGAAGCATTAACACCTGCTGCCAGCCTCCATGCTTCTCCTATGTTCGTGGCAAAAAGTCCCAGGACAACATAAGGAACATTTAGTATGAGTTTCTTCTTCAGCTTACTGTTCATAGCTCCAGGTCCTTTCTCTTTTCCACAGCCTTCTTTGGAATCGAGGCAACAATTTCCTTGAATTTTCTTAGTTTATCAAGGATGCTGGTCCTGCCTTCTTTCTGGATTTTAAGTTGCCTAGCGGTAAATTCATTAACCACAGCCGTTATTGCGTCCGCATCTCTGGCTTTGAAGAATACAGAATACTTCGGCGGGTCCAGCTCTGTACTTTTTACTATGGCAAAATCAAGTCCATATTTATTTGCTATCTTTTTAAAACTGCCAAGACCCACTCCATCAATGTCAACTGACTGGACTCCCTGATCCTTTCTTATAAGCTGCTTTACGGACATTTGACCATGTTCCGGATGAAGCTTGTTACTTATCAGCTTCCTTGGAGCCTTAATAACCAGCTTAAGATCTTCAATCAGCATCTCTGCTGTAGGTTTTACCGTATGGTCTGTAACAAAGTTTAAAACTGGATCAACAACCTTGTTGTTTACAATCCTGGCAGCATCGTCAATAACTTCTTTGGATATTTCCTCATTAAGCATTCATAGTCTCCCCCTTATGAAAGCATTAATGCGGAAAACTGTTGATCCTCCATCACCAACGTGGTCATACGTTCATCCAGTAATTCCTGTACTACTCCAATTTCCTCATCAGAAAGAAGAACCAGCTTGCCTCTGTCAATCTTCATAACAAGCATACTTCCAACAAAGAATCTTCCATCTTCAAGATCAAACGCCTTATTATCATTGAACATTGCAACAAAGTCCGCATTCCCTAAAATAATGGAGCCACCACATGTTTTAAATCTCTCAAAAATATCATTTACTTCCTCTTGATTGGTGAGCCGAAGCTCTCCGTTAGTAGCAATTATCAGCGCGTGACGATCTGCACTGACAGCATTTCTCTTTACAAAACCGTCTACGAATCCATCTGTAAGCGGATTCAGATTAATTTCAATATTCTTATTCATATCATTTCTCCTTAAGCGTTCCCTGTCGCCATATCATGCTTCACCAGGGACTTGTAGTAATTATTTATTGTCAAAGGTGCGTTATACAGAGCAGCCAAAAGATACTGCTTCATATTCCTGATCAAAGTCGTATTATCTGACATGCCTTGCAGAACAAACTCAAGATGACTTGAATCCAGCTTCATAAATCTGTTTTTCACTATGTCTATTGGTCTTTGTTCACCTGCAATGCCAATTTTCTGTCTAGTGGAACACACCGTATCCAAGATAAGTTCCAGAATCTCATCTATAACCTCATTATCATGTGGATATCGTCCCCTCATTGTGTTGATATCCAATTTTTCCATAAAATACCGTCGATACCGAAATCTCTCATCTGTTCTTTTCTCATCTTCAGAAGAGATTAGATAAGTATCTTTATATTCAGTATTTATCCTATCAGTATTATTACTTCGTACATTCTCCGACCCTAGACACGGATTATCTCCGAATCCAGAATCGGAGTCTTTACGATTCAAGAATCGGAGTCTCTCCGTATCCATAAAGTTCTTCACATAGATTCTGGTCGGTCTCCCCTGACCTTGCCTGACTCTTTGTATCAGGTCAATTTTTTCAAGTTCAACCAACAGTTTTGTTGCTGTCTTATCAGATATATGCATCGCATTACAGATACTCTTATTGGTCATATACACATAGATTCGGCCATAATCATCTACCCAGCCACTCTTATCAGAGAGCGACTCTCTATCAAGCAGAATTCCATACAAAGCCTTAGCCGGGATACTTAAACTCTCGTATTCCGGCTCAGTATATAGAACCTTCGGTGTCCGATAGAAAATAAACTGCTCTGACTGTCCTCTGTAAAAGTAGCCTCTTGCCATCACATCATCCCTTCTTATTGGCGTTGTGTTCCTCCAGAATCTTCTTCATGCAAGGCCAGCAGTAACTTCTTCCCTTTCCGTAGCAACATGATTCCTTACAATTACAAGGAGAGGGCGCAGAGCCCTCTCTAGTAAATGGTGCATGTCCACCTCTCTTTGTTCCTGAATGAATCTGATGAATTACGAGGACTGATCCGCATCTGCTCATAACGCTTCTCCTCCTCTGCTCTTCTTTACAGTCTCCTTAGCATGTTTTTCCGGTGTATCCTTGGCTGCCTCTTCTTTCTTTGCCTTCAGATCACTGAGAAGTGAGCCCTTGTTACCATCACGTTCCTTAGTGTCTTTAGCCGCTTGACGCTCTTCAAACTTATCAGCCATCTCAAAGACATGCTCCTTGGAGTCATAGTGGTAAACATGATCAGTAAGCTTTTCCTCTGGTGCGACCTGAGTTGCATTAACTTCTCTGACCATGGATTCCAGATCCTTTGCTGTCATCTCACCGTTATCCTTTACAAGGAGAACTTCATGGATACTGCTAGGAAGAACAAAGTAGTCACCTCCAAGCTTCTCCGCTGCGTCCTCAAAGAAGTTAGGATAAGCGATAACTCCCGCACCATGAATCTTATCTGGTACAGTTGCAACAAACATCTTATCGTCCAATGAATTCATTCCCGGATCCATATCTACACCAATCATTTCCGAAAGCACTTCTGACATACCTTTTATTTCAGAAGGTCTGATCTCCGGAGCATTTAGCATTGCATCTGCATGTAACTGTTCCTGTGTGACACCAAACTGCTCCATCAGATTATTCGTGACAAGGATTGTTCCATTCCCTGAATCTTTCGTATCAAGCACAAGCCTGTAAACTACTGCCATGTCTTCGATTTTTTCATGAGGTATTTGGGAAAGCATCTCTGCATTACGATCCGCTGAAACCACATCCATAGAAAGCTTATTTTTCATTGCTTCATAATTCGTGAGATCCTGCACATCGACATTCGGAGCATTCTTAATACCTTCAGCTATTTTATTTGCGGACATATTCAAAACCTCGTTGTAATCCTGTCCGCTCTCAATTGCCTCGAACATAGAACTAAGATTTGCATTAACTCCGATGTTGCTGCCTTCCGGTATAAAGCTAAGTGCATCATACGAAGAGTTGAGTTTCTCCATATGACGTTCATTTATATTTGCTTTGACACCCTGTGCTTCGAGTACACTGACAAGATCTTCCTTAATTCTTTTTTTGAATTCTTCGTAATTCATATATTGGTTTTCCTTTCCTGTGATTATTTGTATGCTGCCAAGTCGTCACTTGATTTTTTGCATACAAAAAGCGCCAGACCCGTGAACCTTTCGGTCACTTGCTGACGCTCTTCATATGCCTTATTAAATTTCTGCAGAAAAAATGGACCTCTGAGGAAGCTGTCCGCTTCACTTCAGTAGATCCATTGTAATAATATCACAGGGATTTTCTTAAGAAAATGCATGGCAAGTGTACTTTTTGTGCCCTGCAAGTGTATTCTTTGTAACTAAGCCATAAGATACACTGACTATACACAGCACTGATAATTAGTGTGTGCTCAACAATCAAAAAGCCTTGATTTTACTGACTTTTTTGCCTGTACATGAGATAATTAATGCAAGGAATTACATTAAATTGTCTCAAAAACCTTGCACTTTTCACGGAGAATCCCATGTATAAGAAAAATCAAAATCATCAGTTTAGTCTCCAAGATTTCAATCAGCCCATGGGTCTAAAACTTGATCCAGAGAATAAATGGATTAAAAAAGCTGCTATGATTCCCTGGGATGAAATAGAAGCTGTGTATGCAGATTTATTTCCATCCGATTGCGGAATGCCGGCAAAGCCATTACGTATGGCACTTGGTGCTCTCCTGATTCAAAAAAAGTTTGGATTTTCTGACAGGGAACTCGTTGAACAAATCCAGGAGAATCCATATTATCAGTATTTT
>ALYD01000073.1 GCA_000513555.1 Lachnospiraceae bacterium JC7
TAGCAGTATTCGCGTCCAATGTGACAAAAGCATCAAAGCGCATACCCTCGATAAGATTCTCATTTTTAATTTCCATCCAATGTCTGCCTGTGGCAATGGCTGTGATGATACCGGCATCATGAGCCTTCTTGACTGCTTCCTGCGTGGCTTTAGGAATAATGCCTGTCTCAAAGGGTCTGAGAGTTCCGTCTATATCAAAAAATATAATTTTAATCATAATTAAAGTCTTTATCAGAATAAAAAGAATAGAGGTTAAAAAGTGCAGCCAAAACAAATATTTTGGCAAAGAATCTGTAGTATGATATCATCGATTTCGTGAAAATAAAAGTATGAAGAATACCTACAGGGGTGACAATATGAAGGAAAACAAGCTCTATATATTGCTTACATCAGATACAGCTGAGATATACTGGTATAAACCTGAGGAAGTGACAGAGGAACTTAGTTACACCGTGTATCTGGATGGAAAGGAATGTGGAAAAACAGACAGGACACACTACACAATAAAAAAGCTTAAATCCAATCATAAATACAGGGTGAAGGTTGAGTACTCAACAAATAAGAAATCTGCTAAAGCTGTTAAAATTGACAAGGTATCCTTTGTTACTTTAAAAGAAAAAAAATCATAGATGTTACCAAAGAACCATATAATGCTGTTGGAGACGGCAAGACTATGAATACAAAGGCCTTCCAAATGGCAATCGACGAGGCCGGACCCAAGGATCAGCTTTATATTCCTGAGGGAGTATTTCTGACGGGAGCTCTTCATCTTCATGGAAATATAGACATTTATCTTGAAAAAGGTTCAGTACTCAAGGGTACAGATAATCCAAGAGATTATCTTCCGAAGATTCCAAGCAGATTTGAAGGAATCGAAATGATGTGTTATTCAAGTCTCATAAACATGGGTACCATGGATCATTCAGCAGATATTAACTGTGAGAATGTAATAATACATGGAAAAGGAACCATAGAAAGCGGTGGAAAAAAACTTGCAGATAACATCATAGAAGAGGAGAAGAAAAATATAGATTCAGATAATCTTATCCTCAGTCAATATGAGAATGAAGAAACATTACCGGCAAGAGTAAGACCGAGGCTCATAAATATCTCCAACTCAAAAAATGTAAGGTTATCAGGCTTGAATTTTAAAAATGGTGCTTCGTGGAACGTACATATGATTTACAGCCAGGAAGTGGTTACCGATCATTGCCGTTTTTATTCTGAGGATGTCTGGAACGGAGATGGATGGGATCCTGATTCAAGTCATGACTGTACCATATTTGCATGTGAATTTAATACCGGTGATGATGCAATAGCCATAAAATCAGGAAAGAATCCGAAGGGAAGTGTTATCAACATACCAACAAAAAACATTAACATATTCGATTGTATAAGTAAGTTCGGTCATGGAATAGTAATCGGCTCAGAGATATCAGGCGGTATAGAAAATGTGAATATATGGGACTGTGATATGACAGATAGTTCCAACGGATTTGAAATTAAGGCTGCACGAAAAAGAGGCGGTTATGTCAGAGACGTAAAAATAAGAGATTCAAGATTCTCCAGAGTGCTCATACATTCAGTGAACTACAATAATGAGGGTGATGAATCTAAGGATGATCCTGGATTCAAAGAATGCAGATTCACTAATCTGTTTATCAGCGGACGGTATCTTGATGAAGATAAAAAGAAAAAAAGCTGCAACGCTATAGAAATAATAGGATTTGATGATCCGGAACTGATATCCAATATATATTTTGATCGAATAGGAATCTTAAACAAGTCAAATATAGTAATGCAGAACTGTTATAATGTAAACATGAACAGAATAAGAACCTGTCAGTAAAAGTACTCACAATATAGTGATTAAGGATGTCTCACATAAGACATCCTTTTTTAGTTATTAAAGCCCTTTTTCACGACAGAGTCACCGAATTTGTGTTTCAGGGTCTTGGACAGATCATCAAGTTTTTTCTTTTTAGCCATACGCTTTTTTTAATAATTGCTTTTCCTTTTCCAGCTCTTCGGAATTCCGTACAAGATCATCAAGAGTCATCTGTCTGAATTCTCCATGATCAAAGTTAGTTGTGGATATACACATAAGTCGGATTTTATATCCCATACCAAACAGCCCTGTACTGGATGAAGGCAGAGAAAGTTCCCTATTGATGGTATCTATCCTTTTTGAAGATACTTTATCGTAAGGATGGGAGGATACTGTATCTGACTTAGTCTGAAGATCAGAGTTATCCTGAGAGCTGAAGTCGGAATCAGTTCCAAGTAGAAGTTCATACATCAGTTCCAGAGCAGCATAGTATATCTGATCCTCGTCATTTGTTGAGTCAGTGAACTTTTTTTGAATGGAACGACGTTTGAAATCATCGGTTTTTACAGTAAAGCCTATGGTTCCTGCATAGACACCATGTTTTTTTAAACGACGTGAAACCTGTTCTGCAAGCTGCCTCAGAATTTTCAGACCCACTGTTTCAAGATTCTCCATATCTATATCCTGAGGTGTTGTTAACTCATTGGATATGCTTTTGGCTTCATCAACCTGTTCTGAGACTGAACTGTAGCTATGACCATTGGCTGCATTATGAATATATAGTCCTGAATTCTGGCCGAGAATAGCGGTTAAAACATCAGGATCCATCCTTGCAGCTTCACCGATAGTATGTATACCTATCTTTTCAAGTTTGGAGGCAGTTTTTCCGCCACAGCCAAAAAGAGAGCCTATAGGTAAATTCCACATTTTTTCTGATATTTCGGAAGGATAAAGTGTGTGGATTTTATCAGGTTTTTCAAGATCTGACCCCATTTTAGCAAGAAGCTTGTTAAGAGAGATTCCAACATTTACAGTAAAACCCAAAGTGTCTCTTATCTCATCCTTTATCAGGACTGCAGCATTTAAAGGAAATGGAAGTAATTTATATACATCAGTTCTATGTGCATGATTACTGTTCAAAATGTGGAAAAGTGTCTCAAATTTTTGATAATCAGAATACTTATAACATCTGCTGTCAACAGATTTAGCAGAATCATCACTACAGGATAAGGATTGTCTGTATTCATCGAGGGCAGTGAAGCGTTCAGTCAATCGGATAAGCTGTGTACATTCGGATGAGGAAAGGGGACCTGAAGTTTTATCCCGCTCAGATAGAGTGCCATCGACAATTTGTTGAAAGATAATGGATTTTGTGGATTGTTCCATGCCCGTAAAATCCAGAAATGCCTCATCAATGGAAACCTGCTCAACTACAGGTGAGTAATGTCTCAGAATATCAATAAATGCTTCTGAATAGGTTCTGTAGGTCTCGAAATCAGATTGAGCCAAAACCAGATCAGGACATAATTCCAAAGCCTTAACTACGGGCATGGCAGTTTTGATCCCGTATTTCCCGGCAGGGATAGATTTTGCAGTTATGATTCCATGACGTGTTTCAGTATTGCCTCCTATAGCCGAAGGGATGGTCCGTAAATCTATGGAATCTGGATTATCTTTAAGACGTTTCACAGCTGTCCAGCTAAGGAAAGCAGAATTAACATCTATATGAAATATAGTATTCATGATAAGAAGTCCTTAAAAAAAACTGATAAATTGAATACCATAAATATATCATAAAAAGTAAAAAGCAAACACACATTTGCCGAAAAAAGTTTGACTTAATTTGTTAAAAATTAGATTATTTTAGTGACTTTAATTATTAATAGTGTATAATAAAACGCGGATAAACATGCGAGTAGTTCATCCAAAATGTGGATTAAAGGGGAAAACGAGATCCTGTTTTATCCATAAACTGGCAGATATTAAAGAGAAAGAGGTAGAAGCAGAATGGCAAAGATTGATTTAACAAAGTATGGCATTACTGGAACAACAGAAATTGTTTACAATCCTTCATACGAAGATCTTTACAAGGAAGAGAAGAAGGCTGGCCTTGAGGGATTTGAGGTTGGACATGATACAGAGCTCGGTGCAGTAGATGTATTCACAGGTATCTACACAGGACGTTCTCCTAAGGATAAGTACATCGTTATGGACGAGAACTCAAAGGACACTGTATGGTGGACAACAGACGAATATAAGAACGATAACCACCCTATGACAGAGGAGACATGGGCAGTTGTAAAGGATCTTGCAAAGAAGGAGCTCAGCGGTAAGAGACTGTTTGTAGTTGATGCCTTCTGCGGAGCCAACAAAGATACACGTATGGCTGTTCGTTTCATCATGGAAGTAGCTTGGCAGGCACATTTCGTTAAGAACATGTTTATTAAGCCTACAGCTGAAGAAGAGGCTTCATTCGAGCCTGATTTCGTTGTTTATACAGCTTCAAAGGCTAAGGTAGAGAACTATAAGGAGCTTGGTCTTAACTCTGAGACCTGCGTAGCCTTCAATGTTACAAGCAAGGAGCAGGTAATCCTTAACACATGGTATGGCGGAGAAATGAAGAAGGGTATGTTCTCAATGATGAACTACTTCCTTCCACTTAAGGGTATGGCTTCCATGCACTGTTCAGCAAATACAGATATGAACGGTGAGCATACAGCAATTTTCTTTGGTCTTTCAGGAACAGGAAAGACAACACTTTCAACAGATCCTAAGAGACTCCTTATTGGTGATGATGAGCACGGCTGGGATGACAACGGAGTATTTAACCTCGAGGGTGGATGCTATGCAAAGGTAATCAATCTTGATGCTGAGGCTGAGCCTGATATTTACAATGCTATCAAGAGAAAT
>ALYD01000074.1 GCA_000513555.1 Lachnospiraceae bacterium JC7
GATGTTGTTACTGTCAATTCTCAGCAGTCTGATCACTTCAAAAAGTTCTTTGAAATCGACTTTGATGTAATATCCATCAATTGCCATCTTTCGAACATAAGCGCTCAGGTTTTTAAATCCCATCTGCGCCATCCTATCCCGGATCATCTGTAATTCCGCCTCTGATAACTTGATATGAATTTGTTTGTCACATGGAACATATCCTTGATTTAGCATTTTCTTTTCACCTCCTCTCTAGACTGGAAATCATTGTTTATGAACACATTATCCAAAAAATATACGGTCCAATCCGTATATCCAAGAGGTAGGAATATTTTTAAAAGAATTAAAAATTCCACGGTTTTAGATTTAGCCGTATCTCACAAACGTGCGTTCTGTTATAATGTAGATGTGCCATTTATATAAACTTTGTTAAAGGGGACTGGTTTCATGAAATGTAAATTATCGATTCAGGAAAAATTGAAAGATTTGAGAATAGAAAAAGGCCTGTCTCTGCAAGAACTGTCAGAGCAGACCGGCATATCAAGAGCATCTCTTGGAAATTATGAAACGGATGATTATAAAGAAATTACCCACAAGGCTATTGTCACCCTTGCGAAGTTTTATGGTGTAACATCTGATTATTTGTTAGGACTTACCGAGAATCGCGAGCAACACAGATTCCCTATTGATGACTTAGGGTTAGATGATGAAACTGTAGAAATATTAAAAAATGGCAAACTGAATGCTCGCCTGATTTGCGAAATGATAAAGCATCCTGAGTTTGCCAATTTTCTCACAGACATGGAAATCTATGTTGATAATCTTGCCGGAATGCAATTTAGGAACATCAACAAAATGATTGAACAGACAAGAGTCCGTCTCCAAACCAAGGGTGTCTCTGATGAAGATCACTACATGAAAACTTTAGAGACAGCTTCTATTTCAGAAGATAATTACTTTAACAACCTTCTCGGAAATGACATCGTAAAAATCGCAAAAGATTTAAGAGATGTTCATAGCAAAGATGCAGAAACCGGTGATGCAACTACACCTGTTGATGATATCCTTGACTCATTTGAAGAGCTAAAGACTGCCGATAATGCAACGCAAGCTCAGATGATAATGTACAGCAAACTCTTTAAAATCAACTTCACTAAGATGGACCCTTATGAGTTTAAAACCTTTACTGACATCCTGCAGCGGTACTCAGATCTTTGTAAACCCGTAAAAGGAAACGGACGCGGCAAGAAGAAAAAAGAATAAACCTATACTGGATGGTTTCATTTTACTAGCGGCAAGCACTGCAAAACCAATACAGACTTGCATTGCTTGCCTATTACAGTCTTGTATTTCAGAGTTTCTTTCGTTTTAATTCTCTTAGAAAAAACCATTAATTATATTTCACAAGTTCTTTGCTAAAATACGCGTAAATATTATTGATCATCAAATGAATTATGTTAAGTCCTTAATCCACGGCCATGGCATTTAGGACATCCATTTCCATTAATGGACCGAACATAGGCTTTCGTAGCCCACTGATTTCCGCAATGTGAGCATTTCCACCAAACCACTTCTCGACAAGACAATGCAATTCTATGCGGGTTTATTGTTGTATTTTTATCGTAATCCCATTCTTTCATAAGTTCAGGACGCTGCGTTGCATAATCATTGTATCCTTCCAAGACAGAGTTACCATCACACACAGGGCATCCTTTGCTTTTACTTTGCATATATATCTTCCGTTGCCAATGGTATCCACATGTATCGCAACACCAAAAAGCCATCTTATGGCTACTATTTGTGACAGAAGACGGATCCATTCCTATGTTTTTTTCATAATCCCAAAAGCGCACCATTTCTGGAGAAATCGTCATTAAGTCAGTCTCTCCAGTTTGAGCCAAACGTCCCGAACATACCGGACATTTTCGTATATCCCCAGCATTATTTATTCGGCTTAAGACTTGTGTTGTCCACTGATATCCACATATATGGCACTTCCATTTTATTCTTTTTCTTGATTTCGCTGTGACCATATCTGGTGTAATGTCTTTGTTCCCAATATAATCCCAGTCTAAAGCCAATTCTGGGTATAATTTTGCAATACTCTTATCTTTATCCGAAGTCACTAACAAGTCGAGAATATTTGAGTAATCATTATTAATGTCAACATCAACTGAAGTGCAACCTAATATTTTTAATACCGATACAATAGCATCTTCCAATGACTCAAATTGCCCATTCTTATATTCATAAAAAACATTTTTAGCACCGCTCGTTTCCTGCAGGCCCTTCTCTCGAACTCGAATCGCCATGTATCCGGAATCAATTATGCGCCTATTCTTTTCATTATCTTTATCAAGCCTATCCTTATGCCAAAAATAGCCATCATATTCTATTACAGCCTTTACACTCTCAATCAGTATGTCCGCTTCTACATTAAGACTATTATTTCTATTATCAGCATCATTAAAGTATTTTCTTACATAATAATATATGGCTTGTTCCGGAAAAGAAGTTCTCCTGTCCTTTGAGCAAAATGGGCATCCTAAAAGATATGTTGTTCTATCTGCTATTTTTGCTTGCCACACATGACCTTTTCGGCATATCCACCAAACTCTTTCCTTACTATATGCTGTATATTCATTTGGTCTTTTTTCTCCATTTAGTTCATAATCCCATTCAGATGCAATTAGTGGAAAAAGAGTTGCCAAGTCATTTTCGCCATCAGTTGCTTTCCGCCCCAAACAATATGGACATTGAGTTCCTTTTTTTATACGATCATATATTTGTGCTCTCCATTCATGCCCATTGGAACATTTCCAAAAGCATGCCTTTTTCCCACCAGCCAAAACTTCGCTTGGGGATTGTTTATTTTTCTGAATATCCCACTCCTTTGCAAGTTCTGGATAAAGTGTCTGTAAGTCATTTATTCCAATAACAAGTTTTTTGTTTGAACATACAGGACAACCTATTCCTTTATTTCTAGTTTTAACACTTGCTTGCCATGAATGCCCATAAATACACTTCCACCAAACCTTTTTCTCTGATCCTGCGTTTATTGTAAGCGGTGTGAGACCGCAATTTATATTCTTATCATAATCCCATTCCTTAGCTAATGCTGAATTAACAATCTGAAGATTGTGAGTTGCAATATTACGTGTAGGGGTATAACACTTTGGGCACTTTGGAGATCGGCTTCTTTCTCGTAGTGCACTTTCCCACTCATTACCACATTTGGAGCACTTCCACCAAACTGTTTTACGCATCCCAGCTGAAACCATTTCTGGTCTCAAGTCACCATTTTTCTCATAATTCCACTCTAATGCCAAATCGGGTCTTGTAGTGCAGAGATCATTAACACCTTTTTGAACCTGTCGCCCCGCACAGATTGGGCAACCACTTCCTGCACTCCTCATGGCTACAGACTTTTTATATGAATGATTACTTTTACATTTCCAGAAGAATTCTTTGCCACTTCCTGCCGTAATCTCATCCGGCTTTATCCCATTATTCTTTTCATAATCCCATTCATCTGCCAATTGAGGGTTAACCGTTGCTAGGTCGTTTACTCCTTTCAAAGCAACCTTTCCTGCACAAACCGGACAACCCTTTCCGTCTGCCCTAGAAGATATTCGAGCTTTCCATACGTAACCACACTTTCTACAGTTCCAATAGGCGTCCAAGCTACTCCCAATACTGATATTATCAATATTTAGGTTTGTGTTTTTTTCAAAATCCCATTCCTTAGCTAATTGCGGATTCGATTCTTTAATGCTTATACGTGATTTACCCATTTAAAAATCCTCGTTTATTTACTTTTCACCATCACTAATGTGCATTGAGCTATCATTTTTGCGTCTAAGACTCTCGTCTAAAAAACTGCCACAATACAAAGCACAGAATTTTAAAACTATCAGAACCAGATAAATACAATCACCTGTAGAACATTCTGCTTCAGTGTTTAACCCATGTCCCACTCTATTTCTAATATTAGATCCTGCCTTCTGCTGAAGTAGTCCATCAAATGTAAAGAGTATATTTTCTTCAACACATTCATTAAGTTTTTCACCTAGAAACACCTGACTTAACACTTTCTTTTGTTGAATTCCTTCTTTGTAATCATAGTATGTCATAAGATCTCCACACATTTCAGCCAGATTTCTTATGATATTCTCCACCTTTGGTGCCAACTTATCTAAAGCATCTGACATTCGTCCCATAAGACCATAATATACACCTCTTTGAACATCCTTCTCTTGTCCTTTCGGGATAATTGGATTATCATCGAAAATAAAATCCAAATCTGATTCTTGTAAATCCAATTTTCGAAATAACTGAATGAACCAGACGCCAACCGTTTGCCCCTGTATTGTTTCATATTCCTTAGCCTTATGATACATGTGTAGGAGAATATTATTGTCATCATTCAATTGCAAACCAGGAAGAAAGAACTCTGTC
>ALYD01000075.1 GCA_000513555.1 Lachnospiraceae bacterium JC7
AGTACGAGCTCATGAAGCTTGTGGAGTTTCTCAACTCAGAGAAGCTTTTATACAATATAATAGGAAACGGTACAAATTTACTTGTTAGCGACGATGGAGTCGATTCTGTAGTTATCGAGATCGGAAAGGCACTTGACGGGATAGGGTTTGTTGATGCAGAAGGTGCGATAAAGGGCGAGGATGCTGATTCAGACGGAATCTATCGTATCAGAGCCCTCGCAGGAACATCCCTCGGAAAGACAGCCCAGTTCGCTGCAAATCACAGCCTTACAGGTATGGAAGCCCTCAGAGGCATTCCCGGAACAGTGGGCGGTGCCGTGACCATGAATGCAGGAGCCTATGGCACTGAGATGTGCAACGTCCTTGAATCCGTGGAGGTCATCACTAAGGAGGGAAAGTTGAAGAAACTTCCAGCCGAAGAGCTTAAGCTTTCGTATCGTTACAGCATAGTTCCCGAGGAGGGTTATGTTGTGGCGGCAGCGACATTTGCACTTAAAAAGGGTGACAAAAAGGCTATAGAGGCTGAAATGGCGGATTACCAGCAGAGACGTAAGGATAAGCAGCCTATAGAGAAATTTTCTGCAGGTTCCACCTTCAAGAGACCGGAGGGACACTTCGCCGGAAAACTCATCGAGGACTGCGGACTTCGCGGATACAGACACGGAGGAGCCCAGGTCAGCGAAAAGCACTGTGGTTTTGTTATCAACGACGGAACAGCCAGAGCGGCTGACATTTATTGGCTTATAGGAGACATTCGTAAAAGAGTTCTTATGGAGCAGGGCGTTGAGCTCACTCCGGAGGTCAAATTATGGGGAAACTTCTGATAGTGACCGGCATGAGCGGAGCCGGAAAGACCATCGCTTTGAAATCTCTGGAAGACATGGGATATTACTGCGTTGACAATCTTCCCATTCCGCTGGTGGACAAGTTCGCGGAGCTGATAACCGACGGTAACGAGCAGATAACAAAGGCAGCTCTCGGTATAGATGTCCGTTCAGGAAAGGACCTTCCTTTGCTTAAGGAGATATTTGACGACTGGGACATAAAGGGTAACGTGGATTATGATGTCCTTTTTCTCAATGCTTCTGACGAGGCTCTCATCAAGAGATTCAAGGAAACGAGACGCGCACATCCTCTCAGTAAGGACGGAAGGGTCGAGACCGGAATCGACGCGGAGAGACAGGAGATGGGCTGGCTCAAGGAGAACGCGGATTACATCATTGACACCTCGCATCTTCTTACCAAGGAACTCAGGAAACAGATAGCTGATATCTTCGAAATGAATCATGCCTATGAAAATCTTCAGGTCACTATCCTGAGCTTCGGATTCAAATACGGCATTCCCGATGATGCGGATCTGCTTTTCGACGTGAGATTCCTCCCGAATCCGTACTATGTTCCCGAACTTAAGTCTCATACGGGACTTGATCAGGATGTGAGGGATTTCGTGCAGAAGGACGGTACGGCTGATGAGTTCCTGCTGAAGCTTTTCGATATGGTCAACTTCCTTATTCCTCATTATATAGAGGAAGGAAAGAATCAGCTGGTGATAGGGATCGGCTGTACGGGAGGTAAACACCGCTCCGTGACCATTGCGAAGCTCTTATATGATAAATTGAAGAAGACTGCAGATTATGGCTTGCGTCTGGATCACAGAGACATTGTCCAGCATTAAAATATAAAATTTTTATTATGCTGGAAACTGTTTCACCATAAGAAGCTTGTATGAAGCTGTGGCTTTTTCACCGAGATACGCCACTTTTGTTGATAAAACGAAAAATGTTTAACAAAAGGCGACCTACTTTGAAGACTTAATATAATACTTTTATATAATGCCCGGAGGTTTTATGGCACAAGGGTCAAAATCTAAGGTGTCTTTTTCTAGCAGGGTAAAGGATGAGTTGAGGAAAAAAGACTTTACAGCTTATGAAAAAGTTATTAATATTGGAGACGTCGATTCACGTGATTTTGAGACTCGTTCTTATGTCAGAGAACGCTTTTTGAATTCCGGGTCGGTGACTGATCCGAAGAAGGATTATCATCTGGAGTTTGTATGCGATGGCGCAGAGGATGCGGATCGTGTTTCTGTTGAACTTCGTACCTTCGGACTGGAACCGAGAATCATGGATCGCAACGGACATCTGGTGGTGTATTTAAAGGATGCTTCACAGATCTCCGATGTCCTGAATCTCATGGGTGCGGTTGATGGCCTCATGGAATTTGAGAATACGCGTATCCTTAAGGAAGTAAGCGAGAAAGTAAATCGTCGTGTAAACTGTGAGACTGCAAATCTTCAGAGGACTGTCTCGGCAGGTATACGGCAGATTGAAGATATAGAATTGATAGAGAAGGAACTGGGACTTCGAAAGATTGACCCGGGACTGCGAGAGATAGCCGAGAAGCGCTTAGAGGATCCCAATGCTTCCCTTGCTGAACTTGCAGAACGTCTGAGTGAACCGATTGGAAAGAGCGGAGCCAATCATCGTATGAGGAAGCTGGCAAGTATTGCCGAAGAGTTACGTAAAAAGACCGCAAGGGGAGTATAAAAAAGAAGTTAAGTTTTTTGTTGGTTGGCAATGTAAAAAAGTGATTTTCATTGCGGACATCTAGCTGATCTTCATGGAGGACAATGATGAAGGACACAAACGTGGTAGTTAATTTACCTAAAAAATCTGATGACCATCCGGTTGCTATGCTTGTACAGATCGCAAGTAGATATGAGTCACGTATTTACATGGCAGACGGTCCAAGAAAAGTGAACGCAAAGTCTATTATGGGTATGATGGCACTTGGCATCAACAACGGTCAGGAGCTTGTTGTATCAGCAGAAGGTTCTGACGAGAATGATGCAGTAGATGCTATATCCGAGTATCTTCGCGGCGAAGCAGTTTAATTGACATATATAGTTTTACATGATATTCAGGCAGTCGTTTTATGCGGCTGCCTTTTTGTTATGGATTGCTGTCAGAGTGCGAATATTTTTGAATGTGCTGAATGACGATATGATAAAATATCAGAACATATATTCTAAAATTCGAACGTATATGCTATCATAGGTAGAGCATAAAACATTGGATAAGAAAAGCGGGAGTTTCAGATGGCTTTTACACATTTACATGTACATACTTCATACAGTCTTTTGGATGGCGCCGGCAGGATACCGGAGATGGTGGCGAGATGCAAGGAACTGGGCATGGATTCCATGGCCATCACAGACCATGGAGTCATGTACGGAGTCATAGATTTTTATAAAGAAGCAAAAAAACAGGGTATCAAACCTGTACTTGGCTGCGAGATCTATCTGACTTCCGGCTCCAGATTCGACAGGGAGATCGTAAAGGGCGACGACAGATATTATCATCTGGTGCTTCTTGCTGAAAATGATACCGGTTATGCGAACCTTATGAAGATAGTCTCTGCCGGATTCACAGACGGCTACTACTATAAGCCCCGAGTGGATTATGAGATTCTGGAGATGTACCATGAAGGCATCATCGCTCTTTCCGCATGCCTTGCGGGAGAAGTGTCGAAGAATCTGGCCAGAAGCATGTACGATGAGGCGAAGGCGGCAGCTCTTCACTATCAGAGCATATTCGGCGAAGGCAACTTCTTCCTGGAACTTCAGGATCATGGATTCCCGGAGCAGAAACGTGTCAATGCCGGTCTTCTTCAGCTTCATGAAGAAACGGGCATTCCTCTTGTTGCCACCAATGATATTCACTACACCTTCAAAACTGACGCAGAGGCCCATGATATCCTTCTCTGCCTTCAGACAGGAAAAAAGGTGGCGGATGAGAATCGTATGCGCTATCCGGGAGGACAGTTCTACATAAAGTCCGAGGAAGAGATGCGTGCACTTTTTCCATATGCAAAGGAAGCACTGGACAACACACATAAGATAGCCGAGAGATGTAATGTCGAGATAGAATTCGGTCACTACCATCTTCCTAAGTATGAGGTTCCGGAGGGATATACTTCCCTGAGTTACCTCACTGAGCTTTGTGAGAACGGGCTTAAAGAGCGTTACGGTGAAGAAGCCGGAAAGCACAGAGAGCGTCTTCAGTATGAGCTTGATACCATCACATCCATGGGATTTGTGGATTACTTCCTTATAGTCTGGGATTATATACATTTTGCAAAGACTCATGATATATCCGTTGGCCCCGGAAGAGGTTCAGCGGCAGGATCCATAGTTGCCTACGCCATTGGCATTACCGATATAGACCCTATGCGCTACAGTCTGATCTTTGAGCGATTCCTGAACCCGGAACGTGTGACCATGCCCGATGTGGACGTGGATTTCGAGTATGAGAGACGTCAGGAGGTCATCGATTACGTTACTGAGAAGTACGGAAAGGACAATGTCACACAGATCGTCACCTTCGGTACCCTGGCCGCAAAGGGCGTCATCAGAGATGTGGGCAGAGTTCTGGA
>ALYD01000076.1 GCA_000513555.1 Lachnospiraceae bacterium JC7
CCCAGGTATATACGTATCTGCCATTGGTCCGCTGCGGAAGATTATGATATCCTCTAATTCCGCATCCTTATACTTCTGCCGATATTCGTCCTCGTACTTAAAGTCACCCATTATCAGTTCTCTCTTTTCCTATGCCCATTGCATCTGCATATTTCCAGAAAATCTCCTCATGCTTGAACCAGAATATCTTCTCACTATCTATTCCTGTTCCTATCAATTTCTCCTTAGCCTTCATCGCAGCTTCTTCATTCTTGATGGCTATGACGATGCTGTCATAATCATGTTGCGAATCAGCCTGATCTTCACCATGTGAAACATCAGCATCATCGACATATCCTGAGAAGCATTTTTTATTACTCGCTGCAATATGCTTCTCATATGTCTTCCCAAGTTCACCTCTTCCATATATTGCTATTCTTTCACCTAATCCCGGCTCCTCGATCCAGTCAGGATCGATCCACATCAGATTTCTAAATGAAAACCCAAGCTGTGTGTTAATACCTTTGATGAGAAACTGAACAATATACAGCTCTGCCTGAGTTCTCATCTTATCCGTAAAATTTCTGTGACCGTATAGACTCCTGAAGTACTTATAAACCGTATTGTAATTCTGGAGATAATCCGGATCATCCGCATGAAACATTGACGCCTGATTGATTCTGTAGTGGTAGTATGCTCCATCAAGAATAACTGCTCTTTTACATTCAAGAAGAAAAGTCAGCGATGTCACTTTGTCCTCTGACACCTTGATATCAGAAGGTATTCTCGGCATGATTTCCTTTAACAGGGATGTCCTAAAAAGCTTTGTGCAAAGCGACCCGCTCAAGCCTTTGTCATGTTTCTCCACATCTAGAATTGCATGATCCCTTAGATCATCCATCCCTGCGCCCTCATATACTCCGGCACGTACAGCATCTCTTGAGATATTGGAATATGCCCCTTCCTGCCAATAACTTGACGACACCATATCCGCATCATATTTTTCAGCAGCTGAGCAGAGACACGCATACATCTCAGGATCAATCCAGTCATCACTGTCTACAAATCCTATGTATTTGCCTTTAGCTTCAGATACGCCCAGCTTCCTAACACTGACAAGACCGCCATTGGGCTTGTGAATTATTTTGATTCTAAGATCACAGGACGCATACACATTCAGTATCTGAGACGAACCATCTGTTGAACCATCATCTATACATATGATCTCCATATCCTCAAAGCTCTGAGAAATGACACTCTTCAAACATTGATCCAGATATTTTTCTGTGTTATAGACCGGAATGATCACTGATAAGAATGGCTCATTCAAATTCTCACCTCCGGATATTTTTCCTAAACATTGTTATCAACTATTGCTTCCAACTACAAAGCGACAGCTCGTACCTGACATAATCAATGAATCTATCATATTCTTCTGTACCAAGATTCAGCCTCGCTTCCATGTTTCCTGACACACTGCTCATATCCCCAGGCATCCATATATCAAAGGATGACAGATCTTTATTGCTTAAGATCTGCCTATGTGTTCTTCCAAGGATAGTTGGTACGATTCCACATTTACCTGCTTCTGTCTTAATCTCAGATAATTCAAAAACAGGTACACCGCAAACTTCTGGAACATCCCGTTTCCCGTCTGAAACAATAAAGCCATCTGGCTTAAATCCTCTCAGACTCATAAACCTGTATACTTCTCTTCCAATCTCACCGGCACCATAGTAAAAAACCTTATCGTGAACAGCATAAAAGTTTTCAAGTTTATCATTCCAGAAATCCGTTAATTTGTTCGCATACCCTGTTATATCTACTTGTCTGACATCTTCAGCGGTTACAAACTCATTGCCGTCATTTTTTAGAATTGCAAGCATCTCCTTAAATCTGTCAAAGTCCTGATCTCGCCAAAAGCTCGGATGTCCTTGCATGACAAAATATGGATACGCCTTAATCCTATTATACTCACTTTTGAAGAAGTCCAAATCTACAACACCAGTCGTAATCTCATAATTGCAGCGCATAAGAAGCTGGCGGGCAGATGAGGCACCACCGCCGTCTACCATATAGAAATAGTTCTTGATCTCCGGAAAAAACTCACTCAACACACCTACTGTCATCTCGGTGCTGTTATTGTGTGGAGATCCGAATGTGACAGAATGTCTACCAAGATGCTGCCTGATCAGTTCTTGCGTAAGCTGAATGGACTCTTTCTGCTGTTGTGCAGAAGCGGATGAAAACTCAACCTCCGTATGGTAATATCCATGGTTCCATAGTTCAACACCCTCATCCTGCATTTTCAACAGATTAGTAATGTAATCCAGGTTAGGTTTATTAAGACTTTCACCTATGAGACCAAAGCAGACAGGAACACCTATACTTTTGCAATGCTCATGTAAAGATTGGAAATATGGCAGTGTAGCTGTGTTCAGATCGTCAAATTTCAATATAATTTGTGACATATTATTTCTCTTTATCCATTGTTTAAATACTTTTCAAAGATAATATCCGCAATTACTTCAGAAGCATTACCTCTGTCAAAATTCCCCATCTGAGTCATGAAAGACTCCAATTTTTTTACATAGACATCGTTATCATAATTCAATATTTTTTCGATCAAGTCATCATTTGTTCTGGCCGATATGTATGGTAAATCCTCCATAGGAATATAAAAACCACGGTCTTTTATATATTCATCATAATCTGTTTGAAACAAAAATATCGGTCTTCTTGAAAAGGAGAAATCATACATGCATCCGGAGTAGTCTGTAATCAGTACATCTGCGGCAGCCAGTATTTCTTCAAAATCCTGATATTTATCGATATAAATATACCGATCACTCAAAAACTCATAAGCATGATGATTCGTAGGATGTCTGCTGACCAGCATTTTAAAAGGTCTATCAAATCTTAAAGCTAAAGCTGATAAAACTCTGTCTATATCCAGGCTATAGCATCCTTCAACATAATTTTTTCTAAATGTAGGAGCATACAACACGGTGCCTGTATTTTCCGAAATATCATATCTTGAATAAACATCACGTTTGACTTTACTTATATTCCAAAATACATCATGCCTAGGTAGACCTGCCTCTAAAATCTCGCCGTTATACCAAAAGGATTTTTTATACAGTTCAGAATAAAACTTACTTCCTGACAAAAATAAATCAGCCATACTCGAATCATTCTTAGCCGATTCAATATAAAAATCATCCAATGACTCTGCCACATCTGCCTCAACTTTTTTTACAGGAGCAGCACCGTGCCAGGTCTGAATATATATTTGTCCATTACGTTTTTTTATAAATCTTGACTTTCTTGCATTATCCAGCCATATACGTGCTGTCGCCAACTCTTTATAATACTCTAAACTTCCGTATTCTACCTGTCTCACATACTCAGGAATAAAAGAGTCAGTTTCACCTACCGCCCAAACCAGATCCAGTTTTCCCTCTTGATCCTTTTTGTGCAAAGCTTCAAACAGATATTTGGGATTATCTCCATATCCCGCTACTTTCTGATTCTGTCCCAGAATCTTATTGTCATTTATAGGATACTTATAAAGTTCTTTGAAAAATTCATCCACCAACTCATCTGCATTTACTTTTGTATAGTTGAATATGTCTCTTTGCTTCAATAATTCTGCTATCTTATCCTGAACCGGTATTTGTGTAGCTATAAATATTTGACAATCCTCAATGAGTCCTGATGTTTCATCTAATCCATAGACACCTAATCCGAATTTTCTTTTGATATTTCCGCTCGTGTCCGATACAACGAACATTTTTATCGCATCTTTATATCCCTTCGAACATAAATAATAATAAAAAATATCCGCAACGGTTCCTGCACCATAGATTGCAATACACCTATTATTATCTATTCGAATCTTTTTGGTCATAACTCCTCTTACTCCCAAAAGCAAAAATATTCAGCACTGTTCGTTTTAAGATTTTTTATAATCTCTTTTCTGATCCCAATATCCTTTACACTTACAATGAATACAGTAGCTTCATTGATATCTGTAAGACTATCAAACTCTATAACCGGAATTTCATCATTCGGATCACACTTTTCTTTTTTCGATACTACAAAAGCCGTCACATCTTGTCCTGCAAGTCTCAACAACTTCAAGCAGGTTTTCCCCCATCTGCCGGCTCCGTATATATAACATTTTGATGCGCCTTCTGTAAATTTGATCATTTTTTCATAATTATGAATAATGTTAAGGCAATCTCCTCCTTGTGTGACACCTATTAGTTTAAATAGAGTATCTGTGTATATTTTCATCAGGCTTTGAGCATAAGCGGTTTGTTTCTCTGCATACTCCTTAGACATTACAGTGCCTGTTTTGAATCCTGCATCCTGAGCAACATATGAAAAGATACGCT
>ALYD01000077.1 GCA_000513555.1 Lachnospiraceae bacterium JC7
GGAAAGTTTTCTTTTGGATAATGCATATTTGATCGGATTCCCTAGGGAGTCCGATTTTTTTATAAGGTATTTTTTCTTAATACGGAGTGTAAAATGATTTTTTTTACAAACCAAGTACCATTACAGTTATTAAAATGTTATGATAGACGAGGATGTTGTAAGAATAGACATTCTAAAACTTCGAATTTTATGGGAACATGAGAAATATTCGTCAGTTTCTTAATGTTCTTGTAGAAATACAATGCGAGGTATGTTAATATATTCACATACTTTGTATAAGTTATCACATTAGGAGGATATAAAATGTTAGTAAACGCAAAGGAAATGCTGGATAAGGCTCTTGCAGGTCATTATGCAGTTCCACAGTTCAACATCAACAATCTTGAGTGGACAAAGTCAGTTCTTCTCGCTTGTGAAGAGGTTAAGTCTCCGGTTATTCTCGGTGTATCTGAGGGTGCAGGCAAGTACATGACAGGCTTCAAGACAGTTGCAGCTATGGTTAAGTCTATGGACGAGACACTCGGAATCACAGTTCCTGTAGCTCTTCACCTTGATCACGGTACATATGAAGGCTCAAAGGCTTGTATCGAGGCTGGTTTCACTTCTATCATGTTCGACGGTTCTCACTATGATATCGAAGAGAACGTTGCGAAGACAAAGGAGCTTGTAAAGCTTGCACATGATAAGGGCGTTTCTATCGAGGCCGAAGTTGGCGGTATCGGTGGTGTTGAAGATGGTGTGGCTTCTGACGGTGAGAAGGCTGATCCTGCTGAGTGCAAGATGGTAGCAGATCTCGGCGTTGATTTCCTTGCTGCAGGTATCGGTAACATTCATGGTGTATATCCTGCTGATTGGAAGGGTCTTGACTTTAGTGTTCTTGCAGCCATCAAGGAGCAGATCGGTGAGGTTCCACTGGTTCTTCACGGCGGTTCAGGTATTCCTGAGGATCAGATCAAGAAGGCTATTTCTCTCGGCGTATCAAAGATCAATGTTAATACAGAGCTTCAGCTCGTATTTGCAAAGGCAACAAGAGAGTATGTTGAGGCAGGCAAGGATAAGGAAGGAAAGGGTTATGACCCTCGTAAGCTCCTTAAGCCGGGCACAGAGGCTATCATCAACGAGTGCAAGAACAAGATCGCAGTATTCGGATCAGCTAATAAGGCCTAATGTTAAATTCAGGGAGTCGCTTCGGCGGCTCCTTTTTTGTTATAAAGCAGAGTTGAAGGGTGTAAATTGTACATTTTTCTCAATGTCTTTAAGCGAAAGCAAAATATTTTTTCCTTGCCACTTAAATGGCTGTGGTTTACAATCGGCAAGTAAAACTAAATACGCAATTTTTCCTTTCATAAGGGAGTAAAAGGAGATTAACGAATGAATGGTGTTCTGAACGTCGCCGAGATCTTTGGCGAAGATGTCTTCAATGACAAGGTTATGCAGGAACGTCTTCCTAAGGCAGTATATAAGAAGCTTAAGAAGACTATCACTGAGGGCTATGAACTTGATCCAACGATAGCAGATTCTGTCGCACAGGCGATGAAAGAGTGGGCGCTTGAGCATGGTGCGACCCATTATACTCACTGGTTCCAGCCGTTGACAGGCATAACTGCCGAAAAGCATGACTCTTTCATTTCCGCCGCTGATCAGAACGGTAAGGTAATCATGGAGTTTTCCGGAAAAGAGCTTGTCAGAAGTGAAGCTGATGCTTCTTCTTTCCCATCCGGCGGACTTCGTGCGACATTTGAGGCAAGAGGCTATACCATCTGGGATTGTACCAGCCCTGCTTTCCTCCGCCATGAGGGGGACGATAATGATATCGTGACTCTGTGTATCCCCACATCCTTCTGCTCCTTTGGAGGTGAGGCTCTAGATACAAAAACACCACTTCTTCGTTCAATGCAGGCCATCAATGAGCAGGCATTGAGAGTTCTCCGTCTTTTCGGAAATACTACCACAAAGTCTGTAAAGCCCTCTGTAGGCGCAGAGCAGGAGTATTTCCTTGTTGACAGAAACAAATATTTAAAGAGAAAGGATCTCATTTATACAGGTCGTACCCTGTTCGGCGTTATGCCTGCAAAGGGACAGGAACTGGATGATCATTACTTCGGTTCCATCCGCCACAGGATCGCCGAGTTTATGAGAGACGTGGATGTACAGCTCTGGAAGCTTGGAGTAACAGCCAAGACAGAGCACAATGAGGTGGCTCCTGCTCAGCATGAGCTTGCTCCTGTTTATGACGAGGCAAATCTTGCGGTTGACCATAACCAGCTTGTTATGGAGGTCATGAAGAAGACTGCTCCCAGGCACGGCCTCGAGTGTCTCCTTCATGAGAAGCCTTTTGAAGGAATCAACGGTTCAGGTAAGCACAATAACTGGTCACTTGTGACAGATGATGGCATTAACCTCATGAGCCCGGGAGATACTCCTCATGATAATATCCAGTTCCTTCTGATTCTTGCCTGCGTTCTTGCGGCTATTGACAAGCATGCGGATCTTCTGAGACTCAGTGCAGCAGATGTAGGAAATGAGCACAGACTCGGAGCGGATGAAGCGCCACCTGCGATCATTTCGGCATTCATAGGAACACAGCTTGAGGATGTTGTTCAGCAGCTTATCGGCACAGGATATGCGACCAACTCAAAGAAGGGCAAGAAACTCCCTACCGGTGTCAATACCATGCCGGATCTTTATGCGGACGTTACGGACCGTAACCGTACATCTCCGTTTGCCTTTACAGGAAACAAGTTTGAGTTCCGTATGGTCGGCTCCAGCGATTCCATAGCAAGTGCCAATATCATTCTCGATTCTATCGTGGCTGAACAGTTCAAGGAGGCTGCGGACGTACTTGAGAAGGCTGAGGATTTCAAGACAGCCTGCCATGATTATATTAAGAAGCTTCTTACCGAGCATCAGAGGATAATCTTCAACGGAAACGGATACAGTGAGGACTGGGTAAAGGAAGCCGAGAGACGCGGACTTCCGAATCTTCCGTCCATGGTAGACGCTATTCCTGCACTTACAACCGAAAAGGCTGTAAAGCTCTTTAAGGAATTCGGCATCTACACACAGTCAGAGCTTGAGAGCCGTAAGGAAGTCGAGTACGAGCACTACGTTAAGGTTACAAACATTGAAGCCCGTGCCATGATCAATATCTCAGGAAAGCAGATCATTCCTGCGGTCATTCATTATACAACGAGACTTGCGGATTCCATCAACAAGGTTCTCACTGCATGTCCCGGTGCTGATGTAAGTGTTCAGCAGAGACTCCTTGACAGAGCTTCAAAACTTCTTTCCGACATGGACAGCGCACGTACAGAGCTTTTCGATTACGTTGAAAAGTACGGCAGAGAGAAGAATGCAGAGAAGAAGGCTCATGATTATCATGACGTCATCGTTCCTGCCATGAAGGCACTCCGTACACCGGTTGATGAGCTTGAGCAGATCGTGGATAAGGATCTCTGGCCATATCCAAGCTATGGTGATCTTATCTTTGAGGTTTCCGAGCCGTAATCAAAGCAGAAAACAGAATAGCATTGATATCCGATAAGAGCGCTTCTCTGCCACATGACAGGCAGAGAGGTGCTCTTTTTGATTATAAATCTTGTAATGAGGGTTGTTTGATGATATTATGTTCAAAATGTGAATTTAAAACCATAATTTGAACATAAAAGAGGCTGCGATACGGCCGTATAAGAATTATGGAGTGATAACAGTTCTATGGTGGGATCAATATGATGAAAGAATCTATCGTAATTTTACGGACACTACATGAAAACAGAGAAAGTACTCAGAGAGATATAGCGCTTCAGCTGGGAGTATCACTGGGAAAGACCAATAAGCTGATCTCGGATACGGTTTCAGAAGGGCTTCTCGTAAAGGTGGATAATACAGAAGGACGCGGACGGAATGTGTCCTATGAAATGACTGAAAAGGGAAGAAGACTGCTCGAAAAATACAGGGTGGAGGGGGCGTTGATCCTTGCTTCGGGCTTTGGCTCCAGATTCGTTCCCCTCACCTATGAAACTCCCAAGGGCCTTCTGGAGGTCTTCGGGGAGAGGATGATAGAGAGGCAGATAAGGCAGCTTCATGAGGTGGGCATAAAGGATATCACCATCATGGTTGGATATCTCAAGGAGAAGTTCGATTATCTTATCGACAAGTATGATGTAAAGCTCATATACAATCCTGAATTTGCCGAAAAGAACACTCTCGCTACCATGCATCATGCGATGAAGGTCCTTAAGGGCAGGAACTGCTATATTCTGTCCTCGGACAACTGGATGAGAGAGAATATCTATCATACCTATGAGGCGGACACGTGGTATGCAGCTACCTTTATGGAGG
>ALYD01000078.1 GCA_000513555.1 Lachnospiraceae bacterium JC7
CGATCTTCCATACATTTCGTGCATATCTTGCGAATCTTGGAAGAGCACCCTTATAGAGCTCTCTTGCCCATGAAGCCCAAACTGCAGCAAGTGAAGCACCATGAGTAACATCATATTTTGCTGATAATGCATGACCTATCTTGTGAACCGAGAAATCCTTTCCTCTTCCGCACTCTGTAAGATTGTTGTGTGAAAGGCTGGATGCCCAGAATATTTCACACATAGCATCATAATCTGCAGGATCCTGAAGGACCAGCTCTCCGTTTTTGATCACTGTACGAAGAAGACCCTCAGCTATCTCATCAGTCATATCTGCCTTGATATCAGGAATGAAATATCTTTCCATGGTGTGCATCATGATATCAGTAACCCCGGCTGCGATCTGATTCTTCGGAAGAGTTGAAGCAAGAGCCGGATTCATGATAGCAAATCTGCATCTGTTCATATCTGTATTGATGCCTGCCTTTTTACCGATGGCTTCATTGGTGAGAACGGCTGAATCGCTCATCTCACTGCCTGCAGCAGCGATGGTAAGAACAGCACCTACGGGAAGAGACTTAGTGAGCTCCACCTTTCTTGTCCAGATGTCCCAGAGTTTTTTATCCGGATTCGCTGCTCCATGGGCTATGGCCTTCGATGTGTCGATGGCACTTCCTCCTCCCACAGCTATGATCATGTCCGCACCGAAATCAACTGCTTCCCTTACACCTTCCTCAGCGTGAGCAAGTGTAGGATTCGGCTTGGCACCACCGAATTCCTTGAACTGCACGCCGGCCTTTTCCAGGGATGCCTTGACTCTGTCCAGAAGTCCGCTCTTTATAACGCTTCCCTTTCCGTATACAAGTAATGCCTTTGATCCGTACTTTACGGCAGTCTCTCCGGTCTTGTTCTCCGCATCATTGCCGAAGACTACCTCAGTAGGTGTGTAATACTTAAAATCCTTCATAGTGTCCCTTCTCCTTCTTTATTTATGAAATAAGTATCCTCACTCTTAGCCTTATTTGATTAAAAGTATAACACATTGCGCCAAATTTAATCACATCATTTTTTTATTTACGGTTCAAAAAATTCCTGAATCTTCTGAATGGCAAAGTCCATGTACTTTGGATTTGAGAAAGGATGATCGGCATTTTCCACTTTGATAAGCTCGATGACATTGTTCTCGGAAAATTCCTCTGCAACATCAATAGGTGCCATTTCATCCTTTGTGCCATGTATCATGATGATGTCGTCAGCATAATCCATGTAATCGCAGGTACTTACATCATTGTTTTTCAGGTCCTCCAGGAACTCCAGAGAGATCTTTATCTTTCTGTCATAGCCACGAAGGATCTCCTTACCTTTATTCAGGTTGTTCCAGTCGTCTTCTGTTACGTGAGCCGCCATGGAATCATACATCTTTATGGCCGGACAGCGGAATGCTATCTTCCTGAAGGGATTTCCATGGTCGTGGAGATATCGTAGTGTAACATAGGCTCCAAAGCTTGATGAATAGTTATACATGTCTTCCACGCCCATTTCACTCTTTATATGAGCAACAACAAGGTCCATATAGGTCAGGCACTCATCAAGGATCAGTTTGTTGCGTGCATCCTTTCCATGGCATGGCCAGTCGAAGCAGACTACACCGAAGCCTTTATACTTTGTTGTTATTCTCTCTGCGAATTTTTCGATGGCTTTATTATCCTTATTTCCCCCGAATCCATATGTGGCTAGGACAATGTGTTTTAAATTATGGATATCTTTTTCAAAATATACCTTACATCTGATGCTGAGACCCTGTTCGTTTATGTCGAAATACTTTTCCATTTGCCTGCCTTTCCTGTTGTCAACTTTGATATATGTGAGCACATTTTTTCTGCTCCGGTACACTACCTTTTGAGCGAAGATTATAGCATAAATCCCATAGGAGTGCTAAACTTAAATTCGTTCGACATTGAGGTTTAATTAACCAAGGAGGTAATATTATGGCAGACGAGATGTCAAAGGATTTTGACGCGGTAAAGGAGCTTGAACTTTGTGTACTTCATGTAGGTATCAATGCAGAGGGCGAGGAAGATGCATTACGCATCGCTGATGAATTCCATACACTGATGGCTTTCATTCCAAGAGTTGGAAACAGTTCTATTTTTGCTTCAGATCTTATCGAGATCATGAAGAAAGACGGTCCGGGAGAGAAGGGCCACATCGCCATCGGAGCTCACGATGTAGCCAAGGCAGCTGCATTCTTCGAGAAGAGAGGTATGGGCGTAAAGAAGGAAACTGCTCAGTATAACGAGGATGGTTCACTTAAGTTCATCTATCTCGATAAGATGATCGCAGGCTTCGCTATTCACCTTAAGCAGTATTGATCATCCCGATAAGTCAGAGCTTTCAGGATTCAACTCTACTATAAACAGGGAACTATAAAAAGCACTCATCAGGAGATCTGAAGGAATCTCTGAATGAGTGCTTTTTTGAATAGCGCTATTTTATCTGTTATCTATCTTCTCAGGATACATGTCGTGCTGAGTCAGTCTGTCCCATGCGACCTTCTCCCACGCTGTGCCCTTCTTTCCGTAGTTGCAGTAAGGATCGATGGAAAGACCGCCTCTCGGAAGGAATTTTCCCCATACCTCGATATACTTAGGATCCATCAGTCTGATAAGATCCTTCATGATGACATTGACAACATCCTCATGGAAATCTCCGTGATTTCTGAAGGAGAACAGATAAAGCTTCAGGCTCTTGCTCTCTACCATTTTCTTATCCGGTACGTAGGAAATATAGATGGTTGCAAAATCAGGCTGTCCTGTGATGGGACATAATGATGTGAATTCAGGACAGTTGAACTTTACGAAATAATCATTCTCGGGATGCTTGTTGTTGAAGCTCTCAAGAACAGACGGGTCATACTCGTATTTATATTTTACCTGCTGATTTCCAAGCAGTGTCAGATCTTCGTTTTCTCTCATTTTTTCTCCTTTTCTCCTATATACTGCTGTTACAGAATCTTATTTCAGTGCCGGATCCACTACTCCGTTTGCTGCAAATGCTGCCGCTCTGTCGATACATGTTCCGCATTTTCCGCATGGCTTTTCACCACCTTCATAGCATGACCATGTAAGTTCATAAGGCACCTTCAGATCGAGTCCCATCTTTACTATATTTGATTTGTTCATCTTTACAAAGGGTGCCTCGATCTTTAACTGATGTCCGGAACCTTCCCATATTGCCTCATTCATGGCATTGACAAAAGCATCTGAGCAGTCAGGATATGCAAAGCCTGCAGCATCGTCGGCATGAGCCCCGTAATAGATAAGGCCGCATCCCTTGCTGAGGGCAATGCTGGCTGCGGAAGAAAGGAACAGACCGTTTCTGAACGGAACATAGGTGCTTACAGGAACTTCTCCCTTTGTCTCCTTTATCTGCTCTGCATAGGAGACCTCAGGAATCGCCTCGTCAGACTGCTTAAGCAGTGAACAGTCACTGTACCGGAAGATCTTGCTGAGATCGAGATACAGATGCTCAACGCCGTAATGCTTTGCCACGGCCTCAGCAGCACCTATCTCTTTGTCGTGCTTCTGACCGTACATAACTGAAAGGGCGACGACATTGTCCTTACCATATTTATCAACTGCTATACCGAGAGCGGTCGTGGAATCAACTCCTCCGCTCAAAAGAACCATTACCTGCATTTTTTTCCTCCCCGTTTTCAGGCGGTTTTTTCTGCCTGAATATATGACTTAATGATGTAGATCCTACCGAATCTCCAATATTCGGTTTAATACATCAACAAAAAATGAACCAAGTGAATCACTGAATTCTATCCTTATCTCATATACAGCTGCAGGCTCGGATCTGTCTTGAAACTGCCGCGGAGCTCTGCTGTAAATGTCTTTGTATTTGTCTTCTTTATTCCTCTTGATGTCACGCAGCTGTGATAACCTTCGATGGTCACAGCCACATCCTCGCTTCCTGTTATCTCTGAGATTATATCTGCGATGTCTCTGCCGATCTTTTCCTGAAGCTGCAGACGTCTGCCCACCATGTCACAGACTCTGGCCACCTTCGAAAGCCCGATGACTTTTCCCTTCGGTACGTAGGCAACATTGACCTTCATATCGTACATAAGGGCCAGGTGATGCTCGCAGTAGGAGAAAA
>ALYD01000079.1 GCA_000513555.1 Lachnospiraceae bacterium JC7
TTATGTTCAGGATATTTTTATCCTCATCTTTTATCAAAGTACGCATGAATAGCTGATTTTCACTCAAAAAAATGTGGATAACAGTTCTTTTGTTTCCGATAATTAAATCACCAAATCATAATAAAGGAGGTGATCTTTAATGAAACAATTCGAAGCAAATGTAGCTGTTGTCATGAAATATCTGTCAGAAGAAGGCTTCAGTAGTTCTGTAATCAGTGAACACAGGCTATGTTATCAGGAACTATACACCTTTTTAACCACATCAGGCAAAAACTATTCGCCGGAAGTCGTTTATCAATGGATTGAAGATCATAAATCATCTTGGGTCCATTGGAGGTATACAGGATGGCGGCACTGTATTGATCAGTTGGAGGATGTCAGAAAGACAGGTTCCATATCTTTAGATCATCTGTCATCGAGAAAACCTGCTTATACTCTCCTGAATCCTACCTTCCGGGCTATACTAGATGTCTTTAACAGTGATCATCCTGAAAATGATGACCGGTACCGGATTGCCTGTGCAAGATTCCTTATGTTCCTTCAAAGCAAAGGGCTTGTCAGTGTTTCGGAATTTAGTTATGAAATAGTGTTGCAGTTTCACGAAGAGGACTATCACTCATCATCAAAATCAAAAGATGTTTATGAAGACCTTATCCGAAAGTTCTTGAGGTATCTGGCTTCAAAAGGTCTGTGCACAATCGGCCTGGCGTTTGCTCTCAATAAACTATTGATTCATCAAATCATAAAACTGACAGATGAAGACCTAAGCAAATGCTCCGGCAGATCATATCCTCTTGTCACCGCAAATGTGATCGATAAATTTCTCGCCGGAATGGCAAAGGCCCGTTATAGCAAAACCGTGCTGAAAAGTTCAAGACATATCCTGACATTGTTGTATATCTTTCTAGATATGCATAAAGCTGTTTTGAATGATGAACTTCTGTGGCATTGGTTCAGTCTGATCAAGCCGTTACTGGGTTCCTGTTGGAAACAACACCGTCGGACTCTATGTCAGTTCCTGCATTTCCTGGATACTGGTTGCATCATGACAGGTTATATAGGAGATCCAGAATACATCCGTTCAGAAAAATTGCTTCCTTTATGGCAGAAGGTCCCTCTTACGGATTATCTGTATTTGTTGGAACGCGAAGGATGGCAACCGTCTACCATTGACATGCAGCGTTCGAGTAATCTGCGGTTCTGCAGGTACCTTCAAAGTATCGGAGTCGATAGCTTTGCGAAGCTTACGCCAACAGTATTAAAAGATTTCAATCTGCAGGACAAACACGGCACACCGGAGGGAAAATCGGCATATAACTGTCGTATACGTAGTTTCATCATCTACCTTTATGAACAGGGGCTAGTGAAAGATCCTTATCTTTATAAGGCACTCCCAACGATTGTAGCGCCAAGTGCATCTGTTATCCGGACACTATCGGGACAAGATGTCGCAGCAATCTGGGCAGTCGATCCCAAAACACTTTCCCCGAAAGCCCTTAGGGATTATGCGATGGTATGTATCGGGCTCACAATGGGTTTTCGTGCATCCGACATAGCCGGCTTGCGTTTTGAGAACATTGACTGGAAACAGCAGAGCATCCGAATTATTCAGCAGAAGACCGGCAGGTGCCTAGTTATGCCTATGCCTGTAAGGACAGGGAACATCCTGTTCCGTTACCTGCGTGACGGGAGGCCCAAAAGTGAGGAACCTTATGTGTTTATCTGTCACGAGACTCCTTATAGCCGGTTGCACAGAGGAGTATGCGCTAGAGCTCTGAAAAGGTTTATTGGTCCTTCTGCTGAGTCTGTCCGTGGTTTTCATGCAGTAAGGAAGACGTTTGCCACAAATCTTCTTGACGGCAGCACCAAAATCGAACTGATCTCCGATTCTCTTGGACATTCAACCGACGGCACCGTCCACAAGTATCTGTCCCTGGATGAAAAGCGGATGCGGATGTGCCCTTTAACCCTTGAAGAGGCAGGCATCTCTTACAAAGGGGGTGTTTTCCATGCATAAGGATTATCCGTACGCAAGTGTTTTTGCCAGCATGATAAAGGATTACATAGCTTCTCATCGAGAAGTCGGTTTCATGTATGATAACCAAGCTTACTGGTTGTTCCGTTTTGACCGATACTGTTGTGACAATGAAGTAAAGGAAGTTGCGATATCAAAACAGTTATTCGAGGCGTGGGCCGCAAAATCTGATACGGAAACAAAAACAACACAAAACAATAGGCTTCAGGCGTTAAAAGGATTCTGCGTTTACCTTAACATAATGGGTATTCCTGCCTACATTCCTTTGATACTGCCTAGACCAGAAAAAGTAGTTCCATACCTGATGAAGGACGAGGACATTCAGGAATTCTTCGAGCAGGTGGACCTTTACACGACTACTGATCATGTGCCGGCATTTCAGAGGATGGCCCATGAATACAAGGTGCTTTTCCGTCTGATTTATTGCTGCGGACTTCGCAATAACGAAGCATGCTCATTGAAAATCGAAAACATTGATACGGTCAACGGCATCCTCACTCTTTATCAGTCAAAAGGCAGAAAGGATAGGATTGTATACCTGTCTGAAGACCTTCGTAGGCTCTGCCTTAGCTACCTTCAATGGCTGAATGTACGGCTTGATGCACCATCGGAATGGCTCTTTCCCGGAAAGAATCCGGAACAACACATCCCGAAAACCTCTCTGGATCGAAAATTCAATGAGTTATGGAACCGTACCCGGTTATCAAAAACCTGTGACAAAAAGCCTACAGTACATTGCTTAAGGCATGCATTCGTGATCAAAAGGATCAACTCCTGGATGGAGGCTGATATCCCACTTAATGTAATGATGCCCTATCTAAGCAGTTATCTTGGCCACAAAGGACCGATGGAAACGTATTATTACTTTCATCAGGTCGAGGATGCTTTTCGTACCGTACGTCGAAAAGATGGTGTTTCAGCACGCGTGATCCCGGAGGTACAGTATGAAAGCTAAAAGTTTAAATGAACTGTTCTTTTCCAAGACACGCGAATTCCTTGACGGATACCTAACATCACAATGCTCCAGAAGCCCACATACAGTAAAAGCTTACCGAGATTCACTGACGGTGTTTCGCCGGTATGTTACCTCTCAGGGAATTTCCCTGAAAAAGTTTGGTTTCGAGGATTGTAACCGTGATTTCCTTTTGGGTTTTATGGAATACCTGCAAAATTCCGGATACGAAAAGTCCTCCTGTAATCAGCGACTTGCAGCGATCAAATCCTATATGTGGTATGTCGCAGACGGGGATATCACCCTGCAACAAGATGCCCTTATGGTATCAAGAGTTCCCTTCCTCAGGACTTCCGATAAAGAAAGAGATACCCTGAGTGAAGAATGCTTAAAAGCGCTTTTTACTGCACCGGCAAAAGACAAACGCGGGCTCCGTGATGCAACCATAATGATCATCCTATACGATTCGGCGATACGTCTCAGTGAGCTGATCGGACTGAAATCATCCGATGTAAATCTCCAGAAGAGCATTCCTTATCTCAGGATAAAAGGCAAGGGAGACAGAGAACGAATCGTTTCTATCTCCGATAATGCCGCAAACCATCTTCGTAATTATCTGGCTCTTTACCATGGGCCAGATTCACCGGTAACAGACAGCTTATTTTATACAGTCATTCACGGCAGTACTCATCCTATGTCGCCGGGTAACGTTGCAAGGATCATTGATAAATATGTACGGATTATAAGGCCTTCTCATCCGAATCTTCCGGAAAAAGTCCACCCGCATATGTTCCGACGGACTCGCGCAACTGATCTTTACCAGAGCAACATCGAACTCGAACTTGTCTCAAGGATACTCGGTCATGCATCGACCCAAACAACGAGGATTTACGCAAAGCCATCGCTTGAAATGCTGAAAGCAGCAATGGATAAGAGCAATCCTGAACTGAATATTGAGGAACCGTTATGGCCAGACGATGAGAATGAATTCGCCCGACTTTGTGGTCTTAGGTAAAACTGTTATTCTCATCTTTTGTCGTAGAAAAGTAAAACTCATGCACATCTTGACAAAAGATGAGGATAAAAATATCCTGAACATAAA
>ALYD01000080.1 GCA_000513555.1 Lachnospiraceae bacterium JC7
GTCTGAGAAGTTCTCTTGCCTCTTCGTCAGTCTTAGCTGTTGTTACGAAGATAACATCCATACCTCTAACCTTGTCAACCTTATCGAACTCGATCTCAGGGAAAATGAGCTGCTCCTTGAGTCCAAGTGCATAGTTTCCTCTGCCATCAAATGCATTAGGATTTACGCCTCTGAAGTCTCTTACTCGAGGAAGCGCAAGATTGATAAGTCTGTCAGCAAACTCATACATCTTCTCACCACGAAGAGTTACCTTGCAACCGATTGCCTGTCCCTCTCTGATCTTGAAGTTTGCTACTGACTTCTTTGCCTTAGTTGTTACAGCGTGCTGTCCTGTAATGATCTCAAGATCACGAACTGCGCTGTCGAGAACCTTGGAATTTTCCTTAGCTTCTCCTACTCCCATGTTGATAACGATCTTATCAAGCTTAGGAATCTCGTTTACATTCTTGTAACCGAACTTCTTAACCATAGCATCCTTAATCTCGCTATTGTAAAGATCCTTTAATCTAGCCATTTAAAATTCCTCCTTTCTCTTAGTCAATAACCTTACCAGTTTTCTTAGCAACTCTAACCTTCTTGCCGTCTCTTACTTCGAAACCAACACGTGTTGGCTGTCCGTCTACAACGAGCATAACATTAGAAGCGTCGATAGCTGCTTCCTTGTGAAGGATGCCACCCTGAGGATTAGCCTGAGATGGCTTCTGGTGCTTGGTTACCATATTGCAGCCTTCAACGACTACCTTATTGGTTGCCGGGTCAAAGCTAAGAACCTTACCCTGCTTACCATTGTCCTTACCGGCAATGATCTGTACCATATCGTCTTTCTTAATTCTACGCATCTGGTAACCTCCTTACAGTACTTCCGGAGCGAGTGAAACGATCTTCATGTAACCATGATCACGAAGCTCTCTAGCTACCGGTCCAAAAATACGAGTTCCCTTTGGTGTTCCATCGTCCTTGAGAATAACAGCTGCATTCTCATCGAACTTGATGTAACTACCATCCTTACGACGAATATCATCAACTGTTCTAACAACAACAGCCTTAACTACGTCGCCCTTCTTTACCTGTCCGCCAGGGATTGCATCCTTAACAGATGCTACGATTGTATCTCCGACTGCAGCATATCTTCTGGTTGAGCCACCCATAACGCGGATGCAAAGAAGCTCTTTTGCACCTGTGTTATCAGCAACTCTAAGTCTTGTTTCCTGCTGAATCATATAATGCTCCTTCCTTGCCTCTTAATTATTTAGCCTTCTCAACGATCTCTGTCAGTCTCCATCTCTTGGTCTTTGACAGTGGTCTTGTAGCCATAACCTTAACTGTATCGCCAACACCAGCTTCGTTGTTCTCGTCATGAGCATAGATCTTAACTGTTCTCTTAACGATCTTTCCGATTACCGGATGCTTCACGTGATCTTCGATAGCGATAACGATGGTCTTGTCCATCTTTGCACTAACGACCTTACCGGTACGTGTCTTTCTAAGATTTCTCTCCATTGTTGTGCTCTCCTTTCTCACGCTTTAGCTTTCTCTGTGATAACTGTCTGAATACGCGCGATGTTCTTACGAACCTCTGTTATTCTAGCTGTATTATCAAGCTGATTTGTAGCGTTCTGGAATCTCAGGTTAAAGAGTTCCTTCTTGGCTGAAACAAGGTCAGCATTAAGCTGCTCTGTTGACTTTGCCTTTAACTCATCTAAGTAGGTTTTCTTCTTCATTAGTTATCACCGCCTTCCAGATCTGCCTTGGAAACGATCTTGCAATTACAAGGAAGCTTGTGTGATGCAAGTCTAAGTGCCTCTCTTGCGATCTCCTCAGGTACGCCTGCTATCTCAAACATAACTCTACCTGGCTTAACAACTGCTACCCAATATTCTACAGCACCCTTTCCGGAACCCATTCTGACTCCGAGTGGCTTTGCTGTGATTGGCTTGTCAGGGAAGATCTTGATCCAAACCTGACCGCCACGCTTAATGTATCTTGTAAGGGCTACTCTGGCTGCCTCGATCTGATTTGATCTGATCCAGCAAGGCTCAGTTGCGACAATACCAAACTCACCATAAGAAATCTTGTTTCCTCTGGTAGCTTTGCCCTTCATGTTACCACGAATCTGCTTACGATACTTCGTTCTCTTTGGCATTAACATAATTACTTATCGCTCCCTTCCTTGTTTTTCTTGGCAGGAAGAACTTCTCCCTTATATACCCAGACCTTAACACCGAGCTTACCGTATGTTGTATCAGCCTCGGCAAAGCCGTAGTCGATATCAGCTCTTAAAGTCTGAAGAGGAATTGTACCCTCAGAATAGAACTCACGTCTAGCGATATCTGCACCGCCAAGACGGCCGCTTACAGAAGCCTTGATACCAAGTACGCCGGACTTCATAGTTCTCTGCATAGCCTGCTTCATAGCTCTTCTGAAAGATACACGGTTCTCAAGAGAAAGTGCGATGTTCTCTGCTACAAGCTGAGCATCACGATCAGGTCTCTTGATCTCCTTAATATCGATGTTAACGTTTTTTGAAGTAAACTTCTGAACTTCTTTTCTTACCTTCTCGATCTCTGCGCCGCCCTTACCGATTACGAATCCAGGCTTTGCTGTAAAGATAACTACACGAACCTTGTCGTTTGCAGCTCTCTCGATCTCGATCTTTGAAACGCCTGCAGAATAAAGTCTCTTCTTCAGGAATTTTCTGATATTGTAGTCCTCAACAAGTGTATCGCCAAAGTTCTTCTTGTCAGCATACCACTTGGAATCCCAATCTTTAATAACGCCGACTCTTATGCCGTGCGGATTGACTTTCTGTCCCATTTATATGCCTCCTTTTACTTTCTCTCGTCTAAAACTACAGTAATGTGTGAGTTTCTCTTTAAGATTCTATAAGCTCTGCCCTGTGCTCTTGGATGAATTCTCTTCATTGTTGGAGCTGCACCAGCATAGCACTCAGCAACATAGAGGTTATCTCTGTTCATGTTGTTGTTGTTCTCTGCGTTAGCAGCAGCAGACTCAAGAAGCTTCTTTACTAATGTAGAAGCATATCTAGGGTTGTATGAAACAATACCGAGTGCCTCGTCAAGATTCTTGCCTCTGATAGCATCAAGAACGAAGCATGCCTTCTGAACTGATACTCTTGCATATGAAAGAGTAGCTGAAGGTCTCTTTACAGTATTTGCATTTCTCTCTCTCTTAATCTGAGATCTATGACCTTTTGACATTTTTAAAATGTCCTCCTTTCAAATATGCGCGAGTTTAAGCTCTCTTCTCGTTACCGCTGTGGCCGTGGAAAGTTCTTGTTACAACGAACTCACCAAGCTTATGACCAACCATGTCCTCTGTAACATATACAGGAACGTGCTTTCTTCCGTCGTGAACCGCAATCGTGTGACCAACAAAAGATGGGAAGATTGTGGAACGACGAGACCATGTCTTAATTACGGCCTTGTTTCCGGAAGCATTCATTGCATCAACTGCCTTCTTAAGTGAAGCATCGATGAATGGTCCTTTTTAATTGAACGTGCCATATTTTTCTCTCCTCCTCAATTATTTGATGGCTCTACCATCGCGTCTTCTGATAATAAGCTTATTAGAAGCCTTCTTCTTGTTACGTGTCTTGAGACCAAGTGCTGGCTTACCCCAAGGTGTGCAAGGTCCGGATCTACCGATAGGTGCTCTACCTTCTCCACCTCCGTGTGGGTGATCGTTAGGGTTCATAACAGAACCACGAACTGTTGGACGCCATCCCATGTGTCTCTTTCTACCAGCCTTACCAATGTTGATAAGGTTGTGATCGCCGTTACCTACAACACCGATTGTTGCACGGCACTCGATAGGAACCATTCTCATCTCGCCTGATGGAAGACGAAGAGTTGCATACTTTCCTTCTCTTGCCATAAGCTGAGCAGCGTTACCTGCTGAACGAACCATACGTGCGCCCTTACCTGGAAGAAGCTCAATAGCATGTACGTTTGTACCTACAGGAATCTTTGAAAA
>ALYD01000081.1 GCA_000513555.1 Lachnospiraceae bacterium JC7
CAAGTATAGTTGATTGGATACAGCTCTTCAGGGTTCACTCATATTCTTTAGTTAAACGGGAGAAGCATACTTTCCCAACTTGCTGAATCGAATGTAGAACGATGAAGGCAGGCTGACACATTTGTCTACGGGCGTGGTGTCCCAATCGGAAATTACGTCAGACCGATCACCTTCATCATAAAGAAAGAGCAGAGACTGTAAAAGCCTCTACTCATATATTAAGAATCGGAATTTATGGAGATGTGAGTCGGCTTTCAGGCCAAAGGTATCGGTTTTCAGGAACCGGCACGTTTTTAGGAAAAGAAGGCTCATTCGAGTGTCTTCGTGTGAAGTCGGGTATGAATCTGATTTTTTTGCAAAAAGGTATTGATGGTAAACATTTTACACTATATACTATTGGCCATAACAGTAATGGATAGGAGAAAGGTAAATGGCAATAATAAAATTACCGATAGACGAATCCCTTCCGGCCTATGTCAATGAGTCCATAGTGACGCTTGAGGAACTTGTGCGAAGCGACCATTTCAGTGCGTTTGAGAAACTGGCAAGGCTTTCCAAGGGCGAAATACTGGTGCTTAAGATCCTCCTCCTTCAGGGAGGGACAACAACACCGACCGAGATCAGTGAGGCTATGAACAGTACCAAAGGCCGTGTATCCGCAGTCCTGAATGCGCTGGAGAAAAAGGGTGAGGTTACAAGAGCGATCGATAAAGACAATCGCAGAAATATTATCGTGACACTCACAGATTCCGGAAGAGAGCATGTCATGAATGAGCTTCAGTCAGGGTACAGGATCATGACACATATCTTTGAAGAACTGGGAGAACAGGATTCCGGGGAGTTCATCCGGATGCTGACGAAGGTATTTAAGCTGATGAATGAAACAGACTAAACCATTGCAGTCTTTGATTTTCCAGAAAAAAGATGAAATAAAGTTTACACCGTAAAAAATCAACACAGAAAAAGGAAAACACAAAATGGAAAAGAGAACAGTGATCGTAACAGGCGGCAACTCAGGACTTGGTTACCAGTGCGCAAAAAATATTGCAATGAAGGACAAGGATTATACGCTGGTGCTTGCCTGCAGGAATCCGGAGAAAGCGGCCAAGGCGATACAGGATATGAAAGCGGAAACTGGAAATGAAAATATCCATTCCGTGGCACTTGACCTTGCGTCGCTGTATTCGGTGCGCGCCTTTAAGGCGCTTTACAAAAAGGAAAACTTTCCGCCGCTTTATTCCATCGTGTGCAATGCGGGACTCAACCGCACTCCGCTGGAATATACAAAAGATGGATTTGAGATGACCTTTGGAGTATGCCATTTGGGACATTTCCTTCTTGTGAATGAGATGCTTGATATGGTAGCTGAAGAGGGCAGGATCGTTTTCGTAGCCAGCGATATGCACAGGCCCCCGATCATGATGTCGCTCACAGCACCTGCATTTACTGATGCATATAAGCTGGCATATCTTGGGAAAAATGAGAAGCCGTCCAGAAAGGATATGAATCTCAGATATTCCATGGCAAAACTGTCCAATATCCTTTGTGTCTATGAAATGGCTGACAGACTGAATGCCGCCGGAAAGAAGATCACGGTCAACGCCTTCAATCCGGGTCTTATGACGGATACGAATTTCATGCCGACGGGCAGCAAGGTGCAGAAAGCCCTGATTAGCGCGGGATCAACAATGGTGGCCAAGCTTACGAACCGCTACGGGAGTGGACTGACTTCCGGGAAGGAGCTTGCGAAAATGATAACAGAAGAGAGTTTTGCAGGTGTAACCGGGAAGTATAATGACCGGGGTACGATCACGAAAACTTCGGAACCAAGTTATGATAAGAAGGCTGCGAAAAAACTGTGGGAACAGAGCGCGGAGCTGCTGAAGATGAATCAGGACGAAATGATCCTGTAGACGGGAGGCACTTATTATGGATATGAAAGAGGCAATGAAAGCCAGACATATGGTTCGAAAATATACAGGCAGAACTATTCCTGCAGATATCGTAGATAGGCTGAACAAACGTGTCAGAATCAATAATGAGCAGCATGGCCTGTTCATCAGGCTTATGACAAACGATAAAACTGCGATTCCTGGCGTAATCAGGTTGATCCTTGCAAAAGGAGTGAATAACTATTTTATCATGGCGGGCTCTGATGGCGCGGATGAACTGTGCGGTTACTGCGGTGCTGATCTGATGCTCTATGCACAGACGCTTGGCCTGAATACATGGTGGGTCGGCGGTACCTATAACCGGAAAGGAGCACAGCAAAAAACTGAAGGTGCAAAGCCGGTAGGCATCATCGCTGTCGGTTACGGTCAGACGCAGGGTATTCCGCATAAGACAAAAACGGCAGAACAGGTCAGTTCCTATGCTGGAGAAGCACCGCAGTGGTTTAAGGACGGCATTGAAGCGGCACTCTTAGCGCCTACCGCATTGGCAAAGCAGGCATTTACTATCAGTGGAACAGATAACAAGGTATCCATCTCCTGTGATAACGGTATCTTTACCGGTGTGGATACAGGTCTTGTGAAATATCACTTTGAACTGGGAGCTGGAAAAGATAACTTTGAATGGGAATGAGATAGGAGGCATTGCAATGAGCATATTTAAGAAAAACAATGGTCCTATGTCAAAAGGACCAAGCATACAGTCAATTACGGGCGACCACTGGTCTACGCTTAAGTTTACGGATGGTATCATGACGGATGCCATCATGAAGCATGTGATGGGACTCTGCTATCTTGGGATGGCGGATGCGGGAGAAGCATTTGAGGTTGTTTGCCGTTTGAATGACAAGGAGACCTGCAGTTGGGAAAATACGTGGGCTGACCTTGCATCGAGACTAAAAAGGAGGGCTCAAAACTCTGAGGAAAAAGGGAAGAAGATAAGCGCATCTACGGCATATCTTCGTGCGTCCACATATTACCGTATGGCAACCATGTATATGGAGGATGTGCATTCTCCTAAGATGGAAGAATATACAAGGCATAGCTTTGACTGTTATGAGAAATCGCTGGCGCTGTCAGGGTATCCAGGGAAATATGTGGAGATCCCATATGAGGGGACTTATCTTCCGGGTCATTTCTACCAATCTCCTTATGCAAAAAGGGATAAGGCTCCGCTTCTGGTGCTTACTCCAGGCAGGGATACCTGGGCTGTAGATACCAGATGGATGTTTGATGCTGCATTAAAACGTGGAATACACTGTCTTACCTACGATGGACCAGGACAGGGGTATGCCCTTCGATTTCAGAATTTGAAGTTTCGACCGGACTGGGAAAAGGTTATGGGACCTGTTCTTGCTTATGCTGAAACGATGGATTGTGTTGATATGTCTCGCATAGCATGTATGGGATTTTCATTTGGTGGGTTCCTGATGCCGAGAGTAGCGGCGTTTGACAAAAGAATAAAGTTGATCATTGCAGATCCCGGAAATATCAGTTGGGGGAAAGGAATTGGAGAGAGACTGGCAATGCTGCAAAAGATGCCGTCAAAGATGCGCCCAAAGTTCATGAGTGTTATGCTGGAGGATTATGCATGGAAGCATGGAGTGCCGGAGGAATCAGTCGTAGATGAATTGAAAAAGTATGATAACACAAAAATACTGGACAAGGTGGAGTGTGAAGTTTTAATCCTTGATGGTACGGCTGAGATGACATTCGGAGCTGCTAAGGAACTTTATGACGCTCTACCGAATGTAAGGAACAAGGATTATATTCTGTTTGATGATGACAGCACTGCGCAGTGCCATACCCAGATGGGTGGCTATGCGACCGGATCGGAGATCATTATGGACTGGGTGGAGGATCATATCTGATCTTTAATATACGAGTGATTCATATAGATGAACATATCCAATCAGGTAATAATTGTTCAACTTAATATTAACTGACCGTATGAAATCATTTATTGAGGATTTGCAATAATAAATTCAAATTTGCAGAGATGCCGTTGGTAAG
>ALYD01000082.1 GCA_000513555.1 Lachnospiraceae bacterium JC7
GTTTTTAAGTTCAATGTTTCCGATTTTCATTAATATTCTTTCTAAATCACAAATGTACTAAGAAAAACCAGCCTCGTTTTTGAGAACCGCAGTCCATCAAAATCACTTCGTGAGGGCTGGGGATAAATGCCACAAAAGCTGGGCGGCATCCGTTTTCATAGAAAGCGGATTAATCCCCAAATAACGTATGATATGCTGTGTTCTCAGCGTCGGGATCATCCGGGTGTACCGGCATATCCCATGAGCCAGTCATACGGATGGAGCCCTGCTCTTCCTCAGCAACTACAGTCTTGTCCACCTCGGAGGATCCATAAATTGATTCTGCTTCCTCAGCTGTCGCTCTTCTTACTTCAGCGATTCCCTCCGGGTTGTTGGCACCGGGCTCTGCATTTCTGTCCTCGTCTGTGATCTCTACCTCGCTCTCGCCTCTTCTGACATTGCCATGAAGAGCCTGGATAGCAGAATAATAGGTCTCAAGCTTTGTAAAAAGTGCTTCGTACTTCTCGGCGATGCTGTCGATCTTTTTTCTTGAGTTATCCTCATCGAACATAACATCTCCGTCCTCGTGCATCGACTTGAGCACCAGCTTGTTGTCGGCATTGAACTCCATAAGGAAGATACCGCCGATCTCTTCCGTATACTCTACGGATATTATCTTAAGCTCCTTAAGCACATCCTCCGGAAGATTGTTGTACTCCGGATTCATGAAAAACTTCTGATTATATGAATTAGCCGCGCAAAGGACCACGTTGTTTCCCTCGAGGCTTGAATTTGCATTTGTTGACATAGTTTTACCTCCATATCATATTGAACCCATACCGAACAAAAGTGACACACATTCCGCCATTTATCTATTCACCGTAAGGCGCATGATAACACAATTATCAATTGTGTGCAAATAAAAAAGATAATCGTCCGGGCGAAGTCATGATAATAAAAAAGATGCGGTGAAGAAACTACCCACACCGCATCCCTATTATCTTCTATTATTTATTGATCCCGCCGGAATCAACTACGGTAAGCAGAATCGTCCGTTATCTTACGAGAAGACTTGCAATTCTGTACTGCTCCTCAGGGATATCCTTCTTCATCTGAAGTGCTTCCTGAATGTCGAAATCTACGAACTCACCGTTCTTATAAGCAACTACACGGTTTGACTTGCCCTGGCAAAGGAGCTCTGCTGCCTTAGCACCCATCATAGATGCATAGTAACGGTCCTTACAGGTCGGTGAACCGCCACGCTGAATATGTCCGAGAATAGTTGCTCTTGTCTCGATACCTGTTGCAGCCTCGATACGCTTTGCCATAGATGCACTGTGACCGATGCCCTCAGCATTGATGATGATATAATGCTTCTTTCCTCTCTTACGTGCTTCGATGATACGATTGATGATAGCCTGCTCGTCACCGTCATAACGCTCAGGAATGAGGATCTCCTCAGCACCGTTGGCAACACCGCACCAGAGAGCGATATAACCTGCGCGTCTTCCCATTACCTCGATGATGGAACAACGCTCATGGGATGTAGAAGTATCTCTCAGCTTGTCGATAGCATCCATAGCTGTGTTGATGGCTGTATCAAAACCGATAGTATAGTCTGTGCAGGCGATATCAAGGTCGATGGTACCCGGAACACCGATGGTGTTAATGCCTAATGCTGAAAGCTTTCCTGCTCCGCGGAAAGAACCGTCACCGCCGACAACGACTATGCCGTCGATTCCGTGCTTTCTGCAGATCTCAGCTCCACGCTGCTGACCCTCAGGTGTTGTAAATTCCATGCATCTTGCTGTATAAAGAATGGTTCCTCCATGGCTGATGGTATCGGATACAGATGTTGTATCCATATCAACGATCTCCTCCTGAAGAAGGCCTGCATAACCTCTCATGATACCTTTAACCTTAAGTCCCTCATGAATAGCGGTTCTTACAACAGAACGGACGCAGGCGTTCATTCCCGGCGCGTCACCACCTGATGTTAAAACGCCTATTGTTTTTACAGATTTTGCAGCCATAGTTATTCCTCCACTTTTTGTCTAGATTCTCCCTAAATAATAGCCATATGGCGACATTTGAAATCGAAAAGTAATTCAAACTGAGTTTATATAATAGTTTAATTTTGTACTTTTTTCAATACTTTGTACGTAACTTTGACATTTTTTTCACCAATCAGATGTTCAAACTCTTTCAGTAATGCATCATTCACATGGACCGCCTGATTCCTGTCCAGATTTTTGACTGCCTTTTCCTTTCTGAGATAAATGGATACAAAATCCGAACCCTGATGTTCATATATGACCCTGTCAACCTTCTGCTGCAGGTCAAGGAAGCTTTCCTTGGACTCAAACTGAAGCCAGAGCTCTTTGGGCGCTTCCTCAAAGCTGTAGATATTGTCCGCTATCAGCTTACTGTCTCCGTCACCGGTCCCATCCACATATCCGTAAATGAAAACCTTCCTGTCTTCCGTAAGAAGCGATTTTTTGATCTCGAAAACGTTAGGGAATACAATGACCTCCACTGTTCCCACCATATCTTCAAGCTGTACGAAGGCCATCTGCTTCTGCTGTCTGGATGTGATCTTGGTCTTTACTTCGGTAATGATACCTCCGATGGTAACCCTCTGTTTATTTCGAAGATTAACATTTCCGGACTCGGGATCCCTTCGGAAGTCAAAGCTCGAAGCAGAGACATTGGCCTTTATGGCATCACTGAACTCATCCAGAGGATGACCGCTGAGATAAAATCCCAGAGCTTCCTTCTCGAACTGAAGCAGCTCTCCCTTGGTAAATTCTGTAAGCTTGGGCATGGTGATCCTGAACTCCGCAGCTTCCTTGTTGTCCTCTCCCAGAAGGTCTGCAAGGGTCATCTGTCCTGCCATGGAATTCACCTTTTCCTTGGCCTTGCTGTCGATGATCATAGGAGTCATGGCGATCTTCTCCCTGCGGTTGCCCTTCATGCTGTCTGTACCGCCGGCCTGAACAAAATACTCTATGGCACGTCTGTTAATGCCTTTATCCGTAACTCTCATAACGAAATCTTCAAAGTCCTTGAAGGGTCCATGGAGCTTACGTTCATTGATGATCTGGAGAGCGGCACTTCGGCCTACACCCTTTACTGCACTGAGTCCGTATCTGATGGCACCGTCGCTTACGGAAAAGCCTATCTCAGCCGAGTTCACATCGGGAGGAAGTATCTTTATGCCAAAGGACTTCACCACATCTATATATTCGGCAGTTTTTCCCTGATTATCCATAAAAGATGTCATAAGAGCAGCAAAAAATTCTGCCGGATAGTAACAACGGAGGTATGCGGTCTGATATGCAACGACTGCATAACAGGCGGCATGGGACTTGTTAAAGGCATACTTTGCAAAATCTATCATTTCATCATAGATATGATTTGCAGTGGCTTCGTCGATACCCTTGGCGATGCAGCCCGGAATACCTTCCTCCTCGTTTCCGTAAACGAAGTTCTGGCGCTCCTTTTCCATGACTGAGGCCTTCTTCTTACTCATGGCACGGCGTACCAGATCAGAACGTCCCATGGAGTAGCCCGCAAGATCACGAACTATCTGCATAACCTGTTCCTGATATACGATACATCCGTAGGTGTTCTCAAGAATAGGCTTGATCTCAGGGCAGTCATAGGTTATGAGCCCCGGATTACGCTTTCCCTTATATACTTCGGAATGAAATCCATACGGACCCGGTCTGTAGAGTGCCACTCCGGCTATGATATCTTCGATGTTCTCGGGTCTTAACTCCTTCATGAAGT
>ALYD01000083.1 GCA_000513555.1 Lachnospiraceae bacterium JC7
GCCTGATCCGCAGCCTTAGGCAACCTCATTAATCAAAAAGACAGTTACAACCTTCCACCTGTTCCGCATACTGTAAGTAGTTTTTTTCTTCCATAGCTTTTTGTTTATCCTTTCTGTACTATGCATTTATATTTCTTAAATACCAAATTCGGTATTTATAGATCTATTTACTAAAATTGTGTCTAATTCTTTCATACACTCCAAATTCTGTTATCAAGCTTTCCTGATGTTGCGATATGCAAGCAATCGAAAACGCTGCATTTTTAGGAAGTCCAGCTAGTTTTCTTATTTCATCACATGAAAATGTATAAACATTCCCACTATTTATATCTGGATATCCTATTGTGTCGAGTAATACTCTTGCATGACAATCTTCAGTGAAAATATATTCTTTATAATTGTCTAAAATCCCATTTACATATTTTCCACCGTTTACGATATTTCCATTTTTACCCCGTTGAAAATATGATTCAGTAACCTTGAATCCATCCCCGATATAACTGATCTGTATCATGTCCGGGACTTCAGGCTTCCGGATCATGTTTTCAAGTGCTTCTAATCTTGCAATGAGTTTAGCGTTCATCAATCTTCACCGCTTTCTATAAGATCTTCAATCTGTTCAAGTCGTGTGACTATTTCCGCCGTTTCGGTCATGCTCTTACAATTCATATAAATGGCATTTATAGCATTGATTTTTATTTGGTCACTTGTATTAGGATTTTCAACAATTGAAACAAGAGTTTCATTACAAAGACTCAACTTACCTTGTAAATAGCGAACAGTATCATTTATACATTCTCCACGTCTTTGGTTAAGCTCTCTTTGGAATTCCTTATTCCGCAAATAGTTATATGCTGTTTTCCGTGTTATCCCCGCACGGTCTGCAGCTTTCGTTATAGTACTTTCTTCCAGCATTGCTTGAAGAAAATGTAACTGTTTATTAGTCATGTTCACCTACTCCACCTTACGTATAAAATCGTATAATTTTGTAACCTTTTATGTATCTGTATTTACTATGTTTCTAAGCTCATTCACAACCCTTACAAGCTGGTTATTACTCTCTAAAGGGTGTTCAACCGGATCTATGAATACTTCGGGAGATAGTCCCAGCACTTCACGTAATCTGTTCAAGAACAAAGTACAATACTTACCCTCAATCTGAAGATCTTCTTTTTTCATTCTCCATGGGTGCGGGCATACAAACATCAATTCACCAATGTTTGTATTTACAAATATCCGTACTTCATAAGGTGTTTTATTGTCTGAATGGATAGAATCATCAAAACACACTTCATCCCAGTTAACAGAAGTAATGCTTTCTATCTTTTTCAAAGTCCCCCGAAACACTGTTTCTGTCATATACCACTGATTATTTGTTTCACTATTCCACATATAGTTGTTCCCTTTTCATTAAAAGTTGGAACGGTTCATAGCTGTTGGAACGGTTCCAACTTATACTTATATATTTTTATATATTTATATTTTCTTTAATAAAAATATATAGAAATTAGTCTTAACAGTTCCAACCGTTCCAACCATTGATTTAAAAGAATTTTTACCGTTCCCCGTATCCGTTCCCGGAACGCTTACAACCGTTCCATCATCGAACAAAACATTTAAATGTTTTTCTGTTCTTTCCGTTTCCAAGATGTCCTATTGCTGTATGCGTTCCAAGTTCAATATTTATTCGTTTGCTAAAGTTGATATTATTGACCGCTTGAAATCCATTTTCAGAACAAAAAATCTGATAACGTCGATATACATCAGCTGTCGGCTGATTGATTATTGTGCTTTCCTCCTGATCTGCAAGAAAAGCAAGTATAGGGTTATTTTCAATGTTATATTCAGCTCTTTCGATTTCCACTCTGTCAGATTGTGTGAAATCTCTTTGTTTTATCACCCGTTGTAAACCTTTTACACCTATACTGATTAAATATTCAATTGAACTTTGTTCAACTAGTTTACTGGTAATATCCGGGTCATAATCTGGATCATTTGGTGTAAAACGGGCGTTGAATGGGATTATCACTAAACGTCTAAGCACTGCTCCGGTTCTATCCTTCATGTGGGGAATACTATTAGCACTGAAGATCAGTTTTGCATAAGGGTTAAAATCAAAAGGTGCTTGTCCTTTATACTCTGCTTCAATCCGTCCACCATCTGTGATCTTTTTAAAAAGTGATGTATCAGGTATAAAATCATCACTTATATCATCACCAATATTAGCTAGCTTTTTATATAGTGATGCTTTGCTAAAACGATCACCAAGACATTTTAAATCCAACGCCGATACATTGTTTTTTCCTAGTGTAGCTGTAAGCATTTTTAAAAAAGTGGATTTTCCGTTAGAACGTTCACCCGTCAAAATAAAAGCCCGGTTATAAACACTGGAACGATAAAAGCAATAGCCGATACATTCTTCAAGTAGTTTTCTGATTCGGTCATCATTACAAGAAATCCTGTTAAGTGTATGATCTGTAAGTTTGTTAAATGTATCCGGGTTATAATTCCATGGAATTATGTTGCTTATTACATATTCCGGTGAGGGTTTCACAAGTATCCCAGTACTTATGTCTAAAACTCCGTTTTTGAATGCAATATAACGTGGTTCAGATTCTGTTTGCACTGGTGCCATATCTGACAAATAGTCTAAGACTTCAGATTTTTGGCTTTTCTTTATCTGTGGAACGTAACTCCTCATGGCCGCAGCTAATGTGTCAATATTGTTTGTATAGCTACCCTCATGGAAAATATGTAACTGTCCATCTAACTTGATGATGTTATGCTCCTGAATGAGGAAATTACCAAAACGATCATGTTGAAAACTGTTACCGACATAAAATGATAATGGTCTTTTTTCAAAAGATTCATCTCGTAATATCACGTTTAATTCATCATCCATCATTCTTTCTGCAAGAATGAAGGGATTAATCACTTTACGGTACAGCTCTTTAATCCGTTCATTTGATAACTGAAGTTGTGATTGAAGTACCAAGATGTAACTGTAGAGATTATTATTTCGTCCGTCACCGTCTTTTGAATGCCACAACTTTATGTTTGTGCTGACTTGCAATAGCTCGACTGGTACAGTGTCAATATCTTCATCATACACATCATATACGGTCACCCGATCAACACCATTAGATCTTAATGGTATATATGTATCACCACTGTGAATATCTGCAATTAAACCGCATGCAAGTGTTTTATCTTTTCCATCTTTGCCAAAATTGCGCGGTTTTCTGAAGAACATATGACCGTGGTTGTTCAATGGGTTTATTATTGCTCTGCAATTCCATTTCAACACTTTTGCCATATTAAGCGCAGTTTTGAACATTTCCGGATCATCAAAACTGATATCTACAATGTCCCGTGCTGGTATAAAGCCATAATCTATACCGCTGTTTGTAACATCATCATACGTTCTTACAGATTCAATCCCTTTGTGCTTTTCTATTGATTTTTTACCATTCCCCAAACAATATGTCCGGACTATTCGTTTATCGTCTACCCACCCTGTCATTTTTTTGTTTATTCCTTTATTCCTTATAAGGTTCACCCATGAGATCTAAAGCTTTATCAATTATCACACGGTCAAAAAGTACCCGTTTTCCTATCTTGCGTACAGCTCCGATATTTTCACAAAAAGCACGGCAGCTATTTCGACCCATGCTGGTATAAATGCAAACTTCTTTTGCATCTAATAATCGTTTAAGGTTCGTATTATCTTGTTTT
>ALYD01000084.1 GCA_000513555.1 Lachnospiraceae bacterium JC7
GGTTTCAAATGAACATTCATGAAATATATGTAATTGTATTATTCAAGCGTTTATGCGGGGTTTAAGTCTTAAATGACACATAATGAACAAAGACGAAAGAATAGATATTGTACTCGTGGTTGATAATCCATATAAGCTTATTCGCTGTATAAGAATTTGAACCTATATTAAACCGCTTAATGGTCCGAAATAATCATCCATGTTTTTTTATCAAAAAAGGACCTACCCGCTTTGAGATAGATCCTAAAACCTGATAATTATTTCAATGTCACTTAATTTGAAAATGCATCCAAGTGTCTTAAAAATTCACTTTCTTCACAATTCCATAAATTATCCTGATCCGGAATCACATCCATAACAAATTGGCCAAATCTAAGATCCGGATATTTCTCCCTCTCCTCTGCGATCCTATCCAAAAAAAGGACGTATTCTTTCTTTGTCTCTCATCTACCTTACCTCTATCAAGACATTCCATTTTTTTACGGCTACCGGAACCAATAGATCATCAACACTCACATCCAAAAGTCCACTGAGAACATACAGATTTTCAATCACAAAAAATGTGCCTTTATGTCTCCATTTATTGACGGCCTGTGGAGTAATCCCCAGTTTGTCAGCAATGATCTTATCCTTTAGTCCCCTTATTTTTATCAGTTCACACACTCTTTTCTTTGTCGCTTCCAAATCCAAACCCTTTATTCTGTCCGGTTCTTCCCAGGATAGGGTATAATAAATACGCTCCAAATCTGATCTAAATCTATTTTTTTCTAAAATTTCAATTATTTTGTTATATCCATTCATCATAAATATTCCCCCATAACACTCATATACAGTAATATTTTAACCTCAAAATAGCTCTCTGACTATTAACTCGCGGTTGATTTTCCTGAATCATAGTTCTTTAACCTTATCAAAAAATTCTTTCATCTGAAATTCCTCGCTAACATCTGTATATATATTCATAGTGGTTTCAATATCACTATGTCCCAGTAATTTTTGAGCGACTTTTATATTTATATTGCTTTCACATAGGATTCTTGCAAACGTATGACGAAGTACATGGGAAGTTATATCAGGAAGAATGATTTTTTTCGCAGTTTCTGTAAAACATTCCTGCTTGTTGTATTCAAAAACTATTCTCTTCAATGCACGATTTACGGTTTCCTGCGATATAGGAGTACCTTTCCGAGTTAGGAAGACAAAATTTTTAAATCCTTCCACTGTTACATTGCACTTAATATGTTCGGAATTCTGATGATATTTTTCCAGTTCCAGAGCCTCTATCATTTTCACAGTTAACGGTAATATTCTTTTTCCAGATGATGTTTTTGGTGGGTATATCTTATATCTTTGATCCTTTCCATTAATATATTTTATTGTTTTTTGTATCGAAATGGTTTTATTATCATAATCAATATCGTCCCATTGTACTGCTGCCATTTCACTTATCCGTAATCCGGTGTAGATAAAAGTATAAATCAATGGATACCATCTCTTATATTGATCATTTTCTTTTAAGAATAATAGAAGTTTTCTTGTCTGAATCTTATTTAAACTTTTCCTTGTGCTTGTATATTTTGAATGTGATCTGACTAAATGCTTACAAGCTCTATCTGCAGGATTACGCGATATAATATCACATTCTAATGCTGACTGCATAACCTGAAATAATACGTTTTGAATTTGTGATATCGTCTCAACCGATTTACGTTCCACATAATGCAATTTTTCATATCTGCATTTAATTTCATACGTAGTGATATCTTCAATTCTCATTTTACCCAATGAATTTCTAATATATGCATCATAAAGAAACTTATATTGTTCTTTGGTAGAATCCCTGAGGGTGAATTTTGAAGATATCCAAAGCTCATACTGATCGTTTAAAATCATCCCCTTTATCTTTTTAGATATATTTATCTGCTCAATTAACATTGCTTTTGACTCTTCAATTCGAAGCTCTGAAAGATTGTCATTATAGATATATTTTACTTCACCTTCTCTTGTACGATATCTATACATATAATTTCCATCTTTTCTTTCATACTCTCCACAATAGAGTTCATTACCTTTTGAATCTAATCTTTTTTTAATCATCTTTTACCTCCGGCTTCAAAAGATAGCAATTAAAAGGCAATAATTACAGACTGATAATTTATGTTAATTAATCATATTTTAAAAGGTTAGTTGTTTTTTTATTTCTATTTTTTTGTAGAATATCTTTAGTAAAATGTAGTAAAAAAGACCTCCCGAATACCTCGGGAGGCCTTGAAAATACGTCGTTTATTAAATTAATGTACTGTTATGTATGGATCCGAACATATGTTCTTTTTGTTCCGACTCATTATCGTCCATAGAGAATCATATACATCTATCTACACTTAGCTGACTTTTCCATTGAACCTCACTGAGCGTTATGAAACTATCGTACTCATAGAGTATTCTTTGGTCAATCATTTGCTCTCTATAGACTTGTCCATCCTTGACCAAATATGTCCAAACTAATCCAATAAAGAAAATTTACAACATATTTTCTAACAGCACATCTCTATAATATACCTTGTTCTATTCTATTAAATATCGAGAGATTTGTCCATACATTTATTCGGGTTTATCTCCGATATGAAATCAGATTATTATCTTTCCATCCAGATTCCTCATCACTTCCTGCTTCTTCTCTTTAGTAGCCTCAGCGTATATATCCATCGTAGTGGTAATATCTGCATGTCCCATTATACTCTGGATAACCTTAAGATTTGATTCATTCTCACACAGTCTTGTACAGAAGGTATGTCTAAGAACATGTGCAGATAACTGAGGCAGTATAAATGGATTCCTGTCTTCCTTGGCTGCTGCTATTTTTTCTCGCTTATTATATTCATCAATTGCCCTATGAATAGCGTTGTTTACAGCCATTGCAAGATATACTGTGTGTTTGGCTGTTGAAAATACAAATCCTGAGTAGCCATCAACCTCTTCCTCACAGAATCCCAATATCTTCTGATACTCATATTCCGTTAGAAAAGCCTGATATACTTCTTCAATCATTGGTATAGTCCTTGTTCCAGCATTACTTTTGGTGCTCTGGATTCTCTTTCTACAAACTCCTTTCTCGTCCGGTCTGTCGCTTATAGAATGGTTAACGCTAATAATTCTATTTTCGAAATCAAGATCATCCCATGTCAGCCCGAGGCATTCTCCTATACGCATTCCGGTCCCTAGAAGCACTGTTATTATAGGAAGCCAGCCCTCATATTCCCGATTATCTTTAAAAAAGTCGAGAAATACCTGTTGCTGTTTAACCGTCAGTGCTTGTCTTTTTCCTTTTATCCAGAATTTGCTATGCTTTATCTCAGCCATAACTCCATCTGTTGGATTAGTTCTGATAAGTCCATCCCTTATTGCCATCTGAAATGCAGGATGAAGCAATGTATGAACATGATCTACTGTGGCTGCAGAAATCCCTTTATCCATCATGAGACTATAATAAAATCTCTTAACATCAGAATACTTAACATTTATGACCTTTGATTTCCCAAAATTATCATGAATATACTGCTTGAACATAAAGCGATAAGAACCTTT
>ALYD01000085.1 GCA_000513555.1 Lachnospiraceae bacterium JC7
CGCGTCTTATGCGAATGTTCGGATAAGACGCGGAAAGAAGTATCAGGAGCTTCTGTGTTAACAGAGCCAACTGGCACATCATTAATAGTAAGGGTGGCGCAAGAGCAAGCGGAATACTTCTCAGCATGACAGAAACAGCAAAAGCTAACGGGCTTAAGGTATTCGATTATCTTACTTATGTGTTAGATCAGATGAAGGACTATGCATACGAACATAAGCAGAAACCAACTCAAATGAACTTTGATAAGAAATTTCTTGAAGACCTGCTTCCATGGTCTGAGAAAATACCTGATGATTGCAAACTGAAAATAAAACGAAAAAAAATACCCTCATCGGTGCAATGAATGAGGGTATTTACGTCAAGAGTATGTAAGTTTTACTACTTACATACTTAAACACCTTCGTACAGAGTGTTAGCCTTTCAACTGGAATTTTGTCACAAGTCCATCGAGCTTTTCCGCCTGAGTTGAAAGCTCCTGGCTGGCTGCTGCACTCTCCTCTGCTGTTGCCGAGTTTGTCTGTACAACTGAAGAAATCTGATCGATTCCTTCGGTTACCTGCTGGATTCCCGCACTTTGCTGTACGGATGCTTCAGAAATCTTGCTAATAAGTTCATCGATCTTTGTAAAGCTTTCAGATACCTTGCCAAGGGCAATGGCAGTCTCATCTGTGATTCCTGCGCCCTTATGTACAGCCTCAATGGTATCTTCAATCAACTTGGCCGTATCTCCAGCAGCATCCTGTGACTTCTTCGCAAGATTACCTACCTCGTCAGCCACAACCGCAAATCCCTTCCCGGCGGTTCCTGCTCTTGCTGCCTCAATTGCAGCATTAAGTGCAAGAATATTGGTTTGGAAGGCAATGTCATCAATAGTCTTGATAATCTTTCCAATCTCATTTGCCTTCGCAGTTATCTCTGTCATGGAGTCAGACATTTCCCTCATCTTATCATTGGATGTATGGACTGCCTCATTGGAACCCCGGCTTATAAGTGCAGCTTCTTTGGTGAGATCTGTGGTACTCAGAACCTTTCTTGAGATATCTCCCATGGTCTTTGAAAGTTCATCAACAGAAGATGCCTGCTCAGTAGAGCCCTGTGCAAGAGCCTGAGAACCGGAAGCAACCTGCTCAGCTTCACCGGATACCTGATTCGCCGAACTCTTTATCTCTCTCATAGTTGAAGAAAGCTCTGAACTTATACTGTTTACTGCATCTATCAACGGTGCATAGGCACCCACATAAAGATCCCTGTGGCGATTAAAATCCATATTGAAATTGCCTTTGGCAAGCTGTGTCAGACTTTCGGAAAGATCCTCAATGATCTTACGTAGTCTCTCTATAAACTGATGAATAGAATCTGCCATCATTCCTATCTCATCATTTCCTTTGTAAGCCACATCCACGTCAAAATTACCAGCTGCAACTTTCTGTGCCGATTCTCCGATTCGATTAAGAGGTGCAAGGGTTTTCGTCAGAAGACTTACCACAACCAGGCTAAGCACAACAAGTGCAATAATTGCGAAGATCAGGATAAAGAAAACCATCTCGTAATTTGGCGCATAATAATCATTCTGCTGAAGAGCACACTGGGTCCACCAGTATCCGCTGCCAACTTCGATTGGTGAGAAGTAACGGATAACCTTTCCGTTCTTTTGAGACGTACTTGTGAACTTGAATCTCTCATGTGTCTTTTCACCTTCAGTGAAATCGGCAAAGTTACTTTCTCCTATGACATCCTTGAAACTGGTACCTATAATAGCCAGATTACTGCTGAGGAGAAAATCGCCGCTTCCGCTGAATACATTATAGATCATGTTATCAAAGGGAGGGTGCTTGTCAACGATCACACCGAATGAAGCCGTATCAATGGTGATGACAACAGCCCCCTTGAATTCACCATCGGAAACTATAGGATAATAGAGTGTAATGACCTTCAGTTCCTCCGTCCCGTAGGCTGATGATGTTCCATTCTCAAGAGATGCTTTGGCAGGAGCATAGTAATCCGCATCCTGATAGCTGGCGTACTCAAGATTCCTGACTACTCCATTTTCATTATCTTCTCTTGTGATATAAGGCGCAAACTGGTTCATATCCCTGGAAAAAGCACCCGGTTCCATAAGAACTCCGACGCCAACTATATAATCATATGTTGAGACTGAGTGGATCATAGAATTCAGCATAACTGTTTCGGCTGCATATCTGCTTCCGCTGATCTGTTCACCTGTCACCCGGCTGAAAAAAGTTCCGTTAGTGGTTTGGGGCTGCTCCTTGATATCACCATCCACCTTCCACGTTGTCACAATACCGGATTCCAGATTGTCATCTGCTGCATACATACGCTTCATAACAGTCTGGATATTCTCATCGATATCATTTGCAACATTCAGGATACCCTGGATTTTTGCCGCACCTTTATCTGCCATTGCGTACATGGTCTTGTCTGTAGACTTCAACATCGAACCACCGACAAAAACAATAATTGCAATCGTCATTGCTGCAAAAACCCCTAAAAGAACTATTGCAACAATCACTGCCAGCCTTCTACTTACACTGGACTTTTTCCGCACTGTCTTCGTCCCATATTTCATCTCTGTTCTCCTTCAAATAATATTGATATAAGTTTTATAAAATAAAATTTACGTTCATATCATTGAAGGTTATATCGGCAATTTTATCATTAAAAATAACATGTTCCATAAGGATACCTGTATATCAAACCAAAAAAAGAAGCGCTTCGGACGCTTCTTTAAAACCAAAAATTTTTTGACCCATAACCCCCTGCTATTACTGGCTCTGTAAGGTTTTGTTCATTTTAAATAAAATCCACAAAACAGTAATATACACCTGTACAATATTGTAATAGTTTTGTTTTTTTTTTTACAGTAAAATATGTCATAAATGGTATATAAATGGTTTATTTCAAATTAAGCAAACCTCTAACATTGGTACCGTGTACCATAAAGTTAAACAAAGGAAGAATACTTGTTAGCGATAGCTGCCTGGATCGCGATGAACTGGAAAAACTTCTGCCATGGGCGGCTGAAATTCCAGAGAAATGTCACAAAGAGGGCCGCTGAAAAGCGGCCCTACAAGTGATGGAAACGGATTATTTTACGCTTACTATGATTCTTATTGTAGCAAAAGACCTGTCCAAACATATGGACAGGCACTTATATTTTTTGCTGTTTTGTTTTAGGTCTCATATATAGATTTTATAACTAAGTCTCACTGAGTCTCATTTACGCATGAGACTCAGTGAGACTATGGTGAGACTGCAATGAGACTTTCCTATATAAATCCCACCATTTCAGCATTTTTCAATTAATCCACAGTCTCATTTTGATGAGACTAATAAGAGACTCGGCATCTTATCCGAACATTCGCATAACTTGCC
>ALYD01000086.1 GCA_000513555.1 Lachnospiraceae bacterium JC7
GAGGAAGACAGTTACCTACTCTTGCCTCTGCGTCAGGACCGCTCATTACCTTCATACCGTCTGTAAGGCCGTTAGGAGCAAGGATATATGCCTTTGCACCATCAGCGTAAGCGATAAGAGCAATGTTAGCTGTTCTGTTAGGATCATACTCGATTCCGATTACAGTTGCAGGAATTCCATCCTTTGTGTTTCTCTTGAAATCGATGATTCTGTATTTCTGTCTGTTTCCACCACCCTGGTGACGAACAGTGATCTTACCTTGATTGTTTCTACCAGCGTTCTCCTTAACTGTAGAAAGAAGTGATCTCTCAGGAGTCTTCTTTGTGATCTCAGAAAAGTCTGAACCGGTCATGTTTCTTCTCGAAGGTGTATAAGGTTTATATGTCTTAATACCCATGACTTGTTTTCTCCTTTTATGTTGTCACGTATAATAGAGAATTTTTCACGTGACTGTGTTTGCTATGTTAACCCGGAAATCAAAGACCCTTGAAGATCTCGATGTCCTTTGACTCCTCTGTTAATGTAACGATAGCCTTCTTTGTCTTAGCTGTCTTACCGAAACGGAGACCTCTTCTCTTTGTCTTTCCGTCAGCGTTCATTGTGTTAACAGCCTTTACCTTTGTTCCCTCGAACATCTTCTCAACGGCCTCTTTAACCTGAGACTTTGTTACTTCAGGATTTACAAGGAATGTATACTTCTTGGATGCCATCTCGCCCATTGACTTCTCAGTAACAACCGGACGAAGAATAACGTCATAATACTTGATATCTGCCATTATGCGTATACCTCCTGAATCTTCTCAACAGCTGCCTTTGTAGCAACTACTGTCTGGTACTTAAGTACGTCATAAACATTGAGTTCGTTAACACCAGCTGTCTTAACATCTTCGATGTTTCTAGCTGAAAGAACTGTGTTCTTATCTGCAGAATCAAGAAGAACGAATGCCTTATTAACCTTAAGAGCATCAAGCATAGCCTGGAAGTTCTTGGTCTTGATCTCTGGGAACTTGATCTCATCAACTACGATAAGCTTGTTCTCAGCAACAGCATTGGAAAGTGCAGACTTAAGAGCTGCTCTCTTTTCCTTCTTGTTCATTGTTGTTGTGTAATCACGTGGTGTAGGTGCGAATACAACTCCGCCGCCCTTCCACTGCGGTGCTCTGATAGAGCCCTGTCTTGCATGTCCTGTTCCCTTCTGTCTCCAAGGCTTTCTTCCGCCTCCTGAAACTTCAGAACGAGTTAATGCTTTCTGTGTGCCCTGACGCTTGTTAGCAAGCTGAGCAACAACTGCGAGGTGAAGAAGGTGCTCGTTAACCTCAACTCCAAATACGGAATCTACGAGATCCATCTTGCCAACTTCCTTACCCTGCATATCAAATACTGATACGTTAGCCATCTATATGTTCCTCCTTTCTTTCGTCTCAGGCCTTTACTGCTTCTTTAACAGTAATAAGAGCCTTCTTAGGTCCTGGTACAGCTCCCTTGATAAGAAGCAGGTTGTTCTCAACATCAACCTTAACGATAGTAAGGTTCTGAGTTGTTACCTTTACTGCACCCATGTGTGAAGGCATTCCCTTACCAGGAAGTACTCTTGAAGGTGTAGCAGATGTACCGTTAGAACCCTGATGACGGTGGAACTTGGAACCGTGACCCATAGGTCCTCTGTGCTGACCATACTTTCTGATAGCTGACTCGAATCCCTTACCCTTTGAAATAGCGGTAACGTCTACCTTGTCACCCTCAGCGAAGATGTCTGCCTTAATCTCATCCTTAACGTTGTAGTTCTCAGCGTCCTCAAGTCTTAACTCCTTGACAAATCTCTTGCAAGGAACGCCAGCCTTATCGAACTGACCCTTCTGTGGCTTGTTGACAAGCTTCTCTCTCTTGTCCTGGAAGCCTACCTGAATTGCTGCGTAACCGTCATTCTCTACTGTCTTAACCTGTGTTACTACACAAGGACCAGCCTGAAGTACAGTTACTGGAATAAGCACGCCATCTGCATCCCAGATCTGTGTCATTCCTACTTTTGTAGCTAAAATAGCTTTCTTCATGTGTTCTCCTTTCTACAGCGGAGTCCGATGTCTCAGACTCATCCTAGAATCATTACTTGTTCTTCATCTTGATATCAACGTAAACGCCTGCTGGCATCTCCAGTCTCTGAAGAGCATCCATTGTCTTCTGGTTAGGACTGATAACGTCGATAAGTCTCTTGTGAGTTCTCTGCTCAAACTGCTCACGAGAATCCTTGTACTTATGTACAGCACGAAGGATTGTAACAACTTCCTTCTTTGTCGGAAGAGGTACTGGTCCGGAAACCTGTGAACCTGTCTTTTTGCAGTTCTCCACAATCTTTGCGGCTGATTCGTCCACAAGTGTGTGGTCGTACGCCTTGAGTGTGATTCTCATTACTTGACTTGCCATAAAAAAAGTCGCCTCCTATCGGTTATTTGACGATAAGTCGGTGACTGTACATTAACATGCATGCGAAACAATCGTGAGATGAGTGTTCCATGCATCAAAATCCATTTGCTGTTTAATGGATTAAATTGTAGTACAGTGACCTGCCGTCAGTTTCTAAACTAGACATTCGCTCCATGAAGTTCTCTTACATGTCTTATACTTGGTTGCCGTATCAGTTCTCAGGCGGAACCCGAAGGTTCACTGGATCTTTTCAGATAATACTGTACGGATCTTGGCTTTCGTCCATGCAAGTAATCTTCATTTCATTGCTATCATGTCACAGCGAATACTAAGATAACACAGGCTTTTTCTTATTTCAAGCGGTTTTTCCTAAAAAATGTATAAAATCCTATGCATTTTCCACCTAGCCGTGCGTATCTTTATTAATGTACCGCCCGTCAGGGTCACACCCTGCCGTGCGTGTCATATAATAACATCAGCCTCTCTCATTTGCAAGCCCCTATTTGTTTCATTTTAGAAAAATGTAATCATTCGTCCGCCAAAGCTGCCTTATTTTCATTCCTCTCTTCCTTCCAATAAAAAAGAGTCCGGAAATATCCGGACTCTTTTTATTCTGTTATTTAAACCTCATCAGTCAATCTCATCCACATCAGGTGATGTAGGTGTGAGAGTTGAAAAGCTGCCGTCAATGCTTGCCTTAAGTGTTCCGTCTGAATTTGTAGAAACCTTGTTGCCGTCTGAATCCTTGAGGCTTGATTTGTTCTTCTGAACAACTCCGCTTGTAGATACTACATAATCCTTTCCGTTCACTGTACAGATCATGTACTTGCAGTCTGTATCAGCGCACTGAAGCTTACCATTATAATAGAGGTAACCGTCCTTGACTCCTGTATATCCTCTTCCGTTAGACTGAGCATAGAAAGTGATACGGTCGCCGTCAGCCTCTGTCA
>ALYD01000087.1 GCA_000513555.1 Lachnospiraceae bacterium JC7
TTATATTCTTATTGCTTGAAAATGTGAATTATTCTTGAATTGTTAAATATGTAAATTTGCTGTTTTTATTCGGTCTCAGATTTATGTACTAAGACCGTTGTTTTTTTCTATAGGAATCATTATGACATTATCAAACGATGAAATATTATTTGCTGAAAAATATAAGCATATAACACACAACGATAAATACTTAAAGCTTAAATCTGTTCCGCGACATGGCAGTACCAACACCTTTGATCATTCTGTCCGTGTTGCCATGATGGCTTCATTTTTGTCCGGTTTATTTAATATCGATTCAGACAGTGCCGCCAGAGTAGGACTTCTTCATGATTTCTGTCTCGTAGATTATCATAAGGATGATAAAGATGTTCATAACGGAAGGTGGTATTGTTTCTATCATCCTGAAGATGCTGTTATCAATTCCGAGAATGAGGGGTTTTTCCTTTCATTTGTTGAAAAGAAAGCTATTTGGAGCCATATGTTCCCCCTTTCCACCTGCATTCCAACATCCAGGCTTGGATATCTTCTTACATTTTGTGATAAGGTAGTTGCCACTCAGGAATCCTTTGCAAACATACCTGAATGTCTTTATAATTTCAGGCCTATGGTAAGTAAACTGCGTTTACATGTTGCAAATGTTATTTCCCGTAAGAATTGATTTTTAATTTTATACTATTAATTGAGGTCTATGAGTAAATTAATCAACCCACAAGAAACTATCAAGGTCATACAGAGTAATGACTTTAAATTCCAAAAACGTTTTGGTCAGAACTTTCTTATTGATGAATCTGTTCTTTCCAATATCATTACAAGTTCCAATATAACAAAAGATGATTGTGTTCTTGAGATCGGTCCCGGTATCGGAACCATGACTCAGGCACTTGCTGAAGCTGCCGGTCATGTAATTACCGTAGAGATCGATGCTAATCTCATTCCGATCCTTCATGAGACTTTAAAGGACTATTCCAATGTTACCGTTATCCATTCAGATGTTCTGAAGTTGGATCTTAATGAATTGATTGCAACCTATAATTCAGGTAAACCCATTAAAGTTGTTGCAAATCTTCCTTACTACATTACTACTCCTATAATTATGGGATTATTTGAAAGCAGTGCCCCTCTTCATTCCATCACAGTAATGGTACAGAAAGAGGTAGCTGATCGTATGCAGTCAGGTCCAGGAACCAAAGATTATGGTGCACTTTCCCTTGCTGTACAGTATTATTCAGATCCATATATTGTTCAGCTTGTTCCTCCAAACTGTTTCATCCCTCGTCCAAATGTAGGTTCTGCCGTTATACGCCTTACCCGTCATTCCGATTCACCTGTAAAGGTTATCAATGATCGTTGGATGTTTAAACTGATTAAAGCGGCTTTTGGCCAGAGAAGAAAGACTCTTTTAAATTCTTTATTTTCCGGTGCTTCTGTCCCCAAGGAGGATACACTTACCGCTCTTCGCGATATGGGATTAAGCGAAACTGTTCGTGGTGAAGCATTGACATTATCTCAGTTTGCATCACTTTCCGATCTCCTGATAAATTACTGTTCCGATTGAATTTAGGTTTTTTTACAAATTAAAAAGAACATCGATACTTAACTTTGACAGTAAGTATCGATGTTCTTTTTTTAACGTGGTATCACTGCAGTAAAATGATTGTTGTTATCTTTAAACAGTTTTTCTGCATCTTCTCTTCCGACTATCTTTTCACTTTGTTCGTCCTGACTTACCATTGTAATGTTGAACTGATCATATGCCGTAACCAGATTTAACTGATTACCAAGATATGCCACAAGAGGATATCCTTTGTTCAGGTAGTATAGTGCTGAATTCATATCCATTCCTGATGCATTCAAAATTATATGATCCTGATATTCATTTATGGTTCCAAGTTCATTAAGAAGCGGTAATAAATCAACCATCTTCTCTTTGTATCTCTGTAGCTTGACTATTGTATTCTTATCAGCTCTATTCCATAACATTTCACCGTTTTCATTAGTCACGTATCCATAATCATCATATACAAGTTCATATGCCTTTCTTAAGTTCAGTGTTTTTCCTCTGTAATGTCCCAGAGAATATGCATAGAACAACGGCATTCTACTATCCTGAATTGAAATATTCAAATCGATGGTAGAAGCTCGTTCAACTGAAAACTTTTTCGGAGCAAAACTCTTTAATGACTTGTTACCATTCTCTTTTACATCTATGTACCATACCTTACCCAAAAGGCTGTTATTGTATGTAGATAATCCTTCGACTATGTCCTCATTCTTTTTGTTGGATATGATAGTCTCATTTCCGACTGACTTATAGTCTCCTTCCGCAGTCAATGCTATCTTATCAAATTGTATTCTGATACCATTAACCGATACATTAGTGAAATACAGTCCATCCTTAGAATAATTAGTCTTTTCTTCGGAATCGGGACCTAAAATATGTATTTCACATATTGGAATATCATGGTCCAATGTATAATTCTCTGCCATTTCAGGATCTATTATTCCATATATAAGATCATCCTGATTAAATCCAAGTACTCTCTTATAGGATGAGCTCTTGGTTATATCGATAGATTTGTTGGTTTCCAGGTCCAGCAATGTTATTTTCTTTGAATGATACATATCTTCCGCATCCGGATCCTGATAAGCAACATACTGATGTGTACTGGAGCTGATCAGTTCAGTCTCCTCCAGTCCAGATACTATCGTAATCACTTCAAAACTGCTTGTGTCTATTCCATAGACACTTCCGTCGTAGTAGATATATAACATTCTGTCATTTGAAAGATATGAGAGCTTCTCCAGATCATATTTGATCTTTTCAAAGGTCTGAGGCATCGCAATAAAGAAATTCTCTACTACTGTCTCACTTGAACTGTCATATGTGTAGTAGATGATTCCGCATTTTCCTTCATGCCTTCCTCTATTTATATATCCATAAACCAGAAAATCAACATTTCCTTCATCATCGATGGATAAAATCTTTGTATCATGCTGGTCATAATTTGCTCTTACATCGTCAGTCTTTGATCTGTAACTGAAGAGATTTATTACTTTGGCATCTTTATCCTGCTCAAACAACCATAATTCCTGATTTGATTTAAACGCAATATATTGGTTATTATCTGATTTTTTCAACTCTATGTCTTCGGGATTTCCAACACCAAGTATCAGTTTTTTATTTGCATAGCTTCCAACATTACCCTCATAGACCTCATGGGTCTTACGGTCAAAATTCATTATATATATTCTGCTCGGATCATATCTGAGTATGAAGTTATCTTCATTAAGAAAATGCTTTTCTTCGCCGTTCTCATCAGTCATTTTGGATGCGTAACAAATCTGAATCT
>ALYD01000088.1 GCA_000513555.1 Lachnospiraceae bacterium JC7
TAACAATTAAAAAAGTTACTGGAGTCAATAGGGCGGATCAAAATGTCAAAAATTGCAAAGAAAATGATTGACAAGTTTTTCATTATGCATATAATGTTCATAATTCGCAATACGGTACTAAAAATGAACAAGAAAAGCAAATGTGAACATGATGAACAAAACTATTCCTATCAAAATATCGTTGTATATCCTTCCTGCATGTATACCGATGTTACTGTTTTGGTTTATACCCATCTTTGTAACCTTTGGAATCAGCTTTACCAACTGGGATTATATGACAGAATTAAGCAGGATCAGGTTTCTGGGAGTTAAAAACTATATCTCAATATTCAAAGATATCAGGTTTTATCAATGTCTCTTAAATACATTGGCATTCACAATAGGCACGGTCCTGCCTATGATGCTCATCGGATTTACATTAGCACAGCTTATTTATTCACACAAAAAAGAGCATCCTATATTCAGGATACTTCTGTTCAGTCCCTGGGTGACACCCACCGTAGCTATATCCATCGTGTGGATTTTCCTTTTTGACACGGATCAGGGTTTTTTAAATCAAATCCTATCATATCTCAATGTTTCTAAAGTTCCATGGTTAACCAGCTCCAAAGTGGCATTGATATCTGTGATGCTTGTAACAGTATGGAAATCAGCAGGTTATGCCATGGTAATCTTTCTGGGAGCTTTACACAGGATACCGAAAAGCCTGTTTGAAGCGGCCTCTATGGATGGTGCAGGGACACTTGAGAAAATATGGTTCATCACATTACCGGAAATACGGAACACGATTCTGTTTCTGATATTTACAGGAACCGTTAGTTCAATACGGGCCTATGATCAGATCCAAATACTCACCCAGGGCGGACCTTCCGGGAGCACCAGAACTTTGATCTACTATTTCTATCAACTGGGATTTGAGGAATTCGATACAGGAAAAGCCTCAGCCACAGCCATAATTATCCTCATAATTACAGTTTCTATATCAGCAGTTCAATTCATGATTTTGTCAAAAAAGGAGAGCAGTCGATAAGGGAGGTGATCTGATGTCGCAGGTTAAAAACATGGTGAGAAGGGTAATCTTATCCATAGGTTCTTTCATCGCAGTATTCCCGCTGATCTGGATGCTCCTGTCGGGACTAAACGATCATCTTATGACTTTTGTGCCCGGCAATGGAAAAGGTATTTCTTTCACATTGGAGAATATAGGATATGTACTGTTCCAATCACCGGTACCACTTTATATAAAATACAGCATGCTTATCTCTGTAGTTACGTCACTATACCAGATAATCACAGGGGCAATGCTTGCCTATGCACTTACTTTTTCAAAATTCAGGTGTAAAAAGCGCCTGTACTACATTATCTTTTTTACGTATATGCTGCCTTCAGCAGCTACATATATACCTTCATATATAGTTCTCTCAAAACTTAATCTTCTGAATACATACAAAGGGCTTATATTATCTCAATCAGTCAGTCTTTTTGGTATATTTCTCCTCAGACAGAATTTCCTTGAGATACCGAAGGACTTTGTAGATGCAGCAAAAATTGATGGGGCTACAGACTGGAAAATACTCTGGAAAGTGGTTTTCCCCTTGGCGAGATCTGGATTTATCACCTTCTTTTTACTTTCCTTTATCAGTCTATATAACAACTATATGTGGCCGGCGCTTATTACTACTGATTCCAGACTTTATCAGGTTTCCCAGGGAGTGCGGAGCTTCTTTATAGACGATGGGGCTTACGGAACAAAATGGCCTTTGATAATGGCTGCAGATTCCATCGTTATCCTGCCGCTGGTCCTTATGTATATCTGTGCATCTCATGTCATCATACATGGAATATCAGGTGATTCCGGCGTAAAGGGGTAAAGAAATACTCAAAGACTCATGGGTGTGACAGCTTAAAAAATTGATCGTAATGCAGCGTATTCCGGACATCGCCGCACTTACATATATGAAAAGGAGTTTAATAACATGAAGATAAGCAGTATAAAAATAAGAAGTCTTAAAAACAACATTAAACATTTCATTAGTCCCTTGATTATCCTGTCAGTCATAACTGCAATTTCCGGATGTTCCGGAGAAAATGCTTCGCAGGTTCCAAAGGCAGAAAAGGAGAGGACAGAGATTGAATACTGGTATGCCGGCGGAAAAACAGCAGTAAAGGTCATGGCTGACATCATTGATTCCTTCAATGCTTCCCAGGATGAGTATGTGATAAAACCTGTGGTTAAAGCAAGCTATGATGAAACCTATCAGGGATTGCAGGCAGCATTGGCCGGAAATGTCTCTCCTGATCTTGTGCTTCTTGAAACGGAAGCTTCTCATTATCTGTCAGGAAAAGGGATTCTGGAAAATGTAGGAGAGCAGCTAAAATCCACTCCTTCATTTTCACTTGATGACTACATTGATGTATTTATTGACAGCTGTAAAGGAGATAGGGATGAGCTCTATATGTTTCCGGCATACGGAACAACACAGGTGTTTTATTATAATAGGGAAGCCTTTGAGAAAGCAGGTGTGAATCCGGAATCCATCAAGAGCTGGCAGGATTTGGCGGATCAAAAAGAGAGGTTTACATCTTCCGGAACAGAGTACGTTTGGGAGCCTATGTGGGGACCGGACAACCTCATTGATGTAGCATTTTCCAACGGAGCTTCCATGTTTAGTTCGGATGGCAAGGAAGTCACCATCGATTCCCCGGAGTGGATCCAGGTATTTGAAGCTTTTAGGAAGTGGATCCATGAGGACAAAATCATGAAGATTCATTCCGGTGGACAAGGCTGGGAGTACTGGTACAAGACTATGGATGATGCCTTGTCCGGAACGGCGGCAGGTTATACAGGTTCCTCCGGAGACCAGGCAGATCTGGATTTCACTCTTGTTGGCGCTCTGGAGCAGCCGGGTTTCGGTTCCAATGCTTCCAGCCCGACAGCAGAGGCCAAAGATTTTGTTATCGTCAAATCCTCAAGTGAGAAGGAGAAGACCGGAGCTGCAGCATTTATACGGTACTTTACGAGCCCTGAACAGCAGGCAGTATGGTCAATGGGAACTGGATATGTACCCGTATGCAAGAATATGGATAGTGTTGAGAGCTATCATAATTATGTGAAAGAGCATCCTGAGATAACAGTTCCACTCCAACAATCACAGCACGCTTCGGTGCTTCCTATAGACCCAACAGGAGGAAAGATTTACGATGCACTAAAGATCGCAGCTGATCAGGTGGAGCTGGAGAATATACCGGCGGAAGAAGCATTGTCAGAAGCACAGAAGAAGGCGGAAGAAGCAATGAGAGAGCTGTCATAAATCTGGTTCATAAAAAAACATAAAAATTTTTG
>ALYD01000089.1 GCA_000513555.1 Lachnospiraceae bacterium JC7
GATCAGCTGATTCTGCCTCAGAAACATTGTCAGCCTTTGCACTTCCTATCCAGCTGATCTCATGTGCATAAACCTTTTCATCAACCTGGGCCTTGTGAAGCATCACAGCATCATTTAATGCTGCAAGGATCTCTGTTACCATTCTGGTAGAATTACCCACAACCTCTATGTTTATAACATGAGCTCCCTGTGACACATTGATAAGTTCCTTGAGATATCTCAAAGAAAGCTCGTCTGTCAGTTTTGACTGAACATAATTCAGACATTCGCCGCTCTTAAGATAATTAACGTAAGTCTGAATGACATCATCAGTTTTATCATAATTCTGGTAGGACTCTCCCGGCATGATCTGATAGTCTGTACTTATGACGCACATACTATTTGCGGTAAAATAGTTGTTAGGATCCAGATTCATGAGAACAGACTTTTCTCTGTAGGAATAATTTTCATTTATCTTATCGTCGAGATTCCTGATCTGCTCATCGTAAACAGCCTTCGCAGCTTCATACTGCTCCATCTCGATATCACTGTCGATCTCATCAGCACTTTCTGTAGCATCACCAAGAGATACAAGACCCGTGGCCCCCTTATATCCTCCTAAAAGAACACCAAGGACTACCGCTGTCAGTATGATGGTCTTCCACTTTCTCACACACAACAGAAAAAGCTGGACAAGATCAATTTCCATTTCGTCGTTGTTTGTCATCGTTAAATCGCTCCTTATATTTAATGCCTATTTAGATTATCATAAAGGACCCTTTAAAATCTATAGGAATTATTCTTTTTTCCGTTTCCATAACGTCTTAATTCCTCATGAAACACCCTTCTTCTCGGGTACATTTCCTTATAATGTCTAAGAATCGAATCCTTTGCGCCTACTTCAAACAGATCTTCTTTTACTTCTCCGAATGCAGCAATAAAGGCAGCACATTCCCCATAATGATCACGACTATTAATGTCCTGCATCATTCCGACTATTATTCTGTTGACCCATCTTTCCAGTTTTCCGATCCAAATAAGTTCCTCTTCTTCCGACAGTATTACTGTTCCTTTCCAGCGGTCAAATATTTCAAGAAAGCACTTCTTATCTGCTTTATTATCATTAAACTCTATGCCCTGACATAAGGCCATTTTCGAAAAGCCACAGGCTTCCATCGCCCTGATGATCATTTCATCCATCCCGGCAGAATAGCCATCTCCAAAGCTCAGAAGCAGCAAAACAAATGCAACACCGGCCTTCATAAAGGCTGCCGAACGCCCTTTATATCCTTCACCGGGCATCCCAACAGCTTCCATATCGGAAAATCGCTTTTCAAAAAACAGCATTACGCAAAGATCATTCAAAACGATCCTGTTTTCTTTTTCATTTTCCACCCTAAGGGAATAGATTTCTTTACTGTTATTAATTTCCGCGAGCCCGCTTTCTACTATTGAAGATATCTCTTCTTCATACTTTGCCGCATCAGATGACAAGAATTTGATTCGCATATAGTTGGTGGCCGTGGTATCCGATCTCAATGCTTCCAGCCAGCACTTCTCCCGAACATCCTCCAGGCCCAATCTCCCGGCATAGCAGGATGTGATCAACGCGGCTTCTCCTCTGACTTTCAGATCATCAGAAATCCTGTCCATTGCCTCCAATCCTATGGACAGCATCCTGCTATCATCCCTATTCTCTGTTCTCATACGTAACAACTGCAGGTACAACTCAGGATGAGTATCAACCAGTTTTCTGGCATTGTCCAATAAGATATCTTCATCCCGGATCATAGACTGGGCTTCCTCCAACAGCTTCGAAGCCCGGTCGCCGGACTTTTCTCCCGACATATTCTATTAAATGCTTCAAAAAATCATCATATTCCGGTAGCTCATCTTTACCCATCTGTAAGATATCTTTCAAGCAGATATTTTCATCAAAGCGCATAAATAAATCGTATAATTTCTCAGCCCGTTCATCCGAATGGTTTCCCAGATACGTAAGGAACAATGCATCCTTTGCAAATACATCAAAGCCGCCTGATAATAAGCCACGTTCATACAGATCTTTTACGGACAAGGTAATTTCGGAGTGATCCACATAATACCCATCTGAAAAGATACACATATTGCAAAGAAGCTCACATAATCTGCTTCCCGGATCCAATAATTCATGATTCACACATTTGTGAAGAAGTCTTATGGCTTCCTGAATATCCTTTATTAATTTATCAGGATCCGAGAATAAAAGCTCTTCAGCGTCTCTGTTGTACCAGTCACTCCATTTTTCATTGATCTTACTTTCTAAACGTATCTCTCCTGACTGAATTTTCTCCAGCTTAGGAATAATACTCATAACACGAGCTGCAACTTTATCCCGCTCTTCACCAGATAGATCATTTATATTATGGGCTTTTGAATCTGTAATTTTATCCAACATCAAAAATGAACTTATCTCTTTTTGCCTCCGGCACAGTCGCAGCTATTTCATGGATAAGCATCTCCAATTCCTCATGAGACATATCTTTGATATGCCCATCAACGATCTTTAAAAATCTCGGCAGTGTTATGGTTTCCATCTCTTCTCCATCTCACTTTATGAAGGCAGCACGTTCGACCATCTGAATATTTTTCATTTTCGATCCAATAAAATAATACCACTTAGATTCCTCTGTGAGGAACCTAAGTGGTATGTTCTGACCATTTGCTTATTATCAATAATTTTCCTGTCTTACTTCAAAGAAGCTCTGAGGATGTTTACATACGGGGCAAACCGCCGGAGCCTCGGTTCCAACTACGACATGTCCACAATTACGGCATTCCCATACAGTAACTCCGCTCTTCTTGAATACCTCCATGGCTTCAACATTGTGAAGAAGTGCACGATAACGCTCTTCATGGAGCTTCTCTATGGCAGCAACGCCTCTGAACTGCTCAGCAAGTTCTGTAAAGCCCTCTTCCTCTGCCTCCCTGGCCATGCGGTCATACATGTCCGTCCACTCATAGCTTTCGCCTTCAGCAGCCGAAAGAAGATTTGCCGCAGTATCACCTACTTCTCCCAATGCCTTAAACCAGAGCTTTGCATGCTCCTTTTCATTGTCGGCTGTCTTTAGGAAAAGCGCAGCGATCTGCTCATATCCTGCCTTTTTTGCCACAGAAGCAAAATAGGTGTACTTGTTTCTCGCCTGTGACTCTCCTGCAAAAGCCTCCCAGAGATTCTTCTCTGTCTTCGTTCCTGCATACTTGTTATTTGCCATACTTACTCCTTCCTGAAATAGATTCTCATGCCCGACACATAGTGTTCCTGTGCCCTTATAT
>ALYD01000090.1 GCA_000513555.1 Lachnospiraceae bacterium JC7
CAAGATGTTTTAGCTTCACTCTCAATATAGCTGCATGTATTTCATCAAGTCTGGAATTGTAACCAATTCTTTCATTTTTATATTTCGTTTTTGAGCCATAATTTCTCATTATCCGAATTTTCTCTGCTATTTCAGCATCATTTGTGGTTATAGCACCAGCATCACCAAATGCTCCTAAGTTTTTTGTTGGATAAAAGCTAAAGCAGGTAATATCTCCAAAACTTCCGACTTTCTTTCCTCCAATCATGGCCCCGTGCGCTTGTGCCGCGTCCTCTATAATCTTTAACCCATATTTTTTTGCAATACAAATTATTGCGTCCATTTGTGCGGGTTGTCCATATAAATGGACCGGCATAATTGCTACCGTGTTACTCCCTATTTTTTCCTCGATTCTCTCAGGATCTATGTTATATGTCTTAATGTCAGGCTCTACTAAAACAGGTATACAATTTGCATTAATAATCGATAAAATAGTTGCAATATATGTATTCGATGGAACAATAATCTCAGCCCCCTTCTTAAAATCATACGCAAGTATCGCAAGTGTTAACGCCTCAAGACCGTTTGCTACCCCAACACAATATCCTGCGCCACAATACGACGCAAATTCCCTCTCAAAAGCAACTACTTCATTTCCTAAAACATACCATCCACTTTCAAGCACTTGATCGATTGCTTTACGACATTCATTAATGAAAGGTTCATTAGATTTCTTTAGGTTTTCATATTCAATCATCTTTCTTTTCCTCAAAGAACTTCATCAACATACAATACTGATCATAATTCCTTAAATACTCCTGACTGTCATAATGCGTACTTGCCAATACTAGCAATACAGAGTCTTTAGAAAAATCATACATTTCTTTCCACACCATCTTAGGCAAGTATAATGCCTCCATAGGTTGAGATAATTCGATCACTTCTTTTTCTTTTCCATCCGTAACCATAACCTTTGAAGAACCTGCAACATTTACAAGTACAAATTCAGAATTGATGTTAGCATGCTTCCCTCTGATCACTTCTGCATCAGACCCATAGATATAAAAAGCTCGTTGAATAGTAAAAGGAATATCTATATTCCCTTCAATCACAACCAATTTACCTCTTTCATCTCCTAAATCATTAAATTTTAAATGTTTATAAAGCAAGACCTTTCTCCTATAAACGTATCAATTCAGATTGCTTATATCATTTCTTTCTACAAAGTATTATATTGTCACCATAGAAGCTATCATTGTCCGGAAGAACTCTACTCATTACAACACCTTTAAATGTTTGAAAAGTAATGAGTGTTCTCTGGATAAAATGTCTAAATCGTGGACTTCTTTTTGCAAATATATACCTGTAATACTCCGCCTTCATCTGGTATATCATTTCTATATAGTTGGTAGACTTCTTTTGTTCTACAAACTCAAATCCTGAGCTTTCCAGAAGATTCTTTATTCCAAAACTTGTATATCTCTTATAATCATAGGGGATTTCATGTTCATTCCACACAAATGGAACGGTTACTAACAAATATCCCCCCTTCTTCAAAACTCTCCTTATTTCAGAAAGAATATCCTCAGGCCTCGCAATGTGTTCAAACACTTCACTACTGAAAACATTATCAAAGTACTCATCTTCAAAAGGTATATGTTTTCCATCATAGAAGATATCCACATCTTCATTGCTATGGTCGTGACCGCTCGTACTTATATCAACTCCAACATATTTCGTACAACTTTTAAAAAGACTTTTGTAGGGCTTAGCTCCACATCCAAAGTCCATGACTACCCCCCCTAGTTTGGGTGCATAATCTTTTATAGCCTCATATAGGTGTAGTCTTACAAAATAAAAAGGATTTGTCCAAAATGCAATTCTTTTATATTTTCCTTCAAAGATAAATTGAGCCTTTCTAATATCTTCTATCTTCATATAAGCCCCTTATTTCTATTGTATTACTAAAAATAATTCAGATTTTATTATGACGATTTTCAACCTTTCATACTTTTATTAACTTTCAAGCATCTATCTTTCCCTTTGATATAAATAACCTCGATATACAGGTTGTTCAATTCCCATTCTATATTCAATCTTTTCATCATTACTCCAACTATCAATATTTATCCACCCAGCTTTATGCATATATGACTCAAATTCTCCTTGATTAAACAACCATGATTGATAAATTGCACGATAGATAGTGGGCGGCACATTTTGGTTTACTATTCTACTTTTTTGTCCCTTAAGAAATGGTGTGCGATCAATATAGAAAAATTGTACTGAAGCTTGCTGAAGAATATTTCCCAACCATTCATATGGACTTTCCAGATACTGTAATACACTTGACATTACACATAGATTTATTTCTTTTTCTCTGAAGCAATCTTCAACATTATAAAAAAAGAGATATCTTCAATTCTTTCACGACCATACTTAACGAAATGAGGCTGCTCTATAATATTCCAATCAGCTCCAAGTTTTTTTAATATTTTTTTATGCTGAAAATATGTACTACCAAGAGAACCTCCAAAATCCAATACGCAAAGCTTTTCTCCTAGTTCTGCCTGAGCTTCAAATATAGCTGCTAAAAAATCATGTGAATAATATGGTTTATAAAATGCAACACCATCTCGTTCAAAAACCGCTTCTCCCTTATGACACAGTTCGTAAGCTTTTACAACCTGTTCAAATATACTTGTATTATCATATCCAGAAGATTTTATGTGATTTTTTGCGTCCATTTCAGCTTCAATCCACGATTTATAATCGCCAAAATAAAACAAATCACTATTACAACCTATATGTAATAAGCTTGATAAATTTATTTTTCCATGTGCATACAACCAATCTCTCACGAGTTGATTTCTCAGATCACACCAACTATAGACATATATATCTCTTATAGAATCCACAGTTAACATAGAAAGAAATCTTTCTTCCATTTCCTGCTCATAATCCTTTGAAGACAGTAATAATCCCTTTACTTTACTTAAATCCATGTCTTTTGGATTTATACACTCGATTTCCTGACCTATATGTTTTTGCGAATTCATATCTATAAATGCCACAACAAAAATACTTGATTCCTTAATCAAGCTTGCAGCATTCTTGCCATCTTGTCCTGCACCCCATATATAAATCTCTTTAGCTTTGATCTTTTCTTCCAGCCAATTACTGCTATATTTTTTAAACTCTTTGTCTTGCTCTAATTCTTTTAAAATAATTCGATAATCCAAAGAGAATCCTCCCATTTTATTGTGAATATCGCTCGCTTATTTATAATTCATC
>ALYD01000091.1 GCA_000513555.1 Lachnospiraceae bacterium JC7
AGACCGATGGCAACGCCGGAGAAGAAGGCATCACCTGCGCCTGTTGTATCGATAACTCCTACAGGGATGCTCGGACAGAAGCCAGGTTCTCCATCCATCGAAGCATAAACCGCTCCCTTTGAACCCATGGTCACTACCATACGGGGATACTTCGCAGACTTCACCTGTCTGTCGAGAATATGCATGAACTCTTCAGGTGTCATGCTGCAGTAGTCGTCTGAAAAAAGCATACCTGCTTCCTGCTCATTACAAACTATCACACCTGTACGCTTGAGAAGATCCCGTCTCTGCATGGCGATGGACATGTTGGAAACAACAGCATAAACCTCTTTATGATACTTTTCAGCAAGCTCGAAGATCTGCTTCAGGATGGATGAATCCATATCAATCTCAACAACAACGCTGTCAGCATTGCCGATTAGTTCATCACCCTGCTCCTTTAAGATATTGGAGATCTCGCTGAGGTCAGGTCTTCTGGAGATGGATGCGATAACATCACCTTCGTTTGAGAAAATGGCGAGCCATGTTCCGAGACCGCCTTCGACTCTGCGGATATATTTGGTATTTATCTTATGACGAATGAGCTTGTTGACAACATCTGTACTGGTACCGCTGTTGTCTACGATACTTACAAATGTAGGCTTGAGCTCAACATTGGCGATATCCTCGGCTACATTACGGCATACTCCGCCGTGAACCTCCATCACTGTACCGGCATTTCTTCCGTTTGGAACATATACCTCCAAAGGATAGCCCTTGATATCTACGAATGTTGCTCCTATTACCACGATTCCGTTTGTCATGCTCTGCGCCCTCTGTTTTTCTGTAAAATGTTTTTGAATTATACAACCATGTCAGGACGCAGACAAGATGCTGATACTTAAATTATTGTATTTTTCTGAGTTTTTCAGAGATATTTTACATGGATTTTATATAGAAGCGTTAGCTTCGTGTCAGTCACGCAAAAATCTGTAATAAGCATCAGCTCTTGGCAGCCTGTGACAGTTTCCCGGATGCTTCGAAATAGTAGTTCTGACCATCGAGATAAAGGTATCCCGTTTTCATGGTTCCATCAGGATTGAGATAGTACCTGTCTCCGGTTGCAGGATCTGTAAACCATCCGGTATCCATTACCCCGTTTGTAAAATGATACCAGTCGCCATCCTTGAGCTTGAGCCAGCCGTTGTTAAGGGACGGAAGGGATGCCATAGTGGACGCTTCGGCAGTGTTATAGCCCGGCATGGTGCGGGCGTAAGCTGCTGCAGTGACAGGATCTACCCTTTGAATGAGATCCATTTTTTCTATGGAATATTTTCCGAACACAGTCTTCGGATGCTCACCCATGTACTTATCTTCTATTTTATGCAGTTTGCCAATGTCTATATATGCCACATTTGAGACCTGAGTGTCATTTTCCTTAAGCCCTGTGACTGTGAAGATATAATTCCCCACTCCTTCAGACACAACAAGCTTTGTGAAATCATAATAATCCTTGTTGGTCACAGTAACAGTGTTTCCAACCTTGTTCTCTACAGAAACGGAATCCTTGTAAAGCTGCAGCTTATATCTCTGGTCATCCTCGGACTGATCCCAATATGCCATCATCACGTCATCCTCTGTGTCCCATTGCAGGGAAGAAAAGCTGTAATCCTTCCCTTCTGAAGATGCGGCATAGACCGCAACTGTCCCCGACTTGATAACTGCAGTAAAACACATAAATGCCATAAGGATCATACCCGCAATTCTCGCATTCAGAATCAGCTTTGATCTATAAGTATTTCTGTTGTCAAATCTCATATAATTCTCCTGTTGTCAAAGGCGGCCTTTTTACTTAAGCCGCCTCATTAATATAAATATTCAGTGAAGCCGGCATCATGAAGCTTAATTATCATCCCTCCACCGGAAGAAGGATCTCATATTCCGTGCTGTGATCTGTTTCCGATCTTCCTCTCAGGTGTATGAAACCACCGTGTGCCTCCACTATCTTCTTTGATATGGCAAGGCCTAGTCCTGAGCCTTTTCCTGATTTTCTTGATTCATCACCTGTCACAAAGGGATCAAAAATATTCTTTCGTACATCGTCGGATATTCCGACACCGTCATCGCCGAAAAGAAGCCTTATCATAGGTGAAGCTTCAGTAGTTTCTTTTATCTTTTCATCATGCTGTCCGTCAGAACTTATAGATTGTTTTTTTATTCAGTATGAGAGCATCCGACTTTTCAAGTGAAACGTAGATAGTAGTGCCCTTAGGATTATGACGGATAGTGTTATTGATCAGATTTTCAAATACCCTTTTCAGCTCAATATGATCAAATTCAGCATATATGCCGTTATCCGGGATGTTGACTTCAAGTTCGAAGCCTGCGATGGCGAGCTCGTCATAACGGTTAGCGATATATTCTCTCAGATATTCGCAGAGATCACCTCTTGTCTTCCTGAGAACAAAGTCCGGATGTTCCAGACGACTGTACTCATGGAATGTATTTATAAGCTCTGAAAGGACCTGGGATTTTTTGAATATAGTCTCCACGTAGGTCATTTCGTTCCGGGGAGTGATAGTGCCGTCCAGAATAGCATTGGCATAACCCTGTATCACGGTCACGGGAGTCTTCAGGTCATGAGAAATGCCTGCAAGCATTCTCTCACGTCCCTCTTCAAGACGCCTTCTTTCCTCATCACTCTTTCTGAGAGCCTCTGCCATATCGTTGTAGGATTCGCATATTTCCTCAAGCTCACGCGGGCCGGAATAACTGATAGGCTTCAGCCTGTTCTCCTTCCCGTTGAATTTTTCCATTGCGCTTTTCAGCAGATTCAGCGGACGGAGAACGGATTTGTTTATCCTGAAAACGAAGAAAAGCATGAGAAGTATCTCACCAACTACCAGAAATACTGCTGTAGCTGTATCAACCCTGGTCTTCATTTCCTTGTATTTTCTGAACATATTCACATAATTTGAATCATCCTGAGATTCATCAATGTATTCTCTGAATTTATCGAGACTAAGACCTGAGTTCGAATAAAGAATATTTCCGTTTTCGTCAAGAATAGTCATGTACTTTATGGCAGAGTCGGAA
>ALYD01000092.1 GCA_000513555.1 Lachnospiraceae bacterium JC7
CCGGAAGCACCGAATAAAATAATATAAGTAAGAATACTGTCAAGGTAATCGCTGGTTGGCTTACCAGGACGAATGCCCGGAATGAAACCACCCTGCTTTTTCATATTATTCGCAACCTCTAACGGATTAAAAGAAATCGATGTATAGAAGTAAGCGAAGAAGTACAGAAGCAGTATGTAAACGATAAGTCCGATACTGTAGATCGGAGCATCCGGATCACACCATGAACCGGAGTTAAGACCTCTTAAGATCTGTCCGGCAACTGTACCATAATTCACATTAAGAACCTGCCCGATAACAACAGGCATAGTCATAAGTGAACTTGCAAAGATAACAGGCATAACACTTGCTGTATTAACCTTGAGCGGAATTGATGAAGACTGTCCTCCAACCAGACCCCTACCCTGTACTCTACGGCTATATTGTACCGGTATCTTGCGTTCTGCGTCAGTCAAAACGACTGTAAATGCAACAAGAGCGATAAGACATGCTGCGATGATAATAGCAGCAACTACCATTGTTGCAACATTCTTCCCCTGTATGAATCTTACATACAGTGTCTGGAAATCACTCGGAACTGATGAGAGAATATTGAAAAGAAGCACCAGGGAAATACCATTTCCGATGCCCTTATCTGTAATCTGCTCACCAATCCACATGAGAAGTGCTGAACCTGTTGTCATCGTTATAACAGCGATAGCAATATCAGCGATCTTTCTCACTGTGCTCGCATCAGCGTAACCGATGAGAAGTCCCTGTCCACCAAATCCGATAGCCATGGCACTTGACTCAATGAGCGCAAGACCAATGGTTACATATCTGGTGTACTCGGTAAGCTTCTTTCTTCCCTCTTCACCATCCTTTTGCAACTCTTCGAGTGCCGGAATGGCAACTGTAAGAAGCTGGATGATGATGGATGAAGTAATATACGGTGTGATTGACAATGCGAAGACTGACAGCTGCTCGAAAGAGCCGCCAGTCATCGTATTAAACCAACCAAATGCATCATTGTTAGCCATGCTGTTGAACAGCTCGGCAAAATACTCTGAGTTTACACCCGGAATAGGAAGATTCGATCCAAACCTAATTACTACGAGCATCAGGAAAACGAAAATAAGTCTATTTCTTAAATCCTTAACCTTAAATGCATTTAGTAGTGATTTGAACATTAGATTACCTCACAGGTTCCGCCTAAAGCTTCAATCTTTTCCTTTGCTGATGCAGAGAATGCTGTTAACTTAACGTTGAGTTTCTTTGTAAGTTCGCCGTTTCCAAGAACCTTAACACCGTCGTTAACCTTCTTGATAACACCCTTAGAAAGAAGAGCCTCGATAGTAACTTCCTCACCATCGTTGAACTTTGTTTCAAGAACTGAAAGGTTGATACCTGTGATAACCTTAGAATTACGATCCGTAAATCCTCTCTTAGGAATACGTCTGAACAAAGGCATCTGACCACCTTCGAAACCAGGTCTTGGTGCTCCAGATCTTGCCTTCTGACCCTTATGGCCCTTACCAGCTGTCTTGCCGTTTCCTGAACCATGACCACGGCCACGTCTGAAGTTCTTTGACTGCTTAGCGCCGTCAGCCGGCTTTAAATTAGCTAACTCCATTGTATGCCTCCTTAGATTTCTTCAACTTTTACAAGATGGTTAACTCTCTGAATCATACCTCTTGTAGCTCCATTGTCCTGAAGCTCTACAGTCTGACGAATCTTACGGAGACCAAGAGCCTGAACAGTTGCTCTCTGCTTAGGGATAGCACCGATTGGAGACTTTACAAGTGTAATCTTTAACTTCTTATCTGCCATTACTTTACCCTCCCTAATTAACCTGTGATCTCAGCTACAGTCTTGCCACGAAGTGCAGCAAACTCCTCAGGAGTCTTCATAGCTGTAAGACCCTCAAGTGTAGCGAGAACTACGTTTGTCTTATTGTTTGAACCTAAAGACTTTGTACGAATGTTTCTGATACCAGCAAGCTCAAGAACGGAACGAGCAGGACCGCCGGCGATGATACCGGTTCCTTCTGGTGCCTTCTTAAGAAGAACTGTTGAACTTCCGAACTTACCAACATAATCATGTGGTACAGACTTCTCATCTGTTACAGGAACTGTAACGATAGCCTTGCAAGCAGCCTCACGTGCCTTACGGATAGCCTCAGGTACCTCAACTGCCTTACCAATACCACAACCTACATGACCATTGCCATCACCAACTACTACGAGAGCAGAGAATCTCATGGTACGACCACCCTTTACGGTCTTCGCAACACGCTTGATGGCTACGACATTGTCGTTTAATTCTAACTGATTTACATCAATTCTTTCACGCTTCATCTTGCTTGTTTCTCCTCTCGATTAGAATTCAAGGCCAGCTTCTCTGGCAGCATCTGCAAGAGCCTGAACCTTACCGTGATAAAGGAAACCACCTCTGTCGAATACAACAGCCTTAATTCCCTTAGCCATAGCCTTCTCAGCGATGGCCTTACCAACGTACTGAGCAGCCTCAATGTTATTTGTGATGTCTAACTTTGCATCCTTATCAAGTGTAGAAGCAGCGCAAAGTGTGTTGCCTGCAACATCATCGATAATCTGTGCATACATATGCTTGTCAGATCTGAACACTGAAAGACGTGGTCTCTCTGGAGTACCAGATAAACGGTTTCTAAGTCTTACGTGCTTCTTCTGGCGAAGTTCAGCTTTATTTCTCTTACTTACCATTTCACTTTCCTCCTAATTACTTCTTACCTGTCTTACCAACCTTACGTCTGATTGTCTCATCAGCATACTTGATACCCTTGCCCTTATATGGCTCAGGTCCTCTCTTGCTGCGGATCTCAGCTGCGTACTGACCAACTTTCTCCTTGTCAATACCCTTAACGAAGATTGTGTTTGAACCCTCGAGAACAGTCTCAACGCCCTCAGGATCTTCCACTAGTTACCGGGTGAGAATAGCCAAGTGTAAGTGTAAGTGTCTTACCCTGCTTAGCAGCTCTGTAACCAACACCGTTGATCTCGAGCTTCTTCTCGAAT
>ALYD01000093.1 GCA_000513555.1 Lachnospiraceae bacterium JC7
TAAAGCCCGGACCACTTGTGGTAATACACACTCCAAGTTTACCTGTTGCCTGAGCATAACCACAAGCTGCAAATGCTGCCCCTTGTTCATTTCCACAATTATGATAATTAATCTTTTCTTTGTAGAGCCCCAAGGAATCAAATATATGACACACCATACCACCCTGATATCCAAATACATCAGTTACTCCGTTAGCTATAAAATACTCTACCAAATAATCTGCTACTGGAATTTTTCTCATTTTCTACTTTCCTTTCGTGTGTCTATTATCATCATTCATGATAGGTGTTTGTTGGATTGGCTTATTCTCTTCTATATCTGCTATTTGTTGGATGCGCGTATCATGATACCCTCCTGCATACTCAGTATTTAAGAATGTATCCATCCTTTTTTCCACCTCTTCATATGTCATATAATCCTGACCAAAACCTATGACATTTGCATTGTTATGAGTTCTCATAAGTCTTGCTACATCATCTGAATATGCCATTCCGGCTCGAATGCCTTTCACTTTTCCAGCTGCCATGCAGATACCAATACCAGTCGCACATATTACTACACCTCTATCACATTCACCAGATGCCACAAGCCTCCCAACCTTTTCGCCATGCACAGGATAATCCGCCGGAAAATCCTCATCCGTTCCGCAATTTACCACAGAGTGTCCGAGCGACTCAAGATGTGCGGTTAATCTAATCTTATAATCAATGCCATTCCTATCATTTCCAATTGCAATTTTCATGACACTTTACCTCTTCAACCATTCTGGGCGCTTTGACTCAAGTAATGATTGGAAGATTTCTATATCCTCAGAAGTTGTAATCTTTATGTTCTTCTCAGAGCCCTGTGAAAGGTATACTTTCTTACCCATTTCAATATAGAGAGCACAAGATGCAATGGATGGAAGAAGATCCATCGTAATGGCTTTCTCATGAACTTCCAACAATTCATTAAGGAAAAATGCCTGTGGTGTCTGTGTGATTTTTAAATTATCACGAGGGACCTGTCCCTCAGAAACAATAGAATCATCAGTTGTCAACATTACAGAAGTACAAGGGATAACCGTTGTTGCATTTCCGCACTGTCGACAAACACGGATATTATCTGAAATCACATCCGCACTAACCATGGGGCGTATTGAATCATGAATTAGAACAATATCATCATCGTCTTTATACCTATCTGCGATGTCCCATAATCCACTACGTATCGAATCCTGCCCGGTTTCACCACCATTAACTATGTTCTCAAGCTTCGTAATTCCAAACTGTTTAGAATATGCCCACAGAACATCATGCCATCCTTCAAGACATACTACCTCTATTGCATCTATCTGCGGATGATTCTGAAATGCTTGTAATGTGTATATTATGACAGGAACGTCCTTAACATGTATAAACTGCTTTGGGATATCTTGATGCGTTCTTGCTCCCACTCCACCTGCTATTATTAATGCTATATTTTTCATCTTTAACCTCCCGATTTATCTTTTCTTTTCACTTCTTAATTTATTAGTATTTAATTTCACAAAAACATGTTGTTCAATTTTATCTCTCGATGGTGGAGACATAAAATCAGGCCCATAAAGCCTTGTCAATAGGTACTTTGGATTTTTTATTATTTTCAGTTTAGTATCTTCAAAACACGCATCCTCATACTCAGTCAATATTTTTCTGTCATATTGTTCACCAAAGTATTGTTTACTTCCTCTAGGGCTCATGACAAACTTTGAATTCTCATTCTTTACCTCAGAAAAACATTTGTCTGCTTTCCCCCACCATTCATTAACTGTATGAAAACTAAAAAATTTAGCCAAAAGTAACCAGAACTTAATTTCTATATACAATCGCTTATTCAACTTGCCGTACTTCAAAAGCATTTCCTTACATGCATTTGCCCTCGCAGCAGCTCCGATACACATATACATTTTGCATCTAATTCCATGCAAAAGCCAAAGAAACTTATTGTCGTATGTATTTTCTATAACAAAAATGTCTATTGGGATTCCTTCCTCCTGCCCATTTGACATTATCGGAACATAATACTTCTCTTTTGTGCACAGTCTAGCAATCGGGTGGATATATCCTCTATCACCTGGTAGTTTTAACTCATATTCAGCCATAAATTGTTTATCATTTTTTATAGCATTCTGAAACTTTTCGAAATTTAATCTAGTCATAAGGATATCTACATCGTCATCCCAGGGAATGAACCCTTTATGACGGACTGCCCCTATAAGACTTCCTCCGCACAGCGACCAACCTATATGATTATCTTCACAAATATCATACACATACTTAAGCATGTTTAATAACTTGTCATGAATTAAATCTATCTCCTCATCTGTTGCAACATGCAAATCAAGTCTTTTGGCCCCCACCTGTTTCAATAATAATACAAGACCCATGACGTCTTTCCTCCAATTAATTCCTCATTATTAAATAATCTGAAACGGTGTTATACATTATGCTTTCCTTATCATGTCATTCTTTGCATACTTTTTCTTCATTCGCTCATGTTTTGCAGGAAGATAGTATTCATAAATTATTGATGAAATCCAAATAGCCATAGACTTAGGTATTGCATGACAAAAATCACAATAAGCCTTTCTTACAGGCTTTGAAACATTATCCCACAGAGGTTCGTTTGCCCATGGTGTTTTTGCACGGATATCAAGATAATCATTTGTCATCGGATGTTTACAATCTTTCATCCAAGGGCGCTCATCTAAATAGAAACAAGTCATGTAGTGAACTATAAAGGGATCGGAGAGAGCCTCCTCAAATTCTTCTCTTTTATAATAATAAGTCGGCTGTCGAAGCCTCTTATATTCATCATAGGTGAATGCGTACATTAATGAATATACATTGAATTTCGGCGAAAGAACCCCTATCTTTCCATCCATCACTGCATTCATAACGCCTTGAGCGTTAATTGGAACGTAACCGTGCATATCTTTCATATACCGGACACATTTCTTTCCTATGTTAT
>ALYD01000094.1 GCA_000513555.1 Lachnospiraceae bacterium JC7
TCAGGATATCTACCGGAACCGGACTTATCGCTTTTTCCACGAAACATTCCGCCTAAGAAGGAGAACCTGTTCCTTCCCGGTCTTTCTGCCGGCATTTCATCTCTTACAGATGCTCCTGAATATTCTATCTGATTCTTTTTATCAACGTAGTTATCATTGATGTATTCGTCAATGTCTCCATATAGCTCGGAAGACAGAGTGAATGACTTCTCATCGAAAACCACAAGAGCAACATCCATTTCATGCTGACGAAGAAATGTCTCTATTTCCGACAACGCTATTCTCAGAGCTATGCCTTTTGGAAATCCGTAACTTCCTGAGGCAAGAAGCGGAATCGCGAGACTCTCGATACCATTGTCAACTGCCACATTAAAGACACTTCTGTAGCAGTTTCTGATAACACCTTCTTCTCCTGCGTTCCCGCCTTTCCAAGGAATACCTACAGTATGGATGATATATCGTGACGGAAGCATAAATCCCTCAGTGATTACAGAATCACCTGGATTTATAACGCCAATCTCCTGCCTCTTTTCAAGGAGCTTCTCCTTACCGGCTGCTTTATATACAGCGGTATCAATTCCTGCTCCATATCCAGGTATGGGATTTGCAGTATTCACTATGGCATCAACCTGCATTTTTGTAATGTCATTTCTGACTATCTTAAATGGCATTGTATCTCCCCTCCGAAATCAATCATTCATATATTTGCGATTTATCTCAATGATTAGAATCTAGCCGAAAACTGATTGAAAGAAGTATGTGAAACTTTCCACTTAATAAGCTTAATGCCTACCCATAATCCGTAAATTCCCAATGTGATGATGGTCAGCAGGAGCCATTTGATCCAGTTTCCGAAAAGCCCAACTGCTGATCCGTCGAACTGTAATCTACGACCGTTGATAACAGTATGCTTGATTTCCCAGTCATATACCATTGTATATGCCCACGGAAGACAAATTCCGCAGGTACATACCGTTACAAGAACACCAAGTATCTTATATCCGATAAGCTGTAACAGTCCTCCATCAAAGTATGAATCTATACCTCTTCCTGAATCTGTATAGGTATGTGCCACTCTCCATTTCCTAAGCTTGATGCCTACCCAGAAACCATAGATGCCACATGTGATCACTGTCAAAAGCAGCCACTTTATCCAATTTCCAAACAGTCCGATAGCCGTACCATCAAAATGGAGTCTTTCCCCATTAATCACAGTATGCTTGGCCTCCCAATCGTATATCATCGTATATGCCCATGGAAGACATATTCCCAATGTACACACCGTGACAAGTATTCCAAGGATTTCATATCCTATAAGCTGTAACAATCCACCATCGAAATAAGATTCTCTCATATGCCCTCCAAGACTCAGTTTCCGTTTTCGTTAATCATTCTTTATCCTCGTATACAAACCACTGCTATTATAACAGTTAAATCTTAATTGGACACCAATGATGGGGGCGTTTTAAAATGCTTAAATATTGCTTACGAATACAAGAAGAAAGGCAGATGACAAGTATGATTTGTTTTTACTGTGGAAGAGAAACTTCTGAGGATAGCGGGTATTGCACGGAGTGTGGAGCTAAGATAGTTTATACTTATGAGGATGATGACACAGACTAGTTTAATGTAGTATCATTCATGAATTATTTCCCATCTTACTTAAATACTCTCAATTCATAATTTGTAAAAAAAATGCGCTAATATCTCTTTAAAAATTATTCATATACAATTATTTTAGCACTTTATAGATATATTATTGCACGAAAAAAAGAGAACACCTAAGTGTTCTCTAAACTTAAAGCATCCATCATGTTTATAGTCTTTCTTGATGTTTAACTATCACTCTGCTTCGTAATATCTTTTGGTTAAGGTATCCACGATATATAGTTTTTGATTTCCATAGGGAGTTCCATTTGAATATGTTGAGAAAAGATCCAAACTCAAAACACTTCCTGAATCAAACGGTTCCTTTACAGGAGTGTGCCCTACAACCTGGTAAATAAAATCATCTCTGAACATCCTGTAGAAGTCAGTCTGAGGACGCGCCCATATAGGTGAACTATTTCTCCACAGCTCCTGTTTTCCCATTTGGTTTATTTTGCAAGTACATCATCAGATTCTTTTACATGATAACCACAAAATTGGAATACAAATTTTTCAGTTACCCCGGCATGACTGAAAAGTACATTATCAACTCTATGAACAAACTTGTACCGATTTTCAAGTACATGCTCCAACCTCGTTATTCCCTCTACAACAGTTATCCTTGCCTGTATGGAATATCCCGATTCAATAGCATCCCATAAATACGATACATCATGATTACCATAACACCACAAAGACTGACTATGTTTCTGTCCGAACTCTACTGCTCTATCCAAGGTCTGTCTATATACATCTAAAGCATTTCCCTTTCCCCAGTCATCCACCAGATCTCCCAGAACGACAATGGTATCATAGGAATTCTTATCTATCCTATCTGCGATATCAAAAATCCACGGTTTCAAATGAACATCCGGTATTACAAGTACTCTACTCACTTTAAAATCTCCAATAATTTCAACCGAATCAGTGATTCGGTAATATCAAAAATCATCTTGGTTACCCTACCATTTCAACTCAACAGTCTGACTCCCGATACCCATCTACATCCGATTCATCTTCCTGAAGGACTTTTTAACATCGAAACCATGCATGGCAATTTTATCCTCATCTGTGGTTCCTTTTGCCTCGGTGGTTTCAGAGGCCGTCTTTTCCATAGAGAAGTGCTCCTCTATGGCATAGAATATACTCATAGGATCAACGAGGTTTGCTATGCCGCAGGCTTTAAGAATGGGCAGGTTCTGTATCTCTTCTATAAAAGTACTCTTGCGAATAGTAATCTTGGTTTGACATCCAAGATCACGTTCCATTTGGTAGTTTCCCTGATCAA
>ALYD01000095.1 GCA_000513555.1 Lachnospiraceae bacterium JC7
ACACAGCCAACATCGATTCACGCTAGAGTCGATGATATATCGAAAGATATATAAATTGGTCAAACGATAAGAGCATAGGGTGGATGCCTAGGCACTAAGAGCCGAAGAAAGACGTGATAAGCTGCGATAAGCGATGGGGATCGGCAAATACGAAATGATCCATCGATCTCTGAATGGGGAGACCCACTGGAGCAGACCTCCAGTACCTGTATGTGAATACATAGCATGCAGGAGGGAACCCGGTGAACTGAAACATCTAAGTAGCCGGAGGAAGAGAAAGAAAACTCGATTCCGAAAGTAGCGGCGAGCGAAATCGGAAGAGCCCAAACCGTGGTGCGTGCACCGCGGGGTATGGACTGCATTTAGTTTCCTTGAACGAGTAGAACACTGTGGGAACAGTGACCAGAGAGGGTGAAAGTCCCGTACACGAAGGGAAAGGAAATGAGCAGTATCCGGAGTACTGTCAGACACGTGGAACCTGGCAGGAACAAGGGGGGACCACCCCCCAAGGCTAAATACTCCTTAGTGACCGATAGCGATAAGTACTGTGAAGGAAAGGTGAAAAGGACCCCGGGAGGGGAGTGAAAGAGAACCTGAAACCCTGTGTTTACAAGCTGTGGAACACCGAAAGGTGGACCGCGTACTTTTTGTAGAACGGTCCGGCGAGTTATATATACTGGCAAGGTTAAGGACTTAAGGTCCGGAGCCGAAGCGAGAGCGAGTCTTAATAGGGCGTAAAGTCAGTAAGTATAGACCCGAAACCGGGTGACCTATCCATGTCCAGGATGAAGCTAAAGTAAAATTTGGTGGAGGTCCGAACGCACATCCGTTGAAAAGGGTGGCGATGAGGTGTGGATAGCGGAGAAATTCCAATCGAACCCGGAGATAGCTGGTTCTCCTCGAAATAGCTTTAGGGCTAGCCTCATGGAGAGTCTGACGCAGGTAGAGCACTGAATTGTTGAGGGGGCGTCAAAGTCTACCAAGACATATCAAACTTCGAATGGCGTACAGATATACATGGGAGTCAGACTGCGCGATATAAATTGCATAGTCAAAAGGGAAACAGCCCAGACCTACAGCTAAGGTCCCAAAGTGCGTGTTAAGTGGTAAAGGATGTGGGATTTCACAGACAACTAGGATGTTGGCTCAGAAGCAGCCACACATTCAAAGAGTGCGTAATAGCTCACTAGTCGAGAGGTCCTGCGCCGAAAATTCACGGGGCTGAAACACGACACCGAAGCTTAGGAATTTTTAATTGGTAGAGGAGCATTGATGTAAGGATGAAGCGGTACCGAAAGGATCCGTGGACATACATGAAGAGAGAATGCCGGAATGAGTAGCGAGATGGAGGTGGGAATCCTCCAGGCCGAATATCTAAGGATTCCAGGGTAAAGCTGATCTGCCCTGGGTAAGTCGGGACCTAAGGCGAGGCCGAGAGGCGTAGCCGATGGACAGCTGGTCAAGATTCCAGCACCTTATAGTATCAGAAATGTGGGGACACATGGGGAAGTGCAGAGCCGGGAATGAAGAGACCGGTCCAAACGCAGGAGCTGTGAGACAGGAAAAACCGTCTCATAAGGCAAGGGCGCGACGGGGAGCGAAAATAAAGTAGCGAAGCTGCAGGATCCTGTGACGAGAAAAGCCGCTATAGTGTACTATAAGCCCGTACCGCAAACCGACACAGGTAGATGAGGAGAGAATCCTAAGGCCGACGGGAGAAGTACTGTTAAGGAACTCGGCAAAATGACCCCGTAACTTCGGGAGAAGGGGTGCCCACGAGAGTGGGCCGCAGAGAAAAGGCTCAAGCAACTGTTTAGCAAAAACACAGGTCTATGCGAAACCGTAAGGTAAAGTATATGGGCTGACGCCTGCCCGGTGCTGGAAGGTTAAGAGGAGAGGTTAGAGCAATCGAAGCTTTGAATTCAAGCCCCAGTAAACGGCGGCCGTAACTATAACGGTCCTAAGGTAGCGAAATTCCTTGTCGGGTAAGTTCCGACCCGCACGAAAGGCGTAATGATTTGAGCGCTGTCTCGACAGTACACCCGGTGAAATTGAAGTGCCAGTGAAGATGCTGGCTACCCGCGCCAGGACGGAAAGACCCCATGGAGCTTTACTCCAGCTTGACACTGGGATTCGGTGATGCATGCACAGGATAGGTGGGAGACAAAGAAGAGAGGACTTCGGTTTTCTCAGAGTCGCTGTTGGGATACCACCCCTGCGTCATTGGATTTCTAACCATAGGCCGTAAGCCGGTCATGGGACACTGTCAGGTGGGGAGTTTGACTGGGGCGGTCGCCTCCGAAAGAGTATCGGAGGCGCTCAAAGTTTCCCTCAGGATGGTTGGAAACCATCCAAAGAGTGCAAAGGCAAAAGGGAGGCTGACTGCGAGGGCGACGGTCCGAGCAGGTACGAAAGTAGGACTTAGTGATCCGGTGGTATGAAAGTGGGATTGCCATCGCTCAACGGATAAAAGCTACCCTGGGGATAACAGGCTGATCTCCCCCAAGAGTTCACATCGACGGGGAGGTTTGGCACCTCGATGTCGGCTCATCGCATCCTGGGGCTGAAGTCGGTCCCAAGGGTTGGGCTGTTCGCCCATTAAAGCGGTACGCGAGCTGGGTTCAGAACGTCGTGAGACAGTTCGGTCCCTATCCGGCGCGGGCGTAGGATATTTGAGAGGAGCTGTCCTTAGTACGAGAGGACCGGGATGGACTGACCTCTGTTGGACCTGTTGGAGATCAACTCCAGTGCAGGGTAGGCATGTCGGGACTGGATAAACGCTGAAGGCATCTAAGCGTGAAGCCACCCTCAAGATGAGATATCCCATCGCAAGAGTAAGACCCCTTGAAGACTACGAGGTTGATAGGGCTAAGCTGTAAGTGCTGTAAAGCATTCAGGTGATAGTTACTAATAGGTCGAGGGTTTGACCAATA
>ALYD01000096.1 GCA_000513555.1 Lachnospiraceae bacterium JC7
ATGCCGATGCTATCAACCTCGGAATAGTCTTCGAGTTCTCTGGCAGCATCAACGTAACGCTTTATAAAGCGCCACAAACGATTATCACGGACTCCGACAAGCTTGGCCACGACAGATACCGGAAGATGTTTTGCAAGTTCCATTACCCATGCTTCAAAGAGCAGTGTGAACCCAGAGTTCTTTCGTGCCCACGGAGCTCTAACTGTAGGGCATTGACCTTCACCATCGCTGACTTTAGGCATCTTCGCATGGATATACGTTTTATACTGGAAGAAGTTCAGATGCCGCCATGTTCTGTCGGCTGTATCATGAGCGGTCATTTCTATAGGTTTGCCAGATGAATCTGTCCATGCAGATCCGTCCTCATAGTAGAAGACGAACTTAGCTCCACGCTCAAAAGCAATGGTGATATGAAGAGTCATTTCTTTTGGATCATCTTCATCTGGAAGAAACTCAACTTTTGATACCTTCCAGGGATACTCAAGTTGAAGCGCTGCAGTGAACAGATCCTTATTATCCATGATACATCCTCCTTGTGTGGTTGGTTGATATATCAAGGATAGCAGAAACTTTTAAATTTAATCAATGAGCAATGGTGGGTTTACCCACTATAAATGACGAAAGGCCTTAAATATTGTGGCAGAAGATATAGTGACTAATTTTGAGTTTGTTGATGATAAGTTTTCTGAAATGGAATATAGTGATATTTTCATAAAAGGATTTTCATATGATTTTAACGATGCACTTATAGTTCAAATAGCCAGAAAATATGGTGCGATATTAATTACTGATGATGTGGACTTTGGAAATTACAAAATTGATTTTCCGATTGTTACATCAAATAACATATTATTATGTATGAGGAGATAATATTTATGCTGAGTATGTAAAGTGTTGATGATAAGTTTCTGGCAGAATGTTAATGAAAGCTTTTCGTGAGAGTGGGGTGCGGACAAAAACCTGGACTAACATAGGGCTCTGAAAGGAGCCTTTATGCATTATTCTAAGCAGCAAAAAGATCGTGCATTACAACTATATCATCAATTAGGATCCATAACGGAAGTCATTAGGATATTTGGATATCCTACCAGAAGACAGTTATATAATGATGTGAGTGTCAAAAGTCCATTTTTTAGGGCAATTAACACCATATAATCCATATCTGAACCTTGGCAACTGAATAAAACTATGAAAATTCAATTTCTGAGTTAGCAAAAGAATGAGATTTGCCCTTATGCAAGGGCAAATCCTCTGCAGAATTCCTTTCCATTCAGAAATAGTCTGAGTTTTTGGAAATCTAAGGCCGCGACTTTAAAGCCGAAGAACAGTTTTGTTCTTAGCTTCCCACGTACTGGAATTGTATCCACACGATATTTATTTCGGATAACCGATGGTACGGTCTCAACACCATTTCGTATACGGCCTATCATTTTACGGGTTTCGGGATCAAGATCGGTCTTACACTTTTCTGCTCTGATTGTTTTCAGCGATATGAGCAGGTTTGCAACTCGTTTGCCTAACCTTGACTTACATTCATTCTGATGAGGACATCCGTTGCAATTACCGCAAGGAAGAGACACTCTTATCTGATCCCGGGATTCATAATAAGTGCTGCTCACATCATGTCCTTCCGGGCATGCTATGATGGTTTTATTATCCTGACTCATTTTGAATTTACCGAAAATCTCCTTTGGCTTGTGTCCAAGAAGACCTGTGGATAATACAGAAATGTTCTTTTCTTCAGCTAATGCCCGTACCTCTTCGTTATTGTAGGCTCCGTCAACAATGATGGCTTCATGTTGTTCTGCAATTGGCTGCTTCTCAAGATGTTCCTTGATGAAATCCTGATCACTGTGAGTGTTTGCATCAAATGAATAATCGGTGACTACAGAGCCATTTGCATTTACGACTTCTACAATGTTTGCGATGTATCCACGATGTTCTTTCTCGGCTTTAACACGATATGTAGCGTCAGGATCGGAAGGATTCTGAAGAACTGAAGATCCCATGCCATCACCATTGATTTTGGGTACGGTTTTTCCATTATCATCCTTATTGCACTGTTCTGTAATTGCGCGGAGTAACAGCTGGTAATCAGTTGTCTCACTGTATTTATCCTCACAAAGAGGAAGGAGCTTTGCTGCATCGTCTATACCCTTCTGGAGTCTCTCTTTCTGTGGGACATCCTGCTTGTAGTAGACCACCTGATTGCGATTGTTTGGGTCAAGATATTCCTCGAAATCGTTAACCAGCTCATGGGCACCGGCATTATAAATCGTTTTGACAAGATTTGAAACACAGGTATAAATCAGTTCCAGACGGCTCATGCGCTTAATATTGGATTCAATCATCATGCTGTTCATGCGTTTGATTACAGGACTGATATACATAAACTTGCGGATCTGTTCTGCAAGATCAGTTATGCAGGTATGTATAAGATCTTCTCCTGTAAGGAGTTCATATGCATAGACCCTCTCACGAAAACGGCTGAAGATTCTGTCACTTATTGGCTGATTATCATAGCTTGTTGTATGAAGTGCATATTGATATCTGAAATCGCACTCGCATTCTTCAAGTAACTCGTCATCCGTAAGACCATTGAGTTCTTTCAAAATCAGACATCCGACTATAACATTGATCGGTGCATTAGGACGGGAATTAGAGTTCTGACTGTACAAAGGAGCAAAGATCATTTCATCTATCTTGGTAAAGATATAATCTGAGAATGGCTTAGCCCAGGATTTTTCAAGAATGTCCAGCTTACGTTTAGAAAGATATCCAAGAGAGTCAAAGAGTGATAACTGCTGACAATCATTTTTTACAAAAGACATAAGACCAACCTCATACATAGGAATTTATTTG
>ALYD01000097.1 GCA_000513555.1 Lachnospiraceae bacterium JC7
GATTTCCCTTCTCATTGAAGAGATACTTCTTGGAATTTATGGACTGAACGAGATATGCCGAGCTGTTACCTGCCGCAACATAACCGTTTCCTTTGAAATAGAAATACTCCACATCGCCGGAAGCGAGATGTTCGTCATATGAACCCGAATTTGATGATTCCATGGGGCCTATGGTTGTGTACCAGGTTCCTGCGATCTGCTGGCCCTGCTTGAAGTTGCCGTCTGTCTTCTCCGAGAAATACATATATCCGGCAATTTCAGGCGAAGCCTCTGTTATCTTGGCCCATCCGAGCTGCATGACTCCGTTCTCGTCAAATCCGTACTTTACACCATCTATGGTCTTTACAGTAACATTCTCATTCTCAGCAGAATATTTCTGATTATTGCTGGTGTTGAAATAGAACCAGGCATAGGAACCTGTGGTGTAATGAGAGTTGTTAGTATAGTAATAACTCATTTCATCCGGTATAGCGATATACTTCCAGCCTGAAGCAGCCGCTCCGGAATTGGGATCGCAATAAAACTTGTAATCATCGATCCATCCGGTCTGCATGATGCCGTTCTCATCAAAGTAATATCTGTATCCGTTTACTGTCTGCCATCCGTTTTTGCGGAGTGTTCCGTCCTGTGTGGCGTAGTACCAGATCACCTGTCCGTTGCTGTTGGCCTTTATCCATGAATTGGTAACAACACTGCCGCTATCCTGAACATATACTTGCTCACCGCCTGCATTTGTAGTCCATCCAGCTGCCATAACATTGATGGCGGAAATTGCCGCCAATGCTCCGGTTACGAGCATCAGTCTTGCAAGTTTATCTTTTAACATATATAGCACCCTCCTGATGGTTCCTGAGAAACCACCATCTAATCCTTTATGAGCCTTGAATATGATTTATTCAAGATTTTATGTAATTATAATAACTTTCGGGTGTATCAAATGCAATTTCTATTCCATTAACAATCAACATGAAAAAATTACGATTATCTTACACCGGTTCCCCTAAAAACCCATGTATTTCGAGGTTTTTCAGCCCTTCTTCATCCATCTTCCGGAGCATCCGCAAGGCAGCACCAGCCCTGTTTCAGTAACAGGAAGTCCAACTTCTTCAGAATGAATGGTTCCTCCGAGTTTCTTCTTGATAAGCACACCAAGCATATAACTCATTACCGCAGGCTGAAGTCCTGTTGTGTATGAATTTATAAGGAAGAAAATGCTCTTATCTGTCAAAAGTTCAGATGAAAGCTTGATGAGCTGGTAAACAGCATCCTCTATCTTCCAGATCTCTCCCTTGGGACCTCTGCCGTAGGAAGGAGGATCCATAATGATGGCATCATACTTGTTTCCGCGGCGTATCTCTCGCTCAACAAACTTCATACAGTCATCCACAAGCCATCTTATAGGAGCCTGGGAGAGTCCTGATGCCTCAGCATTTTCCTTCGCCCACTGAACCATGCCCTTTGAAGCATCCACATGAGTCACATGAGCTCCGGCTGCAGCCGCAGCAAGAGTCGCACCGCCTGTGTATGCAAAAAGATTAAGTACCTTAACAGGTTCATCAATACCCATCTTTTTACGTCTTTCATTTTCTCCCATTATCTCATTGGCAAACCAGTCCCAGTTGGCAGCCTGCTCAGGGAAAAGACCGGTATGTTTAAACGCAAAGGGCTTCAGATGGAATGTAAGTGTTCTTTCCTTCTCAGACACCTTTGAAAGATTGTCATATACAGGTTCCACAGGTCTGTAGGTCTCCTTTGATTCCGGAGCAAAGTTCGATGAATTCTTTCCCGTTCCTCCGAGAACATATGAGATCTTCCACTGCTTAGGAAGGTCAAAGAACTCCCATTCTCCTCCGCCTCGGTCAGAACGATGATAGTGACCGTTAAGCTTTTTCCATGCAGGATTTTTGAAAGGTGTCTGCCAGATAACCTGCGGATCAGGTCTTCTGAGAATATATTTCCCCCATCTTTCAAGCTTATCACCCGAACTTGTATCTATTACTTCATAGTCTTTCCAATGATCTGCTATAAACATCTGATTATCTCCCTCCACTGAGCAGTTTCCACGAAAAAGGTATATATTTTTTAAGCATAAGTTTTAATCCATATGCAACAACCACACTAATAACCGGAGTTGCAAAGTAAGCCATAAGTCTAAACGCCTCTTCTCCGGCCCCATGATAGCCGACGTCCATGTACTCTAACATAAATATCACCCCTCTGGCAATCGGGAAATGCACTGCATATAAAAAGAAACTGTTTTTCATGATATCATTGGCTTCCGGCAGTTTGCCCGGGAGCAGAAGCCATATTCCGAGACAGATAAAAAGGCGCCTCAAAGAACTCACCACAAGCTGTCCTCCCGATGACAGTATATAGACAAGTACTGATCTCGGTAATCTCATAAGTATTCCTCCCATGATCACCGAAACATCTCCGCCGAAATACCAGTATGAAACTGCACTCATAGCACCGGTATCCACAGGAGCCACCAGAAAATTCTGCATTCCGACAGTTGTGAATATCTGAGTTCCCCATGACAGTACAATCAGTACAAAGCCCATTATACGCTCACTTCTTTTACAACTCTCAAAAAAGCCACCAAAGAGCCTGGCAAGAACAGCTCCTGTATAATAATAAATCAGGGCGTCTTCATTAATATACGGAATATCACCATTATTAATAAGAAAGCATATGTACAGCACAAATGCTCCGACAGCAGTTGCCCTGTGTTTTAAAAGAAGATAAAAACACGGTGCAAGCATCGTAAGCAGTATAAGCTGATAAAGATACCAGAATACAGGATTGAATTTATAGGCTGTAACGGCAGCATTAAGCTCAGCTATACTCAATACGGC
>ALYD01000098.1 GCA_000513555.1 Lachnospiraceae bacterium JC7
GTAAGCGCTCAATGTTATTTTGAGCGCTCCAACCAAACTATCTGAAGATTTTAGGATTTCCATCTTTTTCTTCGATAGTTGATTTTTCATCTATTGCACAGAGCTTCTTCATCTGTTCTGACCATGGCATCAACTCTTCAATGCCCTCGGGCTCATTAACGTAGTCCGGCATGTATAAAAGTACTGCCTGTAGATATTTGAAGACGCTCAGGTTGTTTAGTTTTGCTGTTTGAGCAAGGCTATAAATGATGGCACTGGTCTCGGCTCCATCCGGTGTATCGTGAAAATAGAAATTCTTTCGTCCCACGGCATAAGGTCTTGCGCCACAGCTCTCGGTGAAGTTGTTTGAAATCGGAATAGTTCCGTCCAGGAAATAGTTCTCCATGTACGTTTTCTGATTCAGGGCATACGTCACCGCTTTCCCCAACAGGCTCCCTTTGCTTGCTGAGATCTGCTCTATGGACGCCCAGATTTCTTCCCAAATCTCATGTTCCTTAGATGCATTTCTTTCGATTGTTCTTACCTCTGGAGTCCGATCGATAAACCCACGCTCAATCTTAAAAAGCTTTGAGCAGAGGTTTACGATCTTTGCCGCAGGTGAATTGGACTTGCCAGATTTCCGGTCAGCTGAAGGTATCGCTTCATAAAACTTACGCCGGAAATGTGCCAGGCAGCCACAGCGGATTACTCCCTTCGGCAGGTTATTGTATCCTTGATAACCATCTGCCAGGAAATATTTGCCTTTAAACTCTTTATAAAAGTTCTTTGGCACTTCTCCCGATCTGGAAGAGTTATACTCATAGAGCATGATTGGAGGGAGTCCGTCAAAGTTCGAAGTACAGTGAATCCACATATAGGATTTTTGCTGAGCTGTTCGCCCTTCTTCCTTGAGGACCTGGCACGGAGTTTCATCTCCGCATGTTGTCATTCGCGCCAGAAGATGTTTAACCAGTGCATCATATACAGGTTTCATATATGTCTTACCACAGTAGATGCACCAGTTCGCAAGAGTGGCACGCTGAATCGGAACTCCCATCTGATTCCACTCTTTTTCCTGTCTGTAAAGAGGCATGGAGTTTATATACTTCTGATACATGACATAGGCAACTGTGGTCGGTGAAGCTGGACTATGAGGCATCAGAGGTGAAGGAACTTCTGCGTCAATAAACTTAGCAGATCCGGTCTCGTCAAAGCATTTCTTACAGCGTACACGTTCCCGATAGATCTCGACCTTACGCACCTGCGCAGGGATAATCTCAAGCTCTGTACGTACATGCTCCCATCCGACACGTTCCATTTCTTCACCACATGTCGGACATATCTTATCATCAGGCAGCAAAGAACAGCGAAGTTCTCTGGACGGAAGAGAATCATAAAGCTCCTTGTAGGTGGCTTTTGGTTTCTTAGAACCTGACTTTTTACGGGCATATCCTTCTATTATCACTTCCTTGGCCGGTTCTGTAACAGAAGGGTCTGCAGCGAATTCAGCCTCATTGAAATAATCCATCAGAGTGATCTGATTAGGATCTTCATAACCGACCTGCTTCTTTTCAGATCTTGAAGCAAAGATCATGCGTTTGAACTCTTCGATAGTCTCTCTTGCATCAGCAAGCTCCTGACGTAGCTCTGACATCTGGGACTCCATAGAATTGTGTTCCTGAACAAGGTATTCTATTGTTTCATCTTTGCTTTTTCCGCTGAAATCTGCACTGGTCATGTGATATACGTCCTTTCAAAACTGGTATGATTATACCGCTGAAAGCACGCATTTCATAGGCTCTGAGAGCCTGCGCGGAAGACAGCTTTGTGCAATTTTTAAAAGTTTGTGCAACCTGGCGAAAACTCAGAAATCATGCTTCTCTGCAGTGGGTTTTATCGCCTTAGGCTGATCTATAGTCAGTCCTTCAAGAAGCCATCGGAATTCCTGCCTGGTCAGATTTCTGACTTCTGATGCTTTTCTGGGCCATTGAAACCGGAACGTGTCGTTACGGCCTCGTTCCAGCCTCTTGTATAACAAACAAAAACCATCCCGCTCGAAATGCAAAGCCTTGATACGATCTGCACGTCTTCCACAGAACAGAAATACCGAATTGCTGTAAGGATCAAGGTTGTATGTATCGCGAACTATAGCCATGAGTCCATCTATACTCTTCCTCATGTCAGTGAATCCTGCCACCAGATAGATGCGGTTCACACTAGAGATATCGCCTAACATTTATGATTCAGCATATGTAGAACTGCACTTGCCAAAGATGGTTCTGCATCATTTGAAAGTTCTACCGTGCTGCCTCCAAGACTGATACGTATCGTAGCTTCAAATAAAGATCCTCTAACATCTGCAACTGATGCATGGACCTCATGTTGAATACGATCCGTCTTACATACTGGAAGCTCCGATATATTTATTGGAACGATTTCGTTCTCCTGAGTACAGTTCGGAGACTTATCAGTAACTTCACATGCTATTGTGTGAAGACGTTTGATAGCTCTGTAATAAGTACTCAATGTTATGCCATGATCTTTGCAGTATTGGAAATCACTTGTGCCACTGGATTTTGCCTCCTGAATTATCCGGAGCCATTCTTCATTAGTCCTTCTCGGTGTGCGTTCTTTCATAAGTAGACTATTCTCCTTTTTGAGTGTAGTGAAATAGTCTCATTATGTGCAAAAGCAGTATAGTAAAATGGTCTACTAACTTTGCGTTAACTTGGATGGAATGAAACTATTGCACTTTCATTCTACTAAGTATGGCAGTTTCATTGATCTTTTGGAATACGGCCTAACGTTGAGCGCTTACGA
>ALYD01000099.1 GCA_000513555.1 Lachnospiraceae bacterium JC7
AATCTCTGACCGCTGCACTTTTATGGAACAAAAAAGACGGTCACCCGTCGGTGTCCGTCTTATCTGTCGAGTACCTGTAACTGCCACAAATCCATGTTCTCCAGTGAAAATGTGTTGTGAGTCGGTGTAAATGCTGATTTCAGCTCTTTTGCCGTTACCGTAAAGATATGTGCCATTCCGGTGATCAATGTGATCATTTCATCTTCTTCATTTATCACTGCCGCATGTTTTCCGTCTACGTTACTCTTATAGATCTTCGTCTCATCGATAACCATATACTTATCCCCCTTTTCTTCAAGATTTAGAATTATGTCGTTTATTAACAGAAAAAACACATACGATTTTTTCTATTTGATTGTATATCGACCTATATTAATATTTTATAATATAAATTAATATTTGTTATGACTAAATCATTATTTTTGTTTAAAATTAATTTAATTTATGTTCATTAGAGTTAAATTCTGCAAATATATCATTTGATTTTTGTCTCATAGTGATATCCATTACCTTCTTCAGCCTTAAAAGCTTCACAATCTCCCGCTATTATGCACAAATAAATATCACAAAATATTGGCTCCAATGTCAAAATGTTTAATTATTTAATATCTTAAAGTTACAAGCTATGATATTATTAAATTAAGACTGGTATTTATGTGCTGATTATTCGCGGAATTTTTCTTCATATATATTTAGAAGCTGGGAGGTTTTGATATGGGTGTAAACAAACGTGAATTCGGAAAAGGAATACTCTATGGATACGGTATTGCACTCAAGAACTTAAATTGCGGCAACGCCATAAGCTTTATAGCCAAACATAAAGACATTATCAGAAGCCTTTATCCTGAAACAGAACTGGATGATATGCTGGGATGCCTTTATCAGGCGAACAAAGTCGGATCCGATGAGTATGACATGATCATATTTGACCATGGTATGGACTATTTTCCATATCTTATTGGACTTACATTGAACGTTGAACTTGGTACTACCGGTTTTCTCGGTCTGGTGGGAGAAGAAAACTTCGATGACTGTCTTATCTGGCAGCCGGAGTATCCCTGGGAAATGACAGATACTGACAAGGAAATGGATCAGGTGAAGATCGATGAGATCTTTGAAAAAGTTGTTACAGAGCTCGGAATCGAAGCAAAACCTGTTCATATGGCTCTTTACTATGATGACTTTCCCAAAAACACATCCTTTTAACAGGAATTAATAAGATTTTTGATTCAAAAAAACGGAGTAAAGGTCGAAACCTTTACTCCGTTTTCTGATCACTGTTTACTGTATTTTCAGAATTTTCCGAATTTTCTGTCTGTATATTCTCGTCGATATCATTAACTGTATTTCTTCTGTCGTGTGAGCTGTAGTATTTCTTCTTTTCCTGATACATCTTCTTATCAATGACTTCAAGGATCTCCTCCATCTTGATAAGTTTCATGTCAAAGATCTCATATCCTATGGATAAGGACAGGGAATAGTCTTTCTTAAGGGTCTGATTTACAGCTGCAAGATTCTCATTAATACGCTCGATGCATTTGTCTGCTTCTCTGTAATCCTTTGTATTCAGCAGAACGATAAACTCGTCTCCGGCATATCTTATTACGCTTCCCTTATCTCCGACTGATTTGGTCACACAATCCGAAACGAACAGCAGTCCTCTGTCCCCCTCGGAATGTCCGAACTTGTCATTGATCTGTTTAAAACCATTGATATCTATCATCATGAAGCAAAGTATGCCCTTGTCTTCATATTTCAGGTTTATTCTCTCAAGATAATATCTGTTGAAAAGTCCTGTAAGCTTGTCTCTGCAAATGTTTTCATTCTGCAATGCCATGATCATCAGCGTTACGCTTACCGAACAGCTGGCCCATATCACTGTGACTCCGGGCACCAGGATCTCAACCATCATACCGGCAAGTACAGGAATAAAGATCTGAATCGCCGGAAAAAACGGAATCATGGATATCTTTCTTTTCTTTACATATACCGATATACCTGCGAAAAAGAAAAACAAAGCAGATAAGACATAAAGCCAGAAGAATTGACCACGATGATAGTTGCTTTCGGCATCCACATAAAAAACCAGCGGTTTAAAGAAATTTATCACAAGAACAGCTACACCAAGCAGTGAAATATAATTTAGAAGTGACTGAAGAAGTTTTGAGCTTTCTATCTGATTGTGCTTTTCAAGCAAAAGAACCCACAAAGGACCGATAAGAAAAATAGAAAAAAACAGCCAGACACTGCCGAAATAGATGATAAGCCTGTATATCAGTCCGATTCTTCCATAACAGGTATAAACAATGGATTCAATAATGCATGAAAGCATTATGCAGACTGATATCCAGAATAAATATCTGTCCTCTACATTCCTTTTAATATTAAAATACTTGTTGATAATATTTCCTGCTATCAACAAAATTCCCAATGAATTTATAATATATATTTCAGTCAAATTAATTGTATTCATACATTTCCGAAAAATCAGTAATTCTTTATATTTTTTTTATAATTAACTATGTTTAATCATCGGCGATTATCCATTTTTATATAAAAAAAAATAGGATTTGCATCCTATTTTTTAAGCCGGGATTCGGACTCGAACCGAAGACCTACTGATTACAAATCAGTTGCTCTACCAACTGAGCTATACCGGCATAACTCCTCCAGTTGGACTCGAACCAACGACACCGCGGTTAACAGCCGCGTGCTCTACCGACTGAGCTATGAAGGAATATTCGTTTTTTAAAGCTTTATCGTG
>ALYD01000100.1 GCA_000513555.1 Lachnospiraceae bacterium JC7
GCGAGCCCTTAAATCTTCCGTCATACATGTTGGTAAATTTTTAACTCGCGACATCTGAAACATCACTACCGAATGCGAAGATGGAATCATTCTCGGTTTCAAATCATCTACAAGAATTTTTTGATAATTATACTTTTCAGAAATCATTCGCAATAACATAACTATTATTACAATAATCCAAGCATGAAGATCTAATTTGCTCTTTAGGAGATTCGAGATATTAGATCCTTGAATTATAATTATCAGAACCCACATAACTACAGTTGCTATAGTTAAAATCTTTTGGTCTATCTTCGTTCGAATTTGAATAAGACTCAATACTACCAAAAAATCCAACGCTGTAATCAAAAGTCCGCTAATTGAAAAAAAATAGCCAAACAAATTAACCAAGAGGATATTAACAATCGTCATACTTCCAACCATAAAAAAATATGATGCGACCAAATCAGTAAGTTTTGGAAGCTGGATAGACCATTTGAAGAGATTTTTCTCCTTAATACCTTGATAAATGGAATCAACCACAATGCATATAAACGCAATTGAAAATGTTAGCAAAACAACAAAGAATCCAGGAAATGGACCAAATGGATTCAAATAATATACTCTTGCTGGTATTGCTGTCATTATAAGAAATAAAAGTTTGCTATCTCCTGCAGCCCATAAATTATAGGCATAAAAGAAAAGCACAAACACCGTAGTACACAGTAGATTAATTAAATATAAAGGTATCAAGTCTCTCGCATAAAACCCATAATATGTTACCGATAACAATATACTGATTATAAGCATTTTTATTATCATTTTGTTTGGAATTATACTGCTCTTTAAGTCAGTTACAGTAGCATAGACTCCGGCATATATAACCACCAGGAGCAAACATAACTCATTCAATATCATGATACTCATACTATATCTTAAAATACGCCACCTCTTATCGTTATATAATAATACCACATAACATAACAAATTATATTTTAAGAATCTAAAATTTTGGTGATTTTTTGAAAAACAAAATGGCAAATGGTCACTCTTATTACACACAACTGAATTAACGTGTGCGTTTTTGACAATATGTCAATTTCACACACGTTATTATAATAATATCGAAGCTCTCATCTCTTTGCGCAATACCTCCTGCATATTAACCTGTCACCACCAGTTCTATGACAGGATATCTATAAGTATTTTTCTCCCATAACTGCAACTGTTATGATCTGCAAGATCATTATGACAGGGATACCGTATCTGAAATACCATTGTCTGGTTTTATGATGAAAGAAGTACATCCCCAAAAAGCTCCTATACCACCACGTTCAGCAACTTAACATATTCCCTTAAATACTTAAATGGGAATGGTAATACCGTCAGCTGCCCGTTATGGACAAACGTTACATTCATAGTCGGAAGTAGCTTATCGAACATTAATGACGCCCCTTGATATCCTTCTATACAACGAACATTTGCAGCTCTGGGGATCTTCCACCGCATACCTTCACCGATAGTCCCCACATAATAAAACTGCTTGCCATCCTCCATATAGGTTTTAATGTCCAAACACGAGGAAAGCAGTTCCTCTCGTCTTTCTTTGCCGCGAAGCTTTGTGTCGCCGGATGCAAGCAATTCCTTTATCACCTTGGCTTCAGGCAAAGTAATAATACCTGTATCCTTTATAACATTTATTCTTCCCTGCTCATCACGGATAAGACCTTTAACCGTCTCACCCTTTGTTTTTGCATCTTCAAAGATATTCACACAATCCGTATACTCGTTCATTTCAAACAGAGTAAACTCCTGCTCCTGAATATCAAAGGATCCATCAGGATGAACCTTCATAAAGAAATACTTTGTTTCTTCATCAGATTTTGCTTCTGTTCCAAAGGAGATATCTTCATTTATGCCAAGTTCTTTCCAATTAAACAGTGAGATTCTTCCAGTCTCTAAATCCTTTTTTATAAATACCTCATGTACCACCGTTGAAATGGCAAATTCAGCATCAGAAAAATCTTCCAACGTCACATGTTGAACTGCAACTCCTTCAGGGACGTTATCATGAGGATCATGAACACCTTCGTAATACTCAGCGTTATGTATTACGCATATGTTCAAGGCTTCCTTTTTAAACCGCTTTCCAACAGATGCCTTAATATCATATTTCTGCAGAAGCAAGGAACGCATATCATCAACAAATTGCTCCGAATAGGTATCGCCGATTTGATCAACGATATGTACACCATGGATCTTCAACAATTCCTGAACCTTTGCAGAATCTTCTTTCGCTGCACTCTTTTTATAACCAATTCTTCCCGATTCCGGCATATAGCCGCACTCTATAGAAGCCAATGATTCATATTTCGAATTAAATGCTTCGAAAACTTTAACCAGCGTGCCAACCTTACACTGGTCAAATTTCTTTTCGTTCTGGAAATCCAAAAAAGGGATCTCCGATTTTGTTCCATCTATCTGACGCATTATAAAGCCCGGCTCCGTGTCATCAGAAAGCCTTCTGCGCAATGTGTTATCCTTTGAAACAACATACTTCGGATAATCTTCGAACTTCCTCTTTGTAAACGAAATCTTCTTTTTCAAACGCTCAGAGGTAAAAGTTCGGACACTCATCTCGATGCAATAATCCCGCGTAACTCGAAATTCCATGCAAGGGATCTTCCAAAT
>ALYD01000101.1 GCA_000513555.1 Lachnospiraceae bacterium JC7
GCTACAGATGTGATCCTTTGTATGAATCCAGAGTCAAAGGATAAGGGAGCAGCATTTCGCTGGATGAATTATCTTGTTAATGAAGGTCAGGAGATTCTTGTAAACCAGTATCTTGAGTACATGCCCTCCAGGACTGACATGGAACTGAATGTACAGGGGCTTAATGAGGATGGGCAAAAGAACCTTGAGTACATCGTTGAAAACGGTAAAACAAATGTTGCGGGATCAAGGATAATACCTTATGAAGACCTTTATATAGCCGTTCGTGATGCCCTTGAAGATCTGGCAAAAGACGAGATTACCCCGGAAGCAGCCGCAGCCAGAGTTCAGAAAGTATCAAGAAATACGTTACGGTAAATGCGGGTAATACAAAAGACAGCGGATATGCTATTCTCGCGGAATTAGTGAATATAGTATGGGACCCTCGACTTATGAATATTATATGGAAGAGTCATAATCAACTTTTACTTCTTTCATTATATGACAATTTGCATTTTTGCGTTTTAAGCCGTGGCATTCTGGTCACGGCTTTTTCTATGCATGTATCAAGCAATATTTTCATAAACAGGGTCTCCAAACAGATGCGGCAAATGACATTAACAATGGAAAAAATGGAGACAGGACAATGAATAATAATGAGAACAGAGGAAGAATTTCTGAGATACAAAAAAACACCTACACCATTAGCTTTCAGGGAAAAGAAGTCCACGCAAAACTAAAGGGGAGTTATAGGGAGACCACGGCCAGTCAGCTCCCTGTTGTGGGTGACTATGTGATATTTAACTACAACCCGATTGGGGATTCTGTAATAGAGTCTGTGTGTGAAAGAAAGAGCTTTTTACAGAGGCCTGATCAGGCAAAGAGCTGTACAATGCAGTATATGCTGGCCAATGCAGATTACACTTTTATCATTACGTCACTCAATGAGGACTATAGCTATAACAGGATAGCCAGATATGTCAGCGTTGTGCTGCAGGGTGGATCTGTGCCTGTAGTTCTTTTGACCAAATCAGATCTGTGCAGCAATGTGGGCAGATATGTAAGAGAGGTGGAGACCATATCCGACAAAGTGAGAGTTCATGCTGTCTGTGCCCTCTATGATATAGGACTTGAAGAGCTTTCAGAGTACATGAAGAGCGGAATTACCATCGCCCTTTTAGGATCCTCAGGGGCAGGAAAGTCAACCCTTCTAAATGCCATGGCAGGAAAAGAGATCATGAAGACCTCAAAGGTTCGCGAGTCGGATTCAACAGGCAGACATACCACTACTCACAGACAGCTCATAGAACTTGAAAACGGAGTTTCAATAATTGATACTCCGGGTATGAGAGAGATTGGTATAGCGAGAGCGGAAGCTGGGCTGGAAGATACATTTTCTGACATCGTAGAGTTGGAAGCCATGTGCAGGTTTAGTGATTGCCGTCATGATTCAGAACCCGGATGCGCAATCAAAGCGGCGATTGGAAGTGGAGCGCTGTCTGAGGAGAGGTATATGCTCTATAAGTCTCTTTCATCAGAAAACACTCGCAACTACGCAAAGAAGAAGGAGATTGCGAAGTGGGCGAAGACTGCGAAGAAGTTCAAAGAAGCCAATAATATATGGATGTAGGAGAAATATGCTAAGATGGAAGAAAAGGACTTGGTGGAGGCGTAGAGAATATGGATTACATCAGAGTAACTAATGATAATCTGGAAAAGGAGCATATCTGCTGTGCCATATCCAATAATAAGGATGAGCAGGTATCATCAAAGAAAGCGTGGCTCGCGGACCGCTTTGATGAAGGACTTGTGTTCCTTAAAAGCGCAGAACGGGGTAAATGTTTTATAGAGTATATTCCTGCGGAAAATGCATGGAATCCGATCGAAGCTCCTGGGTATATGTATATTGATTGCCTGTGGGTTTCCGGATCATTTAAAGGGCATGGCTATTCCAGTGACCTTCTCTCTGAATGTATTAAGGACAGTAAAGAAAAGGGAAAGAAAGGTCTATGTATTCTGGCGTCATCAAAGAAAAAGCCTTTTCTGGCCGACCCAAAGTTTTTGAAATACAAAGGATTTACTGTGTGTGATGAAGCCGATAACGGTATTCAGCTATGGTATCTTCCTTTTGAAAAGAGTACAGATATTCCGTCATTCAAGGAATGTGCAAAGCATCCCCATATCGATGAAAAGGGGTATGTACTTTTCTATACGAACCAGTGTCCTTTTAATGCAAAGTATGTGCCTGTTTTGGAAAAGACTGCCCTGGCTAACGAAATACCATTCAAGGCTATTAGACTATCGAACAGGGAAGAGGCCCAGAATGCTCCGACTCCAATCACCACATATGCTCTTTTCAGTGATGGAAAGTATGTCACGAATGAGCAGATGAACGACAAAAAGTTTCTGAAGTTTGCAGGAAGCTGTTGAGAAAATAAATAAGTGAATGTAGTGCAAAATCAAAACAAATCTGTGCAGAACCGGCTGAAATCAGTGAAATTTCAGTCGGTTCTGTTTTTTGCTATATATTAAATGCAGATAGGCTGAAAAATGAATTAAAAACACTAAGATAATAAAGAGGGGAGAGCAAATTGATCTCTATT
>ALYD01000102.1 GCA_000513555.1 Lachnospiraceae bacterium JC7
TACAGTTTTTCCTAGCTGCTGTTTTTCAACAGTCTGGGGCTTCGGCTTGATATTCTTCTGATAGTACTCATAGGTGCAGGAAGGCTCATCTGACAGCACCTCCATCATTACAGGTTCACATATAAACAAGGTATGAGATCCCAAATCCACAGCTTCATTCACTTCCAACGAGAAATAGGCATTGGTTCCATCTGTTATATACGGGATGCCGTTATCTGCGATCACGTAATTCTCTTTACCATAGTCACCGCCAAACTTGTCAATATCTCTTCCGGACTGAAATCCAAAGTGTTTAAAGAGTTCAAAGCCGGCATCTGTACTGATAACAGAGACATTACACCTTCCGGTTTCCTTGAGCATATCATGAGTATAATTTGCCTTGTTTACGGCTATGGATATACGATTAGGCGTAGATGCCACCTGAATCGCAGTATTGATAATGCAGCCATTGGTCTTTTCTCCGATTTTAACCGTACATACAAAAAGACCGTAGGAAAGCCTGTACATCGCTTTAGTATTCATTTCCACGTTTTTCTTGTTACCATTTTCAGTTATAATGCTGTTTTCAGACATAATCGTCTCTCCTTTCCCAAAACTCGCGTTCAAAAAAAATTTATTCTCCATAGGTCCGGCATAGACATTCCGTTTTTTTCTCTGACAGAGTAGATGCATAAGCATTACCCAGCTCTGCACTTTCCTGCTGCAACTCAGCTCTTTTCCTTCTGTACTCAAGTATAGGCAGATCTGCCGCCAAGAGACTCTCTCCGATGGACATTCCGGTTTTCTTAGGAAACTCAGTCTCAACTATACGCTTGTCCTGCCGTTCAACGATTATATTGGCAATGCTTCCCAGTGTGGCGATCAGACTGTCTATAACCTTGATTCCTGTAAACCTGTTATAAAATCTCAATGCGATAATTGCGTGCTCATCATCAACAGGTACAAAATATGCAAGTATCAGCAGCTTATCGGTGACATGATTAAGCCACATATTAGGAAATTTAAATGTCAGATTTGTTCTTTTTATCTCACTGTCTTCAGAGTTTTTTGGAGTTTGCCCCTCATCCACTTCATTGTCAGCACTCGTCTGCATTGTGTTTTTGTCAAGCCACACTACCTTCGGTCCGTTGCACAGTGTTTTGTTGCCACGCCCAATAGTATCCCGATGGACAAAGGGAAGATGCGAAACATCAAGCTGGTTCTCTATGACCCGGGAGTAGTCAACCGACCAGAAATCCTCAGTATGATCATAACTATAGGAAGAATCCGTGAGCACATCAAAAACGTCCGGCTCTTTATCAGGTTCTTTGTCACCGTACCATACAAAAATGATGCCTCCTATCTCTCTTGTATGGTAACGTTTCATATGAAATCTTGAATGATCGTTAATCGACGCTCTTCCTTCAGCCGGAACATACACACACTTACCAGTCAGATCATACTCTATGCCATGAAAGGGACACTTGATCCTGTCTCCCGTGAGACGGCCTTTTTCAAGAGAAGCTTTTCTGTGAGCGCATAAACTGTTGAGGCATCCTATACTACCACTCTCTGTTCTGAAAAAAACCATATCCTCGCCGAATCTCCTGGCTCCCAGAATCCTTCCCTTCCTAAGCTGATGTGATGAAAGAACTGCATACCATTGATTATTGATCATGTGTAATCCTCCATTTTTACTGTCTGTTATTTAACGACTACAATCTGCCTTTCATACTTTCTTACCAACAGTCTCCCAAAATGATTATCACATATATCTTTTAACTGAATTTAAATTTTTCAATCACTTGTCAAAAAACTCATTGCAACTATCAACAGTGTTCTAGCGGATACCGATCATCGCGTTTTGATCTGAGACCAAATAATTATAATCTTGTCAGACTTCACGTACTACTTTCCACGCTTCGATCAGTCTTTCCAGATTCCATGCCGCATTGGCAGGACTTGTTGACGGCAGGCAGAACGCCTTGATTCCAAGATTCTTTTCAATATATTTTTTATAATACTTTTCTGCAGTTTTACCATTCACAAACACTCTTTCAATATTTGCTGCATCAAGTATAAGTCGCAGATCATTGGGAGTGACATCCTTTATGCTTGAATCTGAAGAACCCACAATCTCACAGGAATGAATAACATCCCATAAAGCAACATGATTTCTCAGAAGAAATTCTCTTTTTTCAGGGACAGTCTCCGGTACCCTTTCATCAAAAACCGCGGCCATAACCTTCCAGAATCTATTTTGGGGATGACCGTAAAAAAACTGTGCCTCCCTTGATTTTACCGAAGGAAAGCTGCCCAAAATAAGCACTTTTGAGTTTTCATCATATAAAGGCGGGATGGGATGTATGATCATTTCTTTTTTCTACCTACAAGTTCTTATATTTTTATACACGCGCCAGTTTTTCCTCAACCGCATCCTCAATAAAACTATTTAAGCTTTGATTATGTGTGATAGCATAAATGGCTGCGCGTCTGTGAATATCGCTTTTCTTAAATCGCACATTAAGGCTTCCTTTATATGCAATCTCAGGTTGTTTGCCTTTCTTCATTGCACATAGCCAAATAATCGTC
>ALYD01000103.1 GCA_000513555.1 Lachnospiraceae bacterium JC7
CCGACGCCGGAACTCCATGTATTTCAGACCCCGGTGAAGAGCTGGTACATCAGGCCGCTGAAGCCGGTATCACCATCACTTCACTCCCAGGTCCTGCTGCCGCTATTACAGCATTGACCATCTCTGCCCTTCCTACCAGAAGATTTGCATTCGAGGCTTTTCTTCCTACAGAAAAGGCAGATAAAAAGGAAAGGGCACGCATACTGGATGAACTCCGTACTGAGACCCGTACCATGATACTTTATGAAGCTCCCCACAAATTAAAAGCGACCTTAAAGGATCTGTCAAAGACCCTTGGTGATGACCGCCGTATTTCATTATGCCGAGAACTCACCAAAAAGCATGAGGAGGCTATAAGAACCACCATCGGTGAAGCCGTAGCCAGGTACGAAAGCGAAGAACCTCGCGGAGAGTACGTACTTGTTATCGAAGGCCGTGATCCTTCCGACATCGCAGCTGAATCAGAGGCGAACTGGAACGAAATGCCTCTGGAAGATCATATGGAACACTACCTTAAACAGGGAATGTCTGAAAAAGACGCCATGAAGGCTGTGGCCAAGGATCGCGGTGTATCTAAACGTGATATTTACACAAAATTGAAAACCTGACGGATCAATATCAAAAATCCCCTGAAGCTGAGAACATCTCTCTGCTCCAGGGGATTTTTGATCTCCATATGTTTTTTATTTTATTTTGGCCTTCTTTTTACAGATTCCTTTTATGCTTTCAATCATGTAACTTGCAAAAAGAGACAGTAAAAATACGGTAGGTATTCGTATCAACAAATGAAGAAGCTCTTTTATCAGAGTATCGTATCCATTTGTCAGATCTATGATACCGAAGCTCCAATCCGGTCCCTTTCTAAAGAAGATGGTATAGTATATGCCATAATGCAAAAGATATATCCAGAATGTATATTTTCCTGCTCTTGCAATAAAATTCACCGTCTTATTCTTATGATAGTCAAAGCTAAGAACAAATATCACAAATGCCGTTCCCTGTACTGTAGCAAAGGCACAATTCCAATATAGATAAAAATCCTGTGTGCTGTTCAGACAGAAAACCTGCTTTTGAAGATAAAATCTAAAAGCAAAAACCACTGTCAGCAGGACCAAGGATATGATCCTTACCTGTTTCCTTCTCAAAAACATCTCGGGTCTCTCAATGATTACTCTCAGTTTTTTTATCTCTGCACCTATCATCAGAAGCATGGCCGGTGCCGTATAAAGCATAAAGGGTGATATCTGTACAGGAGAAAAACCGATAAGCCCCGTCATATTGAGGTCCATAAGTATCTGATTTAAAAAATAAATCCTATAATGAACCATCTGTATTTCCTGAATCTGTCTTTCTCTCCGATGTCTGTGCACTGTGGAGCCTCTGAATATAGTGGCTTTACGAGAGGATATGCAAGCACCAGCTGAAGATATGTAAAGATATACCAGAGGTGGGCGGCCATACTTTCACGTATATTCCCTCCCCATGAAAAGAGATCAGTCAAAAAAGCGCATATATCAAAGTTGAGGTGCGTAAGACAGTATAGTATGGTCTTTTCTCCACGGATAAACGGAGAAAACTGATAACTTAACAGCATGACCGCAATTCCCGGAAAAACTATACTTGATAAGGCACGTTTTAAGCTCTCTGTAAAACCTTTTCTGAAAAAGAAGAATCCGCTGAGAATAAAAAACAAGGTGACCCCATCCGCAAAAAGCAATCTTATAAAGAGCTTCGAACTGTCTTCTGTTCCCATGACATCAACATGCGTACCTACCACAAGCAGACATGCAACTACTCTTATGAGATCTATTCCCGCATCTCTTCCTTTTCTGTTTACTGTTTTTATTTCTTCTGCCATACTCCTCCGTGAAAAATCTCAAACAAAATGTTCAAGAACAAAAACCGTAAGACTGCATATTATAGCCGTAGGAAAAAGTCCTCCTCCAAACCATGCAACGACTATTCCTATAATAAGCGCCGCAAGACCGGCCATAGGCTCCGCAGTTGCATGCATGATAGCCGGAAATGTCATAACCGCAAGTGTAACATACGGAACATAATATAAAAAGGATCTGACTGTATTATTCTTTATCTCTTTCCTGATCAGCGTCAGCGGAAGCACACGTATCAAAAATGATACACCGAACATAACCAAAATATATACGTAATTGTTATGCATTTTTTTGCCTCCTTTATCTCGGCTTCAGAATAGGAAGAACTGCTGTCCTCTTTCTCCCTTTGATCATCTGATTTTTACCTTTTTTATGTCTGCTTCATTCTTTTCCTTTTCACTGTTTTGTATAGGAAAGAATACTGCTGCCGCACCTGAAATAACCACTGTAAGAATGATGATCCTGGTTCCGTCACTTAACCCGGAAACAAGAGGCAGCTTTGAACATATGAAGCTGGCAGCCATGGATAAAAAAACAAGTATCCGAACTGTGATATTTTCCTTTGCAGGAGGAATGATTATTGCCAGAAACATACCGTAAAGCAGAACTCCCAAGGCGCTCACTATATCCGGAGGAACGATATTTCCCACTATAACTCCGGAGCCCG
>ALYD01000104.1 GCA_000513555.1 Lachnospiraceae bacterium JC7
GGGAAGGCTTTCCAGGAACGGGTGGATAAACTGCTCAAGTACTACAGTGAGCTGGCACCGATGCCGCAGGTTTCCGATGCCACCTACGGAGAAGAGGGCGCGCAGTTGATTCAGGGAGAAGCCATTTCGGATCTTGGATCCTTAAAATGTCTGCTCTCCATTGCGAAGGAGCAGGAGGATTTCGATTACGACACATTCTTCAAACAGATTGCCATCATTCAGAAGCAGGCACGTTATGAGGAAGCGGAAAAAGAATACGTTGATACCAATGATCATCCTGTGGAAGCATATCGTGCCAATGTTCCACTACAGAACTACGATGATTTCCTGAATTTCTATGATATTAAAGAAGGGGACGGCATGTATCTTGCTCCTGAAGATCGTATCACTGTCTGGTAAATCTTGGGGTTGATCATTTGTCACCCAATGATTTTTTCTGATTTAACAGGAGGACTTTATGAAGAGAATATTGATTTCACTGACATTGGTATCGGCTTTGTCAATAAACCTTGTCGCCTGCGGATCATCAGGCTCAAACGAAACAACGGCTTCCGCATCCATAGAAGCATCGGATGTAGTAGATGCACAGGTTACGACAGAACCTACAACGAAGCAATCTACGAAATCACCGGAAGAAGTGAACGAAGCGCAGGAGACAGGTGCTTATGATGTGGCGCAGCTTGAAGTAGTCGATCCGGATGGTAAAGCTTCAACTATCAGTGGCTTTATGAAAGAAGGCATTCCGGTTCCTTATGTTGATGTTGTTGAATATATGAATAAAGTATATGATACGGTCAATGTATTCTCTTTATCATCACAAGGCAGTGGAGTGTATAAGATAAGTAATGCCAAAGGCAATATGACAGTTGATACGGTTAAGGATACACTACATTCTGATAAAATAGAGCAGTTCTTATATAACGATCAGAGGCTGAATCCGACAGATGATACAGAATATGTATATGAACATATCATTGCTACTGATTACAGAAAAGATCCCTACGCCCTTGATATCGATCTTTCAAATTACGGAATAGATATCATAGAAGAAGACGGCAAAGTATATTTTCCGCTTACAACAGCAGCTGATTTTACAGGGGTTTCTTATTTGAATACTGTTTATTATGATAATAAGATTTATCTGAATTACAGTTCCGACAAACCTTCTGTTAACTGGGAGGACTATTTCAATAAAGAAGTCAGGGATGCCGGTGAGATAGCATATACCTATGGGGAGCTTTGCTTTGTTATGGATAATATATATGGCAACGCACCGCATTGTATATTAGCTGAGTCTATCAGGGATAAAGGATTTGATGCCACGCTTGAAAGCTACAGTGATGAGACAAGACAGGTAAAAGAGCTTCTTAATTCTGATAAGACTGTTGATCTGTTATTTGGTACCATAATTTTGTCAACTATGTTATATGATGGCGGTCATACAGATCTTTCTACGGATATTCTCACTGACCTTGATGGGACAACGGCGTTCGCTGAACTTGGCAGGATCGTAAAAGAGGAACCCGACAATATAAGGACTGTTCTTTATCGGAAGTGGTACGGCGATTATATAAGTAAAATGGAAGCCAAGATGATAATCAAAGAGTACGGCAGTGAGTTTGATAAATATCAGGCTGTTTTTGATGAAGAGACAGAAGAAGGACAACGCTATCGTTACTATGAATTTGATGACACCGGAATCTTTGTATATACAAATTATGACGATAATGCTGTAAGGAACTTTAAGAAAGCGCTTGATCTTGCGAAAGAGCATGGCATGAAGAATTTCATATTTGATGATTCGGATAATGGCGGAGGTTCTACAGAATCATGTATGTATATGCTTAATGCCGTTACCAAAGATAAGCGAGATGAATTCTACTATGAAAGTGCAATGACCGGCAATGCGACATATGAAAAGTTAGATTACGATATGGATCAGGATGGTAAATTTGAAGGGGACGATGAAGACTTTGATTATGGCTTTAATTATGCCGTTATGTGTTCCCAGGGTTCATTTTCAAGCGGCAATCTGTTCCCTTGTCTGTGTAAGGAAGCCGGAATTCCGATAATAGGAGAGAAAAGTGCTGGCGGAACATGCAATCTTGTTTTCTTTAAAATGAATCAGGGTGTTCAATATTCAGCATCAGCATTCAGAGTATTTAACTATCAGAATGGAGGAAATGTAGAAGCCGGTGTATCACCAGATTATGATATTACAAAGAAGAATACAGACGGAACAACAGATTACAGTGATTTCCGTAATTTCGAATTGCTTGATCAGATAGTTGATGATCATTACGGAACGTAATATGGATATCCATTCTTTCCGTATAATTCAATCAAAAAGGATCCCTCCATGGGCTCCTTTTTGATTGGTGAAGAATATTTCTTTATTGATATTCCTGTCCCTTGCGTTTTAAATATCTTTAAGCAAACTTCGGAATGTTATGGATAGATCTATATTACGACAATTGAAGAGGTTAACGAGACCTTTTCATATAATTTTTATGCTAAAAGTCTCGATAACTTCTTCAAT
>ALYD01000105.1 GCA_000513555.1 Lachnospiraceae bacterium JC7
CTTGAACTAGCTATAACTGTGGCGCTCTATTTGGTCACCGCTTTTTTGTCTAGTGCAACGGCGCTGTTTTTTCTAAGAATGTTTTCAAAACTGACCAGAGAATTTCGGACAGGCAGCATGTGGATAAATGCAGTTTTACCTGTGGTTATCGCAGAGTGTCTAGCTATGGTGCTTTCGCTGTACAATGGACAATATAACTTTGAAAAGCAGGGATTTCTCGGATATTTCGGAAAGGCAGTAAAGGGGACGGTCTACTTTGTGGGAGTATGGGCCGCCATGCTTCTGATACAGAAAAACAGTATAACACAGTCAAGACATTTTTTCGTGGCAACTACAGGTCTGCATTTTGCTATACTTCTGGTTCTTTTATTCCTTGCACAGCAGGTCATCATTGCGAACTTTTATAAAACTGGAGCAGCTACTCTTGTTGCCATAGTTGCAAGCAGAAAGGATGCACAAAGAGCTTCTGAGATAATCAAGAGTGACTGGTCAAGGAAGATAGTAGGAATCATGCTTAGGGAGGATAGACCAAAGTCTTCAATGGGTGAAGATGGTAATTCTTACGAGGCAGAACTTAATGGTGCTTCGTCACACGAAGGTTTAGCTGATGGATCACAAGAGAAAGACATTGAACAAATCGACCATGTACCGGTCATTGCCTATGGGAAGGGGATCGTTGAGTGTGTAAGAAAAAGTGCCATCGATGAGGTTTTTATATTTGATTCCGAGAATTTAATCGGATCAAGAGGAGAGATGGTGACAGAAATCGAAGAGTTTGCACAGATGGGAATACCTGTGCATATGAACCTTGCTTCAGTAGAGAGACTGGAGGACAGACTTAATCATGAAAATCAGAAGTATATACCTAAGATAGAGACAAGACTTGGCTTCATAGACAACCATCCTATGGCTATTCTCGAGCCGCCTACAATGAACCTTAGATATGAGTACATGAAGAGATTTATGGACCTAATAGGAGGGGCGGTAGGAGTCTGCATAGCAGCAGTACTTTTTGTAATCGTTGGCATAGCTATAAAGCTTGATTCTCCGGGGCCCATAATCTTTGCCCAGGAAAGAATCGGCAAGAATGGCCGCAGATTCAAGATGTTTAAGTTCAGGTCTATGTATATAGATGCTGAGGAACGTAAGGCAGAGCTCATGAAGCAAAACGAGATGAATGGACTTATGTTTAAGATGAAGGATGATCCACGTATCACTAAGGTAGGTAAGTTCATCCGTAAGACAAGCATTGATGAGTTTCCTCAGTTTGTAAATGTACTATTGGGAGACATGTCACTGGTGGGAACTAAGACCTCCAACCGTAAGCGAGTTAATGAGTACTCCAATTATCATAAGAGGAGACTCAGCATGAAGCCCGGAATCACCGGAATGTGGCAGGTCAGCGGAAGATCGGATATCACTGATTTTGAAGATGTAGTAAAGTTGGACTGTAAGTATATAGATAACTGGAGCTTGGGACTTGATGTAAAAATACTTGTGAAGACGATGATGACAGTGGTTATGAGGAAAGGGTCGGAGTAATCGTGACTTTATTACAGGAAAGTGGAAACTTCGTAATTAACTTTTGGTTGATGCGAATATCATTGATGATGACCTAAAAGAATGTGGAGATATATCATGAGAAAAATTTAGCTGGAAGCTACGTATCGATATTTCTCTTATGTCATCATATTAGTTCGACAGATAGCGTGTGATATTTTAAGGGAAGTGAAAAAAATTGATGCTCAAGGATATTTATATTTGCACAAAGAATAACTGAAGAGTAAATGATAAGTTTTGAAGAGGTATATCAATTGACAATGCAAACTATGGGTATTAAGATTCATTGGTTAAGTCATATTGATAATGAATAAAAGAATAGAAAATATATATGCGTTTAAGAACAGGCGGATTGTGAAGAGAGTATGGACTAATGATACTAGGCGCCATTTGGTACATTCAAAGGTGAAAAAATATAATTGGTTTATAAAATATGAATTACATATAGACATTCACGATAATTAAAATGAGATGAGGGAAATTGGATGAATTATTTTTTCTTAAGTGATGAAAAATTTGCAGAAGTTTTTGCTGTGGCTGTTTATTCACTTTTTGAACAGCATAGGCATGTGGAAGATCTTCGGGTTTTTTTGGTTGAGAACAAGATTACAGAAGAATCAAAGAAAAAATTGAAATCTATAGCAGACGAATTTGATAGAAAAATAGAATTTGTTCCAATGCCTGATATAAAGGCTATGATTGGAAAAGATATGTATATTCCGCACACACTCAACATGGTAGATTTTGCAAGGCTCTTTGCAGGCGATATTCTTCCAACAGATGTGGAAAAAGTAGTACAACTTGACTGTGATATTGTTATTCGTCATCCATTGGATGAATTGTGGAATTTCGAGTTGGGAGATAACTATTGTGCTATGATCAACGAAGGTCACAACGACAAAATGCGCACAATGCTCAATATTCCAGCAGATGGGATGT
>ALYD01000106.1 GCA_000513555.1 Lachnospiraceae bacterium JC7
CTATGTTCTTGATAAAGCTGTAGTTGATGATGCAGTCATAAAGAATGAACACTATATTCACCATGATCATTTTATTTTTGACTCTACACAATCAGATAAGCCTATCTGCTATTTTGACCCTTTGAACGGCACTTGTGTTCAGAAAATAGAGATAGCACCTGATCAGATAAAAACTGTTCTCGAACTTTGTAAAAAGAACTCATACTCCTGTCTTTTTGAAGAAGAAAGACTGATTTATGCCAATGCTATAAGCGATGAACTTTTGGAAGTCCTTCAGGATATAAAATCCGCGGAGCCTCCTGTGATGGATACCGACAGGGCTTTATATAATCCTGTATTCATGCTTATCCCTGTAATGAATCTTGAAGATTCTAAGGAGCTTGAAAAACTTGTCCCCGGATGTCAGCTTGTAAGATGGTCAGACGGTCTCAGCTTTGACCTTACAAAAAAAGGCATCACCAAGGTCTCAGGTATAGATGCAATACTGAAACATTATGGTTTTTCCTTATCTGAATGTGCAGCCATAGGAGACGGATGGAATGATGTCGATATGCTGAAGCATTGCGGTCTGGGTATAGCTATGGGTAATGCAAAACCTGAATGTAAATCAGCAGCTGACTACATTTGTCCTCATATACTTCATGACGGTATAAGTGATGCTATAGACTACATTATCAACTACAACCAAAATAAAAAATGAGAGTACTTTATCCGGTACTCTCATTTTTCGTTTCCGATTCAGCTTTGGCTTTTTTCTCTTTTTCTTTTAACTCTTTTGCTTCCTTCGACTCAATTGCTGCATTCTTATCAATATGTCCTAATTTTATCATGAGCTCAGATTTCTTTTCCAATTCAGTTTTTTCAAACTCTCTTCCGAACTTCTCTGACAAAGTCTGCTCACCGGAAAACAGATTAGTTCCCAGTCCCAGTCTATTTCCTTCGATACTTACCCCCATTGCTGCCAGAGTTGTCGGGAAATCATCAAATGTGGTATAGTTTCTTCTTTCATTCAGCTCCGGTGTAAGTGAAGAATTGATGTATGCTGTATAAACAGTTCTTTCATATTCTTTCGGAACTCCATTACAGAAATCATGATCCATGGTAGGGTGATCTCCGCTTATAACTATTATGGTATCCTCATACCATTCCTGTGTCCTGCACCAGTCAACGAATTCTTTTACCTGCCTTGATGCACAGTTATAGACATTAGCATACTGATCATCAAAAGTGTCCTGACATATTTCACAGACATATCCATCAGGAAAATGCGTATCTACCGTAAGCAGAGTCAGATTAAAAGGTTCAGATTCCTGTGAAAGCTTCGTAAGCTCTTCCTTTGCATACTCATATAGCTTTCTGTCTTCAAATCCCCAGTTCACCCAATATGAAGGATCAAATTTATGCTGATTTTTCCAATAACTGTAATCTTTTATTTCAAAGTTTCCATGACTCTTAAAATACAGCTTTCTTCCTCCGAAATATCCTACTGACCCCAACAGAAATTCCTGTGTATAACCTTCTTTATGAAGTATATCTCCCAAAGTAGTAATATCCGGGAAAAAGGAGGTCTGGGAATCCATGGCATTTTTATCTATTGATATTTTTAAAGGTAAGCCTGAAGTCTGTGCAAACAATGCTCCCATGGTCCATGTAGCACCCGGCATGGCATATCCGCCGTTCAGATTTTTCTCTTCTCCGGAAAAGTCTTCATTCTCCATGGCTATCTCTGTCAGCTCCGGAATTACATTTTCTTTAAATGCTCCTCCCGACTTTTCATCAGCAAATGTTACTTCCGTAGATTCCAGATAAATATATATCAAATTCTTTTTCTTTTCCGGAAACTTGATTTTTACATTCTTAGGATCTACATAGTTTTCGTCTATGAATGTAGATTTTTCGAATTGTGATTCCAGATAATTTCCCAGATCCAAATCATCCCACGCATTTATCACTGTAAATCCGGTGGTGAAAAAAGCGCCTGCAAAAGAAATCAAAAGAGCATAACCGTAAGCCCTCTTTTTCTGTAGATTATGAAAATGGCTGTGACTACCATCGATACCAGTAAAGCCGGTATGGTACAGTGCAGAATGTATTCTTTCAACATCGCTGTACTTGTCCCTTGAAGCGGTGCAACCATGTGATATATTATTTCATCCACTGAAAGCTCTGACCACGTTGCCAATAACCATTTCACACTGAACATGATAAGTGTAGACACAAAGACAAGTATGACGGCTAAAACCGTTCCCAGTTTCACCATAATGCCCTTATTCTTTTCAATTATTTTTTTCATATAATACTCTAACCGGTACTTCTTCTCCTCATTTTTTTATATGATTCCATTTGACCCTGACTAGTTTAGACACATTTCATTTTCGTATCAATATACATATTTTCTAATTAATCTGAATATTTCCTCTTAATTTCTCAAAATATTTAATATTTTCTCTTTTATTCCCTGCTTTTCTTTTT
>ALYD01000107.1 GCA_000513555.1 Lachnospiraceae bacterium JC7
CCGCAAAAGACCGCTTTACTACTTGTAAATCAACATGCCGGCACAGGCACCGCAAAAGAAAAGGTCTTTCTCCTCATTACAGAGTTAACAAAGCTCGGATATGAAGTCATAACATACCCTATTATCCCGGAGGCAGGAATCACTTCAGAGGGCGTAGTGAAAGAATATCTCAAACAAGGCATCGATCTTGTAGCCTGTATCGGAGGAGACGGTACTCTCAATCATGTGGTCAATGCCCTGCTGACTTCAAATGAAGGTAAGCAATCAAAAACACCTATAGTATACTTACCAAGCGGCACCACAAACGACTACGCAAAAACCCTGGGACTCAACGGAGATGTGGAGAAAATAATCAAATCTGTATCCTCCGGCAAAGTTTTCCGTCTTGATGTCGGTGATTTCTCTCAGAAGTTCTTCAATTATGTTGCCGCCTTTGGAGCATTTACAAATGTCAGCTACGAAACGCCACAGGATCAAAAAAACTTCCTTGGTTATTTCGCCTACGTTCTCAATGCCATAGCAGCTGCTCCATCCTCGCTGCAGACCAGATATACTCTAAGCGTGAGTCATGATAGCGAAACCGAAGAAGGTACATTTATCTTCGGCGCAGTTTCAAATGCCACCTCCGTTGCCGGTTTCAAAACCCAGGCGCTCTCCGACGCCTCTCTAAGCGATGGCCTTTTCGAAGCAATGCTTATAAAGGCCCCGGACGACCTTATGGATGTCGGCGAAATAATCCGTTCTGCAATGGATGGAAATTTCGACAACCCTTACATACGCATGTTTCAGGCAAAAGAGGTTCATTTCCACTCGGAAGAAGACATAAACTGGACTCTGGACGGGGAATTCGGCGGAACACTTTCCGATGTCACCATCAGAGTGCTTCCAAAGGCCATCAAAATCTATACCGAGTTATGATGCTTCACCACACGATTATATTTAATAAAGCTGAGGGTCCGAAATATCGAACTCTCAGCTTTTTTACTACATAACCTGTTTTGATATCTTCTCAGCCTACTTCTGTCATAAAACAGAAAAAGTCTTCCTCCCGAATATCTGTCCGCCATCAGCTCTGTGGCGAAAAATCATCCTTTCCTACTCCGCACAAAGGACAGACATAGTCTTCAGGAACATCTTCCCACTTTGTTCCGGGAGCTATCCCGTTATCAGGATCACCGGCTTCTTCATCATAGATGTAGCCGCATGTATTGCATACATACATCATATCTAACCTCCTCCTTCCGCAGGAACGTCTAAACAAAACTGACTACACACTCGCCTTCCATAATCCATGGAGATTGCAGTATTCATAAGCGGCTACAAGCTTTTCATTTACCAGGAATTCTGCCTCAGGTTTCATTCCGGGCTTAAGATAATGAATCTGGAATCCGGCCTCTGTTTCGATGAGTATCCATCCGATAAAATGTTCCGGAAGCATAGGATGTTCAACAGAACCCACCTGCACCTTAACAACTCCATCCTGCTGAGTAACAACAGGAACATGCTTTTCCTGAGCCGCATCCGTGGTGTTGGCAACAAGTTCTTCACCTACTGACAGGCGCTTGTCAGAAATCACAATCTGATCATCAATCTTGTAAAATTTCACAGTGAATACCTCCTTTTTTAGACTGCATCTTAGTGCACGTTCACAATTACTAATATCAGCATATCCAAAGGAATACTAAAAAGCAAATTAAAAAAATGTAAAAATCCGATAAGCAGTACACCCGGAAAAATCTTTCACAAATTACAGTATAAAAAAAAACGCGGCAGCGGGAAACCACACTGTCGCGTTTTTATCACTTAATCATATAAAACCGCACCGATAACTGTCTTTTCAAGTCCCTGAAGCTTTTCAAGCTGCTTTCTGAGGTCGTTCTTTGAAGTGCTTCTGTCAAGAGCAACTATAGCATACTTCTTATCATTGATAGTACGTATAGCTTCTGCGTCTGTAAGGATATCTCCCGCAAGCTTAACTACCTCAGAGGTCTCTGCTCCATTCACCGAGCCGGCGATCTCTTTCATATCTGAAGTCTTAAGTCTTCCAACAAGGGCGATCTCATCGATATTTTTATCCTTAAATGCATTGACATAAGCATCAATGTTAGCAGTAAGCACCTTAAAGAAGTCATCCTTGTCTGATGAAGCATCTCCATAGGACATCCTGTAAAGCATATCAGCAAACCTGTTTGAAGACTTCTTCGACTTGTAATCTCCGAAAACTCTGATTCCGAAGATCCTTGTTACTTCAGATGCATTATTAACCGCATCTACGATGATAGCCTTCATGCATATGATAAATGCCGCAAGGAATATTCCCGCTACTCCTCCCAGAACACCAAACTTGATGCAGGACTTCATAACATCCTTCAAACCTTTCGCAGAAGACTTCAGTTTCGGCTCGGTAAGCTTAGCCTTCTTATCAGCAACAGCTGAACGCTGGTTGAT
>ALYD01000108.1 GCA_000513555.1 Lachnospiraceae bacterium JC7
TCAACTGTCAGCTCTGCTGAATCCCCGACCTGAGCCGCCAAAACAGTCAGAGCAAATACAAGAACCGTAATGACAGCCAATAAAACAATCTTTACCTTACTCAACACTCTTCTAATCATTGTCACCTATACACTCCTCAAAGAACGGACATGTCAGGCAGCATTGCCCGCACTTTTTTTCAAGGATTCTCTTCCTCCGGTGAATCAAAAAAATAAATCTTCTTCTCATAGTTCCAAAATTTATTTTAGACACAAAACACCTCCCGCATCCTGTATGCCATTTCCTATCAGGTTCTTTCCTGATTGTTTCTTTGCTTCTGACTATACATTACACGATGAGGTGTCCCTTAAAAACGCTAGCTTAATTAGCCGGAATTTTCAACATTTCCAAATTGTTTTTATCAGTGCTTACACTATGCTGTCCAATCCCTTAAACCTGATTTGCTCAATATAAGCTTTCTGCTCAAATTCGGATTTATCTCTAAGAAACTGAACCAGGCTTGTCATTTTTATACCCATTTCTACAGGATCTTCTTTCCCTTCCCAGACAGATATACCTGCGGCCTCTAAGATTTGTCTTCTTAATTCATCTTCATTCATTTCGTTCCTCTATACGCTCCTACACATCCAATATCTGTATAGATCATCCCGTTCTTTCCCCGCTCTGAACGCATAAGTGATACTCTTGTTGCCACCATGCTTTCTTCCGGAAGATCAGGTATCAGAATCTCTCTTCCACTTCTGCAGGAATATTTCCTGATAAGCGTGATATGAGGAGAAAACCGCTTCTTATCAAATGGTATACCCTGCTCTGCAAGAGCCCGACGAAGACGCTTCACATATCCAAAAAGCTCGGGATTATCAGCGAGCCCAGCCCATAACAGCTCTCTGAAAAAACCTACGCCATGAAGGCTTATTTTGATAGGTATGAAATCCACTTGTTCCATAGCATCCAACACTTCATCAGGGTTTCCATAGTCCCCAATAAATGCCAATGTGATATGCAGATTCTCTCTCCTTGTATAATTCCCTGCCACGCCCTGACTTTTCAGATCAGATTGAAAAGCCGTCAGAGCATCAAGGACATTCTCTTCAAATTGAATCGCTATAAAAAGTCTCATATTACTTTATTGCTTCCCGTATCTCCGAAGCCGTAAATCATTTCATTATTTTTGACAATGTCTCAATCAGTTTTTTCAAACCTGAAACTGTATCTTATGCTCCACTTTTATTGAATCTTTCACATTTCTCGCAAATAAATCTCCATCTGACACCTTGCCAACGATGCTTCCGTAAAGGCGATGTACTGTGTACTATAAATATTCTTTAACATTATTTCATATTTTATTAATAGAACACGGTACCAATGTCCATTAATCATCTTTTGTTTTGCTTCTTTTAAATCTGTAATATTCGTTGACAAGATTGCGATACCCCAGGCCTTTCAACATCTCATAGGTTATCCTGTAGTTTCCCTTATAATGTCTGCCGCTGTACAGATATCTTAAATACTCCTGCATATAATCATCGATTATGCGGAAGCCTTTTTCCGAGGTGACAAAAGTAAAGTACCATCGTTTCCAACAGAACTCATTCTCTTCACTTTCATCAAAGAATATTTTATTAAAACGTTTTAAAAACCGTGACACAGTTTCTTCGTAAGACAAATTGTTCATGGTACGTTTACGATACAGGTAATGAGCGTATCTGCGGATTTTCTGCTTGGTCTTCATGATTGTGCCTTTTGACAGATCATAAACACCATCAACATAGCTGAATCCCAGGTAATCCCATGCCTCCCCCGGATCTGTCAGGACATACTTATCTTTGTTAACTGTTAATCCCGCATCATCTATCATTGATAGCAGCTCTGACAGCAAACTGTTTCTTTCCTCCGAAGAATCGGCAAAAAGAATTATGTCATCTGAATATCTGAAGTAAGGAATGCCCTTAGCCATGAAATGCTTATCGAGATTATCGAGATAAACATTGGCCATAAATCCGGACAAGGGTGTTCCGGCCATGGCACCATGATTTTCCGAAACGATCTGCTCGTTCAACAGTACTTCTTTACGTCCATATAAACTAACCAAAAAATCCCGGAGCATTGGATCCTCACTTAAAAAAACCTTTATTTTATCCAGGAGAATCTCATCCGGAATACTGTTGAAATAATCATGAATGTCTATCTTCACAGTATATTTTTTGCAGATACCGGGAATCTTTCTGATGTCCCGGGCAGCATCCTTTACGCTGCGATTCATACGAAAGGCATATGTATTGTCACAGAACTTTGAGTCGTACCGGCCAAGCAGATAGCATATCAGTTGTAATGCTGTCTTCTCGGCATATGGGTAAATATATACTACTCTTTTGCGGTTTTTACTATACACTACATATGGTCAGAATG
>ALYD01000109.1 GCA_000513555.1 Lachnospiraceae bacterium JC7
CAGCCGGTGTTGAGTTACTTGAACCACATGCAGTAAGTGAACTGATAACCATTAATCCTGCAGCCATAAGTGCAAATCTCTTTTTCATAATACTTCCTCCTCTGTAACGGACGCCCTATATTTCAGCGAGACTCACTGTCCTTTCGAGCTGTTTTATCTTTTATAATTCAACACTCTACCATGCTAAAGTGATGATGTCAACAAAAAGTCACTTTACTGAGTATTTCCATTATTATGGTCTCAGTAAAGTGACTTATATCTTGTTATATTTGCTTGTTTGAAGAATACCGGCTATATCATATATACTTTTAGGAAACCCGGAAAATTAAAATATATTACTTGGCAGCACTCTCGCCCTCAGAAGCTTCAGTTGCCGCCTCAGTGGTATCGGCTTCATACACGCTCTTTACATTCTTTGTCTTGTATCCGCCTTCTCCGCCAAGGTCATTAACTTCCTTAGTTTCTTCCTCTGTTTCCTCTTCGGTCTCAGCCTCAGTCTCCTGGATCTCTGTCTGCTCCTTTTCAACTACATTTACATTGCTCTGAATATAAGCAAGTACCGCATCATTTACGGCCTCCTCCTTAACGAGGTCACCACCAAACTGCTCAATGAGCTGAACCTTGTTGAGCTTTGTTCCGTAGAGACCGCTAAGCTTATCTGCAAGCTTGTCAATGAGTTCATCTGTTGCAGATATTCCCTGCTCCTCTGCGATAGTGCCGACAACGATTCTCTGACTTGCATAATCTGAGGCAAATCCGCTTATTTCATCCTTAAACTCATCAAGAGTCATTCCATACATCGTAAGCATATCTGAAAGACCGTATCCATATCGTGATGCATTGTCTATCTCAGATCTTATAACATAGGCCTCTGCATAGTCCTTCATTTCGGTTGTGAGGCCGATCTCGGATTTGTCTACGATCTGCTGAAGCGCTTCTGCCTGTACGTTACTGTTAAATGAATAATCAGCCTGAGACTGAAGCAGTGCTCTCTGTTCCTCTCTGAAATCCGCAACAGTCTTAGCCTCTGTTTCGAGATCCTCACCATGGGAAACGAGCCACTCATCAGTAAGCTCAGCTGTTCTAGATACCTTATTTACTGTTACTTCAAATACTGCCGGCTTTCCGTTAAGCTTCTCATTGCCGTAGTTCTCAGGGAAAGTAACATTAACAGTTACCTTGTCACCCTTCTTTGAACCGATGAGCTGATCTTCAAAACCATCTATGAACTGACCGGAACCAAGAGTAAGGTCATAGTTCTTACCTGATCCTCCCTGGAATTCTTCTCCATCTACTTTTCCGACAAAATCAATGGTCACTGTATCACCTGATTTTGCTGCTTCATCAACTTCATCCTTATATGTTGACATGAGACTGCTTATCTGTGAGTCGATCATAGCATCATCAACTATAGTCTTTGGTGCTACCTCAACAGTTATGTCCTTCAGATCCACCATTTTGATGTAACCCATATCCTTAAGCTTAGGCATGTCAGGTACAACGATATTTTCAAGCTCTGCTATAGCAGGATCTTCTGCAGCAACCTCACTTGATGTCGCAGGTGTTGAAGCAGCACTTGTCTCCGGTGTTGCCTCCTTTGTCTTGGCTGATCCGCATGCTGCAAGAGAAGCCACTGTAAGAACTGCAGCTGCAGCAAGAACCATCTTATTCTTTTTCATAATTATCTCCTCATTATTGATATTGATATAATATGCATCCCTCAGCAATTACTTATTGAATGCTGCAAATGCTTTATATGTGTAGTAAACATCTAACTTTGAAGTGAGCTCAAAAGGTGCATGCATGGAAAGTACCGGAACACCGAGATCAACTGTGTCAACATCCATGTTTGCGATGAACATGGCGATGGTTCCGCCTCCGCCTGCATCTACCTTACCGAGTTCACCGATCTGCCACATAACATCCTCTGACTCCATATACTTTATTACCTTATGCATTGTCTCAGCCGATGCATCATTGGAGCCGGACTTTCCTCTTGACCCTGTATACTTCGTAAGTACAGGTCCTCTGTTAAGGTAAGAAGCATTATTAGGCTCGAACACATCAGGGAAAGTCGGATCGAAGGCTGCATTTACATCTGCAGAGAGACATATTGAATTCCTGAGAACATCTCTTACTCTCTCTCCCTCGGCCTCTACAAGATCCTCCATATAGTGAAGAAGCATATCTCCTGCCATACCCGTTACACCTACAGAACCTATCTCCTCCTTATCAACGAGAACGGTAACTGTTGTATACTCCGGTTCCCTGCACTCAAGCTCTGCCATAAGCGCTGTATATGCACATACCTTATCATCCTGACCGTATGCACCAACCAAAGAACGATCCAGTCCTACATCAACTGCGTGCTGTGCAGGTACCAT
>ALYD01000110.1 GCA_000513555.1 Lachnospiraceae bacterium JC7
CGTTCTTCTCAATTGTTCTTTCTTCGCCAAACTTACAAAATGTCACATCGTCATTAGCCTCTATATAATCTGGAATAGAATCTGGGTTACGCGATGATGCTATGATATGAGCCCCACAACCATGTATTTGATTTTCTAGAAGTATCCATCTTATAATTCCAGAACCTACTATTCCTTTTGAACCAGTAATAAGGATAGTCTTATTCTTCAAATACTTTGAAAAATCAAATACAGACAGATACTTTATGTACTCATTCTTTTCCTGTTCTTTCAGTTTCATCGTAATCACCCTTTTATTTGTTGTTTTTTTTCTTTACCTTAGCAGATATTAGTGGATAAAACAGATACTGTGTTTTAAGCATTATTCTAAGATTTCTACGTTCATTTGATAGTGCTTTATAAACCTCAGGAACTATTCTTTTCAGTTTTGTTCCAAATTCTTTTAATTCGGAATAATGCTTATAATTAGTCTCTAAGCGTAGAATAAAATCAAAATGTGTTATTGCCTCTTTCTTCAACCTCCTAAAAACTAAATCTCGCTTGTTTTCTTCTCTTTCTGAAATTGAATGATAGGCCCTACACAATTCCCAGTAAACTTTATCATGATCCATATAATGCTTTTTTATGCCATTTATACTCATACTCTGACCCTCGGTACCGGTAAGATATACATATAGCGGTTTCTTCCACATATAGAATGATTCCATGAATGGCATTGGCAACACTACTATTTCGGTATCACTGTAAAAAGCATGTTCTATAATTCGAATATTATGCTGCCGTAAAATATCTGTTCTAATTGCTGTGCCATGCATAGTCAAAATATTAGGCAAACGAGTTTTTTCAAATGTATGAAATCCTTCTGGTATGCTATGGAACTTCTCATTTACAATCTGTTCACTTATTGAACTTTTGAAATCCGCAACTTCTGTCAACACACAATCAGCATCTGTGTTTTTCAAGACATCTATAAATTCAGCAAAATTCTCTTTCAAAAACCAATCATCGCCATCAAGTTGCTTAAAATATTTTCCACTGGCCTTTTTTACACTGTAGTTAATTGTGGAACCATATCCACCATTTTCTTTATGAACCGCAATTACTGTCCCAGGATATTCTCTTTCATACTCTTGAGCTATTGATAATGTCTTGTCTCTCCCGCCATCATCAACTACAAAAATCTCGATATCATCTAAAATCTCAGGAATCAGAAGGGAATCCAAAGCTCTACAGATTGTTTTTTCCACATTATAAGCCGCTATAGAAATAGTCAGTGTTTTTTTTTCATCATTTATTAATACTCCTAGAAATTATTATCAGCATTACCTAAGCTTCCTTATATCTATATGTCATTTGATTGTGAACTGTCACTCTCTTTTCTGGTGGCGGAAGTTCTGTGGTACAATTTTTTCCATATAGAGGCTCAAGATAATCAATATAGTTTCCAGGAACAGAATACATTCTTCCTTCAAATTCAAGCTGATTAGGCTGTGTATAATCCTCTCTTCGCACCTTACCTCTCCATAAAGCAACCGGAGAACACATATTTCCAACAAATTCTTTATCTTCAAATTCATAACGGTCTTTTATCTTTTCCAGCCTATGAAGAGTACGATTATATCCTATAATCTTAGCAATTGGTCGCATCAAAAAGTGATAAATTTTTGTTGCCAAAGTAGAGCCATGCCATATTTTTCCTGCCGAACATTGTAGTAAGCTTCTGTATATACGGAGCTTTGTGAATGTCTTTTCTATTTCTTTTTGGGTATCTGGAAAGCCAACCATAGGTTCAATATCCACCCAAAGTGGTTTATAGGTACCTACTGACAAATTCTCTACAACATAATCTTCATTATATAGACGCCAACACTCAGCAAATTCATATTCGCAATCAAGTGGATCTGATAATTTATATCTACCTATCCCTGTTTGCTGATAAATCTTTTTCAGTTTTAACAAATCAGGCTTAGGCATCATAATATCGATATCGTCATCCCAAGGTATAAAACCTTTATGGCGTGCTGCACCAATCAGTGTACCTCCATCAAGATAATATCTAATCCCATTTTTTTCACAAACTTCGGCAAGTGTTTCAAGCATTTCAATCATTACCTTTTTAGTTTCCTCAATATTAACACTTTCGCCGAGATTTGCTTTAGTAAGCTTCATATATACACCCCATTGTTTAATTTTTGTTAATCTATCACAGGATTCCACTGTTCTGACCTAAAAGCCTTTAGGCACAATTTTATTTCCTGCTCATTCGTCTTCTTCTCATTAAGTTCAGGTAGATTATCCAATCTAAAATACCCTCTCTCAGTCGTTTCATCATTTTCACGAAACTCGCCACTTATTACTCGACATAATACATGAG
>ALYD01000111.1 GCA_000513555.1 Lachnospiraceae bacterium JC7
AACAATGATCAACTATTTGTGTATTATAACCTTCTCTTTTGGGATACATAGGGTTATAACTTGGTCCGAATTCTAATATAGATGAGTTCTTTTTAACCCTATATTCTTAAATTCTTCTCTTGTCATTTTTTGTACCTTGAATATTCATTTCAATTCATGAAATCTTTCATTCATATCAATGATTGATGCCATAGATTTATCTTTATATATTCCATTATCATCTTGAATACGGTATATTTCATTTTTATAATATCCTGGATATTTAATATCTAATTCTTTGTCAGGAGAAGTTGTAAACTCTACCATTACATACATTCCTCTTGTTTTTCTTTCACAAATACTAAATATAATTTGCTCCTCATTCTTTTCATCTTCATATATTGTCAAGCAAAGAATATCCCATATTAATTCATGAATATATGAAAAAATTGCATAATCACTTATTTCATTAATACTTATCCATCCACCATGGTCATTATGCACATCATATATTATATATACTTCTTTGTTCTCAAAAGCCATCCGAATGTCTATCTTCTTTTTCTCTTTATCATAGTTTGTTATCAGTAGCTTTTTTTCACCCATATATGGTATTGGATCAAACCTATACCTTATTAGTTTTTTATACAAATTGTTATATGAATGCTTATAATTAATCTTCTTCTCCTCTGAATAAATATTGATAATATATGGTACGACTATTTTTTCTATATAGTCTTTTCCAACATCATCAAAATCAAACTTCCAAATTCCACTTGTCAATTCCTTTAATCCTTGATAATGAAAAAAGATCAATGGCATAATTACTTTACTAATAGTGTCACGCACGTACCACTTGTCATCATCTTCGATCAATTCGTAATTTTGCAAATTCCACTGGGCTATACCTGATCCAAAATGTGGTGTATTGAACACTGCATTTCCAAAACGGCTCTCCCAATCATCTAAATATTTCTGATCCCCACATAGTCCTCTTTCAGGATCTAACGTGCACTCATCTTCACATTTTGCACGCCACCACTCCAAAACATTGTTACCATCAACAGTATTTTTGAATACCATAAACTGTACACAAAATTTCCCACTACTATTCGCCATATAATGCTTGTAATGATACCTATGCTCTGTTATCAATACTGATTTTTCTCCCATCTCTTCTACTAAAACCATTGGGTCAGAAAAAAAATTCCATGTCAGCATCAATATAAATGCACATTGAATGCCTATATTGTTTCAGAACATACTGTATTGAAAATGCCGACAATGTCCAACAAAATTCAGTTTGGGATCGTTCTTTCTGAAGTCTTTCCACCTGCGGATATATTTTTATCATATCCTCAAGACTTATTATTCCAATATTTTTTTCTTCTCTTTTGTCCCAATAATTATGAACAGTATCATCTAGTGCCAAAATATACATTTTAAAAGGATTTTGACATACTCTCATTAATGATTCAAATAAAAGTATTCCTCTTGTCAGATATGTTTCATTGTAAAGCGTTACAAATATTAACTCACTCATTTTTATCCAGCTCCAACTATCATTAAATAGCACTATATTGCGAACAAACTTCGTCTGATTTTCTCACCGCTCTATTACTATGTGACATATCTTTTTGTATATGCCTCACAATACATATACAAAATCAGGAATTTTAAAGTCTTCTTTATGAACAGAATCACCTTCGTCTTCCTCAGAAATAGTCTTTGTATTAAAAATTAATCTTTCTTTATATGCCATCAATGATAATTTAGAAATAAACTCTTTTGAATAATCCGGTAAATATTCACTTAGCATTTCAGTCAAATCTCTGACTGAATCAATGGAATAAGCAATAATGTTATTACCATTATCAAACTTTGAATAAAAACTACTACATTCACTCTCTCTATCATTTAGTATTCTGTTTTGTTGCTCTTTTTGCCACTCTAATATTTGTTTTTTTCCTGTTTCCTCAATCAAGTGCATAGATCTTTCTCCAGTCTTCATCAATGAATTTAGGCTGTTCGTCCCTGTATAGTATGCAATTATTACATATAAGTACATCCATTTCTGTTCTCATAAAGCATTTATACGCATCAATATAATCACATACTATCGGCTCTCCTCGAACGTTATATGAAGTATTTACCAACACTGCACAGCCAGTAAGCTCCTTATAACGTTTCATAAGTTTATATAGAAATGGATTTCTTTCTTCATTTACAGTTTGTATCCTTGACCGAATAATCTACATGCGTAACTGCTGGAATATCAGATCTTGGTGAAG
>ALYD01000112.1 GCA_000513555.1 Lachnospiraceae bacterium JC7
GATCCAGAAACCATACTGTTTTGCAACCGCATAAGGCGAATATGGATGAAATGGTGTATTTTCATTCTGAGGTATTTCCTCAACTTTGCCAAAAAGCTCTGATGTTGAAGCCTGATATATTCTGCAGCTATTACCTAATCCTGTTATTCTTACAGCTTCAAGAACTCTTAGCACTCCTACCGCGTCAATATCTGCCGTAAGCTCAGGTACATCGAAGCTAACCTGTACATGACTTTGCGCCGCAAGATTGTATATTTCATCAGGTCTTACACTACCTATAACCTTTACAACAGAGCTTGTATCACTCAGGTTTCCATAGTGCAGATGAAAATTTTCCCGTCCTTCTAGGTGAGCAATACGTTCATAGTAGTCAACCGATGATCTACGTATTAATCCATGAACAGAATATCCCTTTTCAAGCAGAAACTCTGCCAGAAATGATCCATCCTGACCAGTTATACCTGTAATTAATGCTTTTTTTCATTTTTCTCCAATTTGTGATATATACCACATCATGTATGTCACCATTACGCAGCACTTAAAGCCACAAATATATATTAGCTATTCAAATTATTAATAGATATCATACTCTATTGTTTTTCCCCATCCCTTATTTCCCTTTAAGTCAAACAAGAGCATATTATTGGCTTTATCATACTTAAAATCATATATTTCCATATATTTTTCAAAGATTTCAGATCGCCACAAAGTGGAAGAACGAACTTCTACATTCCAGCCAATGCAGAAATCAAGATAGTCTATCTCAGCATCTGCTGCCAAATTGAAAGCTTTTTTTATGTTATTATCCTTATCATTATGCAAGAAAAGCGCATATTTCCAATGAATCTCCGGCCTTGATTTTGTACTTCTCATTTTAGCTAATTGCTTCATATTGCTATATATTCTATTAAATGATGCACCTTCTTGGAAAGGAATAACAGAATCATCATCTACTCCATCTAACGAAAATACCATTTCATCTACCTTAAGTGCAGCATCCATATTATTGCCTATATCTAGCAGCATACCGTTTGTCGAAATACAAATATATATTTGGGGATTATATTCCCGTATGATATCTATCTTTCTATTGATAGCTATGTCAGCGAACACTTCACCATACTTGAAAAGATACAACTTCTGTATTCCATTATTCATTAATTCTTTAGATATCATTATCATGTCTTCTTCAGAGATTGTATCCTTATTAAGATAAGCATTGTAGCATCCTTTACAACGCAGATTACATATTGTCGTGTTTTCTAGCATCAAACCTTTTGGCACTTGGTACTCTTTCAAAAAATACTGCGCTACCGATTTGGGAACTTGCACTAATTCCGGACAATTTGTGCAACGATATGTCGGCATAAATCCATCATATAGATCATTTCTCATGCCACAAGCAATTTTAGATGACATTACTTGCTTAAGCGTGGCTTCCTTCACACTACCCAATTCTCCCTCTGAACGGAGGACACACTGACAACTAACAGTCATATCCGCATTGATCGAAAGATTATAATCCGACAAACCTGTTATCGATTTACAAATATAATGTTCAGTTCTGCTGGAGTCAGTTTTAATATATCCTTTTTTTATAATATAAATGGGATTCTTTCCAGAGTCCAAAACAGGAGTATCTACAGGACATTTTTTCTTCACGAATTCATCAACAGACTCTTCGTCTACAAAAGGATAATTACCATCAGCATATTCTATAGCTAATTTATCTGAGGATACTCCATCTTCAAGACATTTTTTAACTATTTCATCTGTGATCACATATATCCCATCGCTCTTTTTGCAAATCATCATCCCACAACGAATCGCAAAATGTTTATATACACATTCCATGGTGGTATTGTCATTAAATAGATTATGCTTATTTACTTTAATCTTATACATTAAATCAAACCTCTATTTTGCACTCACTAATCCATGAACCGCTTTTCAATATACTGTATTTCTTGAATATTTTTATTTCACGAACTTTTAAAATTTTTCATCTTAGCCCATCCGATTATATAGAATGTCGACTCTTAGGCAGAATTTTATAAATATTATTTTATATTTCTGAATGTCGATATATACGATTCTTAAAATTTTATTTATTTTTACAAAAAAGCAGGGCTACCTACATTTTGGAGTGGTTTAACGCAAAGAGCAGGACCTCCGACATTAATACTGCGGATATCCTGCTCTAAATTATAACTATTCGTTATTCTCTTGTAATGAAAG
>ALYD01000113.1 GCA_000513555.1 Lachnospiraceae bacterium JC7
GATGAAGATGTCATAGAAAATACTGATAATCACTCAGACTGTGATCAAGAAACAAATTATAATCTTAATGATATTTTGACAGATTGGTTTAAACATGAAAATTAATAATAAAATGGTATATGATCTTAGAATTTACAATAAAGATAAAATCAAAACGGCCATTGCTGCATATAATAAGTTTTGTAATGTAAAAAATAATTGCGGAAGAGAATGACAAAGTAATATGTGAGTTTTCTTCAGATAATATTCCTGTTAATTTAATTAAAAACGAGTTTGATAATTATCTTATTGAGTTAATGTAGATCAATGTTACTGATTGAATTTATTCTTGAAGGATTACTATATGGCATTATTAATACCCAATTACAATGGAATACATAGGCTTGTGCGTGCTGTCAAAGATAATGATGATTATAATAACACTGACGATTGTATTGTTATAGAAAATGATAAAATCACTATCTTTCCTGAACAAAGCGTATTTCCTTTAGATATTAATGGAACTGATTTTTGTTATCTTGATACAGGAGACATTATAGAAATTACAAAATCTGGTCGTTGTTTCAGAAGATTTGAGATGGCAGAGAAAGACGCTACTATTTATATGGGAGGACAATGTAATTCCAATTGTGTTATGTGCCCTTCCTTTGATCGTGAACGACAAGAACCGCCAGAAGATGAGTGGTATATCAGAAAATTCATAGAACTTTTGCCTCCGGATTTACCAAATTATGTTGTAACCGGCGGTGAACCGACTATGCAACTTGATATGTTTTTTGAGGCGATGGGTATGCTTGCAGAAAGGTTGCCTAAAGCTGAGGCATTACTTTTAACTAATGGTAGGTCTATGTCTTCCGACTCTTTGCTGAATAAGCTAATCCAGAAATGTCCTCCATTTTTAACTGCTGCTATTCCTATTCATGGTTCAAATTCGATTATTCATGACAAGATAACCCAAGCACCTGGAAGTTATGAACAAACAATTCACGGAATCCGAAACCTTTTAAATAAGCACATTGCCGTTGAGATCCGTATTGTTGTTACAAAGATAAACAAAGATGATATTGAACATATCGCAGATTTAATTTGTTGTAAATTTCCTTCTGTTCTCCGAGTTAATTTTATTAGTTTGGAGGTTAGAGGTAATTGCCTTATTAATAAAAATAATGTTTATGTATCACCTAAAGAATCCTTTGAGCATAGTAGAATAGCAATTCAAAAATTACTTAGAAATGGTATTGATGTAGGCTTATATAATTATCCATTATGTAATGTTGATCCTGGATATTGGTTTCTATGCAAGAAAAGTATATCTCCAAATAAAGTAAGATACCCTGAGAAATGTGATATTTGCAGCTTGAAAGAGAAGTGTGGCGGAATGTTTATAACAACTATGAAGGCTGCAAAACCTGAAATATTCCCAATGTAAAGCAGGAAACATTTATGTTAAATCATTTTAATTTTGAAAAGTTTAAAGGAAAAATACTTATTACTAATGATTTAGGAAGATTTCATTTTTTAAATGAAAAGGAATTTTCCGACTTATTAACTAATAAAATTGATTCAAAATCAGAACTATATACAAAACTTAAGAAGGATTATTTTATTCTCGAAAGTAAAACAGACCTTATTAACGATGAATTGATCTATGCTATTCGTGATATGAAGAACTATGTAATGATGGGACCATCACTTCATATTTTTGCAGTTACAAATATTTGTAATATTAATTGTATTTATTGTCAGGCTAGAGATCATCAGTCAGAATCTGCTGGTTATATGACTTTAGATACAGGCTGCAAGGCTATCGATCTTGCATTACAGTCTCCGGCATCAAGCCTTACGTTTGAGTTCCAAGGGGGAGAACCTCTATTAAACTTTGATGTGATAAAAGGAATGATATTGTATGCAGAGGATCATAAGGGGACAAAAACAATTGATTATACAATGGTATCTAACCTTTTAGCTTTGACAGAGGATAAAATAGCATTTTTAAAGAATTATAATGTTTCCGTAAGTACTTCTATGGATGGGCCAAAGACTGTGCATGATAATAACAGGAGAGCAGGTGTTAATAAGAGCAGTTTCGATTTTATGGAACGAGGTTTAAAACGTCTTCAAGATGAAGGCATAAGTGGCGGGGCCATAGAAACTACCACTCGATATTCGTTATCATAT
>ALYD01000114.1 GCA_000513555.1 Lachnospiraceae bacterium JC7
GAGATGTGGCGTGTGCTTCACAGATCTAAGATGATTCGTAAAGAACTAAGAACGGTAGATGATGTGGCGTGTGCTTCATGGATTCGAGGTTCTTTTTTTGTGTCCTTCAATCGCTCGTCTTTTCTGAATTCTGTATTTAATGTTACCTTCGATCTGATTTAGTTACTTTTCAATGATCCACCGCAATTCGGGCAGAAATTGCTTCCGCTGTTTGGAGTTCCGCAATACGGACAGAACTTAGGAGTACGTGTGCCCAAAACCTGTTGAGCTGATTCAAGGAGAGCTTTACGTTTCTGTTCATCCTCCCGGATCATTTTCTGTGCTTCTTCCTCAGCGCGTTTACGCTCTTCAGGTGTCATTTTTGGCCAATGTTTCCTGAGCCACTCTTTGTGCTTCCTCAAGCTTTTTTTGCAAGTTGTTCAGGTGTAAGAGCCTTTGCAGCATTTAACTTCGCCATCGCTTCTTCGTAATTAAAGTTTTCTTCCATCTCCATCCTCCTAATCTATAATTCCCTATTTTCAGCTTTATTTCTGTCATACAGATGCAGAATCTGATAAGCTGCTTTATTATCCCACATCAAGCAACATTTATTCATCAAATCCGATATACAGGCTTTCTTCAGAACCTGTATGGAAATGTACTATTTCTGTAGATCCGTCGTCTTTGACCAGAGTAGCAGTCAGGATATCATCACTGTAAAAACCGCCATCGTAGGAAAGAGACTCGATCCAGCCATCACGGCAGAAGAATCCGTTTGTATTTACTATGCGTTCATCTATGTCTGCGTTCCTGTCGGCCTCATAATTTGTGGTCAGAAGTTCGCGTCCATTGATTCTCACGCTTAACACATCGTCATCAAAATACAATACGACGTCAGCAAGCCGTCCTTCGCCGACATATTCTTCTCCGGTAAGAGACTGTGTCCAATAATACGGCTCATCCCTTGCAGCTCCATCATTGTTCGATGAGCTGCTTTCTTTTCCCGGCATGGACTTCGAGACATTTTCTTTCCAGATTTCTGCACGCTTAACAGCTGAAGCAGGAACATTGACCTTGCAGCCTTCAGGGAAACTCGGATGTTTTTCTTCCTGTCCGTAATAATCTGCTATAGCGCCTGTAAACTCAGCAGACTTAAGTCCGTTACAATTTACAAAAGCGCTCGGTCCGATACTGCTGATACCGCTTCCGAAGGTGACCCTGGTAATGCCGTAACATCCGGTAAATGCGTATTTTCCCACATAGTTAAGACCATCAGGAAATACCAGTTCTCCCGTAAGCCCCTCACATGAAGAAAATGCACCATTCTTGATGTGTGTAAGTGTTTCAGGGAAACCCGCTATAGAAGTAAATCCCTTACAGCTCATAAATGCTGAATCACCGATTGAGATAAGTCCTGAAGGAAGTTTTAAGCTGTCGGTAAATGCTGTAGCTCCGAAAGCATGATCGCCGATTACAAGCAGCGAATCAGGCAGCTCAAGTTCCCCTGTAAGACTCTTACAGCCACGGAATGTGCCGGAGCAGATATATTTGATGCCTGCCGGCAGCTTCAAAGATGTGATACACTCATCGCCTTCAAATGCATTGTTCTCCATCAGTTTCAGGCTGTCCGGAAGCACCACAGCTCCGGTGAGTTTTCTGCAATAGGATAATCCGCCGTTTCCGATATGTTCGAGACCCTTGGGCAGAGTTAATGTTCCGTCAAAGCCGCAGCCTAAGAACGCATGGTAATCGATATCCTTAACACTGTCGGGAATAACAAGATCACCCGTCAGGTTCTCACAACCGTTAAAGCAGGCATACTCGATTTTTTCAATAGATGAAGGAAGCTTCAGCTTTCCGTCAAAACCACACTGGCTGAAAGCCCAGTCTCCCATGGAAGTCACGGAATCTGGAATGATAAGATCACCTTTAATTTTCACGGCTCTGATAAAAGCACACCTTCCGATGGTTTTGAGGCCCTCAGGCAGTTCCAGGGTGCCTTCTGCATTTTCAAAATCCGAAAATGCTTCGGGTCCGATTTCTTTCAAAGACTTCGACAGTCTGATACCGGTAAAACCCTTGCAGCGTGTGAATGCATAGCCGCCCACTTTCTCTACCGAATCCGGGATTGTAAGGACGCCGGTCAGCTCCTCACATCCGTAAAACGCGAAATCACCTAT
>ALYD01000115.1 GCA_000513555.1 Lachnospiraceae bacterium JC7
ATTTCTCACAAAAAGAGAATACCAAAAAGCTCTCCGGTTTATCCGGAGAGCTTTTTTTAGTTTCAATTATGTTTTTTTGATGAGTTCTCTGACCCATAAGCCGACTGACGTAAGATCTCCGTCGGTGATGGTACGGGAAGGGTCATAGTACGTTGTGAAAAGTGCAGAGGTTTCAGCCTTGTTGGAAAGATTCCATACTGCGAAGCTTATGCCCTTGTCTTCCAAAAGACGGAACCATACAGCTGCAGAATCGAAATCTGCATAGCCGCTGCCACTGGCTTCGGAAATACCACATTCCGAGACGAAAACTGGAAGGTCTCTGTTTAAAGCCTCTGTAAGTACATCCTGAAGTTCCTTACGGTGAGTTGAAACATAGAAGTGAAGAACATACATGATGTTGTCGTAGGCTAAAGGCCTGTCGGCTGCCTCCAGAAGCTTCTGGGAATAGAAGGGTGTTCCGACAAGAATGACAGAATCGGGGCTGTTCTTCCTGATTACAGGAATTATCTCGTTGGCATAATCACAGATATCCGACCAGCTGGTGGAACCGTTAGGCTCATTGCAGATCTCGTAGATTATGTTTGGACAGTCCCGGTACTGGGTGCTTATGAAACTGAAAAACTCAGCAGCTTCGTTCTTGTGCATATTAGGGTTATAATCCTCCAGAATATGCCAGTCCACTATCACGTACATATCATTTGCTACGGCGTAATCGATTCCCTTCTGAAGCAGTGTAAGATTTTCTGATGGATTTTTCACATATTCTGCGGAATACATCGCAAGCCTGATCAGGTCGCAGTCCCAATCGGATGAAAGCTGTCTGAAAAAACCTTCATTTACAAAACCCGGGAACCATGAAAGTCCATGGGTGCTGAGGCCTCTCAGCATCACTGCCTTGCCATCCTTATCAACCAGTTTGGTGCCGATCACACTTAACTTTCCGTTGACGGAAGGTCTGGGATGTGCAAATGTCTCTGATTCAGAAGCCAGTGAAGAAAATCCGGGATATAAACCACCGAGGAGAAACAGAGATAACAAAAGTATCGAAAAAAATCGAATTAACTTATTCATAAAATTTTCAATGTTCAGAATACCTTTTCAACTGTCATACGAACTTTTCCTTCTTTGATCTTCACTCTTACATCGGAAGCAAGGTTCGCAATGACTGATTTTTCCATATTTTCAAGTGTGACGCTGGGGTCAGGATTCTCTTTTAGCTCTTTCTTGTAGCTGTCAAGGGACCAGCTGTAGCCTTCTTCGGCCTTTCCACCTACTCCACGGCGGAAGATTCTTGCGATCTTTTGTCCGAGACCGATATCTGCCTCATTTTTTCCGGTGGTGGAAAGAGAAAGAAGAGTGCTTTTCTCTGCGACGTTGGTATCTACATCAGCTTCAAGAACGATCTTATATTTATTGCCTTCTCCTTCGGCCCAGAACTTGGCATTGAAATCGGTAACTACCAGACGGACCATGGCTAATACTTCCTCTGCAAGAAGCCTGAGGTGTAAACCGTTTTTACGTGAAAGTGCCTGACCGTCAGCCAGACCCTCGACCTGATCCAGGGCAAGCTGCATATTTGTGCCTTTTGAATCAAGAACAACAACGCTTGTTTTCATAGCCTTCCTCCTTTATTCGATAGTCATGATGGAAGAAAAGCCCGTAACCTCCATAATTTCCACAACGTTATCATTGAGATTTCGGAGCTTCATAGTTCCTGTTCCCTGTATTTTTTTCTGACAGGAGAGAAGCGTACGTAATCCGGCGGATGACACATAGTCCAAAGCGGTAAAATCAAAGATCAATTCTTTTGTGCCATCCAGGATCTCCCCGAGCTTTGCTTCCAGTTCCGGAGCTGTGATGGTATCAAGCCTGCCGGTAAGAGATACAGTAGTAATTCCATCCGTTTTTTCTGTTTTGATCGTCATGTCGGATCTCCTTTTCTGATAATTTAGTCTATAGGTTCATTTTAACTTTATGGAAAAAACTATTCAATGTAACTTCGGAAAAAATCACCAAAATATAAGAGAAAATGGAAAAATAACGTTGTAAGATATTGACAAAAAAACAACAAAAAATAAATGCAGCTGCCGGAGATGAATA
>ALYD01000116.1 GCA_000513555.1 Lachnospiraceae bacterium JC7
GTTCGTTGAGTTTTTCAAGGCGGCGGGCTTCTACGGGATCCGGTTTTCCGAAGAGGGGCGCTATCAGAAGCTGTGCGATGTCCTCGGACTTCCCATGTCCAAACCATGGGACATGGATACAAGAAAGAATGTAAAGTCTGCCTTTGACCGATTTTCGGATATCTTTGACCGCAAGGGAGGAAATCGTCTGGAAGTCACAAGGGGAGATGCATTCCTGATTTATCTCACCATCTACGGGCTGTATAATCTACAGGATGTTTCGAATGCCCGGATCGAAAGTAATCTGGACCAGATCTGGAATGAGTTCTTGAAGAATACTGACGATGTGAGTCTGGTGAAGGATCCCGAGATACTGGAGAAACAGGATAAGCCTAATTTCTTCAGTATATTTACATCACAGGACAAGGGTTTCAAGGGAGATACCCTGAGAATAGCCTTTATTTACGAGAAGAGTGCAGAGACCTCAAGCTGGGCATATGCCCATGAGCTGGGAAGACAGTATCTCAGGGACAGGTTCGGAGAACGTATAGATACCATAAAGTTTGAGAACTGCGAGACCGCGAAGCTGGTTTCCGATGCCATAGATGCCGCGGCAGAGACAGGTGCCAATGTTGTTTTCACCACAACGGCTATGATGATAGAGGCATCCGTCAAGGCTCAGATAAAGCATCCTGACATCTACATTCTGAACTGTTCAGTAAATACAAATTACAATACCATAAGGACCTATTACGGCCGTATGTATGAGGCAAAGTATCTTATGGGTGCGCTGGCAGCCTCCGTTACGGACGGCAACGACATAGGCTATGCGGAGCTTTGTCCTCAGTACGGAACTCTTGCCAATGTAAACGCCTTTGCCATAGGTGCCCAGATGGTGAATCCTTATGCCCGGGTGCACCTTAAATGGACTGGGCTTACGGATGGTGACTGGAAGCAGGAGCTGAGAGACGAAAACATCATGACCATCTCGGGACCTGAGATCAATCCGCCGAAACGGATATCAAGAGAGTTCGGAGTCTACATGGTGGCTGACGGCGATGTGGTCTCGAACATTGCCATGCCGATCTTTGATTGGGGAAAGTTCTATAAGATAATAATAGACTCCATCCTGTGCGGCACATGGGGCAATTCCATGCTGACCAGAGATCATAAGGCTCTTAATTTCTGGTTCGGAATGAAGTCGGGAGTTATCGACGTGATACTGTCAAGGCAGCTGGGATACGCTACAAAGAAGATGCTGAGAGTTCTGAGAAACGGAATTATGGATGACAGATTGAATCCATTTGACGGAGAACTGTACAGCCAGACAGGGATCATAAAGGCAGAGGATGCACCCAGACTTACAGGTGAAGAGATAGTGAATATGCATTGGCTCAATGATAACGTGCTGGGGACCATACCTCCGATGGAGGCATTTGACCTTCGCTCCAGAGAACTGATGCGCATGAGTGGATTTATGTTGAACAGAGGGGAGAAGGCGGATGAAGGTTCTTCTGTTAGCCGATGAAGAGGATAAAGCACTATATGATTACTATGATGATTCCAGGCTCAGAGACGTGGACCTTATCATATCTGCAGGAGACCTGAGTTCAAGATATCTTGAGTTTCTAGTGACAGTCGGGCATGCTCCGGTCATTTATGTTCCGGGGAATCATGACACGCATTATGAGACGGATCCGCCTCTTGGATGCGACTGTGCGGATGACAGGATACTTGATTACCATGGACTTCGTATACTGGGACTGGGAGGTTCCATGAAGTATAAGGATGGAGCTTATATGTATACAGAGAGGGAGATGGAGAAACGAATAGACCGTTTGAAGGGCAGCATAAGGCTTCACAACGGCTTCGATATCCTTCTGACCCATGCTCCCGCGAAGGGGTACGGGGATATGGAGGATCTTCCCCACAGGGGCTTTCAGTGCTTTAATGAGCTCCTGGAAAAGTACCATCCGAAGTATATGATCCATGGTCATGTACACAAGACCTATGGCGATTTTGAAAGGATCAGGACCCATTCATCCGGAACCACCATCATAAACGCCTATGGGAAATACAATCTCGATCTTAAGAAGGGGGACCATCCCGAAGAGGG
>ALYD01000117.1 GCA_000513555.1 Lachnospiraceae bacterium JC7
CTTACCAACGGCATCTCTGCAAACTGCGAGATTTGTCATACTCATTAATATTAAAATTTATTTTTCTTTCTCTATCTTTTCCTTTTCTTCCGCGTATCTGAAGGTGATGTTGCTATCTTCTGTCATTATCCGTTTTCCTCCTATAACGATCCGTTTATATATTCATATGAAAACAACACGGCCTTGCCTGTCAGCTGCTCGCACATATGGGGCGGGTCATTCTTAGAAAATCCCGTCGGGCGTAATCTGCAGCATCTTAATGAGCCAAATTCTTCCTCAAACTGTTTTGCAAAATCATAACATGCTTCCACTATATCATTTTCTGTTTTTTCCATAGACTGGTAAAGTATCCCGATAAACATAAGAGAGCCTTCCACCAGACCGCACTGTGCTCCGTATTTCCCGGCGCCATGCAGTCCTATGGCAGAGGATAATACCTGCTCTTCCAACGGAACCTTGAATAATTCACTGAGACAGATCAAGGTTGTCCTTGCACAGTTCAGGTCCTCATCCCAATAAAGCTTATGTACACGCTTGTCTATATACTCTTTCATAAGTTCTGTATCTCTCCCGCTGCCTGTTGGCCCTGTTTGGACATCTGTAAATATTGATCTTTCGTAAAACAGAAAATCCGTCATTCCCGTGTTTTCTGCATACAGTCTCTGTTCTCCCTTATATGAAAACCCGGCTTTTTCGTACATCCTTCGCGCAGGAATATTGGTTTTCAATGCATCAAGCCGGAGAGCCTTTTTTCCGTTCCTGCCGGCTATTTCCTCAGCCTCTTCAAGGATCCTTATCCCCAAAGATCTTCCCTGATATCCGGGACATATCGCAAGCAGATGAACCGTTGCCACCTGATCATTTTCAAGATCATCCTGCCACTCTATAGCCTTATAATCGTCTCCCTGGCTCATCGAGATTAAATTTTTAGTAGTTGGAGTTAAACTGTTTTCTGCAAATCTGCATCCATTATCTACTTCCTCTAAAAGCTTAAAGCCCTTTGATCGACTCTCCCAATATGAATGCCTTATTTAAATCTTCGTCCTTAACATCACCCTTTTCTTTTGCCCCTCTTATTAAAACCATACCGGCATCTTCCAGCTTGAAAAAACTGAGGATCAGCCGGTACTCTGTGATAATGGCATCAAATAACTCCGGCAGTTCCGCAGCTCCTACCAGAATAAGCCCCAGTTTCTTTATATGAAATCTGTTCCTCATCGGAGTATGAAGCCTGTCAATAACTGCCTTTAGCTGAGCGCTTATACCATAGAAATAAACAGGCGAAGCAATGATCAGGGTATCCGCCTCATTCAGCTTTTCATATATTTCTGTCATATCGTCATCCTGAAAGCACCTGTTTTCATCCCTCTCAAAACAGGAATTGCATCCAATACATGGTTTAACGTTATGATCGGAAACTGAGATGACCTCAACCGTATTATTCTTTTCTGCACCCTTTGCAAATGCTTCAACCAATCTGTCGGTATTGCCGTTTTTTCTCGGACTTCCAGCCAATACAACTATCTTTCCCATATTCAGCCCTCAACTTCTGCCAAACCCTCATACTTCATTGGTGTAAATCTGATCCCGTTAACTGTCTGTTCCTTATCACTATCCTCAAATCCCAGGGCGTGGTAAAAAGGAACTCCATAGGGGGATGAATTAACCGTGATCGTCTGTTCCGGGTAATCCTGCAAAACTGATCGGAACAGCCTTGTTCCTATCCCCTGACGATGGTATTTCCCGTCTACAAAGAAGAAGCATATGTGTTTTCTGTCCGGCCGGATCCCTATAGTACCTACAAGCTTTTCGGCATCAAAAGCCCCATAGTATTCGATCCCGGCCAGATACTCCTCATCATGCAGGCACTTCCGGAATTCCTCTATACCTTCTTCGGAATAATCCGGAGATTCATACTCCGAAAACACTCTCCATGCAAGATCAAGCGCAGCGGAAATTTCATCTGAAGTAATCTTTCGTATTTCTTTCTGTTTTTTTAAATTCCTTTTCTCCATCGCAGCACCTAACAACAATCCAAAACATAGACCTATGGGCAG
>ALYD01000118.1 GCA_000513555.1 Lachnospiraceae bacterium JC7
ATTATCGTCAAGCTGTGTGAGAGTCAGGATCTGCCCGTATGCGTTCATGAAACCGGTCACAGGATCTATGAGGCTTTCCCTCTTCAATTCATCCTGTGATTCCACATCCTGCTCTATGTCTATCATATAACCCATGAGTCCTATGATCTCACCGTTGTTATATACAGGGAACTTAGTTGCAGCGATATAATGCGTCACACCGTCCACAACATTCTGTCCCACGTTTTTGCGTATTATCTCTCCTTCCTCCAGTACCCTCTCCTCATCGGATTTAAAAGGTACATCATCTATATGCCATCCCACATCTTCATCGGTCTTACCCAGTACCACGTCCTGGGATTCAAAACCGTAATACTTAAGAAAAGCATCCGTGACTCCCAGGAATCTTCTGTTCTTATCTTTCCAGAAGAATCTGATATCCGAATGATGTCTTATTGCTGTCATCAGGTCATCGTTTATGTTATAGCCCTCTTCTCCGGGCTTTGCCTTTTTCACCTTATCCTTGAAGATCTCTGTTATCCTGTCAATATAAAAAGGTTTTTCACAGATAAGGGCTCTTCTGTTCTGTATATCAGAAAACAGAACTATCTGGAACTCGGTCCATTTGTAGCTTCCGTCCGGATGCTTCACTCTGAAGACATCATAAAAGCTCACATCTCTCTGCTCTGCTATATCCTTTATATAGTTATCCCTCTTAATAAATTCAAACCATCTGTTCACATCATCAGGATGTATGTACTTCGGTGAATAATCCTCATAGAATTCATGGAGTCCGTTGACAACCGCCCCTACCTTTTCATAAGGGAGGTTACTGTATATGACAGTTCTTGTATCCTGTTTAAAATCAAGGATGTAGATGCAGTCATAGATGGATACAACGTTTCGCATTATAAAATCATACTTCTCCTGCTGTTCCTGATCCTCGTACTGTTTGCCATCCAGGACCATAAGAAGCATACATCCCTGACGGCTGTCAGCCACATTCAGGAAATTAATACGAAAATACCTGCCGTTTGCCACAAATGTCATGCCTTCATCCTGATGGCTCTTTCTGGCTCTTACGGCAAGATCTGTCAGTTTCTTGTTCGCTATGGAGCCACTGGCATTCATCATACTTTCAAGGTCAACTTCCCTGCCTTCATTCATCTGAACTACTGTTTCACGACATTTTTCATTACAGTACATCACCTTGAACTTTACACCGTCAAAAAAACAAGTCCCAGTGCCTGCTGAGTGACAACATCTATAAGACCTGTTTTTTCATAAACAGATTTCTCTTCTCTTGTCTCAAACATAAGTCCCTGCTTGGACAGATATTTATTCAATTCATTTATGGGCAGCGGCTTTGAATAGTAGTAGCCCTGTATCTTCTCACATCCGATACTCTTCAGAAACTCGATCTGTTCCTCGTTCTCAACTCCCTCGGCCAGGGTATGTATCCCCAGCTCCTTGGCCATCTTGACCGCCATGGTCATGATGACCTTTGACTTCTCACTGAAATCCCTGAGGAAAAGCATATCCAGCTTTATCTCATCAAAATTGTAGTCCTTAAGAAGATTAAGGGATGAAAAACCTGAACCGAAATCGTCCATCCATACTTCGATACCGGCCTCGTTAAATCTGCCGATCTCCTGCTTGATGATCCCTTCATTATTCATGAGGGCGGTCTCTGTTATTTCCACACATATACAGTTCCTGCGGAGTCCATACTCATCCAGAGCCCCGGTTATGACATCCACCGGACTGCAGTTGTCAAAGTCCGAGCGGGAAATATTGACAGAAATAGGCACTATTGGTATACCCTGATCTGCGTTTCTGGACTGGATCTCCGCAACACGTTTAACCACAAATGTGTCCAGGCGATAGGACAATCCGTTATCCTCGAGAATGGGCACAAAATCTCCCGGGGAGATAAAGCCGTATATCGGATCTATCCATCTTGCCAATGCTTCGTACCCGCAGACTCTCTCTGACAGTGTACGTACCACAGGCTGAAGATAAATGT
>ALYD01000119.1 GCA_000513555.1 Lachnospiraceae bacterium JC7
CTAATGCACTAACTGGTCTTGCGAATGCGTGGTTTGATTCTATTCCACTAATGCTGATCTCGGGTCAAGTAAACACAAAAGATAAAAGACGCGAATATTCTTTCCGGCAATTTGGATTTCAGGAAATTCAGGCTGTTCCTATGGCAGAGCCGATTGTAAAGAAAGCCTATGATATTGAGCTTGGAATGGATTATGTGAATTTGTTTGATGAGGCGTACAAAATCGCTTTTACAGGGCGTAAGGGACCGGTTTATCTAGACTTCCCAATCAATGTAGGACGCGAGATTATTGAGGTTGATGATGTTATTGTTCCGGTAGAGCTTGAATCTCCGGCTCCATTTGATGCAGCACCATATATAGATCAGCTGATGGCAGCAAAGAAACCTATTATTATTGCAGGTGGAGGGATAAAGCAATTAGGGCTTAGGGAGGAATTCCGTAAGCTTGTAAATCTGCTTCAGATTCCAGTTGTTCCTACTATGCCGGGGGTTGATTTGCTCCCTACTGGGGCTCCGTTTCGTGTGGGTTTCCTTGGTGGTACAGCGAGAAGAGAAGCAGGTATAGTACTTAAAAATACAGACTTTGTTCTGTCTCTCGGAACGCGTATGTGTAATAAGGCTATTGGGTATAATCACGATGATTTTATTCCGAAAGCTACAAAATTTATCAGAGTGGATCTTGATACAACTGAGTTTGAACGTCAATTGAAAGACTGTGAAGAAGATGTAGTGGCTGATCTTACGTCCTTTATGAGAAGTGCACTTGAACATGCCGAAAAGATTAAAGGAATGCATGACCATAGTCATTGGGTTAATGCTGTTGTAGAGATGCAGAAGCTCATGGAGAGAGTTGACATGACTTTTGGAAATGAACTTGTTAAGCATTTCACAGAATTAATACCGGAGAAGTCTTTTATCACACTTGATGTTGGAAATAATATGATTTATGGTGAGCAGTCAGCTGTGATTAAATCAGAGACTAGAGTTTACGAATCAGCTGGCCTTGGGTCTATGGGATATTCAATACCGGCGGCTATGGGTATTGCTGTTGGAACTAGAGTGCCTACTTATGTGGTGACCGGTGACGGTGGAGCGCAGATGAATATTCAGGAGTTGAACACGATATCAAAAAAGCATTTACCAGTAAAAGTGTTACTTCTAAATAATCATGTGCTTGGACACATCATTCTGTTTCAGGATCACTATTTGGAGCACAGAAGGACAGCAACAACAGAAGATGGTGATGATTATTATTCTTGCGATTTTGCTGCCATTGCTAAGGCCTATGGTATCAGGAGTTATAAGATTAGAAATATTGAGGAGCTGGATCAATATAAAATTGAATTAAATGATTCAGAACCTTTATTGATTGAGGTTGAGTTCGAGGATTGCTCAATGTTGCCAAATATCCACGGCGGGCTTGATCCATTGACAAATGGACCGGAACTGCCAGAAGGATTGCCAGATAAAGTTATAGATATTATGAAAGGCAAATAAAGCATTAATTATAGTATGAGTGCACAGAGCGTTGTGATATTAGCACATGAATTGCAGGCAATAGCGGCTGCGGGACTCACTTATTCTAACAAAGTGTTTGATAGAGAAAGATACACAAGAATAAGAGATATTGCGGTCGAACTTGTTGCCTCAGTAAGTGATGAACCAGTAGAAAAGGTCAAACATATTTTTGAATCGGATGCGGACTTTCAAACGCCTAAAATAAGTACTAGGGCCGCAATATTCAATGAGAATGATGAGATATTACTTGTCAAAGATTATGATGGAAAATGGGTGCTCCCTGGTGGATGGTGTGATTATGATCAAACAATCATGAGCAACACGGTTAAAGAAGTCTTTGAAGAAACAGGATTGATAGTTGAACCTTACCGATTAGTTGGTATTTTTGAAAATCAAAACAGACCTCAGCCAGAATCC
>ALYD01000120.1 GCA_000513555.1 Lachnospiraceae bacterium JC7
ATAGTATTCATCCATCTGATTATTGAATTCATCATCGATAACCGTTTCCTTTAACGGAATCTGCATCATTTGGAATGTTGGTATGACATACAGTTTGATAAAGTCAGCACAAATACAGGTATTGTCCTCATTTGCATCTGCCGGCCTCTTCTTAAGAACGAAATATCTGTTCAGCATCTCATCACTGTATCTTGAACAATTCTCTTTAAGGAAACATTCAATGCCGAATCCGGCAAGCAGTGCCTCAATTTTGTTATAGGTATCCAGGATTGCTCCGATTCCGATGATTTTATCGAACTCTATTTGGCAATACTTTATTTCTGACAGGTCTTTGCCATCTGCAAGTCCCTGCACAAAAAATATCTCGCTGAAAAGCGGAATGGAGTGATTTTTTTTCACATCTCCCTTGTATATACCAATCAAAAAATCCTTTGTGATGATCATAGAGTCTTCGCGGCCGGGAAACTCTTCTACTATGTGTACATTGTTATGATCAGGCATGAACAACCTGATTCTGGAATCAGTTACGTAAACCTGCATATCAAGCTTTAATGCAGCGAGCTTTGCAATCACAACCGAGTACTCAGTTAATTCCTCAACTTCAAGTACACCGAAGCGTTTTATCAGTGACAGATTCAGGGTTCGGTCATCGTTTTCGTCGTAATTGTTGAAGTTAAAAAACAGCTCGGAGAAACCATTGTCCTGAGCACCTTTGCTGGTCTTTATGGTATAATTGTTGTCGATTTTTTGGAGATCGTATAACGGCTGATCATCCTCGTACACATGGCAGTATTCCAGCTGCTTTCTCAGTGCTTCATGAAATACATCATCACCATGGTTGAGTTTGTCTCCGGCTTTCTCGCTGTCAAATGCTAATACTTTGTACATCTTATCATTCCTTCCTGCCAAATGCCGTCCAATCCCTTAAACCTGATCTGCTCGATAAAAGCTTTCTGTTCAAATTCGGGTTTATCTCTCAGAAACTGAACCAAATTTGCCATCTTTATGCCCATTTCTACAGGATCTGCTTTACCTTCCCAGACAGATAATCCTGCGGCCTCCATAATTTGCATTTTCAATTCTTCTTCGTTCATATACCGTCCCTTTCACATTATAGCTCTCTCATCTCCCGATTCTGCTCAGCCTCTCAAACACTTCCTGATTCATCCGGCAGTCATTCAAGGCTCTATGCGCCCCTGCCGTAGAAATGTTAAAGTACTCCGCCATGTCAGTTAACCTGTGATGACTGAGCTTCGGAACCTTCCTTCTTGAATAATACAGAGTATCTACATAGTCATTTGCCAATGTCTCTCCGTACAGTTCCTGACACTCCCTGTAAAGAAACTTCATATCAAAGGACTGAATATTGTGTCCCACAAGAATACTGTCTCCGATAAATCCTAGAAAATCCGGAAGCACCTCAGCAAATGTCCTGGCATCCTTCACCATATCATCAGTAATTCCATTCACCCGGCTTGCATAGTAAGGAATCTTGCACTTAGGATTGACCAGCTCTGAGAATTCCTCAACCACCTTTCCGTTTACAACCTTCACCGCCGAGATCTCAACTATCCTGTCCTTCTCACATGAAATCCCGGTAGTCTCGAGATCAATAACACATAGTCCGGAACATATCCGTTAAGACTTTTTCCGTCATCTATCTCCAAGCATAGCAGCCTCCGTTTTTACTCATTTATATTTATAGTTTCAACCTATAGATATGATATTATTGTATCTGTTAATCGATATTTCTGTCATCCTTTGACCAAACGCTCGATCATACGATTCTCAATATCAAAGTAATCGCCATGACCGGAATCCCAATCATAGCAACAAGACACATAAGGCACCCTCCGGAAGGAATCAGTTTTCCCAGCATCCAAAGATCAAATAAATCATCATTATCGTCCAT
>ALYD01000121.1 GCA_000513555.1 Lachnospiraceae bacterium JC7
GTTTCTGTTTAGCAAATTCTCTTTTTTTATGTCATAAATACCTATATTCGATGCGCGTATTGGAATATAAATAAGGCTATCTTTATACTTTGAAGCAGTTCCGAAAAGGCATCCTTGTTCATCATTATTCTCTAAAAAACTTCCAACATATGAACATTTTGATTCAAAAATATCATATGAAAATAATGCATTGGACCTTCCGTCTGTAAAATATATTGCATTCTCCACTGTTATCACCGCTGAAAAATCTTTTATATCTATCAGCATACGCTATCCCTCTTCAACTACGTCACAATCCCTCTAGTGCTTGGAAATATAATCCTTGTAAGTCATATACAATCCCTCTTCCAATTCTGTCTTATATTTCCATCCAAGATTTTCTGCTTTACTAACATCCAATAGTTTTCTAGGTGTTCCGTTTGGTTTACTTGTATCCCATTCTATTTTGCCTTTGTATCCAACTACTTTTGCAACCATTTCTGCAAGAACTTTAATTGACAGTTCTTTACCTGTCCCCGCATTTACAGTTTCATTTCCACTATAATTATTCATAAGGAACACACATAAATTAGCAAGATCATCTACATATAAGAATTCTCTTAATGGACTTCCGTCACCCCAACATGTCACTATTCCAGCATTATCCACTTTGGCTTCATGAAACTTTCTTATAAAAGCAGGCAATACATGTGAATTTATAGAATGATAGTTATCATTAGGTCCATAAAGATTTGTTGGCATAACACTGATAAAATCTGTTCCATATTGACGATTTAAATATTCACAGTACTTTAACCCACTAATTTTTGCCAGTGCATAGGCTTCATTAGTTTTTTCTAATTCACCGGTTAAAAGACATGATTCTGTCATAGGTTGCGCTGCCATGCGAGGATAGATGCATGATGATCCCAAAAACTCAAGTTTCTTACACGCATTCCTCCATGCAGAGTGAATTACATTCATCTCCAGCATCATATTCTCATACATGAAATCTGCTGGAGAATTATCATTTGCTATTATTCCTCCTACCTTTGCGGCTGCCAAAAATACATATTCAGGTCTCTCACTTGAAAAAAAATCTTCAACCTTATCCTGCCTCAATAAATCAAGTTCATCATGAGTTCTAGTTATGATATTGGTATAACCTTGTCTTTCAAGCTCCCTGACTATAGCTGAACCAACCATTCCACGATGACCGGCAACATATATCTTTGCATCCTTTTTCATAGGTATAACATTCATGTTATTTCACAACGCCTCTTTCCAAATACTCAACGAGATTCATCTTTATATATTCCTCTGATCTTTCTACTGTAACCTTTTCCATATCATGCTTAACCATTTTTTGTATTAGATTTTCAAAAGATGTTTTTGTCGGATTCCATCCTAATTTTTTTCTTGCTTTAGATGGATCTCCACATAAATTCACTACATCAGTAGGGCGATAAAATGCAGGACTTATTTCAATTAAAACTCTACCTGTTGATTTTTCTATACCTTTCTCTTCTATACCTTCTCCTTGCCATTCCAGTTCTATTCCCGCATAATAAAAAGCTAATGTAGCGAATTCTCGTACAGAATGTTGCTCTCCTGTTGCAATTACAAAGTCTTCCGGCGAATCATGTTGAAGCATCAGCCACATACACTCAACATAATCCTTTGCATATCCCCAATCTCTTAATGAATCCAGGTTTCCAAGATATAGTTTATCCTGCTTTCCCTGTGAAATTCTGGCTGCTGCAAGAGTTATTTTACGTGTTACAAAAGTCTCTCCTCGTCTCTCTGACTCATGGTTAAAAAGAATTCCGGAACAACAGAACAAATTATATGCTTCTCTATATTCTTTTACGATCCAGAAACCATACTGTTTTGCAACCGCATAAGGCGAATATGGATGAAATGGT
>ALYD01000122.1 GCA_000513555.1 Lachnospiraceae bacterium JC7
GATTTATCAATGAAATGACTTATAAAGATATTGGGTCTGAAAGAAAACTAAGCGGGGAATATATACGACAGGTAGAGTGCAAAGCTCTAAAGGCATTACATAACATGCAACAGATTAAAGAACTTCAGACGGCATATAACGTCATACCACATTATAAAAGTGGTATTTCATCATTCAACAGAAGTTGGACTAGCAGCACTGAAAAAGCAGCAATGCGAAGGGTTGAATTGGAACAGAAAATTCAAGATGAGGTTTACCGGCGTGTGAGTGCTGATCCGGATATAAAAGCAGCATATGAAAGTGATGATCCGGTAATAAGGCGATATGCGGAACTAGCCGTTTTATATGGCGTAAGTTTAAATCAGGTCATTAATATCATGAATAATCGCAAGAAATACACATCATATAACCCCATATAACCGCGTTTGATATTTAGACGGATAAACATTGATTTGCAAATAAAAAGCCCCCTATATGGCTTTATATGAATGCCATATAGGGACTAAGAAGAAGGTTAGACCGTTTCTCCAGTATCATTCAGGGTGAACAATGATGAATATGTACAATCTAATGCATCTGCTATGGATTTTAAATCATTTTCTGTGAAATTATCTCTTTTCATTTTGTTGTTGAGGTTTTGCGGGCTAATACCCAATCGGCGTGCAAGTTCAGCTTCAGACATGTTCCCACGTTTCACACATAGTATTCGTATTTTCTCAGTCATTCCCATTTTGTTACTCCCATTATAACAATATCATTTATTTTTGATTATAAACGAATATATTGATATAAACAAATAATTTGTGATTATATCAAGATAAATTTTATAATATCATCAATTTGATATTGATAACATACACTAATAAGTGTATACTAACATTCGATGAGAGTATTATCTTTAGTAAACATGAAAAGAAAGTGAGGTAAAAAAGTGAAATTCGATTACACAATCCTTAGTATGTTCATTAACCTGTTTGGCGGTATTTCAAAAGTTGCTGCTTGCTCAAAGTTAGATTTATCAAGTTTGAATGAAAGTTTAGCTGGGAAAAGACCTTTTGAAATGGATGAAATGGATGATTTAGCAACAGTTCTTTCTATTCCTGATTATTGTATCAATGCTGCATTTTTTACACGCACAACAGATTAATAAAATGAAGGTGATAGCATAATGGATAGAGCAACGATTAAGAACATTTTAAGAGATGGGAAAATTACAGAACAGAAAATTTTAGTTCCAGTGGATATTGGCACATTACAGAATCATATTTACAACGCCGAAGCAATACTTGATGTCATGTCAAAACATGGGACTGAAGATATTGATTGTACTGCTTTAGTGGATATTGCACTATTTTATGTAAAATGTGCCAGTGAATTATTAAATGATGATGCACATTTAAAATTTGATGATCCTTTAGAAAATAATGGAATGGATAATTTTGTAAAAATGGCTCAGTAAACAGATTAACCGTTTATCAATGTTCCAGCATTGATAAACGGTCAAGGAATGGATTTTAATTTTGTATTGCATAAATCAATCCGGAAACATTATATCACTTTTCCGGATTGGTGGAAAGGTGGTCATATGGCACGAAAAATCAAAATGGGTGCTGGATATCGACAGCGTAAAGATGGGCGCATAGAATACCGCTGGACTGATAAAGAAACCGGTAAGCGGTACAGTGTATCCGGAAAAACCATTGAAGAATGTGAACAGAAACGGGAACAGAAGAAAAAGGACATAGAAAGAAACCGGTATACAAAGAACAGTGATGTAACATTATCGGTATACTTTGAAGAATGGATAAAGCACCGGGATGGGGTCGTTAAATCATCAACTATCCGTTATGATAAAAATATTTTCAAAATAATCACCCCAACGCTTGGTAATTTC
>ALYD01000123.1 GCA_000513555.1 Lachnospiraceae bacterium JC7
GTTATCCTGTCATCATCTACGCTTGCAAGTCTGGCTCCGTCTTTTCGGAATCCACCTTCATGCTTCTGAACTTGTATATATCGAAGATTTTCCCTTCTTTGGTCAGCCTTTTCTGTGAGTACAGCACCGGCCCTCTGTCATACAGTTTGATCAGTATCGCGGTTATGATGAGAACCGGCGACAGTACTGCCAATGCACACAAAGCTATCACGATATCCCCTGTTCTCTTCACACAACTGTAGTACCAGGCCTCAGGAATCTTCCTGTTTCTAAGGAAAGGTGTATCGAAGGTATGTGACACTTCGCTGTTGAAGGTCAGAAGCTCGACTATATCTGCTGATATATGTACATCCTTGCGATGAGCATCACAGTAAAGTATGATTTTCTCCTTTACTTTTCCGCTTACATCGCATAAATAAACATCCTTACATCCTGACAATGTCTCGTAAATTTTTTTATCTCTGTCCTTTCATCATAGGTCGCCACTATGCAGTATCTGTTCTTTTTCTCCTCCATCTTTTCGAGAAGCCGTTTGTAGTCCTCTGAGCCATAAACTATCATGATTCTTCTGGGCTCATCGAACCTTGCATATACACGGTTACACACAAAGGTCAGCACCAGTATAGTTCCCAACTGCAGCACAAATCCGAGCAGGAAGAAGCTAAGTCTTATACGACTGAAATTGTGGAACCAGAAGAAGGCTGCAACAAACAGTATCATGTCGCCTATGCTGTAGGCCAGCATCTGTGAAAATGCAAGCTCCTGCAATCTGTATAACCCAATCTTGTGGGCATCATACATCTTTGCAAAAAAGAAGTATACTGCACTGAACATACAACCTACCAAGGTAAGGGTCCTGATACCCATGAACCCCTTTTCCCACCCGGGAGAGACATTCCAGTACCATATAAGCGCCGCAGATATAAACGAAAGTCCTATACTGATATAGGTATATATAGCCTTTATTTTATTTTTCACTTTTTCATTTTGGGTCATAAGTCTTTCTGCCTCAAAGTATTTGTTCTATCCATCCGGATATAATCACTTCACATCCTGCTCTTCTACAACTTCCCCGGATTCATTCATGAGAATCTTCTTCGCCAGCTTTCCACTGTCGTCATAGCCAAAATCAATCATGGCATATTTCCCTGAGACCATGATGGGATTTCCGTCTGTCCCAAAATACTCTTCATGAATTTTCTTTTTATTTTCATCATAAGTACGTACCACCTTCCAGAATTTGCCGCTAAGAAGAATCTTCTCGTTATCCAGGCCATAGTACATATCGCTGATATTGTTTCCGGCCTCATCAAATTCATGTTCCAATGCAAACTGACCACCTGGTCTTGTAATCTTCTCATCCTTAACATCGTAATACTCTTCACGGATGATTTGCTTCTTTTCATTGTAATTTCTGTGCCAGATTGAATACCCCCATTCCGTCATAACCGGATTTCCGTCAAGTCCCAGATGTGTTCGGTGTATCGCATTGCCTCTGTCATCAAGTACCTGCTCATATCCTGCATAGCCACCGCTCACAAGAATAGGCTTTTCATCTGTACCATAGTACATTTCCCTGACGCATCGCTTTTTATCATCAAATACTCTCTTAACCATAAAGTACTTATCATTAAGAAGGATATTTTCACCCTGAGCGCCATAGTAACTCTCACTTGTTACACATTTATCCTGATTGTATTCCTTACGGTACTCAGCATAGCCCTTGTCTATAACAACCGGTTTCAAGTCTGTTCCGAGATATATCATTCTCGTAACATTGCCATCCTCATCATACTCTCTGTCAAATCCTGCATAACCTGCTGCCAATGCTGCAGGCTGCTCTTCTGTGTCGTAGTACTCTTCATGGATACACCGCTTGTTTTCATCAAA
>ALYD01000124.1 GCA_000513555.1 Lachnospiraceae bacterium JC7
TTAACAATGAAGTCTAAAACCATGAAAGAAAAACTTATAAGGGCAGTTTCTATACTGTTGTCGACTGTTACTGTATTCGCTTTAATGGGATGTGAGCAGGCAAATCTCAATGTTCCTGAAGCTAAAACAGAGACAACTGCAGAGGCGTCGAAAGTGGAATCCGGTGATGGGGTTACGGAGGATGCCACATCGCAGTATCAGCTTGAGCAGGTTGTCGTACTTAGCCGGCACAATCTTCGTGCACCTTTATCCAGCAACGGCTCTGTACCGCAGGAGCTTACTCCGCATCAGTGGATCGAATGGACTGCAAAATCCAGTGAACTGACTACCAAGGGTGGTATTCAGGAGACTAACATGGGACAATACTTCAGAAAGTGGCTTGACAAGGAAGGGCTGATTCCTGAAAACAGTATACCGGAAGGGGAAGAGATACGTTTTAATGCCAGGGCAAAGCAGCGATGCAGGGCAACAGCCAGATATTTCGCAGCAGGTATGCTTCCGCTGGCGGATATTAATATAGAATATCCTTCCGACTCCAATGACCTTGAAGATTTCATGAAACCAAACCTGAAGTTTTATTCTGATGATTATGCTGCAGATGCCCAAAAACAGGTTGAGGCCATGGGAGGAGATGCAGGTTTTGAGGGCCTGGCCGATGAAACAAGGGATGCTATCAAACTCATCATGGATACTGTTGATATGCAGGACAGTGAAGCCTATAAGAGCGGAAAATATGGTGATCTGATGACCGACGGTTCCGGCTATAAGATGGCTGCAGACGAGGAACCTGATGTTACAGGAGCAATCAAGACCGCGAGTCAGGTGGCAGATGCTCTGATCCTTCAGTACTATGAGAATACTGATTCAAAGGCTGCTGCTTTCGGACATGATCTTGAGCAGTCAGACTGGGCTAAGATCGGTGGCTTAATGACCAGATATGAGGAAATAAAGTTTGGAGCACCCCTTGTATCAGTGAACATTGCACATCCTCTGATTCAGGAACTGGAGGATGAGTTGCAGAATGAGGAGCGTAAATTCAGTTTCCTGTGCGCCCATGACTGTACTGTATTTACGGCACTGTGTGCCCTGGGAGTGAAGCCTTATACTCTTCCGGACAGTATCGAAACGAGAACACCTATTGGTGTGAAGATACTGTTTGAGCGGTGGCGTGACCAGGCTGGTCAGGCATGGTACCGTGTCGATCTGGTATACCGAAGTATCGAGCAGATACGGGAATCATCGGTACTGAGTCTGGATAATCCGCCTATGAGATATGACCTTAGCTTTGAAGGTGTAGAAACAAATGAGGATGGACTGATATCTGAAGCTGATCTTTTGGGATTGTTCGACCGTACCTTAGCCGAATATGATGAACTCCTCGCTAAGTACACGGGAGAAACATTGGATAAGGCTGCATAAGCAAGAGAGTGAACATGAGATATGGAAAACCCGGTATTATATATAAATGCCTGTGTTCGGAAAGATTCCAGAACCAGGAAGCTTGCGGAAAAGCTGCTTAATAAGTTAGACAGACCCTATAAGGAAATACATATCGGTGATATGGCTTTCCCGGTGGTCAATGAGGATTTTCTCAAAAAGCGTGACAGGCTTATTTCAGAGGGCAATCTTCAGGATCCTATGTTTGATCTTGCACGGGATTTTTCCGATGCAGAGATCATCGTGATCGCAGCTCCTTATTGGGATCTTTCATTTCCCGCGGCCTTAAAACAGTATATCGAGCAGATAAATGTTGTGGAGATAACATTCAGATATACGGAAGATGGGGTACCGGTTGGACTGTGTAAGGCAGACAGACTTTATTA
>ALYD01000125.1 GCA_000513555.1 Lachnospiraceae bacterium JC7
TCTTATTGGACGCTTACGTTGTTTGCAACAAAATAACCGGCATTCTTACGAACGCCGGTCCTAAGCAGGATATGAATTCAATCCCCATAATTCTTTTTTATATTTTTCTGTATGTTTTGAATCTTTAATAGCTTCATATCCTGATCCACTTGATGTGAGTTTTCTATTATATTTTGTTCTGTTAAATTCAAGATTTGTTCCATCATATTCCCCTTCAATCACGCCAGGAATATCACCACCATATATAAACTTGAGAAGTGGCTGGTTCAATTAACATAAAGGCCATATCTTTATATCTTTATATTTTTCATAATGAGAAAATGCTTCTATCTCTCCATCATAAGTTAATAATTCTCCATATAGACTATTTTTCTCTTCTTCCGATAGCAATTGCTCAATCGGTACTGTCGTCTCTTCAATTGCTTCTTTTGATTGATTATCTTCACTACAGCCAATTAATGATACTATTAATAGAAAAACCATAAACAGCAGTGCCTTTTTGAACATTATATATAGGCTTCTTTCAATTATTCGCAACTATAAACATCAGGACTATAATAGTGAGCATTTTTAATGCTTATCTTCCATGATAACTGATAATTATCGGAACATCAGGCATATATACCTTGCCACCGCTAGTTACCATCTTTCCATCTACACTTATAGATTCAACAATTCCTGGTTTTTGAAGAATGCCTATCATTACATCATGTAAACTTATACATGTTACATTATTAAATCCAGCATTTCTCAATGCCATCTGTACTATTTCATAACTTGTATCTGAATACGGGAAAATACTATTTGGAAGTCTTACACCGCCAATCCGCATTAATCTCTTATTATTTTCTTTTTCCGGAAGTATTTTGAATATTACTTTGTTCCATCTTTGGCAAAATATTCTCCATCACCAAAATCACCAGATATAAATTTTCCAACATACTTAGATCCATCTTTAAATGTATATGTTCCATCTTGGATGATATCATCAATCCAATTACCGTCTAGTATCTCCCCTGACGACCATTTGAATTTTCCTTTTCCATTTCTTAACCCATTTTTAAATTCACCTTCAAAACTACCAACATTGGGATAAGTACACTTGCCGTACCCATCTTCAAGAGAGTTATCAAAAGATCCAGTATATTTAATTCCATCTAAAGATAGATATTCTCCTTCTCCGGATAATACGCCATCAACGATCTCTCCAAGATAAGTTCCATTTTGAAATTCTCGTTTATCTAGTCCATTAAAACTATTCTTAGTTGAGGTGGTATACTTTGATGGAGAAGAAAAATAATTCAAAAAGCCAAAAATCACAATAAATAACATCAAAAAAGCAACTACTTTAAAAGCGGTAAAGGCAATCAAAAATCCTGCTTTTGATATTGTTTTTTTGTCTTGTCTTTATGTTCATATTTCTTTTTAAATGGATTTGCCATGTTAATTCACCCAAGAATTCAGTACATCTATAATTTCTTTATCATCATCCATTATTTTTTCGAACAACAGCTTTTGAATCCCCTTATAAATCTTACAACGATAACCATGTGGATGTTTGGGAAAAATATCACCCTCCATGGCATATGTCACCACTGGACATACACCACAATATGGCTGAAATACACAATCGCTACAACTAGGTATAGTTTCAATAACAGAAGCAATGGCGGTAGCTTTACATACTGGATTCTTTATCAGTTCATCATAGGTGGTTTCATAAACATTTCCCAACTTAAACAAATATTTTCCTGCTTCAGAGATCATTCTTCCTTCATCACATGTATAAATATCACCATTATAATAGTAACTC
>ALYD01000126.1 GCA_000513555.1 Lachnospiraceae bacterium JC7
TCGATATGCTTCATGAGACGATCAGCATATTTGCTCATTTTGAAGAAATAAGCTTCTTCACGTGCCTTCTCCACATCTCTTCCGCAATCAGGACACTTTCCATCCACAAGCTGAGAATCTGTCCAGAAAGACTCGCATGGTGTACAGTACCATCCTTCGTACTCGGACTTATAGATGTCACCCTTGTCATACATCTTCTTGAACATCTTCTGAACCTGCTTCTCATGATACTCATCGGTTGTTCGGATGAACTTATCATAGGAAGTGTTCATGAGATCCCAGATCGTCTTTATATCCCCTGCAGTTTTGTCTACGTACTGCTTTGGTGTGATTCCTGCTGCCTCAGCCTTTAACTCGATCTTCTGGCCATGCTCATCAGTTCCTGTCTGGAATCTTACATCATATCCCTGGAATCTTTTATAACGAGCGATTGCATCGGCAAGTACGATCTCATATGTATTTCCGATATGAGGCTTTCCAGATGCATAAGCAATGGCTGTAGTAATATAGTACGGTTTCTTTTCCATAATTCACTCTTTCCGGCAGCCCTAATGGAAGGCGGCCTGATTATATTATTTAAATGTGTCATGCACATCTATGCCTTAACTTTATAAATATAAATTATGAATCCTTAAAAAGCAAGTTTGGCCATTGCTGCGGTGGAATCTACGTGCAATCTCATATACTTCGTGGCTTCTAAATATCGCGACAGCTCATAGAGACACGAAAAAAGGACATTCCTTATCGGAATGCCTTTGCGAACTTTATCATTATTTACTGAATTGTTATATCACAGCCTGAAAGCTCGAAGTTAAGTGTAAATGTATCTGCCACAGCCTGCTTTGCAGTCTCCTCATCGAGACCCTCACCTGCTGAAAAATCGCTGAGTACAAGTGTGCCCTTCTTGATAGCTACTGTTGACGCATCTGCTCCCGGGCCTGCTGCCTGAGTCTCGCCTGTCTCCTCTGTCTCGAAGCTTACAAGCTTTGTTGTAGCTCCTACAGTACCAAGCTCGATAAGCTTATCGAGAAGAGACTGCTCTGTAAGCTCGTCTACAGAATCCATAACCTGTGACATCTTATCATTAACTATTGCATAAACCACTACTGTATCAACTACAGGTGCGTTTGGATCCGGCTGCTTGGAAAGAGGAAGTCCATTCTCCGGATTTGTCTCTTCCATAGTAGTCTCCTGAATAACACTTCCATCAGGTGCTGTCTCTGTCTTCGCTGAATCTCTATTATCCTTTGACTTACTACCACAACCAACAACAGCAAGCACTGTAGCTGCAAGCATAATCATAGCAATAAACTTTTTCATAAATTAATCTCCTCAAATAAACCGATTAATATTTATATCTTTCTTGTAATATAAAATGAAAGACCCTTTCGAGCCTCTCAAAAATACAGACTGTAATATATCAAAGCTTCATTGCAATTTCAAGTACAGTGCGCAAATCTTAATCTTTACGCAAAAAAATCCTAGTTTATGTGCTATGCTAAAAATGCATTTATGCTGATCAAAAATCCTTATGGATATTTATATTTAGGAGAATACTATGTCAGGAACACTTTATGTGTGTGCAACACCCATCGGAAATCTGGAAGACATTACCTTCAGAGTCATAAACTGTCTTAAATCCGTAGACATTATCGCAGCTGAGGACACCAGAAATTCCATCAAGCTTTTAAATCATTTTGATATTCATACACCCATGACCGCATATCACGAATTCAATAAATATGATAAGGCCCGGGCTCTGGTGAATGATATGTTAAATGGTAAAAACGTAGCCATAATAA
>ALYD01000127.1 GCA_000513555.1 Lachnospiraceae bacterium JC7
CAAATCATCCAGTATTCCGTTATAAACCCTATCTATATACCCAGTATCCAGCTTTGTTATATTTATTATCGCCTGATTCAGAAAGATTTTAGCGCTATCAAGTGCATAGATATAAAAATCCTTTTTAAAAGCATACTGTCTTATGCGATTATTGACCGACATAAAATCGTCCCAATGCTTTAGTTCATACTCAAGACAATTAACCGCTTCTTTGAGTATATATTCCGCCACAAGCGGCTCCTTTTTGGTGCCGATTCCATATAATACGCATTGTCCCGTCAGATATTCCGTTATTCCATTGTAGGTAAGGCCTGTGCTCTTTAATATTGCGATTGCTGATTCAGGCATATACTCTTTAAGTTTTCCTTCCAGAATGAGCTTTGCAATCTCTGTACGTTTATAATCTACTTTTTCTTCGTTTATGCTACAGACAATGGTCTTTATAGCAAGCATTAATGGGTCTTCACCAGAATACTCCTCTATTTCCGGATTCAGATTAGCATAGGTCTTACGGCAATATTCATCACAGTCAAAAATCATCCCTTCCAGATATAAGCATTCTGACTTATATAAATCCCGATCACATCCAATGCCTTGACTGTAACAATCCGCCAACCATCTAAAACTCTTTGTGTACCCCAATCTGGCAAGCTGATAAAGATAAGGAAAGGCTTCAGGCTTTACTTCTTCTTTATCTACAGCAACGTATTTTTCCATTTGATAAATTAGAGCTTCCAGTATTCCATGCTCCGCACATATCTTATAGCATTCTTCTATTTCGTCTCGATTTGTAAATACACTACTTTCTTCCAGTTTTTTTGCTAATTTGTATGCCATCTGGTATTTTTCATCAAATAAAGCTGAATGCATGGATTCTACACAGATTTCATTAGCTTTCTCATGCAGGCTAGTAATTTCAGCTTCAATGCTTAAATACTCCATGTATCTATCAAAATTTACTAAATCTATTTCAACTTCATTCTCTTGTTTAATCATCATTTGAATCCTTTACCATCAATATCAAACTAATCGTTCAAATACCTACGCTTGTTTGTTCTTCTCTGATCTATTTATGGAAAATATTGGATATAAACAGAATAGCAAAAGGAATGTGCTATTAAACGCACATCTCTAGAGAATAGATTATCTTGTCATTTCCTTTACACTCCTGTAAGAGTTTATAAAAACCGTGGTCACTTGACTCTGCAGATGACCACGGTTTCTTTATGTTAGTTTCTAAATCGCGATATCCCGTTTTCTATCGCTTATGCTCTTAACTTTCGTATGTTCGCGATCATTTTCCTTCACCTTCTCCTTCCCGATAACAAGCTTCTCACGTACTGTCTTCGGTCTTATAAACTCTTTGAACATATCCAGCAAATTGTGGCTCTTAAGAAACTCCTGACACTTCGCATACAGATCCTTCAAATTCTGGAGCTCGTTTGTGAGATCGTCAATCTTCTTATCTTTGGATTCAAGGATTCTTACATATTGCCGGTTCAGGTTCTCAAAGGTTCCGGAAACTCGATATCGTGTTACCATCTTATCAAAAATGCTTTTTGGAATCTTAACCGTTGGTTCACCGCCGAAAAGCGGAGTAGATACGGATGTCTGATCCAGGATATCCTTGATCTCTTTTTCAACAGGTCTTCCGGCATCCATGATCTTATCCAATACTTTGTTCTTTTCTTCGATCTTTTTCTCGGCTTCTGCAATACGATTATTGATGTCCGTCAGGTTTTCCTGCTGTTCTGCTATCTCCTTCTTGCCGGATTCCAGCTCCGAATCCATGCT
>ALYD01000128.1 GCA_000513555.1 Lachnospiraceae bacterium JC7
ATTATTAAAATAGTACTTTATTAATAATATAATTAAAGTCAAAATATAGCCAAGCGAAGAAAAGCTACTTAATATCCCCAAAATATAAACCGTGCATTTAATTTTGCTATAATTTTCTTTTTTTGAATAGTTCCACTAACAACGCCAGAACAAGAACAAAACTAAACATCGGAGCTTCAGTAAAAAATCCTGTATTTCTTATTATATCTAAATTGGTTGTAATTCCTAGCGCTTTATTCATTCCATAAGTTTGTGCCACATAATAAATGTCATAATATGTCTTTACTGGTTTCAATTCGTTAGACACAGTGTTTGATGTCCATGTAGTATATATCACTCCTGTCGGTTGTAAAATGCCTATAACCGTACCAAATAACCAAAACAAAAGACTTATCACTGTAATTAAAAAAATTATATTATTGAATTTTGTATAAAATCCATATTTTTTATCATTACAAGCACTATTATATAAAATCATAACTATACATAAAATCAAAAAGTATAACTCTTCGCGCAAGGAATATTTTCTTATTATCATATGAAAGCCAAGATATACAGTTAATATGACAGAAATTAATAACGCTTTCATAAATTCTTTAAATCTTATTCTTCTCTTTAAAAAAACACAGATCAGTCCAATTATTGCTATAGAGCAAACCAATCTTTTGGTGTTTATGAAATCATAATCCGGGCTATGCAACCACATTGATCTAAAATTTAAAACAACAAGCACAACAAATGCATATTCAAATAATTGCAGTATCGGATTCTTTATTCTTTTTTTTATTTCTGTCATAACCTATCACCATATTTTTCAGAAGTCTAATCATATAATATAGCCCAACCCCAAAACAAATTGTTACAAAAATCTCATAAAAAAAGATGGTAATAATATCTGCTCTCTTATTTAAAGTATAATGTACAATCTCGCGCGTAAAATTTTGTACCATATATACCGGAAGACTTATAGTTCCTAGCCAAAATATAAATTTAATTAAATACATTACTTTTGGAAAAGACACCTTTTTTTGAGAATGTAACAACAAGTCCTGTACTAATCATAATTACTAAGAAAGGCTGCATATTTTTTGACAACGACGAATTCATATATATCAAATAAACTATAATCACTACTACTGGAATCATTGAAATAACTATATCTGATTTTTTTATTTCCCATTTAATTCCATACGAAATTCCATAGACTGAAACACCAAGAAACAAACCTCCAAATGTACGAATCATTCTATCTGTTTCCATAATACTCTGATACTTAGAAGCAAGATACCCATAAGCAGTAACAGCAACTATTGGCGCAATATAATTAATGATAATCTTTGGCCACTTACGTAGTAAAGGGTATATTATCATCATCGCAAAAAGCATATATCCTATGTACCATTCCGCACCTAATAACCATCTATGTCCGTTAAAGCCTAATACAGGAAGAAATAAAAAACTTGTAAGACTCCCTATCACTTCTTCGACTTTTATATGTCGAAAAAGAATTTCCAAAAAAGCATAAGAGTATTAATGATAATGTGGTATGGAAGAATAGGCTTTAATTTTTTTAAAATATAAAGCCACGTTGGATTTATCGTAAAAGTTTTTTCAGCATATTTCGATGCACTCAATGCCATAAAATATCCTGAACAAATGAATAAGAATTCTACGCCTAATGCTCCATAGCGTAGTACCCCTCCCACGATATTTCAGTATATTTTCTCCCATAAACATCCAAAGAAACATGATGAAATAATATTGTCATGCAAAA
>ALYD01000129.1 GCA_000513555.1 Lachnospiraceae bacterium JC7
CCTTTGCCACTCAATCATTCAAACACTCATATAGTTGAAATCGACTATGATCTGCTTATTTATAAACTTGTATCGAGCATAGTTCAAAAAAAGAGGGACCGCAACCGACAATCAGTTACGTCCCTCTTAAGTATTTCTTACACCCTCAGGAAGTCTGAGAAACCGCGAACCAGATAAGCACTATCAATCCGATCACTATACGATAGTATCCGAAGATCACGAAGCTGTTCTTACGTATGTACTTCATCAGGAAGTTGATGCAGTAAATGCTGACAGCATATGCGATCATCATTCCGAACACCATATAGAACCATTGTACCCCATTAAATTCTGTTCCATGCTTCAGAAGCTTAAGAAAACTTGCTCCGAACATGACAGGTACCGAAAGGAAAAATGAAAACTCCGCAGCGGTTGTTCTGGATACTCCCAGGATCATGGCTCCGATGATAGTGGAACCGGATCTTGAAGTACCCGGTATCAGGGCCAGACACTGGAACAGACCTATGAAAAGAGCCGTTCTCATATCAAGCTCATTCAAATTACGAATGGAAAAATCTGTATGCTCATTTCTTTTTTCAACAAGGATGAAGATAACTCCATAGATAATAAGCGCCAGAGCCACAACGAAACCATTGTAAAGATAGGTATCCAGAAAGTCATCCAGAAGAAGTCCGAATACTGCAGCCGGCAGACAGGCAACTATGATCTTTACCCACAGCTCAACCTTTGAGCCTATAAGAACAATCCCGCCGTTCTGTCTTCTTCGTCCGAAGGGCCAGAGCTGCTTGAAGAAGGTTGTCACTACCGCCATAATAGCACCAAGCTGTATTACGACTTCAAAAACCTCATAGTACTCGGCAGGCTGACGAAGTTTGATTATATCGTTCACAAGGATCATATGTCCTGTCGATGATACCGGAAGCCACTCCGTGAAGCCTTCCACAAGTCCAAATACAATGACCTTTAAAATTTCAATAAAACTCATAAAATACTCCTATTTCAAGAAACCATCGTGCACCATCAGGCTTTGAACCCTTTAAGTCCTGACAGCACCCGATCCTCTTATGTTCTCATAATACGGAAACACTTTTCTTAATTTAAAGGTTCTCGATCTGCCAGTCAATGGGTTCTATTCCATGTTCCGTCAAAAACTCATTGGTCTTTGAAAACGGCTTCGAACCGAAAAAACCCCTGTATGCACTTAAAGGACTCGGATGAGGCGCCTTCAGTATAAGGTGCTTCGGATTTTTAAGCATAGATGCCTTCATCTGTGCAGGTCTTCCCCAAAGAATAAATACCAGCGGACGGTCCACCTCATTAAGCACTCTTATAGCGGCATCCGTAAACTCTTCCCAGCCTATGCCTCTGTGGCTGTTAGCCTGATGTGCTCTTACGGTAAGAACAGTATTCAGAAGCATCACGCCCTGATCCGCCCATTTCTTCAGATATCCGTTATTCGGGATGTAGCATCCGAGATCACTGTTCAGTTCTTTATATATATTCACAAGGGAAGGAGGGATATCTATCCCGGGCTTCACAGAAAAGGAAAGTCCGTGGGCCTGTCCCGGCTCGTGATACGGATCCTGTCCGAGTATAACAGCCTTCACCTTGTTTAACGGGGTGAACTCGAAAGCATTGAAAATATCTTCAGCCGGAGGATATATCTTCTCATTTTTGTACTCCTCCCTGACCTTATCATACAGTCCTTTGTAATAAGCCTTGGCAAACTCCGGCTCAAGCGGAGCCTGCCAGTCATTTGTAATCATCATCATT
>ALYD01000130.1 GCA_000513555.1 Lachnospiraceae bacterium JC7
GGTGATCTCGGCTCTTAAGAAATCCTCTTCTACCATTCCATACTTTTCATTTAATATGGAAAGAACCTTAAGCTTAAAGGCTTTCTTGACTTCTTTGTCTGCAACAGGTGTGGATCCGAGAATAATGTTCAGTTCCTCACCCTTTATTCCATCCGCAAGCTTTCTCTGGTTCTGCTGCTGTGAAAGATGCGGAAGCAGGTCAGATACCACAAAAACAGGATCTCCCTCATTTTCACCGATGTTAAGGTCTATTGCCGAACCGTCTTTAAGCATTACACGTCCATGCATGGCCAGCGGTGTAACACCCCACTGATACTTTTTGATACCGCCATAGTAATGTGTCTTGAAATATGCTATCTCATCCTTCTCATAAAGCGGATTCGGCTTTAAATCAAGACGTGGAGAATCGATGTGTGCGATGTTGAAGTGTACTCCATCAATAAGCGGTCTCTTTCCAAATGTTGTAAGGATGATATTCTTTCCGCGATTGTTAAAATATACCTTATCTCCGGTCTTATATTTTTTACTTCTTTCAAAAGGAACGTAACCACGCTCTTCCGCCATTCCGATAGAATAATTCACTGCTTCTCTTTCGATTTTCGCATTATCAAGATATTTCTTATATCCCTCGCAAAACTCAATGGCCTTTTCAACCTCTTCAGGCTTTTCCATACCAATGTTTTTGATCTTATAGCAGAGCTTTTCCTCAAGCTTCTGACCCTCAGTTTTTGCCATACTTTTTTCCTCTCTTTTTATTTATAAACTCCTACTGTGATCAAATGATCCCATATGAGACTGTATTCTTATGGGATTCTAATCACTTAATGTGTATAAAATGTGAAAAAGGACCGGCAAATGCCGCCCCCTTTCATCAGGACATACTGTCACTTTACTACTCCGATGTCATTTAACGGCCAGTACTTCACATATACCTTGGCTACCATCCTGTCTCTGGCAACCATATTGTATTTTCCCCAATAACGGGCATCCATGGAATTGTTTCTATTATCACCTAAAACATAGTAGCTTCCTTCCGGAACTACAACATCTACTTCCGGAAACTGTCTTCCATCCACTATCATAGGCTCTGACAGATATACTTCTTCCTTTGCAACACCGTTCACATATACTGTTCCAACAGGAACCTCAGGTGTTGTTCCATCCGGATTAAGACCTATATTAATGTTATGAAACTCAGAGGCATCTGCCGTTCCTGTCTGCTTTATCTCAATGTGATCACCGGGCATTCCGATTACTCGCTTGACATAATATACAACAGAATTCTTTTTATCTTCTCTGCCGCATAACGGACACGCATGCTCATCATTTTCTCTGTACATCTGCTTATCATTCTTACAGGTGTATCCATACTTAAATATGGCTATATCGTCTCTCTGAACTTCACCAAACGTATATGTAAGTCTGGATCCAAAAACACGAGCTCCCGGCATGATGGTACTCTCCATGGATCCGGTAGGAATAGTTGAATTGGCAATAATGAAATTATTAATACAGAAAGCAAGTACTGCAGCTACGGAAAGTACTTTAATCCAGTCTATAATTTCAGCCAAAACCGGATTTTTTACAGACATCCCCTGTTTTTTCTCTTCATTAGCACTATTCTTGTCTATTTCTGTTTCACTGGCTGACTTCCCTGATTCTGTACCTTTGCTTTCTCTAAGGTCCTTGTCTTCATTCCTGTCAGGATCAACCGGATTACCATCGTTGTCAACCACATCAAAAAAATTATCGGTCATATTTCTCCTTTATT
>ALYD01000131.1 GCA_000513555.1 Lachnospiraceae bacterium JC7
TGATATGCTCCCCCCAAGTAGGACACTGAAATATAAAACCTACTTGGGGGGATTTTTATGTCCAGAAAAAGTAAGATAGATCCTGTTCTGAAAGTAGAGCTAGTTGAGCGATATCTAAGGAATGAAATTGGAATTCGAGAAGCAGGAAGGTTGGCTGGATTGTCGGGGAACGGAACCGATTCTATCCGGAAATGGATTACTATCTATCAGAATGAAGGTCCCATCGGACTTTTGGAACAGAAAAGATACAAACATTATCCATTAGACTTAAAGCGTAAAGCAGTACATGCATATCTTCATGGAGAAGGATCTTTGTTGAAGATAATGGAGCGGTACAATATTCGTTCAACAAAGACACTCCAGGATTGGATAAAACAGTATAATACTCATGGAGAAATCAAATCTTGCACCAGCGGAGGCGGTAGCTACATGAGAAAAGTCAGACAAACCACACCTGAAGAGCGTTATGAAATCGTACAAGATTGTTTTGCCAATGATAAGAATTATGGTGCGATGGCACTGAAGTATAACTGTTCTTATCAGCAGGTACGTAACTGGGTGCTGCGGTATGAGCAGATGGGCGCAGCTGGCCTAGAAGACCGACGAGGTCGGCGAGCCGGCACACAACCTGCTAGAACTCCAGAAGAAGAACTGCGGGATAAGATTGCCGAATTGGAACGTAAGAACCGAAACCTTCAGATGGAGAATGATCTGTTAAAAAAAGTCAGAGAGTTAGAGATGAAAGACCGCTATCTCTGACTCGTTATCTGTATAAATATCAAGCGATCAAGGAATTATCTGAAGAGCAGCACTATCCTGTACAGCATCTTTGTGAATACCTGCACTTATCTCGAGGGGCCTATTACCGCTGGCTGAAAAAACCGGTAAGTTACAGTGAAAAGCGAAATCAGGAGATTGCGGAAACGGTCAAGGTTATCCATGAAGAGCATCCGGATATGGGATATCGCAGGATACGGGATGAATTGAACCGGCATTATGACATCGATGTCAATGATAAACGGATTTTGCGGATCTGCCGTAAAGAGCATATCCAGTCTACAATCAAGTGGAAGCCTAAGAGTTGTACCAGAAACAGCGATGATCCGGCACATATCGCAAAGAATTATCTGAACCGAGATTTTCATGCTGATGCTCCGAACGAGAAATGGCTTACTGATGTAACGGAGTTCAAGTATTATATCGGCCCTGAGGTTCGCAAGGTGTATCTGAGCGCCATTTTGGATCTTTACGACCGAAGAATTGTAGCTTTCGAAATCGGAGACCATAATGACAATCCATTGGTTATGAATACATTTGATGCAGCTGTAGCACTTGAGCCGAACGCTCACCCACTGTTTCATAGTGACAGGGGGTTCCAATATACAAGTAAACAGTTCTTTACAAGATTGAAGAAACATCACATGAAGCAGAGCATGTCTCGAGTTGCACACTGCATTGATAACGGGCCAATGGAGGGCTTCTGGGGCATCCTGAAGCGCGAGAAGTACTATGGAAGACGATTTACGTCTCGGAAAGACATGGTCTATGCTATCGAGAACTACATAAGCTACTATAACAATGAACGAATCCAACGGAATCTGCATTTGATGACGCCAATCGAGTACCATGAACAGTACTATTTGGCGGCATAAAAATACCGCCAGCTATATTCATAACTGGCGGTAGGGAACTTTTTGATTTTTTACTGTCCGCTTGACGGGTAGCATACCAAAT
>ALYD01000132.1 GCA_000513555.1 Lachnospiraceae bacterium JC7
CCATCAACCGATGCAGCTGTATATCCTGATCACTTATCCCGGTTTCCTCTTTGAGTTCACGATAAGCTGCTGTATCGGAAAGCTCACCTGGTTCCACTTTGCCACCTACAAAGTTATATAGCCCTTTGTAAGGATCTTTATTACGTTTACAAAAAAGTATTGAATCTCTGACCTTATTAAAAACCACTATGCAGTTACTGTGTTTGAATTCCATATATGTTTGCCTTCCTGCACAATATCGCTGCTTCCAGTGTATGCACCACATAACCACTGCTCTTTATTTCATCTTCAGGCAGATTCTTAAATGCTTGAAGATCGTTTAAACGTCCATAAGCTTCAAAAAGACATGCCATCTGGCTTCTGGGATGAGCATGTGTCAGTTTAGAAATATTATGAGCGTCTAATGCTGCATCCTCAATATATGAATCACACCAAAACTCAGTTTCTGTGCAGTTGTTCAATGACACAGGCATGATCCTCATAAGAGACCCGTTTCCGTTTGAATACTCATCACTTTCACCACATGAAAGTGGATCCATTCCCGGTCTGTATCTGTCTTTTGCTCTTGCACAGGTTATTCCGATATCAAATACTTTTCCATGGGGAGTATACTCCCTCATCCCCACAACCGAATCAGCTTTAAGTTCTGCTCTGCTCATAAACTCAACCGGGACGCCGAGCGCATCTCCTATGACCACACCCCAGATACCGGCTTTAACTATATCTTTTTTATCCATACGGATCATTACTTCGCCCTTCTCCCGTTCTTGTTGCTTCTCTCCTCGAAGTCACGGTCAATGTCTTTCTTCCAGGCTCCTCCGGCAAATGCCATAGCCATATCAGCCGCCTTGCACTTTCTCACACGGCTCACAGCCGCTTCAAGAACCTCAAAATTCAAAGCTGTTCCTGCCTCATCACAGTTATAATTTGCAGCCCTGTCTTTGCTGATGCCCATGTTGCCGGCTACCTCTATTGCATCGATATTTGCCCCGAGGAAAAGAAACTCCCATCCGTATTTCTCCTTCTGGCGCTCTATCATAAGTTTCACATCACCGAAACTATAGTTCCTGCTGGCATTTTCTAGTCCGTCAGTTGTGATAACGAACAGGGTCTTTGCCGGACGGTCTTCATCCCTCGCATATTTATGAACATTTCCGATGTGATGGATCGCTCCGCCGACAGCATCAAGGAGAGCTGTACATCCGCGAACATAGTAATCTTCCTCCGTCATCTGTTTTACATCGGTTATTTTGACCCTGTCATGGATTACTTCTGATACGTCATCGAAAAGTACGGTGGAAACTATCGCCTCCCCGGTTTCTTTCTGCTGTTTTCTGATCATGGAGTTGAACCCTCCTATGGTATCACTCTCAAGTCCGCTCATAGATCCGCTTCTATCAAGGATAAATACAAGTTCTGTTAAGTTCTCTTTCATATTGATTACCTCCGATTGATATCTGGTATCTTGTTTCTAAGGTAATCATATATAAATATTAAGCCCTGTAGGTCTACCGGCAGGCGACATTTACGATGCCTGTGAACCCAGGAGCGGTTCACCATGCTCAAAGAGGGCTACATTGATCTCGTATATATCATAAGCTTCTTTTTCGATGAAATACCGTACTATGACATCCTGCTTGCT
>ALYD01000133.1 GCA_000513555.1 Lachnospiraceae bacterium JC7
ATCAGCAGCTGAGTACGGAACCTGCGGAACTATCTCAAAAAGATCCCGCACCGATTTTTTCAGCATACTCCTTTGCAACCTTTGCAGTTGTACCCTCTGCACTGAAATATGTTACTAATGTGCTCATTGTTTACCCCTTCTTTTTTTTCATTTTCTCAAATACTCAATAGATACAGGAAATTCAAAGTAAGTCTCTGGATATGGCTCATTATGAAGACAGAAATGCCACCATTCACAGAAAAGAGTGTCAAATCCGTTTCGTACCATTACCCTCTGAAGCAGCATTCGGTTTTCAAATTGTTCTTCAGTAATTCCCTTGTAGTCCGGATGTGATGCCTCGCTGAATAAATCAAATGGACTTCCCATATCTACTTCTTTCCCTGTCTTCATGTCAACCAAAGTAAGGTCTACAGCACTTCCTCTGCTATGGCTGGAGTTTTTTGCTATATAACCTTTTGAAAAGAGTTCCTGCTTTTCCAGTTCAGGATAGAAATATGGCTTCATACGGATGTCCTGATCCTCAATCCCCCACAACACAAATTGCTTCACAGCACAGACAGGACGATAAGCATCGAAAACCTTCAGTCTGTACCCCTGGACTATCAGTTCAGCACTTGCACTTTTTAGGGCTCTGGCAGCTTCCTTTGTGATAAGCGCACATGGATCTTCATATCCATCTATTCGTTCTCCGATAAAATTATATGAGGAATGATATCTTATTTCCTGAATGATGCTCGGAACAAAATCTGCAAGTACTACAAATCCTGATGGATCCATGGTCTCACTTTTATATTCAGCCTTCATTTTAATCTCCTTGAGTCATGTTTGTTCATAATCACTATCATTTCACTCAGTTAAATCTTGATACATTGTATCAGAATACTTCTTATTTTTATTGTCAATATCCTTTTTCAGCAATTATTCTTTCTCATTACCCAACCCGTAATACAGCATCTCATTGTACTTAGCGTTTGCCTCTTCAGTTGCCTTCTTCTCACGCCATCTTTCGATTTCGCTGCAGATAGCAAGCATTTCATCAACAACAAGCCTGGTCACCTTTCACCTCGTTCTTCATAGCGCCTCCCATGTTATGAGCTCATCATAGCAAACGAGAAGGACATAATATGTCACTCTGATGTTTTTTATTTAAGATCTGATTGCTCTTTTGGAAATGAAGAGCCGGCTGTTATCTATAAGCTCCAGTCCTAATTCCAATTTTATCAGGTATTGCTCCTCATCCAGTCCCAGAATCTCACAAGTGTTCGGACTGCACTCCAAAAGCAACTTGACCAACTTGTTGAATCCATAGATAACAGTATCTGTTCGATCATCTTCATATTGATCAAACTCAGTGAGTCCAAGTAAGTCAGAAGGCATCATAAGCGTGACCACACGGAAATCGATATCACTTCCTTCGTAACTTGTCCCATAGGCATAGCATGATCCTGTTTCCAAGGCGCTCATTCGTCCGTAAAAAATCATATTTGGTAGTATTTATGAGTTCCTTGAAATCCATATGATTATTACCATCCATATCACATCTCCGGTTTCTTACTCATTGTCTTGCATATCCTCTATCTGTTCTCTATATATTTAAACTCCACCCATGATCTCCATGATAGATCATGA
>ALYD01000134.1 GCA_000513555.1 Lachnospiraceae bacterium JC7
GCCTATAACAATGACTATCTTACCCATACACATTTTCTTTCTGCCGGTGACATAGCCTCTTTTTATTCTTTAATCAAGAATAGCGGAGGTTCTCTGCATACACATGTATTTAACGGAAGCAGATATGTAATCTATGGAGGACATACCGACTCAGACAGAAATGTAATATGTTTCCTGCCGGGTTACATTTCAGAAGAGGATTTCCTTATTTCAGAGCCTTTAGCAGGAGATATTATCAAATGCCTGCATATAGTTCCATTGAATCAAAAATTTGCAGACGCCCTTTCTCATCGCGATTTTTTAGGTGCACTTATGAACATGGGCATCGAGAGGGATCAGATAGGAGATATTCTTGTAGAGGAATCGGATGCCTTTGTATTCGTTCTTTCTGAGATAGCTGAGATCATTGCCGGAGAACTGTGCAGAGTCAGGCATACCTCTGTAAAGTGTGAAATAGTATCTCCCTGTGAATGTACTATAGAACCCAGGTTTACTGAAATTTCCGGTTCCGTGGCATCTGAACGCCTTGATGCCGTCATCGCCATGGTATTCCATCTTTCCCGTGGGAAGGCACAGGATATCATAAAGGCGGAAAATGTTTTCATCAACGGAAGAAGCACTACTGATTCCGGCTATGATTTGAAACCGGGTGAAAGGATCTCTGTCAGAGGTTACGGGAAATTCATATTTGTGGAAATGGGTAACGTTACAAAAAAGGGCAGAGTCTATGCCCATATAAAGTTGTACTCATAAAAATAACCCCTTTCTCTGGTTGTCCAGAAAAAGGGGTACATATCAAATTGCGAAAAGGCTTTTTCGTATCAAATTACTTTAATGTGAAAACATTGGATCCGAACCACTCGTTGGAAATCTTTTCAACTGTACCGTCAGCAACCATCTCCATCAGGACATCCTTTACTGCTGCCGCGAGAGCATCATCACCCTTCTTAAATCCTATTCCGTATTCTTCAGCCGCAAGTGTATCCTCAAGTATCTTCATATTCTTTCCTGAAGACTTGATCTGATATCCTGCAACGATACTATCCATACAAACTGCATCACATGCTCCTGACTCGAGATCCATAAGTGCAGTATTATAATCTGCCACTTCTGTAAGTGATCCGAATGAAGCGAGAAGGTCTGCATCATCATTGATAGCATTTAATCCGGAACTGTCCTTCTGAACCTCTACTGCCTTACCATTAAGGTCTGCCTTTGTTACGATGTCTGAGTCACCATCTACAACAAATACCTGATTGTTAGCCATATACGGGCCGACCCATGTGTATGCATCCTCACGTCCCTGCATGGTAAAACCATTCCAGATACAGTCAATGTTTCCTGACTCAAGCTCCATGTCCTTAGCATCCCAGTTTATAGGCTGCGGAACGAACTCAAGACCTAAACGCTTTGCAGCTTCCTCTGCAAGAGCAAGGTCGAAACCTGTATACTCTCCATTGTCACCTACAAATCCCATAGGAGGAAACTCCTGATCGAAACCAACAGTGAACTTACCTGTCGCAGTCTCTAAAGCTGCAGCTCCCTTCTCTTCTGTAGCAGAAGTCTCTTCTTTAGATTCTGCTGCTGTGGTCTCAG
>ALYD01000135.1 GCA_000513555.1 Lachnospiraceae bacterium JC7
CCTCGTATTATATAGTCATACCCATTCTTTACCTTATATGTAGGTTTGGGTATGCTGTTAAAGATGCTGTGGATTGGTTCTCAACTCCTACCACTTGATGGTTAACGAAAGGCTCCTACCACAGCCTCTTTGTTTAATTGTTAATCAGTTAGATACCGCATGACGGTTTATTTAGAACGAGGTTACAGCACGCAAAGAGTCCGGTGGATCTTTTAACAGCAGCATCAAATACTTTTTAAGGAGGATCATATCTATGATCTATGTTGGTATCGATGTTGCCAAGGACAAGCATGATTGTTGTATCCTTGATGATGAAGGAAGAAAAATATATCCTATCTTTACCATCACGAATGACAAGGTCGGTTTCGATGAATTGTTCTCCAGAATTGAAGATGTGACCACTGACAAGACAGAAATAAAAGTAGGTCTTGAGGCTACCGGTCACTATTCTAACAATCTTCTGGCGTCGCTCGTTGATAAAGGTTTCCCGACCGTTGTAATCAACCCGTTACATACAAATCTTTTCAGAAAAGGTCTGAGCCTTAGAAAGACGAAAACGGATAAAATCGACTCTAGTACAATCGCTATGATGTTAATGACTGATAGGACACTCAAGCCCTACTCGGACATATCATACCACAACGAAGAGTTGAAATCATTAACACGTTATCGTTTTGATAAGGTTCATGAGCGTTCCAAGCTCAAAACTTCTTTATCAAGACTTGTAAACATTCTCTTCCCTGAATTAGAGAAACTTGTTCCATCGCTGCATCTCAATTCTGTCTATGATCTTTTGGAAGAACTTCCAGGTGCAACTTACATAGCAAGCTGTCATCTGACCCATCTCAAAACACTTCTTGAGAACTCATCCCATGGCCGATATGGCCGCGATAAAGCAATTGAAATCAGGAATGCTGCCATCAATTCGATTGGCTCACCCATGGCTTCAAAATCCATGGAATTAGTTCATACAATACAGCTTATTCGAATGCTGTCTGAGGAGATTGATGAAATCGAGTCATCCATTAAGATGATCTTCGATGAACTACATTCCCCGATAATGACCATTCCCGGAATCAGCTATCGTATGGGAGCAATCATCTTGGCAGAAGTTGGAGATTTTTCACGATTTTGTAATGCTGACAAGATACTGGCTTATGCCGGTATGTCTCCATCAACCTATCAATCAGGTAAATTAGAATCTTCATACTCACACATGGAGAAACGAGGTTCAAAATACCTTAGATATGCTCTCTTCAACGCAACAAAATTTGTTTGTAAATGGGATGAAACCTTTGCTGTTTATCTCGCGAAGAAGCTATCAGAAGGTAAGCATTACAATGTCGCAGTCTCGCACGTCGCCAAAAAACTTATCAGAACAATCTACCGAATGGAATTAACAGGAGAAGCTTATTCGCCTCGATAATTATCAACAGTTAAACCATTTCTAAAGAGCACCCTTCTGGATGCTCTATTTGTCATGCAGTTTTCAATGTACTGATTGCGGATAAAATCACCCGCCGATATATCAAATGCATTTCTGCAAAATGATCAAAAAAGTTATTGACTTCTAATAGTTAGTCTTT
>ALYD01000136.1 GCA_000513555.1 Lachnospiraceae bacterium JC7
TCGGTGTATTGAAGATAATCCAGGCGGAGATGTTTATATGGTGATACGATAATTGTTTTTCCAAATGATTCTGAATATTTACAGGTTATGGCTTTAGATGTAGATGAGTTGCACAATGACAACGTTCTGTCAAAATCAGGCACAAATCTTATGCATCAGGCCATGTTTTCAGAAAAGGAATGTTTAATTGAACATAAGTTTAGCAGTGAATATCATCTAAGAGCTGAATTAAATTGGTATTATCAGACTATTTCTGAAGGTAAAAAATATATAAGAATGAATATTCCGATATGCAGATATTCTTTAGGAGGAATTAGCGAGCGTTCATCATCTGCACAACTCAATTTTGAAGAGACTAAACATATTATAAATAGTTATGGTTATGATGCCTCGGAGTATGAAAAGAGAGTATTTAGTGCATCAGTTTCAAGAGATATATATAAAAATATATATAATAATTGGTTAAGCTTGAGGCAATCCGGCATTACAATGAGGGATTATTTATATAGCAAAAATATATCTAGAGTTGCAGTATTTGGATATGGTGAATTAGGTTGTCATGTCATAAATGAATTAAAAGATACAGATATTAAAATAATCTGTATAATTGAGAGCTCTTACAAATATCAGTACAGTAGTATCCCAATTCTAACTCCGGATAAAATTGGAGATATGAACGATGTGGATATAATTATTGTGGCTTCAATCATTAGATCTAAAGAAATTATTGACATGTATCAGAAGAGAACACCTTATAAAATGGTTCCACTTGAAAATATTTTAGAAGATATGTGGAATGAATCAACTGCTTAATTGTGCGGTACGAAGATGAAAGCATATGATAAAAAAGATGAAGAGAGATCGTATTTTATTTTAAATACCTCACGTAGAACACAAAAAAACAAAGGGGTACGTAATATCAAAGCACATATTACTATTGTCATGCATCTTTATTACGTGGATATGCTGGAACGATGGACGAAATATATAGATGATATTCCTCCATACATAGAGTGCTTGGTTATATCTTCAAATGAAGAATTAATTAGGATTATAGAAAGTGATGTGCACTACAGTAATATAAAGATAGTAAAAAAACCGAATGTAGGAAGGGATATCAGTGCACTTCTTGTAGCTGCGAAAGGATATATTAAAGAATCGGATTATGTTTGTTTTGTCCATGATAAAAAAGAACATCAAGATCCCTATAGATACGAAGAGACAGACCTATGGGTACATAATCTATGGGAAAATACTATAGGTTCTTCTGTATATATTGAGAATGTTTTAGAAACGTTTGAAAATGATCCACAATTGGGGATTCTTTCAGTGCCTGAACCAATTGGGTTATACTTTGATACATGGGCAGGGAGAGGATGGTATGGGTCCTTTCAGGCTACTAAAGACCTGGCAGAAAAATTGCATTTAAAATGTGATATTTCTCCTGATGAGCCACCTGTAACGATAGGAACAGCGCTTTGGTTTAGAACCATGGCGCTTTCGAAGTTATTTTCATACCCTTGGGATTATACAGATTTTGATGATTCTAAGCTTAAATCCGGAAACTATGTGAGTTATGCAGTTG
>ALYD01000137.1 GCA_000513555.1 Lachnospiraceae bacterium JC7
CTAATAGTCTTCGTCTGTTAAAGCTGGATGATGAACTGTTGGAGATGCTTAGGGAAGGACTGATAACACAAGGTCATGCAAGAGCACTCTTGGCCATAGAGGATTCGGAATTAAGACGAAAGATAGCTTTAAGGTGTGCAAAGGAGAATCTATCTGTACGAGAGATAGAAAATCTTGTAAGACTGGATAAATTATCAAAGGAAAAGAAAAATAACAGTACATCACCGGAAGCAGATGAGCTTAAAAGGCTGAAGATAATCTATAAGGATATAGAAAATAAGCTTAAGACAAGCCTGGGAACTAAGGTATCTATAGTACCCAAAAATAAAGATAAGGGTAAATTGGAAATTGAATACTATTCACAGGATGAATTAGATCGCATTTATATGATTCTTAATTCAATCAGAAATCAGTAATTTAAGGAGAGAATGTAGAATGTTGGATAGTGAATTGATTCTTCTTGCGATAGCATCTGCAGGATTGCTTGTTGGAATAATTTCACTGATTATTTCAGTTAATGCCAATGCACGATACAAAAAATTGTACAGGCAATATGATTACTTCATGAGAGGAAGAGACGCAGAAACACTGGAGGATTACATAGTAGACCTGCAGGAACATGTGGAAGCCTTGGAAAAGGAAGATGTTAAAAACAAAGAGGTTATGAGAATTCTTAACAAGAATATCAGAGCATCTTTTCAGAAATTCGGGCTTATAAAGTATAATGCCTTTGGTGGAATGGGCGGCAATATGTCATTTGCCATTGCATTACTGGATTATACAAATACAGGCTTTGTAATCAATTCTGTACATTCAAGAGAAGGCTGTTTCCTATATATCAAAGACGTAGATGCAGGAACAACAGAAGTTGAATTAGGTTCTGAAGAAAAGTTGGCTTTAGAGCAGGCTTTAGGATATAGAGAGAAAGATCAAAAGTGAAAAAGCAGACAGTTAATAAAATAAAACGAATTACATTTATGAGCGGCATATTTATTGCTGCTCTTCTTATTTATTTTTTTATTTCATATTCATCCATGGAGCATTCAAATGAAGTATACAGTTCTATGGAAGAGCCAAGATTACCTGTGATGTTTGTAAAAGAAAATGAATATATGCTCAATCCAATGCACGCATATATCCAGGAAATGGGTAATAAAGCTCAAAGAGATATGATTACAGTGCTACCTGAAGATCGTAAACTGGAACTGATAGTTCAGGAATACGATAACATGGTCATGTCAGTGCAGTATGAGATAAGATCTTTGGATTTAAGTCATTTAATTGAGAATGGAACAGTGACTGAAATAGACAGATCAAATGGTATAACAAATATTGTTTTGCCTATACAGAATCTGATAAAAAAAGATCAGGAATACATACTGAAAATATCATTGGATGCGGGTGAGAAGTCTTTAAACTATTACACTAGAATACTTTGGACAGATCATGATTATACAAAGGAGATGGAAAAGCTTGCATTGAGCTTCACATCCTGCACCTTCGACAAGAACGAGGCAAGAGCAATAGCTTCATATCTGGAAACATCGGAAATAGCAGATAACACGACACTTGCACATTT
>ALYD01000138.1 GCA_000513555.1 Lachnospiraceae bacterium JC7
TTTCAGAAAAAAAATATGTCCACGAACGATTCCTCGTGCCAAAAGGAGCAGTAGTAGATCCTCCTAAAGTAATTATTTTCATTACTTTAGGAGATTCAGTATTTATTCCAATCTCTCTTTTACTTCGATTATCTTTTCGAACTGTTATTCTACCTATAGAAGCATCGAGTGGAGTCATATAATCAGTGTAGTGACCATATCCCCAGTAAGACCAATAATTATGAATGCATATATAATCTTTTTCCGAAAATCCACAATCATCTAAAATATGCTTTTGTGTTACACTCGGTATATCTGTAATCACTATCTCGTAATTACTATTACTTATAGAGGCTAAATCATAAGCTCTTCCATCCTCTTCCAGTGAATCTCTTTGACATACAGCTTTTACTTCAATACCAACCATACTCAAGAGTCTAACCAAGTGATTCACTGATTTTTCATATCCATACACCAACACATCTTTTTCGCGCAAATCTCTTACTAATGAATACATGGATCTGCGAGATATCCTACTCCAGTCTTTACGATCACATTTATAGTCATATCCTGGATATATTCCAAATGCCCATTCATAAATTCTATTTCTTTTTACACCATACAAAGTAAGCTTTTCGTATATTTGCATATTGTATATAGAACTTATTACTATAGGATTATCAGAATATAATTCCAGTTCTTCTGGTCTTATTACCCTTTTTGAATGAAATATCTCTTTTTTTTCTGATTCATCCATCACACAAAAGCATAATATATTTAAATCAAAATTACATTTACACAGGGTACTAAGTAAACTCTCTGTCGTCCCTCCTATTCCTATAATAATCAAACCTTTTTCAGGTTTGCCAGAATCAACAGATTCTGACAATTGTTGCTCTATCACCTCTATTTCTTCATACTTGTTTTCTAATCCCTCACGTTTTAATCTTTCAATCACTATTTTTTTTGAAAACATGAGCTTATGATTACTGATGAATCTAACATTGTTATTTCATTTAGCATATATACTTTTTTATTAAATATGCTTGGTCTGCAACTATCACTTAATTTCAAATCATCGTAACCATCATATAAAAAGCCTGCAAAATCGATTCCTTTTTCAAGCAATCTAATTGCAAAATCTATCGATTCCTTTTCAATTCCAAATATGTATTTATTATTATTCACTGTTAGATAGCTAAATATCCCTTTTATCTCCATGCTTCTCCTTTATGAGACTGATATCAAAATTTCTATGTGCTATCTTTTATTTTTTCCCATATTCTCTATCATAGTATATTAAATGATTACATATTTCTTCTACATCTGAAACAGTGTGTCCAAATGAAATGGGCATACTAACAGTAGTTCTATGGATTTCATCAGAAATTGGTGTATATTCATTACAAAAATAATCTTTCAACGCAACCTGTTTAACCGGCGAGACTGGGTAATGAATCTCTGTTTTAATCCCTTTCTTTAAAAAGATACTCTCTCAGTAAATCTCTGTTATTGCACCTTATATTAAAAATATGAAATACAGAATATACACCTTACTATATAAGGAAGAATAAATTGACACTCTTTCAGT
>ALYD01000139.1 GCA_000513555.1 Lachnospiraceae bacterium JC7
TGAACCGACCCCCAAAAGTTAGACCAAAATCTAACTGTTGGAGGTCGGTTTCTTTATGTCTAAATATTCATTTGAGTTTAAGAAAAAAATTGTTCTTGAATATCTTGCCGGTGACGGAGGTTATGTTTATCTGACAGAAAAGTATCGGATTGGTTGCCATGCACAGATTCAAAGATGGGTTGCTGCATATAAAAAGTATGGAGATAAAGGCCTTTGTCGCTCCCGTCAAAGAGAAAATTATTCTTTTGAAAGAAAGCTTTCTGTTGTAGAGTTGTATTTATCAAGTGAAATCTCTTATCAAGATTTAGCACTTCAAGAAGGTATTACCACCCCGGGCATAATTGCACAATGGGTCAATCTTTTTAGAGTTGCTGGTCCTGATGCGTTGAGACCACATAAGAAAGGTCGGAAGAAAACGTTGGATAAACCTAAAGAAAGCTCCTCAAATCATACTGTTGAAAGACACATTGATACAAGTGCAGAGCATGTAAAAGAATTAGAGGATGAACTGCTAAAACTTAGAATAGAGAATGCTTTTTTAAAAGAACTGAGGAGGCTGCGTTTAGAGGACGAAGCAAAAATGAGAGAACGGCACGAATCATCAACAGCCTCCGAAGACAGTTCAAACTAAAAGACCTTCTCTCGTATACCGGTATGCCTAAAGCAACCTTTATGTATTGGCAAAAGAGATTTGGAAGAGGGAATCCAGACAAAGAACTTGAAGAAATGATTCTAGCCATTCGTGAAAGTAACAAAGATTATGGATATCGCAGAATGCTGGGAGAGCTTCGTAATCGAGGGTATATGGTTAACAAGAAAAAAGTTCAGCGTATTATGCAGAAATTGGGACTTCAGGTTACTTCATTTACTCGGAAGAGTCGAAAGTATAGTTCCTATAAGGGAAGAGTTGGAACTGTTGCCCCTAACAGAATCCGTAGACGATTTAAGACGCATATACCGCATCAAAAAATCACAACAGATACTACTGAGTTCAAGTATTATGAAATTGATGCAAAAGGTCATATGACAATGCATAAGCTTTACCTGGATCCCTTTATGGATATGTGCAATGGCGAGATACTTAGTTATGGGATAGATAAGCATCCATCTGCAAAAAATGTAATGTATGCACTTGACCAAGCGATAGAAATCACATCAGATTGTCCTTATCGCAGAACATTTCATTCAGATCAAGGATGGGCTTATCAGATGGAGGCTTATACAAATCGTCTTAAAAAAGCTCGAATCTTTCAGAGTATGTCAAGAAAGGGATGTTGTATTGATAACTCGGTAATGGAAAACTTCTTCGGTTTGCTTAAACAAGAAATCTACTATGGTGTAGTTTATTATAGTTATGAAGAATTGAAATCTGAAATAGAGCGATATATAAAGTATTACAACGAACAACGAATCAAAGAGAGACTAGGATGGATGAGTCCGGTTCAGTACAGACTCACCCTATTGGCTGCATAAAAAAAGCGTAGCAGCCAAAAACTGCTACGCTTAAAAAGTCTAACTTTTTGGGGTCACTTCA
>ALYD01000141.1 GCA_000513555.1 Lachnospiraceae bacterium JC7
CAAGGTTGAGAAGCTTTGTCCTGTAGACATGTTTCCTCGGACAAACAACTGTGAAACGGTATGCTTATTGTCCAAACTTCATGAGGCGAAGCATCATGTCAATGTTAAGTTAGATATGGATGAACTGGATCTGACTAGCGCAGAGGCTAAGGCAACCTATAAAGAAATCGAAGAATGGGTGCAGGAACACTATGGATTTCATGTGACAAATCTGAATATCGCTCAGGTAAAGCAGGAGCATGGAATCATAGAAAGAGAAAATTACAATAAGCCTAAATTTGAGAATAGCAGACAGCCGGGATGCCTGGAAGAAAAGGTGAAAGCAATAGAGGATGCTATGAGACATTTTAAGATGATTTAAAGAGAAGTCAGCATGCCGTTACAATAAAGCTATGCTCATCATGCATATAATACGATATTTAATTATATATAATATGAGTAGGGGGAAAATTGTGAATTTTTATGAGTTGGTCGATGAAATAATTGCATCAAATCTAGAATGCCATTGGGATAATCTACCCTACTCATTTAACCAATCAAATCGTGCAAAGTTGAAAGAGACTTTTGATTTAGAGGCTTTTGATGTAGTTGAGAAGGCTTATACAATTAAAATCCGTTTTAGTTCTGATCGTAGCGATGATGATGAAAAAAAGGAATATAGGAAATATGGCGATTCGGAGTTGTTCCCATTTACAGAAACAGAACTGAAGGTACTTAATAATCTTGATTGGGCGAGATTACCGCATAATCTCAAGGCTCATATATATGATGCTATTTGGTTATGCAATCATATGTATGAGGCGGCAAAAACTGCAGTTGAAGAATATTATGAACTATATCACGAGTGGTTTGATGAGGAAAACTGGGTACAGTGCGTTGACTATATAAGCAGAGCAATAGAATTAGCCGCAAAGATTGGTATAAAAGATAAAAAGGATGGTTTCTTGACTGAGATATATAATGACGTAGTTAAATTAAACGGCAATGATCCATCTTTTTTATCTATTTCATTAATTGAATTGATAATTTGCCAGAATTATTATTGCGATTTTAATGCACTTATTCCTTTCGTAGATAAACTAATCAAAAAAAATGAAGGTAGCATAAATACTGCACATATACTGGAGCATGCATATTATGTAAAGGCTAATATTTACAAAAAGCTGAAAGATACTACATCCGCGAATAAGGTTTATGTCGGATATGCAGATACTTTAATGCAGGAGGCAGAAAAACTTGTAAAAGTTTCTGGGGATGAGAATTCTATTGGTAATCGAAACTGGTTTATGGCAGAGAACGACATTAAGAAAGCTATAGAATTATACCAAAATAATGGTGCACCGGAAAAGGCAATAGGCGCTCAAAAACGTCTTGTTGAGGTGCAAAGAATAGCGGTCAAGCATATGCCAATGCATGAGTTTAAATATGACGTAACTGTTTTTTATAAGAGATTCCGTGAAGAGTTTGAAAATCATGATGTCCACGATTTGATTTGGGATG
>ALYD01000142.1 GCA_000513555.1 Lachnospiraceae bacterium JC7
TCATCCTCACTGAAAACATACTGAAGCAGATCATTCTTGTCTTCAAAATATGTGTAAAAACTGCCTCGTGAAATACCCGCATTTTTAATTATCTGGTTTATGGATGCCTCCTCATAGGGCACCCTGGCAAACTCTTCACGGGCAGCTAACAGTATCCGCTTTTTCTTATCCTCTGAAAGCTTTTCAAATCTCTCGGTCGCCACCTTACGCCTCCGTTCTGCACATGGCTCCATGGTATATTCTCACGATTCTGTACAATCCCTCTTTCTCATAAATCCAGCCTGTACAGATCATTTCCGATGTTATGACAGGGCCTATAGTGACAACCTGTCATTTTATTACGAGAGTATAGTGACAACCTGTCATTTTGTCAATAAAGTTATGGTTAAAAACTTGCAATTTTATGTCAGGATAATAATTTTTTATATATTTTTTAGATTATTGTATATTTATGAGTACACTATTCCTTGCCTAAACTCAGGATATGCATTACAATAGCGAAGTATTGTATACAAAGAACGATTTATATTTGAACATTCTCATCTATTAAATTGTAGTAATTTATGCAACTGTAGGGGGATCAGGTTTTTTATGGATAGTATTAAACTTCAGGCATACGGCAAGATCAATTTATCGCTGGATGTTCTGAGGCAAAGAGAAGACGGTTATCATGATGTCAGGATGATCATGCAGACCGTAAAGCTTCACGATAATATAGATATGCAGAAGACCCGGGAGCCGGGCATTCACCTCAGGACGAACCTTTCTTTTCTTCCGGTGAATGAAAACAATCTTATGTACAGAGCCGCCAAAATGCTCATGGATGAATTCGATATAAAAGAAGGCGTATCCATGCAGCTAAAAAAGGTGATACCCGTTTCTGCAGGTATGGCCGGCGGTTCCACCGATGCAGCCTCGGTTCTTTACGGTATGAATAAACTGTTCAACCTTAAGTTATCTATTGAGGAATTGAAAAAAAGAGGAGTGAAACTTGGAGCGGATATACCTTTCTGTCTTATGAGAGGGACTGCTCTCTCTGAGGGCATAGGCGAGATACTCACACCTCTTCCGAAGCTGCCACCCTGCCCTATTGTACTGGCAAAGCCTGCTGTATCCGTTTCAACAAAGTTTGTATACCAGAATCTTCATGTCAATGATCTTCCGGCATCTGCCCATCCTGATGTTGATTCGGTGATCGATGCCCTGAACAGGCATGACGTCAACGAGGTTGCGGAGAGCATGGGCAATATTCTGGAAAGTGTCACATGTAAGCATTATCCTGAAATAGAAGATATAAAGGGTGCGATGAAAGAACTCGGAGCCGTAAATGCCCTTATGTCAGGCTCCGGACCCACAGTTTTCGGCATTTTTGACGATGAACATAAGGCAAAAAAATGTTATGAATCTTTAAGATTCGGCAAGTACAAGCATCTGGCAAAGCAGGTCTATCTGACTGAGCCATGGCGCTGATTTAACTATATATTAC
>ALYD01000143.1 GCA_000513555.1 Lachnospiraceae bacterium JC7
GAATCTTCTTATGTTCCAAGAGCTTCAAATACTCATCACTGAAAGGCTCCACCAGATTCGCAGTACCTTCAATCTGTAAGCTCTTAAGGTTTCCAAAGCCATTGTATGGCTCGTAGATAGCAACTCCCACATGTTTATTCTTCTTTAAGCCTTTGAACTTTAATCCACCTTCAGAGAAAAAATACAACTTGCTATCAACATAGTTGTATTCTATAGGTGTACATCTATCTTTATAAAGACCTATGACAATGCCTGATCATCTACATAATCCCACGCATTAAATGAATCGTCAGTTCGCTGCTCTCCATCTGTTATGCCTTTTACGAATTCAGTGATATGTGTATCGCCTGAAACCGGATTTATGTAAAAATGAAGCTCTGCACCTGTATACGACCTGTATAGAACTACAATCTGGTCATCCACTGAGGATTCGACTTCCCAATAGATTGTGTAATCACCAGATTTTACCATATCTTCAAGTTCAGGATTGTCTGCATAACAGTAGCTTTTTATAGCGGACAATGCCTGTTCCTCTGTCATCTGTATATTCTCTTCTTCTATAAAATCAAAATGTGCAATGTAACATACGGACTGATCCACAACAATTTCTATCTGCTCATCTACAGAGAAATCTGAACCATCTTTTGTCCACTTCATAAATATCCAGCCTTCCGATGCTTTAGCAGAAATAGTGAAACGTGTACCGGGCATAGCATTTACATATCCTGACTGCGCAGGATACTCCTCGTCGAAAGCAGGTGTATCTCCATCTTCTGCATAAGCAACATACCCTAATCCTTCTGTCTCAATTTTTAGTAGTACAGTATTTGAAATATCTAAAACATCTGCGGAAGAATTCTCAATATGTGTTTCAGTTGTACTTGGTTCTGTGGGATTCGATTTGGATTTTCTGCAAGCTGTAGTTAAGATTGTTATAGCCATGCATAAAATCATAGTAAAAAATATTCTTTTCATAAGTCATTCACCATTTCATATTAGTTCTTAATCTTCGGCACAATCATCTGCATAAGCAGCCCTCGGGAATCCTTCCGTGGTTTATTAGGGATAGTTTCAAATTCTCCGTTTGCCTTCATACTTGCAGTTACAGCCAGACAAACTGCATCAACTACATCATCCGTATTGCATTTCAGAGTCGTGGCATAATCCCATATTCCTTCAATATTTTTCCTTCCCAAATATCTCGATAGGATCTTGGTTCTTTCATGAAATCCAATAAAATCTTTCTTTTTGCTGCGGAGGACCTCTCCATTCAGCATTGCGAAGCACAGTTCCGGATGGCTCTCGCATATGACATTCTTATATTCCTGATGCTCTTGAAGAAATGTATCCAATTCTCTGATTTTAGGAATGATTGCCATAGACTGAAGCGACTGTCCGGAATAGGATACATACGTGCAACATTGATGATATGAGCGATATTCTGATCACCGGCGAAACGGTAT
>ALYD01000144.1 GCA_000513555.1 Lachnospiraceae bacterium JC7
CTAAAGCAATCCATGTAATTAAATAATATAGTCATACATGCTATCTGTCAGTTAACTCGTGGTTGATAAATTTGCACGTAATTTCAAGACCTATTCACATTTTGACCCCAAATATAACCCCTTTAGAATCAGAAAATAAAAACGGATAGCGGGCAAAATATCCTTTTCACAAATTGTGTCAATAAAAAACCATCACTCTTAAAATCAAGTGATGGTCTAAGTGTTTTTATTCTTTTCTCTTTCTGTCTTTTCTCGATCAACTTCTTCAAAAAGATCAGCCCAGTCATCCCAAGTAAGTTCATCTCCGTCTAACATGGTTTTATTCCCCCTTGTAAATCATATTAACCACCTACGGTTTAGTTTAAAAACTCCATAACTTCTTAGCAAGTTCTTCTCTTTTTCGTCTGATTTCTTCAGGCGCATCATCACGTAAACAAAAGTGTCCATCTTTAAAAATGAGCCACTTATCAACTTCAGCCATATCTTTCAATTCCTGTTCGGTAGGTAAATACATCATTTCACAACACCCTCAACTAATTCTAATAAACTGTTCAAATGCATTAATCATTATTCTATCATCCACCTAAGATTGACCGCAATCGTTTAATACAATTTTAATAATCAGCACCCCCCCAAAAAAAGGGGCTGTCGCCTAGATTTTATTATATCATAAAGCGACAGCACCCCCCCTAGCTTACGTCCCGGTATTAATCCGGATCAAATTCATTTCTTTCTGTTTGGTGTTTTCCATAACATGGGCGTATAAATCCATAGTCATGGAATAGCTGCTATGTCCTAGGATTTCTTTTAGAGTCTGAGGATTCATCCCGGCTTCAATGGCGCGTGTAGCAAAAGTATCACGGAACGCATGGGGAGTAAAATAATCAATGCCGGTATTCTTTAAAGTGGCTTTTATATCCCTGATTACAACTGTAGATGAAATAAAACCTCCATTCATAGATGAAAATATGTGACTATTTAAAGATATGATATCACCAAATAAATCGCGGTTCTGTTGTTCCTGTTTCTGAATAGCAGTTTTAATTGCATCATTCATTGGGATATCACGTTTACTTGTCTTTGTTTTAGGACTTTCACCAATCTCAATACCGACTTCTGAAATTGTGATTGTCCGTCTTATATGGATAACGTTATTTTTAATATCTATATCCGATCTTTGAAGTGCTCCAGCTTCACCAATACGGCATCCCGTGTTTATCAGGAATTCATATAACGGTAAGTACCATGAGTTTCTATCTTTAGCAGCTCTGAAGAATTCCTCTGTTTCTTCCAGTGTCAAAGCTCTATGTATTGTTTCCCTTGCTTCCTGTTCAGTGCGTTTTAGATTCTTAACACCTTCACAGGGGTTTCGATCTATGACCCCTTCAACCTTTGCTGCTTTCATGATGCAGTTCAATAACTTCATAACTTGGTTTATGTAATTCGTGGAATAATCATTTCT
>ALYD01000145.1 GCA_000513555.1 Lachnospiraceae bacterium JC7
TGTTCCATTTTTATGAATTGACATTATTAAAACCTCATTACTTCTGTCCGTAATATGCATTTGGTCCATGTTTCCGCATATAATGTTTATCAAGCACATACTGTGCAATGGTTGCATTAGGATTCAAAATCAATGTCTTTAAATCCATCTCAGCTACTTGCTCAAGAACAACCGCATGATATACTGCGTTCATAGGACTTGTACCCCATGCAAACGGTCCATGATTCTGTACAACAATTCCCGGGATAGCCATCGGATCCATATTCAAATTCTCAATTGTCTCTATAATCACTTTTCCTGTATTCAGCTCATATGCTTCTTCAACTTCTTCTTTACTAAGCTCTCTTGTACAAGGAATATCACCATAGAAATAATCTGCATGTGTTGTCCCAAGCGCAGGAATAGCCATTCCTGCCTGTGCAAAAGCAACAGCATTTACAGAATGTGTATGTACAACACCCGCTATCTTATCATAGCGCTTATATAGTTCTAAATGTGTCGCAGTATCAGAACTTGGATTCCACTTACCCTCAACGATTTCACCAGTCATCAAATCAACAACAACCATATCCTCTGGTTTCATGCCGTCATAATCAATCCCAGATGGTTTGATGACCACAAGTCCTGAATCCCTATCAATACCGCTTACATTTCCCCAAGTATAAATAACAACTCCTTTATCAACAAGTTCGAGATTTGCGTCACATACCTGCTTCTTCAACTCTTCTAACATTACTTTTCCTTTAAACCTTTTTATTTGTAAATCTTTTTATATCAATCTCATAAATATCATCCATCGATGCCATTGGTTTCCATCCTAACTCACTGATTTTTGAAACATCTTCATTTAACGCTCTCTGTGGTAAATAACCTGATGCAATGGATATATCCTGTTCCGCAAACTCAATAGTTACTTTCGGGTTAAACTTCATAAAAGCCTTGTAAGCTCTATCTTTTACTGTTTCATATGTAGCGGGATTTGTAGCATTATAAGCTTCTCCAGCCTTACCATTGAACAGAACTGCAAGTACAGCGCTCAGTGCATCCATTGTATAGATGACACTTTTCATCGTCATTCCGTTGGACTTCATATAAAGGTTCTTATTTTCTATGATACAACGAAGAATCTCTGCCTCAACCTTCACAGAATCATATGGCTGATAGAGCCCAAGAATCACAGTTGGTCTGATAATCTTAACATCTAAACCATACTCTTCAAAATACGCTCGACAAAGCAGCTCCGATGCCTTTTTACCCATAGGATAGCAGTTTCTAACATTGAGACTGTCAATGGCTCCAACAAATGTTTCTGCCACAGGTTTTGATTCATTCGGTGTGCCATAAGCTTCTTCTGAAGAAAGATAAATCATAGAGCAATTCTCCTGTTTTTTTGCAAGTTCAAGAATCTCTTCCGCCCCGTCTATAATTGCTCGAAGTGCTTCAACAGGCTGTTCCT
>ALYD01000146.1 GCA_000513555.1 Lachnospiraceae bacterium JC7
TTCGGTACGTAGGCAACATTGACCTTCATATCGTACATAAGGGCCAGGTGATGCTCGCAGTAGGAGAAAATGTCGATGTCCTTCATGACCACAACGCTTTGGGAATCAGCATTGGCATCCAGACCATCTTCAAAGGTCTTATCGAACATATCGGCTATTTCATGATTTGTGTAATTCATCCCCGCAAAAACTTCTTCGTACATCTCGGCAACACGCTTCGGAGTTTCCAGAAGTCCCTCCCTCTCGGGATCATCCCCAAGAGCGATGAGGATTCCGCGGATATGCTCTTCTATTGCTTTTTTATCTATCATCAGACACCTCTTTTGTCCGGATCCCAGATAACTTTATGCATCTGGATCTGTAATCTGACATCATTCATTTTATGATCTATCATGTAATCCACTATGTCCTTTGGCTCAATGTTTCCGAACACAGGACTTATGTAAACATGGCATCGTTCAGTAAGCCCGTACTCTTCGATGAGACATCTCGCACGTTCGAGATCCTCCGTGCTGCCTGATACAAACTTCACCGTATCCTGATGATCGAGAAGTTCAAAATTCCCAGGGAGCATGCCATCTTCACAGTTACTGCCCGGGAGCTTGTAATCCATGGTGAATACAGGACGTCTTCCCTCTGTAAAAGGTCTCAGGTCTACACTTCCGTTTGTCTCGATCTCTACTGAAAGCCCGTTTTCCAGAAGAAGCTGTATGAGCTCATGAGCTCCCTTCTGAAGCAGCGGCTCTCCGCCTGTTAGGGTAACATTTTTCACGCCTGTTTCCAGGATATATGCCAATATCTCTTCCTTAGACATCTCAGTGTATGGGCAGTTTCCTTCATTCGCCCACATGGTGTCACAGTAGCTGCATCTCAGATTACAGCCTTTAAAACGGATAAATACTGCGAGCTCACCGGCTCTTGTTCCTTCGCCGTTAATGCTTACAAATTTTTCTACTACTTTCATACTTATTCCTCAAAGCTCGCACAGTTGTTCGGAGTCTCGTAGACATCAACTCTGTGAACATCAAAGCCCTTATCCTTTAGACCTGTGAAAAAGAAGCGGGAAAAATTCTCCGCTGTAGGGCGGAAAGGAACTTCATTTAACCTGAAGTTCTCTTCTTCAAGGACCTTTATGGTCGTCTCTTTCAGAGATCCGCTTTCGTATATGAGGCTGTGATCAAAGAAATCGCAGGCATCCTTAACAGCCTTTTTAAGATCTGAAAAATCTATGAGCATGCCTCTTGTCTGGGTCTCCTCACTCAGGGTCTCTCCCTTTATCTCAACAACAACTCTCCATCTATGTCCATGAACGTTTCTGCACTTGCCCTCATAGTCCTTCAGAAAATGAGCGGCATCGAAACTTGCTTCTGATTTCAAATAATACATGTAAATTACTCCAACAAAAAAGCTCTGCAAAAGCAGAGCTACAAAATACATAGAT
>ALYD01000147.1 GCA_000513555.1 Lachnospiraceae bacterium JC7
TATCCATCTTCGTTTTCGGTATAGCTGTACTCGATCATAAGAGTGTTTTTCCCGCCATCTTCTGTGACAAAATCCTCTTCATAAGCATAATGGTCATAATATGTGCTGGTCAGATACTTTTCATCAAGCTTCCGGGTAGCCAGATAATTTCCGAAATAGAGACAGAGTATCAAAAGTACGGTTCCTGATATGAAGCCGAGATAACCTCTCATGATGAGGAAATACAGGCTTCCTCTTTTATTGTTCAGTGCAAATGATTTCATTGTTTTCTCCGGTGCCATTCACTATACAGATTTCACCAAACTGTATATGACACGATTATAATTTTTAAATCTGAAGGATTTTTTCAGGCCTGTTTTTTCTCCATCTTATAGCCGAGTCCTCTTATGGTCTTCAGATATTCCGGCATCTTCGGATCCTTTTCTATTTTTTCCCGAAGATTTGATATATGAACCATGATGGTGTTTTCATCATTTTCCACGTATTCTCCGCTGGCGTGCTGGTATATCTGAATCTTCGTAAATACCTTTCCCGGATTCTGCATAAGAAGGTTCAGTATCTTGAACTCCATAGGTGTGAGAGCTATCTCCTTATCACCTTTTTTCAGAGACATACTGTTGCTGTCCAGAGTAAGCTCACCAACATGAAGCTGTCCATCGTCCTCCGATGTCTGATCATTTAAATGATAATATCTCCGGAGATTCGATCTCACCCTCGCCACCACCTCCAGTGGATTGAAGGGTTTTGCAATGTAATCGTCGGCACCTAAATCAAGTCCCAGTATCTTGTCGCTGTCTTCTGTTTTTGCGGAAATGATTATTACAGGCAGATTATGATGGTCCCTCACCTTACGGATAAGCTGGTATCCGTTCATTTCCGGCATCATGATGTCCATGATAACGAGGTCGATGTTCTTTTCCTTTTCCAGACATTCCCATGCGAGAAGTCCGTTTTCAGCTGTCAGAACCTCGTAACCTGCATTTTCAAGATATAATTCCAGAAGGTCTATGATATCTCTGTCGTCTTCTGCAATAAGTATTCTATAATTGTTCTCTTTCATACTATCTCTCCCGGTTGTGTTGTTTCATGATGTGAGTGTCAAAAGTCGATATTGAATCATTTCGCGCATCATAATACTTATATCAATCATTCGTATCTCAATGCTTCTATAGGATTCATTTTCGCTGCCTTGTTTGCCGGATAATATCCGAAGAAAAGACCGAATGCCATCGAAAATAGTACGCAGGCAAGGATTCCTGCAATTGAGGCAGTCCCCTGATATCCCATTACCTTTGTTGCAGCCATACCGAACAGTAACCCGGTAATTATTCCTATGATACCTCCGAGAAGACATATGACCATTGCCTCTATGATGAACTGCAGGCGAATGTCATTGTTGGTGGCTCCAAGGGCCTTTCGGGTTCCT
>ALYD01000148.1 GCA_000513555.1 Lachnospiraceae bacterium JC7
GGCTAAATATATTCCTAAGGAATTCATAGAAGTATATGAACCGTCTGTTAGTCAAAGGTTGAATAAAAAGAAAAGTGGTGAAGAATCCATAAGTATGAGCAGTAACGATGATGAGCTTCTAGGTATGTAACTGATGAATCCAACAAAAAAAGAACCTCGAATCAATGAAACACACGCCATTTCATCTACCGTTCTTAGTTTCATCACGAATCGTTTCAGATCTGTGAAGCACTCGCCACATCTCTTTAACTTGTTTACATTGTATCGGTTTTTATACAATGAGTCAACATGAAAATAATTTTTATTTTTCAACAAAATGATTCCATATAGTACAACAGGGAGGCTGCTAATTAATGGAAAAACCTAATTCCAAAGGACGTATATTAGCCCTATTACGATATCTGCAGGATGAAACAGATGAGGAACATCCGGCAGATAAGAAAACCATAATGAAAGCCCTTCAGGATAAAGGATATTCGATTACCAGAAATACATTGGATGACGATATTAAGGTTCTTGAGAGCTTTGGGGCCGATATCATTGTTTCAAAGTCTCATGAGAATACTTATTTCCTTGGAGAACGGAAATTTCAGCTTCCGGAGCTTAAGATGCTTATAGATGCGATTTCTTCAGCTAAATTCATTTCTGCAGATTCCAGTGAGGAGATGATATCAAAGATTGGGTCTATGGCGAGCAGATATCAGCGATCCCATATGTCACCGCGAATCTTTGTTTCAGACCGGGTTAAGTCGGATAATAATCATCTTCATCTGGTAGTGGATGTAATTGAAAGAGCTATTGAAAAAAGGAGTGTAGTTTCTTTTCAGTACATTGATTATTCACCCGAGAAGGAAAAGATACTTAAGAACGATGGGGAGATATATTATTGCAGCCCATATTGCTTTTTATGGAACAATGATAATTACTATCTTCTAGGTTATTATGAGAAACATGAAAAGGTGATCTCATATCGTATAGACCGCATGCTTCGTGTAGAACTTTGCCCAAAAGAATATGTTCCACTTCCTGATGGATGTGAGCTTACGGCATTTACCAAAGAGGTCTTTAAGATGTATGACGGTGTTGATCAGGAAGTGGATTTGATTTGTGACAATGCTTTGATGAAAAATCTTGTGGATCACTTTGGAGATGATTTTACCGTAAGGCCAGAATCAAAAGAAACATTTCGAGCAACTGTAAAAGTATCAGTCAGCCGAACATTTTATGCATGGGTGATTCAGTTTGCCGGAGGTATCAGGATTGTCAGACCGGAGAGCGTCAGGGAAGAGTATCTGGAAATGTTAAAAAATGCTATGAAGTAAAATAAAAAATACTGCCACCATTATAGAAATGAGTTCCATTTCGTTTATAATTAAAAAAGATAAGTTAATGTCTTTTTTACG
>ALYD01000149.1 GCA_000513555.1 Lachnospiraceae bacterium JC7
TCCAAGAAGTCCAGGAAAGCATGCTTGTGTCTAAGTGATTCCTTTTCACCACCAGAGAATAGTTAAGATAACACTATTTAGAGCAGGATGCCCGCATTTTTAATGCCAGAGGTCCTGCTCTTTTCGACTTATGAAATAATGTTGACGTATAAACAATATGATGATATATAATCAAATATAAATAAATATATCTGAATACAAATAGATTAGTAATGTATAAAAATGGAAGATTCTGGACATACATTGTCATATAAGAATTAGAGCAAGCTCGATTCGTTCATGACCCATGGAGGTAAAAATGAAAGGACAAAATCCATATACAATAGCATTTGGAATAAAACCAAATCAGTATATATCAAGACCGGAAGTGGTAGATGAAATAGTTTCAACTTTCAATTCTGAAATTCCACCATATATGGCATGTATTCTTACGGGTATAAGAGGCTGCGGGAAAACAGTTGCGCTGTCATCTATATCTAAAGAAATGAAGGATAACCCCAAGTGGATAATAGTCAATGTTAATCCGGAAAGAGACATACTTCAGACAATAACATCCACACTTTATGAAAATCCTATTCTTAAGCCTTTGTTTTCAAAAGCAGATATCAATATATCTATAGCTGTTGCCGGTGTCACAATACATCAGGAAAATGTACCGGTTGACATGGCCGTAACAGTCGGCAAGATGCTATCTGTGATAAAAGCTGCCGGAAAACGCATTCTGATCATGTTGGATGAAGTGGTAAACAATGAGTTTGTACGTCCATTTGTTAGTCAGTTCCAAATATATATCCGTGAAGAGTACCCGATTTATTTGCTTATGACAGGATTATATGATAACATCTCTGACCTGCAAAATGAAAAGACTCTTACTTTTCTTTATCGTATGCCCAAGATAGTTTTGGAACCGCTGGGACTGTACTTGATTTCTCAAGACTATAAAAAAGTTTTCAATTTAAGTGAAGAAGAAGCAGTAAAGATGGCTAAACTTACAAAAGGATATTCATTTGCATTCCAGGCATTGGGTTATATGAGGTGGAAGTATGAAGGAGAGTCATGGGATAAAGTGCTGAATGAATATGATAATCAGCTAGACAGAAATGTTTATGCCAAGCTTTGGAGTGAGCTTTCGGAAAGAGATAGGAAATTCTTGATAATCATGTCAGATGGCATAGAAGATGTGTCTCAGATTCGGGAGAAACTTAATATTAAATCCAACCAGATGGCTGTTTACCGACGCAGACTGATAGACAAGGGACTCATCAAGGAAAACGGTCATGGAAAAGTAAGATACTGTCTGCCGAGATTTGCCGAGATAATAAAAAAATGGCAGATGTTTGAATGAGAGAAGGACCCCAAAGGAGATTGCCGATTTCTGTAAATATCCAATAGAGTTTG
>ALYD01000150.1 GCA_000513555.1 Lachnospiraceae bacterium JC7
CCTTCTATGATATAGACCAGGGAGTGACACCGGACTTTGTAATCCCCAAACCAGAACAGTTCTACGACAGGCAGTATCTCACAACATACATCAATGGATTGCTGGGAATATAACTTAAACAAAAAGACCGGATGAGCTAAATACCTTCGTTCTTTTATGCAAGCAGGAGGCTACCTATGAAAAATAGACTGATCAGTAGTATTTTGTCATTGATAATAGTGGCTGGTACATTTTTTACCGGATGTGGAAGCACAGGGACTACCAACGTAACATCCGGCAGTGCCAATGAACAGCAGAGCACCATGACTGAGAGTGATGAAAACAAAGAATCTGAACCGATAGATACTTCAGTGGAAACAACTGCAGCTGAATATAAACCTGTAGCTGATCGCCCCGGTGCAAAGTGGATTGACTCCGGGATTTACGGAACCTATGAGGGTATGGGCGATATCAGCCTTAAGGATGATTTTGCGGCAGCCATTAACCGGGACTGGGCTGAGAACGTAAAGATAAGAGAGGGCGCAGAAAATGTTTCCGCAAGAACAGAGCAGATTGATATTATCAACGAAGCAAAGCTTGCCGTCCTGACTGGCGAAAAAAAGGATGATCAGGATCTGACATCACTCCAAAACTATTACGCACTGCTTACGGACTGGGATACCAGAAATAAAGAAGGATTTGACCCATTAAAGCCCTATGTGGAGGATCTTATGTCTATTTCCTCCGTTGAGGAGATGACGAAATACTACTCTGATCCGGGACGCAATCTCTATGGAACGCCGATGGTGAGTGTCTCAATTATACCGGAACCGCTGGATCCCTTTGTTAATATGCTGTGTATTCAGAATGTTTCTCTGCTGTCGGATGAACCCGATGACTATCAGGAGGGAGCCCCGGAAACCGATGGACTTGCCATTAAGCATAAGACTGTTGAGTACATGCTGAAACGTCTCGGATACTCTGAAAGCGAGGCGAACGATATCTTTGATACTGCAAAAGGGTTTGAACGTAAATTCCTTCCGGGGATAGAAGCCATCATGGCGGACATTTCGGGAGATCCCACAAGCACGCTTACAATCGCAGAGTTTGAGGAGAAATACAAAAAACTTCCTTTTGCGGATATCTTCAGGTCTTTAGGTTATGATGTCGATTTCAAAGGAAAGATCATGGTAGGGTATACAAAGATTGTTGACAGCTTTGATGAGAATTATTCGGATGAAAATATTGAAGGTATCAAAGCGTGGACGCTTGTAAATACACTTTTGGATTTCACGAAATACTGTGATTTTGAAACATATGAAGAGACAGCAAAATTGAACGGCTCCAAGACTATAAACG
>ALYD01000151.1 GCA_000513555.1 Lachnospiraceae bacterium JC7
TTATTGTATTATTTATAAATTAAATGATACAATAACGAAAAGGAAATACGTGAAGAGCATATTATATGGTCAAAATGTAAAGCATTGGATTTTCCATAGAGATCAATGGTATAGAGCATCTTGATTTATTCAGGAGAATGAGGGAATAGAGGTCTCTAAATTCTGGAAAATCGCTTTATTGTAATTTAAGGGGAGGGAGAATATGGCCGATATAAAAGATGCAGAGAAAACCAGAACAAGTATCAAAGAAAAACTTGCAAATCCTGAAACCGGATTTGAGTACGCCTTATCCCTGGTATCGGGAAAATTCAAAATGCCTATACTGTACACATTGTCAGTATATCCGACAGTGAGATTCAATGAGCTTCAGAGATATATTCATGATATCTCTTATAAAACATTGAGCAGAAATTTAAAGGAGCTGGAGTGTGCAGGACTTATAAATCGTAAGGAATATCCCCAGATACCGCCTAAGGTTGAATATTCCCTTACTCAGGCGGGACAGTCAATTATTATCATACTGGATGAGTTTTCAGCCTGGGGCGAAAATCATATGGCTAAGCTGAAGAAAGCTCAATAAAGTGGATAACTGATGGGAAAGAGGCTGTAAACCGGCAGAAATACAGGTATATTGTGATGATTCGTATTTTATTTGTTTGCCATGGCAATATCTGCAGATCTGTGTCTGCAGAGTATATTATGAAATATCTCATTGAGGATAGATCTGATTCTGATGTGGATATCTATATTGATTCAGCAGCGACTTCATTGGAAGAGATAGGAAACCAGATTTATCTGCCAATGAGAAAGACCCTGGAAGCACATAAGATTCCCATAGGAAATCATCGTGCAAGAAGAATAGAGAAGTCGGAATATGATGACTTTGATCTTATTATTGCCATGGATGAGGAGAATATGTACAATCTGAACCGTTTATTCAACGGTGATCCACAGGGGAAGGTTCATTATCTTATGGAGTATACAGATACTCAGGATGCTACGATAGAGGATCCATGGTATACCCGTAGATTTGAGAATGTATATAAAAGTATACTTGATGGTTGTACAGGATTATTGGAAAAAATAAGAACACATCAGATATAAGGATAAAAAGAGCCATCCTTCTGTTTTTTATGTTATATTCAGCGGAAATCACTGAAGTTTAACATGAAAAACAGTGGGATGGCTTAAATTTTTATGCGGGATTTGATTATGGATATAACTGAATAGATTAAACCATGGCACCCTTAATTGCAGAAAGGAGATCACTGTATTCCTCGAAAGCGGGGATTTCAGGATAGTCTGCCTTTATCTTTTC
>ALYD01000152.1 GCA_000513555.1 Lachnospiraceae bacterium JC7
CGTTACCAAGGGCGGAAACCTGCTTGCTTTAGCAGGTGGAGCATCCCTGTGAATTGATACTCACAAACATATGTACCATACTGTATTTAGTTTTTAATAATTCCACTTATCTTCAATATATCGACAATTATGTATAAATAGTTAAGTTTTGGAGAGACAATGAACCTTTAGAAAAGTGCACCGGTTTCCTGGAACCCTCAGACATGTTTTTTTTATAAAAAAAGACCCCAGTATTATTTCTAATACTGAGATCTATTTTTCGTCATCTTAACTTAATGACATTGGGTTTTTTCCTCCGGCTCTTTTGTATACTTTTTTAGTTCTTAATATGCTGTATGAGATCAATGATAAACCCGGATGGAGATTTCATTATAGCGTACTTGCTTGACTCAGTGCTATTACCAAATCCCTCTGCTTCTCTGAATCCCTTTTCCTTTAACAGTGCATATGCCTCATCAAAATCATCAACATTCATACGTATGGCTGTTATTTCCCTCGGTGTACCGGGTGCTTGCACTATATCAATATGAAATCCGTTAGAATCTTTCATACGATGTGCAGAAAACTCCACGTCTGAGCCTATCTTATTATGTGTCTGCTCAAATCCAAGTTCCTTAAACAGTTTGATAGTAGGCTCAGCATCTTTGGTATAAATCACCGGGTTGAATGTTGTTATTTTCATAATGTACTCCTTTTTATAATCTACTGTGGACCAATATAGGTTGAACCTCCAAATCCGATAATCAACGTACCAAGATTCGGAATAAGCATCGTAAGGATACGCATACCTACGCCGCAGCCAAAAGACTTGGCCAGTTTCCATAACATGATATACACTATTACAACATTTATAAGAGGAATGAGCATCAGCAGAAAAAGCCATCCGTTTCCCATAGCAATTTTGAAAAGATAATAAAAATCCACGATCGGGATCAGGCTCTTCCAGCCTGCTTCGCCGGCTTTTACAAAAATCTTCCACATTGCTATAACTAAAAGAAGATATACGATAAATGATACCAGCAAACTAAAATTATTTTGATCTTCCATTTCACACCCTCCTTTTCTTTCTATAAAAAGCATCGTCCTGAAAAATGTCGACAGATTCTTATCAGGAAATAATCATTTATCTTTTTAATTTTTATCATCGGAAATCTTTAAGCCATTTTTTACGTGCTTCATAATAATCTTCTATCTTCCGCCATAATGTATGAAGCTGTTTCTTATGAGTACAGAGTTTTTCGTTACAGTTT
>ALYD01000153.1 GCA_000513555.1 Lachnospiraceae bacterium JC7
GATTGGTTGCTTCCTTTTTCTGACTATATATTTATTAAAGATATAAGTCAATATCAGTTTGTGATTGTACCAAGGATTGTAGTATGATTATTTGCATATGCAATCGATAAATGGAGTTTTAAGGATCACGGAGATAATGATTGAGATCACATACTTTCAACTTTTTCTATTTATAACGATAATATGGATAATCATTCGATGCTTCATAGCGATAAAATCGAAGACATTTTCAGTAAAGCGTGAATGTCGGCAACTTTTGGTTTATGTGTGTATCGTTGTTATTTGCAGATTTGTATACTTCGGATTCCATCTTGAGAATGGAAAGATACCGACATTAAAGATTGGCTTTGGAGATGATATCCGTGATATGATTAGTTTCATTCCATTTTATTTTCTTGTAGACCGGTATGATGGTTGGAAGATGAACATTATTGGAAATATCACAATGTTCATACCGGTTGGGATCGTATGGCCGATATGTTTTAGCAGACTTGATACGGTTAGAAAAACAATATTTGCAGGGGCCGGGTTTACTCTACTTATCGAAATGACTCAGCTCTTTTGCCTCGGAAGACATACGGATGTTGATGATTTGATCTTAAACACAATCGGTGTAGTAATTGGCGCATGTATTGTATTCTTGATTCGGAGAAAGCAGAAGAAAAACAGTTCTTTATAGACTGTTGAATTCAAGTATGCCGGGATGATGCGATAGTAAGTTATTCCGGAAGTTAAAATGACATAGCATAATTGAATATTGTTACCACAGACGGTGGCGATTGATCTTAATGAGATTATTCGTCCCCGTCTTTTTTTATGTTCGCCCACATGTACTTTAGAATACCGAATCATTACGATTCCACCCCAGCCCCCACAAAAAAGTGGTTTTAAAGACTGCGTATAACACAAAATTCAGGCTTCGAAAAGCTGAGGATTGATCCATAAAATGGTATATGATGTCATTCACACCATAACAATGGATGATTAAAAACAAAGATAGCTATGTTTTATCTGCATTTTGGCAGGAAACATAGCTGTCTATTTTTGATCTTTTTAAAGGTTTTGCTTAATTTGAAATAAACCATTTATCTACCACTTATGACATATTTTACTGTAAAAACAAACAAAACTATTACAATATTGTATAGGTGTATATTACTGTTTTGTAGATTTTATTTGAAATGAACAAAACCTTACAGAGCCAGTAATAGCAGGGGGTTATGGGTCAAAATAATTTTGTTTAAAAG
>ALYD01000154.1 GCA_000513555.1 Lachnospiraceae bacterium JC7
GTTTTGTCATTCCTCCATCAACGCAAATGTTTTCTCCAGTTATAAAACCTGCCTTTTCTGAACACAGAAACATAACCGTATTTGCAATATCCATAGGATTTCCTACTCTTCCGGCAGGTTGCTGTACCGCATCGGGACCTTCATATATCCTGTTTTCAGTATCTATCCATCCCGGCGAAATAGAATTAACCCTGACTCTTCCTGAAAAACTGACAGCAAGTGCATGAGTAAGTGAAGCAATTCCTCCTTTTGCCGCTGTATAGCTTTCAGTTTGTGGCTGGCTCATTCTATCCCGAGAAGAAGAAATATTGACTATAGATCCACCTTTTGAAAAATACTGTGAAAAGAGTTTCGTAAGATAGAAAGGTGCTGTAACTCCAACAGCAAGTGCATATTCGAATTCCTCATATGAGCAATCATCTATTCCCTTCATGACCGGAAGCGCATTATTTATCAGAATATCTATCTTGCCATGCTTTGAGATCACATATTCAGAGAACTCTTCCAGTACCTTTTTATCAGAGATATCACCAACATAATGATTTCCCGGAGCCTTATCAATAATCTCAACATGTGCTTTCTGACTGATGAATTCGTCCGCAATGCTCTTTCCTATACCATTAGCACCACCTGTTATAACAACAACTTTGTTTCTGAATTCAGACATCACCATAGTCCTCTCCTCTACGAACAAACATCACGATAATCCATAAATCACAATCCTAAAAAAGCTTTCCCATTCATGTATATCCGCCCTCACGGCATGCGCCTCTGGCAAGGCTTATATCCTTCAGCTATAATCTCATCCCGTGACTGATCAGAGTACTCTTTATTCTTCTCTTTCATATCCTTCACTGAATCACATCCCGGGAGATGAAACCTCTGGCTGCTTGTGTTCTTCACATATTTATATGTACCGGCCTCCGGTACTACCTGTGTTGCTGCCAATGTCTCATTCGGAACACCGGCATCTGCCCTAGTCACATCCTGAGGCTTCAGTATCATTTCACCCGGCGTGAAATCATCGCACGGTGCCGTATCATATCTTATATGTCGACCATCTGACCTGATTGTAATAGTTCCCTGCTTGTCCGTACGAAATAAATGAGTTCCTGCGGACTTAAGCCGTGCCAATGCCTCTGCATGAGGATGTCCATAGTCATTACCGGACGCACAGCTGATCACGGAATACTCTGGAGTAACATACTTCAAAAACTCTTCGGATGATGAGTTGAAACTTCCAT
>ALYD01000155.1 GCA_000513555.1 Lachnospiraceae bacterium JC7
GGGCTTTGTTCTTATTCAGGCATTTTTAAAAAAAGAATATGATGAGTCAGTGTTTAGTTTTGTCTTGCATATACTTTGCGTGATCCTATTTTTAAGTAGGTTTATACAAATGTGTTTTGCTTTTCATAAACAAAAGAAAAATGATAGCCGAGAAGAATTTGATGAAAAAAAGTAGCCAGTGAGGCTTTGAAAAAGAGTCTGTGCTGGACAACTTGTATGGTCTTAAGGAAAATCATCGTATAGATAGTTTTGATAAGCTGTTCAATGAGGTCGGATTCAAGGATAAGTTAATTGGTGGAAGTGTGGAAGATGCGGACAAAGCTATTTACAGACTTATCTCTGATTACATCGATGATATTCACAGCAAATGGTTTGGATTCTCTTATTTGTCCGGACAGATTGACTATACTGCTGACAGTGTTTCAAAAACCGTATGCTGAAAGCTATCGAGCTGTACAGGGGAGAGCGTGCCAATGTCTATCCCGAAGGTATTCCCGGATATGAAGAAGTGGGAAACACCGCCTACATCACTTTTGATGAATTTATTTATCCGAAGCCTGCTGATGAGTACTATGAAGCTAAGGATTCTGTAGAGTTTTCAGATAAAGACACTGTAGGACTTATAATGAAGGCTCATGATCAGATAACTCGTGAAAACAGCCCTATAGAAAATGTAGTCATTGATCTCAGTACCAATATCGGTGGATCTGCTGATGCGGCTGAGTTTGTTATTGCATGGTTCCTTCAGGAAGGCTCAATAGGAATGAGGGATACCATGACAGGTGCTATGTGTAACTCTACTTACAGGGCTGATGTAAACCGGGACAGAAAGTTTGATGATAACGATACATTGGGCGACAGAAAGCTTTTTTGCCTGATATCACCTATCAGTTTTTCCTGCGGTAATCTGGTGCCATGTATGTTTAAGGAATCAGGTTTTGTCACACTTCTTGGAAGAAATTCCGGTGGTGGTGCCTGCGTGACCCAGCCGATATCTTCAGCATGGGGAACATCCTTTAGAATTTCTAGCCCAAGACAGCTGTCTTTCATGAAAAACGGCTCATTCTATGATATAGATCGCGGTACAGAGCCGGATTTTGTTCTCACAGGGCCGAAGAGCTACTATGACAGGGAAGCATTGACTGAATATATAAACAGCCTGCCATAAGACATAAACATTAAAAGGAAGTTATTCATTCCCAGATTATCCAAAGTCAGTATTTTGCATT
>ALYD01000156.1 GCA_000513555.1 Lachnospiraceae bacterium JC7
GGGAAAATCATAAAGTCCCTTCATGCTTGGAAAACCGCCAAGCTTGCGCATTGTTTTTTCCGCAAACTCATCAAGCTCTCCTGTGCTGATTCCGGGTGCGATCTTCTCACCCACTCTTTCATGCATTTCAGCAAGAATCTTTCCTGCCTCACGCATCAATTCGATTTCTCGCTTTGATTTGATTTCTATCATTTATAACTTCTTTCCGACTCAAAACTTAGAAAAAAGGATCCGGCCCAGTTCATAAATTCAAGGACTGAGCTCCAATCCTCAAAGTGTTCCATTTATTTATTCTCAAGAATAGCAACCACGTCATTAAATACTTCCTGAAGCTCCTTTGTACCATCAACCTCGCGAAGTACATCGGCGTTCTTATAATAAGAAATAAGTGGTTCTGTCTGCTTGTGATAAACATTGAGACGATCCTGAACTGTCTCAGGCTTATCATCGGAACGAATGATCAATTCTGATCCGCACTTGTCGCAAACATTCTCTGTTTTAGGAGCAGCATATACAATATGATATGTTGCACCGCACTTAGGACATGCTCTTCTTCCTGACATACGCTGAACGATAGCCTCATCAGGAACTTCGATATCCATAGCGCAATCTATCTTATCACCTTTATCAGCAAGTGCCTTTGTGAGGCTCTCTGCCTGTGGAATAGTACGTGGGAAACCGTCAAGTACATATCCATCCTTGCAATCATCCTGAGCGATCCTGTCAAGAAGCATACCGATAGTAACCTCATCAGGAACAAGCTCGCCCTTATCCATGTAGGACTTAGCCTTCATTCCAAGCTCGGTACCGCCCTTGATATTGGCTCTGAAAATGTCTCCGGTTGAAATATGTGGAATACCATACTTATCTGCAATCTTTATGGCCTGTGTGCCCTTACCGGCACCAGGTGCTCCCAGCATTACGATCTTCATTTAAGGCCTCCAAATAATGTCTAATAAATAAACACTTATAGCCTCCCCGAAATCATGTTCTGAGGAGGCTTTGTTATAATCAGTCGTTTAAAATCCCTTATAGTTTCTTACAACCATCTGTGACTCAATAGCCTTCAATGTCTCAAGTACTACACCGATTATGATGATCAGTGAAGTTCCTGCGAAAGAGATTCTGCCGACGTTGAACACACCTGATACAAAGATAGGAATGATAGCAACAGTCGTTTATTTATTAGACATTATTTGGAGGCCTTAAATGAAGATCGTAATG
>ALYD01000157.1 GCA_000513555.1 Lachnospiraceae bacterium JC7
TATCACTTGTTTATCAGAACTGATGTTCCGCATCGCTCAAGTGCTCAGTTATAATAACAATTCACAATGCGGATGTCAAACACTTTTTTAATTTTTTTTAGATGTTCCCATACATGTACAATTTCATACCAAAACATCGCATTACACACAAGCTGGTGCATAATACGACGTTATCTACTCACTTCTTATAATACTTTTTCAAGTGTCCGTCAAAAAACTGAATCATCAGTGCCTTGGTACTGTCCTGAAAAAATTCCCGTGTACCGTGTCCCGCATGAGGAATCATATAGTAGCTGACCTTGTCTTCCATTCCTGCTTCTACTATCTTCTTATATAGAATCTCACTTGATACCTCCGCAGGCACGATAGGGTCATTATCTCCGTGCAGAAGCATCATAGGCACCATCTTTTCATTAACAAAATTTGTAACAGATGCCTTCTCGGCACGCTCCCGAATAGTTACAGGATCACCGCCTATAAGTGCTCCTCCGTGAGTATCCTCTATCCTGTGCCATCTGAAATTCGGGTCAGAGAACTTTTTCATCTCCATATCCATATTTGCGCCAATGTCTACAGGTCCGAACATATCGATAGCAGCCTGCACTTCCGATGAATACTCACTGTATTCTTCTGTATCATATCCAGGAAGATTCATGGCAGCAAATGCCGCAAGATGTCCCCCCGCAGATCGTCCGAATATACCTATATTGTCCGGATCAATATCATATTTCTCAGCATTGGCACGGATAAATCGAATTGCAGTCTTTACATCCTGTATCTGGCATGGCCACTTTCCGAGGGATGAATTTCTGTAGTCTACACTTACAACCGCATATCCTGCATTGACAAACTCACTCATTTCCCCAAGCATCAGATTCTTGTCTGCACCGCGCCATCCGCCTCCGGGAATAAAGAAAAGTGCCGGCTTCCGTGTATGGTCAACCTTTGGATCATCGGCTCCTGCCGCAAGACGCATCTCGGCATTACCGTTCTGTACCATCACAGAAAGTTTGAGTTCTAAAGCATTAGCCTCCAGATCCCTGACATGTGAATAAACTATATTGTCAAACAGGTTTATTGTCTTTTTTTCCACTCCGGGATAAAAATAACTTTTCATATTTTCTCCTGATTCTGTTCATATTATTTAGTTCATTTTTTAAACTTCAAAAGTGCCAAGTCTTCATCGAAAACCCGGCACATATTTTTTTTTGGGGGG
>ALYD01000158.1 GCA_000513555.1 Lachnospiraceae bacterium JC7
CCATCCGCCTCTGAGAACTCTACGCTGCCCACATATCCCTTGTATTCCATAATGTTATTCATAATAAACCCTCCTGTTTTAAATGCTCTATCAGCTGCTTAATTTGATATGAAAGCAACTCCTTCCTGGGATGAGGTTTGTGAAGTATTATTTTTGATTTATGCTCATCGCTCTCAAACATGACACGTGATCCACTAGTCCTACCTTTATTGTTTCTATAATATGAAAAATATCCAAGAAGCGATTCAGCCTCTTCAAATGTAAAATCCTTTGGGTTTGATTTAAGCTTTTCAATTAATTTATCTTTTTGCCCCATAATTTTTTCCTCCCTCTTTATGAAGCTCATAAAATAAGTATAATTGATATGAGCCGTTTATGCAACTATTTATAGTTGCATAAACGGCTACACTTTCTTTCTCAACAGCCTCTTAATCTCCATCTTTCTCGCCTGCTGCCTCCTACGATATATATTAATTCGCTCTGCATTCATCGATAATTCTTCCGACTTATAAATCGACTTTTTATACGGCAGATATCCGTTTACAGATTATTTTTTAAGGCCCGTAATCTCCTGAATCTCCGCTATGCTCTTCCCGGTGGCACGCAGATCGTTTACTACCCTTGATATTTCATTACTACATGCCCCGGAGGTGATAAGCAGCTTTCGAATCTTCAATGGTGACATATCAAATTCAGCTGCTGTCTGTTTCAGCTCTCTGGTTTCCTCGTAGGATTCAGATACCGCATCCAACAGATTCTTCATAATCTTATCCGGATCATAATGTGGTCGTTTCTTAAGTCTTGCCATTTACTAACACTCCGCTTACTCCCTTGTCTGTTCACCATCATTTATATTTTTCTTGCATATTGTTAATGCCTTATCACAATAACCATAAAATCAACTTAATATCATTTCAATCCAACTTTCTACTATAAATTCCACGAATCTGCACGCCCAAAATCAGACTTTTGACCATGAATGTCCGTGGTTATTTCAATGTTTTTTTTGCCGCGAGTTAATCTTTCAGGAATTTCACATAAATCCATTGTCAATATTCCTAACAAGAATTTATAAATTTTTTATGGGTCGAGTAGACAGGGGGATTGCTCCCTCTGCCCCTCACAGAATTCCGGACGTGCGGCTTTTCCGCATCCGGCTCTTTACGAGACTAATCATTCGTGATCACTGCGCATAGATAC
>ALYD01000159.1 GCA_000513555.1 Lachnospiraceae bacterium JC7
AATGTATCTTTCACTGCTTCTTATGATCATGTTCCTTGCAAGAGGCTTTGGGAGAAGAGTACTTGAAAAAAAGAAAGATTTCGGCCGGTTCTATAAAAGCTGTGATTTTTTGATGCTTTTGGTGTTTCCTGCCTTGGGACTTCTCATGATAGCCGGAGTTTATGCCTATTATAAGGAGGTGCCGCTGGCAAAAACTCTGGATATCATACTTCACAATAGATATATTTATCCGGCAAAGATGTATGCAGAGTATGGATTGAAGCCATTCGGGACTTTTTTTGAAATGGTGGGTAACGGAGGTTCGGCGCTTACAAATTACGGAGAGTACAATTTTCTTGATTGCACCTATACTCAGATCCTGATACGAAACGGGTGGGTCACATATATAGCTGCCAATGTCTTGTGGGTATACACAACACTGAAAGCTTTGAGAAGCGGCAACAGAAGAGTGGTTTATGCCATGACTCTTCTGGCATTTGATTGTGTCATGGAGCATCACTGGTTTGAAATAAACTATGATGTGTTCGTGATACTTCCTTTTGCGGATTTCGTGAACTGCGAAAAATGGGAAGAAAACTTACCATGGGTGAAGGCTTTCAAGAAGAAATGGGAGAACAGGAAGTATGCAGTGGTATTCACTACTGCGGCCTGTCTTCAGGTCTTTGCGGCTTGGAAGGTACTTCCTGTGATGTTTTCCTGGAACAGAACTATAATTTCCGGCTTTGGTTTATATGGAGGCGGATGGCGAGGAGTTGTGGTATTCCTGTTTATCTCAGTCTTATGCGCAGTCGGAATGCTGTTCATATGCTGTATCAGCGACTCTGCGGCTAAAAAATGTTCGGGAATAAAATCTGGAAAATCACAGCGTTTACTTCTGGGGACTGCGGTCATTACAGCTGCATGTACAACAACGATATGTAATCTTCTGGTTCAAAAGATAGTAAACCGGAATTCAGAGCGGATAGAGAGCGAAAGAGATGTTCTGGAACTTATCGCAGAAAGTGCGAAGGGAAAGGTGTATGCCGGAAAGCTTCCTGAGGCGTATATACGAAAAATAAAAGGTATCTCATACTCCTATTTTTCAGGAGATGATTATGGAAGATATGAGGACGCTACAATCATAGCTGATGCCTCATGGGATTCGAGATGCCTGACAGGAAAAGGATTTCTTTATCTTGGTATATCAGATGAGGATGC
>ALYD01000160.1 GCA_000513555.1 Lachnospiraceae bacterium JC7
AAATATAAACATTAATACAAAAAGGGGATGCGTCCAAACGGGATCCGGAATTTAGCTCTTTAAATCAGAGGGCAGGGATCATGCTGAATTAACTGGCATTTACAGCATGATCTCTTGTCTTTCAGAAGGGCACAGATAAATTAAAGGATCACCTCTTAGCCGGAAGGCCGCTCGTGAAAAGAGGGTTTGGATGTATATGAGTTTGTGGCAGGTTATAGATAACCTGATAAGCGACGTCGGACCGAGTGGAAAGAAGGCTGACGTTCCCACAGTAAATAAGGAGATAATATATGGAGATTGCATTAAACCAGCCAACAAAGATCGTTGGAACTGTGCAAGAAAGACTTGGCTTTAACCCCAGTGAGGTTAAGAAGTTAAGCTTCAAGGAGTTAGTTAAAAAGGTCGGACCGGGAATCATACTTACAGGAATAGTTATCGGACCCGGAAATATCACTACATCAGCTATGATGGGTGCGAACTATGGCTATCAGATGATGTGGCTTCTTATACCTATCATCATCATGGGAATCACATTCACCATGACATCCTACAGGATATCTATCATGACAGGTATGCCTATATTACACGCTATCAGACATTACTATGGCGGAATAGCTTCAGGCTTCTGCGGAGTGGCGCTTTTCCTGTCGTGTTTCTTCTTTACCCTGGGTAATATCACCGGAACCGGAGCAGGTGTAAATCTCATCTTCGGCTTTGACTGGAGAATAGGTTCTCTGATAATGCTTGGAATCCTGGCATTCTGCTACCTTACAAAGGGCGTTTATTCAAAGGTTGAGAAGGGTATAACCATCTGTATCATCGGTATGATCGTTGCATTCTTTGCAACACTCATAGCAACAGGCGGACCAAATATGGGCGCTATGGCTCAGGGCTTTGTATCACCTAAGTTCCCTGAGGGATCACTTACAACATCTCTTGCATATATCAGCACAAACGCAGCTGTTACAGCCGGAATCTACGGAACATATCTCGGACTTGAGAAGAAGTGGAAGAAGGAAGACCTTTTCAACGGCGCAATGCGTGCAGATGCTATCACACATATCGTAACAGTTGTACTTATTTCAGGTGCTATCGTTCTGGTTGGTGCTATAGTTCTTAA
>ALYD01000161.1 GCA_000513555.1 Lachnospiraceae bacterium JC7
CATTCCATGGGATCCTTCCTTTCACGGTCTTATGTCACTAAATTTCCTGCCGATGTGGATGCATTGATCCTAAGCGGTACAGCCGGCTTTAATTATTCTCTTTATTCTGCCCTCGGTGTTGTCTCTGCTGATTTAAAAATAAGCGGATCTATGGCTCCTGCCACAAAATACGGAAAATTCATGACTGATTATTTCAACAGAGATATAGTCGATCCTGTTAATGCAGCTGCCTGGTGCTGTTCAGTTCCGGAGATCTGTGAACAGCATTTAGCTGATCCCCTGGGAACAAAATTTACCATTGGGGCATACTATGAGATGATAAAAGGCCTTATTTCCGTTCGTGAAGATAAGTGGGCTGTCAATGTTCCCATTATTCCGATTTATATTTTTGCAGGCGGCGCAGATCCCGTTGGTGAATACGGTAAGGGGCCGGCAACCGTTTACGCATGGCTTCATGGAACAGGTCATGATGTAAGCTTAAGAATCTATCCCGGAAAACGTCATGAAATGATATGGGAATCCAATAAAGATGAAGTCCGTAAGAATCTGTATACATGGATAGATGATAAACTTCCCAAGATCAACCGTCTGAATCAGGCTTTATGTGAGTCATAATAATTTATTATTATATAAACTAATTTGTTTCAAATATTATATATGCATAGTTTGATATCAGTTTTTTGAAAATGATGGTGAGTAGTATATCATGACTTTCACCACTGTCTATGCTGTCCATATGGACGGAGGAATGGAGATTTTATGTATATAACATGTTTGGATGTTGAGGGTGTACTGGTTCCTGAGATCTGGATCGCTTTTTCAAAAGCAAGCGGCATACCTGAATTGAAGAAAACCACCAGAGATGAACCGGATTATGATAAGCTCATGAACTGGAGACTTGGTATCCTTAAGGAGCACGGGCTCGGACTCAGGGAGATTCAGGATGTTATAGCTACTATCGATCCCCTTCCGGGTGCAAAAGAGTTCCTTGATGAGCTCCGTTCTTTTTCTCAGGTGATACTTATCTCCGATACATTTGAACAGTTCGCTTCACCTCTCATGAAAAAGCTCGGTAACCCGACACTTTTCTGCAATACCCTGGAGGTTGCCCCTGACGGC
>ALYD01000162.1 GCA_000513555.1 Lachnospiraceae bacterium JC7
ATTAAAATTATGAAGAAGAAAACAATGAGCCGTTTACTGACTGCAACGTTGGTTGTGTGTATGGTCATTTCCGGATGCAGTGCTCTCGACACACCCGAAGCGGCGTCCGTAACAGAGACTAAAGGTGAAGAAAAAGGACCAGATTCCACGGAGGGAAGCGTTACCGGCATTAAGGAAGCTGAAGCAGCAGAAACAACTGCAGACGCAAGAACATCTGAAGTCAAAAAAAACTACAGAAGCTCCGGATAATGCTGAAGACGTAGAAGAAGAGACGGCTCTGTCCTTATGGGGAAAAGGAGAGCTCTTTACCGTAAAGGAAAAAGAGTATCAGATTGAGACCAAGACTCTGCCCCTATATATCGGTGACACGGATCCGGAGAATACCTTTGAAATTGAAGTAGCGTTTATGGACGGAGTGACGGATATCCCCTATATCACGTTAGATACCATGGAGAGTCTGATTGCCAGGGTGACCGGTCTGTTTTATGGAGCACAAGGAGGGGAGAAATATTCCCTGGAGATTGAAAAGGACGCTGATACGGTAACCCTGACCAGGGAGACCCAATATCCTGCAAGGATTGACTTTGCAAAAGACACGATCAAATTCTATGACTACGATGCATTCATCCGAATATCAGATTCAGATCCGTTGCTAGACGTCATCGCTTCCACCGGGTTCAATGAGGACGGAAAGCCTCATCTGTTCCAGAAGAGCGATTCCTCTTTCGAACGGTACGGTGATCCGGTGACCTTCAGTCCCGGAGAGTACGGCATAGATCTGGTGGCTCAGGGCGGCGAATACTATCTGCCTCTGCAGCTGGTGAGCGATATCATTCTGTCTCAGTACAGTGTCACTACGCTGTACAATGGGGAGGCTGTCTTTGCTCAGGCCGGGGGAAATCTGGATGCCATCGCAGACAAATACTATATCTCTAACCCGCCTGCGGAAAGAAGCCAAGAGCTGGCAGCCTTTAACTATAAGGAGCTCTGCTTCGCCCTGGACGCTCTCTATGGCTTAAAAGAACAGCATAATATCAAGAATTTCAACAATCTCTTCCAGATGACAGGTCTGGCGGTGGATATGCTTAGTACGGATCCACAGGTGGCGGGTCAGGC
>ALYD01000163.1 GCA_000513555.1 Lachnospiraceae bacterium JC7
AGGGCGTATATCTGCCGTATACCGGGACCCGGTACGGAAAAACTCATAAACAGAAAACAGGAGGGCGAAGTGTACAAGGCTGTAACAGCGCTTGGCATCACCGAGGAGCTTGTATACTTTAATTCAGAAAACGGCTATAAGATCTCAAGGTACTATAACGGGGCAAGGAATGCTGATTACGGAAAGCCGGAAGAGCTTTCAGCCTGCATGACTCTTTTAAAGAAACTTCACAATTCAGGACTGAAGCTGAATCATGAGTTTGATTTCGGAAAAGAGCTTACGGGTTATGAAAAGGATATAAAGGATGTAAATGCTCAGATTCCGTTTGAAGATTATCCTCTTGTAAGGATGCAGGTTTCGGAGATCATGGATTGGCTTTCTTCTCTTAACAGACCGAAAACCATAGCGCATATAGATTCGGTAAAGGACAATTTTATCTTTACCGATGAAGGTCTCAGGATGATCGACTGGGAATATGCCGGTATGGCGGATCCTTTGGTTGATCTTGCAATGGCGGCCATATACTCCTATATGAGCTATGATGAGGTCAAGGAGCTTATTAAAGTGTATGCCGAGGCGCCTTCAGAGGTGTGCGATGATGGAGGCATTGCCCTTGAAGCACTGAGCGAGGATGATGCTTTCGCAGTTGTGACTGCCTATATGGGTATGGGCGGACTCCTGTGGTCTCTGTGGGGAGTGTATAAAATGGCTCTTGGAGAATCCTTCGGCGACTATACATTAAAAATGTACAGGTATTTCAAAGATTCCTATAAAATATTACGAAAATTAGAAAAAATTTAATGTAAAAGATAAGAACCTGCGCAGCACAGCGTGATATTATTTACCTAGATAATTGGCGGAGGACTTGTGATTATGAATATGAAAGCTAAACTGAGTGTCGTTGGTCTGAGTCTTGCTATCGGATGTACGGCTGTAGCGCCGGCAGTATTTGCGGGTTGGGGTCAGAAAGACGGAAAGTACTATTATGTTGATGACTCAACCGACGAGAAGATACACAATAAGTGGATACACACTTCATCAGGATATTATTACATCGGAAGCGACGGATATATGGTGACCGGCTGGAAGAAGATCAATGACAACTGGCACTACTT
>ALYD01000164.1 GCA_000513555.1 Lachnospiraceae bacterium JC7
CCTCAGGCGGCTTGAATTCAAGAAGCCTGTGAATAGTCTTTGCCTCCATCCCTGTGGCCTCGGTCATCCTTTTTGACGCACGTCCTGTCGGCGCAGCAAGAAGGATCTTTAATCCGTATGCTTTATATGCCGAGATTATCCCATGGGTAGTAGTGGTCTTTCCCGTTCCCGGACCTCCGGTAAGTACCATGACTTTGGCAGTTGCAGCTTTCCTTATGGCATCTGCCTGTATATCATCATAGGCCATTCCTGTGATCTTCTCTATGGCTCCCACATCTACTGAAAGCTCATTGTTACCGGTCTTCTTTCTTGCCTCCGTAAGTCTTGTATATAATTTGTCACCCGCCGGAGAATCAGAAAGCTTCCTCAGCTTCGCTGCCACTCCGACTTCAGCATAATAAAATGGTGGAAGATATATGGGAGTAATGCTGTTTCCCTCAGCATCTGTCTTTGAAAAATGGTTCTCAAGAATCAGTTCTTCCTTCTTTATCATGTCGTCGAGAATCTTTTCGATCAGTTCGCCTGATGCTTCAAGAAGTTCAGTCGCCCTGTCTATAAGCTGCTGTCTCTCTGCGTATACATGACCGTCATTTGAAAGCTCTGATAACGTATACATTAGCCCACTACGAAGTCTAACAAAGGATTCCTTACCGAATCCAAGCCTCATGGCTATCTGGTCCGCAGTTTTAAAACCGATTCCCCAGATATCATCAGCAAGCCTGTAAGGATTCTCTTTCATGACAGTGATACTGTCATTTCCGTATTGCTTAAAGATCTTTGCTGCATAGGACGTGCTGACCTGGTGTTCCTGAAGGAACAGCATGATATTTTTGATTTCTTTCTGCTTCTGCCAGGACTCGGCTATCATCTGGATCCGCTTATTCCCTATGCCCTCCACTTCTATGAGAAGTTCAATGTTGTCTTCAATGACAGTAAAGGAATCAACTCCAAATCTTCTAACTATACGCTGGGCGAACTTGGGACCAACACCCTTTATCAGCCCGGAACCAAGATATTTCTCCATCCCATATACTGTTGCCGGAAGTGTTTCCTCCCAGGATTCGGCCATAAATTGTCTGCCATACTTCGTGTCGATTTTCCAGTTCCCCTG
>ALYD01000165.1 GCA_000513555.1 Lachnospiraceae bacterium JC7
TCTCCCTTTACTATCAATCTTCATCCTCTTCTTCATCTTCAATACCATCTCGCTCAATAACACCGCCGCTCCTTGGTCCCGAAACGTCCAGAGTACTTTCATCCGTTGTGGGCTTTACAGTCTGGGACGAATAATTGCTCGGTATGTTCCTGCCGGGGCCAGCAGTATCATAACTTGTATTATCCATGTCCGGACCGGAAGCTGAAGATGATTTTGATGATCCGGCGCTATCGGAATCAGCAGACGTTCCTGACGACGAGCCGGTCACGATCTTTGACGTGACCAGATCGCTGGATTTCACATTTGTACTCGTCCTGGTACTTGATTTACTGCCGGAACTCGAGCTCTTTGATGTGGAACTGGAATTCTTTGAAGAGCTTGTGTTTGAGCTACTCTTTGGACTTGAATATATCTGAGTCACAAGCTGTGTACCGTCAGAGGCATATTGGAACTGATCCCGGTTCTGCTTTACGTCCTGGGGAACAGAAATAGCAACCGGAGCTATATATGCATTATGAAAGAACACCCGACTCACAGGCATGGAATCTACATACCATGCTCCGTCAGGTCCCACATAATACCCGTCAGGAGTCACTGTGTTAAGGTACAGATATCCATTTTCGTCAAAGGCATAACACTGATAGATCCCATCCCCATCTGAATCTATCCACTGCCATGAATAAACAGGATAGGAACCATCACTATGAAGATACCAGTATCCGATCTCATTGGCCATCCACTGCCCCGCCATAGCCGTTGCTGATACGCAGACACTGAACACCATTCCGGCTATACCCATTAAAAACCTTTTTAATATTTCCCTTTTCATCGTACTTACCCCTCTACAAAGATATAGTAAATATAGCATTTATCAAAAAAAGAGATTTAAACATTTATTTACAAATACAAATGATTCTCATAAACCAGACATTAAAATTTAAACAATCTTACTCAGTAAATCTCTAAAATCGAAAAACTATTCCACTATTCTTTATATCGTCATATTATAATAATTATTAAAGGAATTATTTCTTCGGTTAAGCCGCAAATTCTTCTGATGGTCATCTATAACGGTCTAGATATCCATCCTCGGAATATAAGGAGCAGC
>ALYD01000166.1 GCA_000513555.1 Lachnospiraceae bacterium JC7
CAGATATCCCGACCATCATGAAAAATACCCGGCACAGCCGCCTGACCCAAGGCATTGGAAAAAAAGTTACTCTATATGAGCCGGCGCTCCAGTCATGCCGCCAAGATCTATGCTGTTAAGATCCGAAGATTGAATCATCAACAGCAGGGTGTTGTTATCCGATGCAAAATTCACGGAATGTACCAGCACCACCAGAATACTCATTAGAAATGTATAAATATATACCTTATTCGAAAAATTATTCTTTGCCAAAACGCACCCTTTATTATATCCGCTATATCATAAAGAAAGGGCCGCCCTGTCCGGACGACCCTTCATCTCTGTACAAACCAAAATGTTTCTTTATCTGATAGAATCCATGGTCTTGTACCATTATATAACAATTTTATTCAAATGACAGTTCCATCTGCTTGTTAACGCCTGCACGATGCTCTCTGTATGCCGCAACCTTCTGGTTGATTCTTGTAGAAGTATCGAGGATAGGAGAAATACTCATATCGTGGTTAAGGCTGTCGATAAGAAGCGCAATATACTTTGACATATCTACGCTTCTGTACCATGGCTTGGTAAGAAGCTCAGGCTGCTGATAGATAAGGTTTGTGGTGTAGACACCGTTAAGTGTACCGTTTGCATAAGCCTGATCAAACTTATTGAAGCCTGAAGTAAAGAGTCCGAATGTGCAGCATGCGAATACACGCTTTGCCTTACGCTCCTTCAATTCCTTGGCTGTATCGATCAAAGACTCACCGGAGGAGATCATATCATCAATGATAAATACATCCTTACCTTCAACATCTGTTCCCAGGAACTCATGAGCAACGATAGGATTACGTCCGTTTACAACCTGTGCATAGTCACGGCGCTTGTAGAACATACCCATATCGATTCCGAGAACGTTGGCATAGTAGATAGCTCTACCCATACCACCCTCATCAGGAGAAATGATCATCATATGATCCTTGTCGATATCCAGATCATCGATGCTGTTAAGTATGGCCTTAATGAACTGATAAGAACATGAAATGTTATCAAAGCTGTCACGAGGAATGGCATTCATAACTCGTGGATCATGAGCATCAAATGTGATGAAG
>ALYD01000167.1 GCA_000513555.1 Lachnospiraceae bacterium JC7
AAGGATATCCAGTTTATAAAACTGGATATGTTACAGCTATAAAAAAGATACTTGAAGAATTATAGTCATAAAAGAGACCGGTTTCCCGATCCCTTTCGCCAATATCAAGCCCCACTTACTCTTAAAACTCTCTGTTTGTGATAAAATGACAAATAAGGTAGATTACCTCCATCCCACAAACCGTGTAAAAACACATCTGTGATTCACCCACACATCCAAGGGGTCTGAGTATTATACCCAAGGCACAAAGAAGCAAAATCGAAAAGAAAAATGCCCGCGATCGAGCCTTATCAGCAATAAAACGTAACCTTTCATCCTCATTTGAGATATCTACATGTTTGGCATACTCCGGATCCTTTTTATATCTCACTAAAAGCATCAGCCGTACAGCAGATACTCCGATAAGTGCACCGCCCATCCCACTCCAAAAGCTGTCAATATACTCCAAACACCCTGCTGCATACAATGCCGCACCGATAATTAGCAAAGCAATATACCATACATTTTTCTTTTGATTACTCATAGCACTACTCCTCCTCAAAAATAAACACATCTTCTATACTGAGCTTAAACAACTTTGCAATCTTATGAGCCAACCCGATTGAAGGATCATATTTTCCTTTTTCCAGTGAAATTATCGTTTGCCTTGACACTTCCAACTTGTCAGCCAGTTCTTGTTGCGTCAGCCCGTTTGTTTTTCTCAATTCAGAAACACGGTTTAGCATGATTATTCTTCCTTCTGTATTTGCTATGTAAAGTACGCTTTACATTTTCAGTATACATCCATTTACAAATATGTCAAGCGTACTTTACATTAAAATTCTTTCAGCGAAAAACTCACAGTCCACAGTCCCTTATAGCTCGTATCCTTTTCAAGCTTCACCTTAAAGCCCTCCACATACATCTGAGTCTGCACCGCCTGCAGGAATGCATCGCTCACAGGATACAACCGCCTCACCTCCCTCAGGGCATAAAAAAATAAGTGCAGATGTCAGAGGTAATTACTCTCTAACAACTACACTTTTATGGTACTAAAAAGAGCATTTATAACCATACAGTTA
>ALYD01000168.1 GCA_000513555.1 Lachnospiraceae bacterium JC7
TATCGTCCACGTGCTGTAAGATAAGGATACCGGCCTCCTGCCACATCCTTACGGTACTGTCCGTCGCCAAGATGCTTGGCTTTTACATAATCGTCTAACATACTCTCCTGACCTGTGCATTTTCCTGCACATAAGAACGGGACCAGACGTTCATGCCTGATCCCGGATTAGTCATCACGCTCCTGTTTTACTTTGGTCCGACTGTAAGTCCCTCATTAAGAGACGAACTGCCGCTTACAGAGACCGAAGTCTGTGTTGAGCCTGTATTTGTACTAACATTAGCCGGTGCCGCCGAACTTGCAGTGATGCTGTTCCCCGAAGATGTACTTCCCGGTGAGATAGTCACTGTTCCTGATGTGGGACCGCTTGTAACGGTTCCGGAAGCAGGTGTAGTCGTGGTACCTGAGCTTGTGTTAGTGGTCACTGTCGTAGTGGTTGTTGTAACAGTTGTGCTTCCGTTTACACTGGTGTTGGTAGTGCTGGTGGAACTTGAAGATTCAGGTGAACTTATGGTATCTGAAGATGTTGTCTGTGTAGTTCCTGTGGTGGCATGAGTCACCGAGATACCGTTCACATTGCTTGTACATGCACCATCGCTGTTGAAGCTGTATTCTGTATTGTCGATAGTGACAGTCTTGTTCTTCACCATCTTGCCGTTTTCCTTGTCAAGATAGTAGTATGAGCCGTTGTACTCAAGCCAGCCTGTTACCATCTTACCATTCTGTGCAAAATAGTATTTGTTATTGTCTATGGTCTTCCAGCCCTGGGCCATCTTACCGTTTTCAGAATCAAGATAATACTTGTTTCCTGAAGTATCTGTCTTCCAGCCGGTCTGCATCACACCCTTGGTATTGAGGTAATAATACGCTCCGTTGTTGGAATACCAGCCGGTCTGCATCACACCGTTTGACTCAAAACGATACCACTTGTCATCGATCTTGGCCCATGAATCCATAATGAGGGTTCCGTCACCCGGTTGGAAATAGTACCACTTATCATTGAGCTGTACCCAGCCGGTGCTCATGGTACCGTCAGCCTTAAGATAATACCACTTT
>ALYD01000169.1 GCA_000513555.1 Lachnospiraceae bacterium JC7
TGAGCACACACTAATTAGAACTAATAGCCTTGAAAAAGCTCAAATTATTCCATGACCATTATACAATATGTCACCCCATTGTTCATACATTGCTTCTAAATCTCCCCCTATGATCACAACAGCCGCACAACCAGATCTATAATCCAGTCATGCGGCCTCTTTGACTTCTATATTATTACAGTACCTGAATACCATAACATTGGCTTTTTGAATACTATTCTCTTGAGGGTTAATATCCCAAGAGATTAACACCTTTATTCCACTATATTTTCATCAACAATTCTTCCATCATTCCCTAATTTGTAAATGTGTTGTCCCTTTCTGCATTTAATATTACATTGTTTTCTTCCATTCGGATCAAAATAAAATAATTCTTTTTCCGTTATCCCGTCTGCTGTTTTTATCTCTATTATTCTCCAGCCTACAGCCATAGTTCCATCATTCCAATCCCCAAAGTAATATCTTGCTACTTTCCATGCTTCATCCGAACCAATATTTCTATCTATATCCATATTGACCCAACCACTCATCATGTGTCCATTTTCATCAAACGCATATATGTTCTCATTTATTAACTTCAATGAAGGGCCTCCATCACAAACACCTTTATACGCTCTTCCATCAGAGCCGAAATACATCCACCAATAATCACCATGACCTTCTTCGATTTCAGCATCCTTTTCTACTGCTTTCCATGTATTTTTAACCATAGCCCCATACTTATCAACATAATAGAGCACACCGTTATCGTCTATAATAGTATCCGTTAACATATCTCCATCAGAGCCAAGATAAAACCAATTTCCGTTTGCAGACTTCCATGTATCTGTCATAGGACTATTATCCTTTAAATATCTCCACTTTCCTGAAGCGTTATCCCATCCATTTCCATCAATAACAAACTTCTCGACATTAGATACATTTCTATCAACCTTAGTATCACTTACAGTTATTTTATTCCTAACCACTTCAAGTTGATCCATCATTTTTTCAAAATCAACATGAATAGTGTTTGTAAGGTTATATTGAAGTGCTCTAAA
>ALYD01000170.1 GCA_000513555.1 Lachnospiraceae bacterium JC7
TTTCAATATTCAGTTCCTCATCATTTCGCCCGAATTTGCAAGGCAAACGATCCAGTACAGATACATATTCTTCACTCATACTGTTCCTCCTTTTGGGGACGGGGTTAGTGGCTCATTTTTCTTAATCCTTTGGGTACGGGCAAGCACTACACCTAAAATCAGAACAATGATTCCCTGCAGGCTCCAATAGCAGATGCTGTATGTGCACACGGTTCCCAATGCTTCTTGATACCCGATACTCAGGACAAAATTATCAATTGTATGGAACAAAACAGCCGCCCAGATACTGCATCCACACTTTACGAATACTGTTGAGATTATGATACTAAGAAAGATTGTCTGCAATAAGTATAACGCAAAAGACATCTCGTATCCATCGGCATGAAAGACAAACATGGGAATGTGCCAGCCTGCCCAGACAATTCCGACCATTACGGCCGCAAGCAGCGGATTCAGTCGAAGACACAATTTACGAAAGAGATATCCTCTCCACCCGATTTCTTCTCCCAAAGGACCGCCGGCAACCAGAACCAAAATAAAAATCAAAGCCGCCATAAACGGATTATGAAATGTGATTCCTCCCACTTCGTTTCGAATATGAAATGCTTCCGTATTCGAATTAAGGACACGCGCAATCAGATACGGAAGAAGTAAGGATAATACGGAATACAGCAGCCCGAAGCAAATAAAAAAGGGAGACAGTTGAATCTTTTTGTGCTTCGGAAACAATCCTCTCTCTTGATACAGGAAAAAAAGACCCATCAGTGACGGAACAAAGGATCCTGCAATGCGAAACCCACTCATTCCGCGGAATTCAAAATACCATAACACCCATGTTATTCCATAGGTCAAAATAATAAAAAGAAACATTTTTTCAATTCTCCTGTTCTCCGGAAAAACAATAGTTCCTCCGCTTTTTGCCTCCATCAGCCCACACTCTCGCGGCTCCCCCGACTTATTGAGTTATATAGCGATTTTATGTTCCAGCAGTCAACCCGACAAATGAGAAGTTATCTGACAAACTGCCATTCCTCTTT
>ALYD01000171.1 GCA_000513555.1 Lachnospiraceae bacterium JC7
TTTAAATCTAATCTGATCTTCTGAAGTTTCCTATAGTACTTCTGNGTTTTTTAACTCAAAAAGTCCTTGGGAAACGACTCTTTCAGATTTTATAAGTCCAATGTCTACACCACCGCTCTCCTCTATAACTTCAACAAAGCTATTTAAAGTAATAAAAAGATTACCAAGATCGATCTTTCCATCTTTAAAAGGGTATGAGTTTTCAAATGCTTTAGACATGAATATACCATCGCCATAAGATATAGTTAAACAGCAGTTCACCCCATCTGTATCTTCAAATTTCTCTTCTGTTATATAGCGATAAAACTCCTGAAAGGTCTCAAAAGATGTACTTGATACAATATTATCTACGTCATCTTTAAATACATCTACTACAAATAAAATATGGTCTTCCGCAATCCCTGTCTTAACTATCATTACATTTCCCTCCTACAAAAGCACTTTTAGTACATCACCGTTTTTGCATTCACATCACCTATTCTGAAGTCATCATAATCATCTTCACCAGCTACATACCTGACATAGTCTATATAGTGACTCTCTTCCACAGATCCGATATTTTTATTGTCGTGTGCCGCATGTCCGAAGAAATTGACATGACACATGGTCATGTCCTCCATGATCCTATAAAGATCATTCCCCCGGGCTTCTTGTAGGTCGGAAACCATTTCCAAAAGAGAAACCTTCTCTCTCAGCATCTTCCAGAAACTTCTGTTTGATGTCTCTCTTAGGGACGTAAATATATACAGCTCCCGACAATTTTGTTAATTCAGTTATTGTTCTGATCATTATCATTACTCCGAATTGTTAATCTAAACCGATAATACATAATCGTTTTTATGAGATACATCTACTGCTTCTCATGCACTGTATTCCATAAGCGTCACTGCTCCGGTATATCATATTCTTCAATGTAATCCTCTATTCCAAGGACATCGTTTGATTCTTCTACAGAGATTTCTCCAATATTTTTCATTCTTCTCTGGATAATGGATGTTCTCTTCTGAATAGCTTCAGTAGATGTGAGCG
>ALYD01000172.1 GCA_000513555.1 Lachnospiraceae bacterium JC7
GTGATTCCGGTATCGGTAAGTCCGAGGCCGCTCTTGAACTTATCAAACGCGGACACAGACTTGTTTCCGACGACGTTGTTGAGATCAGAAAGGTAAGTGACGAGACACTGGTAGGATCAGCGCCTGATATAACCAAGCATTTTATCGAACTTCGAGGCATTGGCATCCCCGGAACCTATAGCTCCTGCAGAAACACTGTTATATGTTCCGTTGCTCTTTACATTGGTTGCAAAATTACCGTCTACTGTTGATTTGTAATCACTGAGGAAATCCCATTTATCATCCACATCGTAATCACCGGTATCTGCTGCATAGTTTCCGATATTAGCCCAATCGGAAATGGCAATGTTGTAATACTTGGCGTCATTTCTCTTCGGAATTGCCCGGACAGTCACCTTAAGGGTGCCTGCCTGAGCCGAATTAATATATCCCGATACATCATGACTTCTTTCAGAAGTACGATACTTTTTGGTCACCTTCTTGCCGTTTGCATCTGAATAGCTCACCCTTACTTCATATTCGTCTGCCAGTGAAACATCCATGCCTGTCCATACAGCCTTTCCGGAAGCATCAATTGTCGCATCCATATATCCCTGCTCGTCTGTAGGTATCGCTCTCACGGCTACACCGAACTGACCGTTATAGGCATTGGTCATAGCATTACTTATGCTGTAGTAAGTTTTTGATGTGGTATGATGACTGGTCTTAACATTACCATTTTTATCCACATAACTTATGACCACTTCATACTTTCCGGCATATTTCACCTCATCCCACTTTACCTGAGAATTTGCCATATCAATGACCATATTCTGAGGTGCTGTAAGCTCATACAGCGGATACACCAGAAGTCTTCCTGTTGCCTCTGTGTTATCTACAGAAACCATATCCACATAAGTCGTTCTTATTCCTGTTCCTGTGATCTTCAGATCATCATCCAGTGCCCCCGAGCTGCTTGTTATGGTCACATTGATGGTGGATGGGGATGGTAGGATTATTATTCTTTATGCTTGTGGCATCGGCAA
>ALYD01000173.1 GCA_000513555.1 Lachnospiraceae bacterium JC7
ACACGTGTCTTGATAATCTCAGGATCCATATCCTTAAGTCTGTAATTCCACAGGCTTATGTTAAACGATATCAAAATCAGCTTAATTAATTCGTTCGGTCTGCCGTAGTTCTTCCAATAATTAAGGAGTTCCATGTCATAATCTATAATTCTATCATACGAATCCTTGTCAGTTATTGTGATCATGAAAAGCCAATGCGTCACACCGCACTGAAGTAATACAAACCTATATCGAGAATCGCCACGATACATATTGCATCCAACTCTTTCACAAAAAATCTCCTTTGTAAGCAAGAACGAACCCCGTCTATCAAACACTATTCTGTCCGTCGGATCTTGAAGGTAATCGTAGAAATCATGTTGTTTATCGATTATTCTCATCTTCTCGCTGTCTTGCCACCTGATCACATACTTCCATAATGCTTATTACTGCATCTCTTGCAATATCTTCAGCTGATCTGTTTTCCGTATCAACAGGCATCACAAAAACATTATCTTTTACTTGAAAACCCTTACCCATATTATCCCCTTCCTGACAAGGACTTCTCCATTGTCGTTTTATTATTAATGATTCTATTTGTTATTGAACTCACAGTTAATCAAAATATCCCCTCTGAAACACGACCTTCTTTAAGATTAGAAATAGCTGTACCTATCATATTTAATGTTTTTCTCGATATGGAATCATCTCTTTCCCTGCACTCCTCGAAAAACTCAACAATCTGTTTTGATGACACAGGAAAGAAATTATTTGCATCAACTCCTACGTCATATCTTCTCTGACCTTCAGATCTGTTAGCTTCGTTATAGTCCATGCGAGCATGAATATGCCCATGTAACTGATATCCTCCGCTACCTTTCTTAGGCCATGACAACATAGGATAATGCATAAGAGAAAAATGATTTCCATCAACAGATATTTTCAAAAAATCCTGTATGTCTGTAAACAGACGAGGATCGTAATTCTTATCATGATTGCCTTTGATAAGATACTTCTTTCCGTTAAGCTTCTTAATAAGACTATC
>ALYD01000174.1 GCA_000513555.1 Lachnospiraceae bacterium JC7
ACAAAAATGATCATCCATCAGATGGTAATTCTGAAAACAAAGGTACAATGATAATTGATGCAACGTGTGCTCCGCAGAACATTGCATTTCCACAGGACATAAACTTGTTAAATGAAGCAAGAGAAAACCTTGAAGCAATTATTTCATCTGTCTGTTACGAGCATAACCTTTTAAAACCTCGCATGTACAAAAATAATGCGAGAAAAGATTACCTAGCCCTGGCTAAATGCAAGAAACGATCTTCCAAGAAAATACGTAAGGCAATCAAGAAACAACTTCAATACATCAAGCGTGACAGGAATTATATTGAGTGGTTAATGAGTTATGGCTATTATCCTGATAATCACCAGATGGAAAGAATAGCTGTCATTGATAAAGTATATGAACAGCAGGAATACATGTATAAAAACAATGTTCACACTGTTCCTGATAGGATTGTAAGCATATCCCAACCTTTTGTAAGACCGATAGTCAGAGGCAAGAGCAAAGCTCCTGTAGAATTCGGTGCCAAGATTGATCTTAGTATCGAAAATGGTCTCGGCAGGTTAGAAAAAATATCATTCGACGCATACAATGAGTGCGAGGTTTTGATATCCGCCATTGAAAAATTCTTCAAGCGCAATGGTCATTATCCCAAGCGTGTACTTGCGGATAAGATTTACAGAAATAGGGAAAACCTTTCGTATTGTAAATCTCGAGGGATAAGACTTGCGGGACCAGCTTTAGGAAGGCCCGGAAAGAATGTTTCAATTGATAAGCACACGGAGTACGTGGATAGCGTTGACAGAATTGAAGTAGAGCGAAAATTTGCATTATCAAAACATAGTCACGGTCTTGGATTAATCATGACAAAACTTGAAGAAACAAGTCGAAGCTCTATAGCACTATCGATCATATCCATGAACTTAGATTGCCTCCTCAGGCTTTCTTTGTTCCAAAAATTGATTTTGATATTTTCAAGGTACAATTGTTTATATGAGGCAGCCGTCTGAAAAATTAGGCGGTTGCTGAGCATACACTAA
>ALYD01000175.1 GCA_000513555.1 Lachnospiraceae bacterium JC7
ATCCGAGTCATGTATGTCATGATTTATTTCAGAACAATATGAATAACAGTCACTTGCTAATTCTGATATTAGTTTAGATTCTGATTTATCATTTATTTCATCAAATACAAATCTTCTGACTTGTTCTATAACGTCCTTATTATCTATGTATTTCCAAAATGCGTCTTTATCAACCACTGTCCCTGTGTAAGTATTAACATAACAGTTTATCCAGTTTCTAATACTTTGCTCGTATTTTTCTCTTTTCAATTTATTTGAAATCTCCGCTCCGGTTTCCATAAAAGCATCCATAGCATACGAGGGATTAGCTGTAACTATCATTTTTATTATGTTTTCAATTATGATTGCTATGTTTCTTTTCATTTTTACACTTTCAAAATAATATATCTACACGTGGCGTTCATTCTAAAATTTTATGGTTATTCGTCAAAAATAGTGGGTAATCATTGATTCTTTTTCGGAAGTTTAGTTGCGTGACATATGCATGTCAAGGGAGCTTTGCTCCACTTCGTGGAAACCCTTGACATACATATGCCACACAACTAAAGGGCACCTAAGGAATCAATGATTAACTCTGTTACGCATTTGCTATAACTGCATCAATATCGAGCTTGCTACAATTCAGGTAAATCATAGTCTCAAAGTACTCGTTATTCCTGAACCCACGGGCTCGTCGTTTGATGTTTTGGATGATACTGTTCATTCCTTCAAGAATTGCATTTGTAATGCGGTACTCGATGTAATTCAGTATTTCATCCCAATGATCACGGATCAACCCGCACAGCTCCTTCATTGGTTTCAAACGAGAACGTATCAGCCATGAACATAGCTTTTTAAGCTTTGGCTCGGCTTCTTTACGCGTCAAACACTGCTCGTAGATATCCTGCAGTGTTACTCGCATGGAGTAAGCTCTTCCGGTTTTTAAGTGCTTGGATGCCTTCATAAGTTCGCATTTCCATGCAGCTTGTTCATCCGTAAGGTTGACA
>ALYD01000176.1 GCA_000513555.1 Lachnospiraceae bacterium JC7
GGCGACTCAGATAATGCTTGCTCACGGCTTCGCCCGCATATATGCGCTCATCATGCTGCTTGCGCTTTTAGGAGCAATGTTTACACTTGTTTATTCTCCGCTTAAGCAGCTTATAGAGGGTACTCCTTCAGGGCTTTGGCCGGGAAATATGGGTGTCATCGCAGAGGACGGTATGCCGAAGAATGCCATGTGGATTCAGTGTGCCATAGTTTCTCTTATGATACTTCTGGTATCCTTCGGAGGAGACTCCATGCAGCAGTTCTTCCTGATCCTGACAGCCATGGTAAATGTAGGAATGACTATCCCGTATATGTTCATATCCTTCGCGTTTCCTAAGTTCAAGGAGCTGGAAGGCATGGATCGCAGCTTTGTTGTATACAAAACCAATAGATCCGCAAAGATATGGGGATATATCGTAACATTGACACTTTTCTTTGCGAATTTGTTTGCTATCATCCAGCCTGCACTGGACGGTGACTACAAGACGACCTTCTGGTCACTTAGTGGTCCGGTGATCTTCGGATTTGTGGCATGGCTTATTTACAGAGGCTATGAGAAGCGCGTTGCTGCCGGTAAGGTGGAAGAAGAGGAGCTTCTTGACACAAATATGCTTGCATAAGCATTGAACGGATAATTAATTTATATATTTTAAATAGAAAGTGGGATGCTCAGGCTTCTCACTTTCTTCTTTTTGGCGGAGCATATGTAGATTGTAAGGCGATTATTACCCGGGTATAATTGTGAAAGACATATTTACTAATAACCAAAAAGAAGTGGGTTGATATGAAGGATTACAGAGAGCTTGCATGGCAAATGGAACGGATAATCCATAAATATACACAGTTTGAAAAGAAACCTCAGCAGTACTGCAAAGGGCTTACGCTGACTCAGCCTGAGATTCATACAGTGGCGATAATAGGTGATCAGGAAGGAATCAGTGTGACAGGTCTTGCAAAGG
>ALYD01000177.1 GCA_000513555.1 Lachnospiraceae bacterium JC7
GAACAGCATATAAGTGGCAGTATATCGTTGACGGAGTGCCTTATAATCAGGGATGGAGGCAGATAAACGGAAGCTGGTATTTTTTTGATGCTGACAGCTACATGCATACAGGCTGGCTTGAGCTTAATGGCGCATGGTACTATTTTGAATCAAAGGTAGGTTCATCCGCAGGGATCATGTGTACAGGAACCCGTGAAATAAACGGAAAGACTTATGTATTCGGAAATGACGGTATATGTATAAATCACTGAAGTTTCGGGATGTTATATGAGCGGAACGGATAGGATACCGACCGGCGAAAAAACATAATATATCAGCTGATATGGTGCTTTGATGAGGTATATCATCAGGCACCATTTTTTGCTGGAATATGGTCATGATCATATGAAGCCAAGCAGATTGCAGAATTTCAGACATAATTTTTCACTATATAAATAATATTAACAATTATATAATTTAAAGATATACTAGTGTGACTAGATATGAAAAGAGAAAGGGCAATGGCGTCTGAAGTTATGAAGAGTGAGAATAAGCATTGGTTTCTAAAAGGTCTTAAACACGGAGTACCTATAGCAGCCGGATATTTCGCGGTTTCCTTTGCATTGGGATTTACGGCGGGAAATGCGGGACTAACGGTGTTTCAGGCTACACTTGCAAGTCTTCTTTGCAATGCCTCTGCCGGAGAATATGCCGGTTTTACAGTTATTGCTTCAAAAGCCGGTTATGTGACAATGGCTGTTATAACTGCCATCGTTAATGCAAGATATCTGCTGATGTCTGCGGCCCTTTCCCAGAAGCTGCCGGAAGAAACTAAACTTCCTCACAGACTGCTGGTTGGTTTTTGGATAACTGATGAGATATTCGGAGCTTCGGTAACGGTACCCGGAAAGCTGAATCCGTTTTATAATTACGGTCTCGCCATCTGTTCCCTGAGTTTTTGGGCTCTGGGTA
>ALYD01000178.1 GCA_000513555.1 Lachnospiraceae bacterium JC7
CTTTTTTTAACGCTGATACGGGAACGAACTCATGTATTTTCTCGTCAATTCTAAGACCAAGGCATAAATTTACCCCACCTACCACTTTTTCTACATAAAGATATGGTTGGTTGTTATTGCTATCACCAACTATCTTGGTTATAGATGTGAATTTGGTTATTGCGGGGAGGGCTTCGAGCTTCAACTGAGTAGTTCCATCTGATCGCATCATTATTTCATTGCAACTAAGTTTTTTTTCAACACATTTCTTATAAAAGAATTCTGAATGATGATCAAGAATGATGCCATTCGTATCAATCATGTTCAGACCTGTTAAATGTTGATAATTTCTTGCAAGAAAAACTACTTCTATATGTTTGATTTCATTTGAATCTCTGTCTCTATAAATAATAATAAACTGTTTATTCTCAAGAGATGATTTATAATTTGAAGCGCAATTTATAGCGATTCTTCTTGCTTCATCTATGGTGTATCCGCTCATATAAGCTCCTAAAACTGTTTGCACTTTAAAAGAGAGTGGCCACACCATTGTATGACTCGCTCTCTTTAATGGCTAATTTTAGTGTTGTCTGCCAACTGCTATAAAGCAAAGTACAGGTTTTAGTGTTGCCTGCCAACTATCAACTGCATCATCAGCCGACAAGTGTTTCAGATTATAGTGTTAGCCTCACTTAAGAAAGCACGCTTTCTTGATTAAAATATACCTTTTATAAGTGATAAAATCAATGCATAAGATGCAAAAAAACTATTAAAAATCGATTATGTTTTATATAATTGTCGAACTATACATAATATTCATAAGCATTTCAAACACATGACGCTTGCAAGTGCAGGCGTCTTTTTTTGATGCAGAAATCAAAAAAAGCGAGATGTGTGTCAATATGACACGAAATGAATCCGTAACGTGTCAGTGGTGATACAGATTAATGTGCAGAGATAAA
>ALYD01000179.1 GCA_000513555.1 Lachnospiraceae bacterium JC7
TAAATACACTGCTATTATTAGCAGTATCCAAAGGTAATTTGCATTTCAACACTTTTATCGGTTGTATCAATTCCGGTATGGCTTTCTAATACTATAAAACCATGCATCTTACAACCAAAATGAATAGATTAATATCAGAGAAACAGTAAAAAAAAACTGTAGTCTGCCTCATATCCATGTGTAGACATGTAATAGACAAAATCCACTGCATTAATAACATGTCATCTAATCGTCCTTACAGTCAGACCATCTACAATATGAAGATAGTCTGCAAATTCATCTTCATAAGGTATATGTATTCTATCCATATCTTTTCTCTTCTCCTCTTTCTAAACAGTATGTGTTTGAATCCCCATAAATATAATGAGTTTTTTTCATAACTTAGCTTCCAACCGCTCCTTGAGCATGGTATTTCTCTTTGAAACCGTCACATTTCTCACCGCATAAGACAGAGCTTTCTTAGTCCCCACCAGTACCAGTATCTTCTTCGCTCTTGTTATCCCCGTGTAGATAAGATTCCTCTGCAGCATGACATAGTGATTCATAAGCACAGGCATAACAACTATAGGATACTCAGAACCCTGGGCCTTATGGATCGTTGTGGCATAAGCATGAACCAGCTCATCAAGTTCCGTGACATCATACTCCACGCTCTTTCCATCGAAGTTCACCACCAGTGTTCTGTCCGTATCATCCACAGATTCTATGATGCCAATGTCTCCGTTGAACACTTCTTTGTCATAGTTATTCTTGATCTGCATTACTTTGTCCTGAGTCCTGAAGCAGAATCCACTGCGCCTTAGACAGGGCTTCGGCATCATCACCTTTCCCCTACCACGCATAAATATCTCTTCTTCGGCCGGATTAAACGCTTCCTGAAGAGCCAGATTAAGATTTGTAGCTCCCACAACACCTCTCTGC
>ALYD01000180.1 GCA_000513555.1 Lachnospiraceae bacterium JC7
AAACTGCCTGTAATAATTCAATCAATCCTCGATTTTTCAAGGCTTTCATGCTCTTTTTTTATCTCTTCGTAAAGTTTTTGTAACGGCCAGTCTCTGTTTGTTTCCGTTTCGATACATTTTAATGCTATCCTTATACCCTTTTTCCTTAGGTCTGACAGGAACTTCTCCATCTCACTTCTCGTCATCCCCTTCATAATCAGTATTTCCGCATCTTCCGGTAATGAAACATCTTCCGCATCTTCCGGGGTTTCTATCTTGATTTTATTAAGAAATGCTATGGACTTTACCTTTATGAGCTTATCCATATCTTTTTTATTTATGTAAAGTATCCTTTTCATTTTTTCCTCTCTTTTATTATTGGTCTGATCAAAATGTATATGAATTTTAAATCAACTTTTGCAGTTTGTTAAGTGCTGTAAGGATATATGCTGCCAGATAATCATTTATTGAAAGCCTTACCCTACAATGATAGAATCACTATATAACACTTTCGATTTAAGTTTTTAATGATCTGCACTCTAAGTGTCTTTCAGATCATATTTAAAAAGCTCGTATTGTCTGTTTGTTGATCTATACATGAAAGGAGCCGTTTATTTCGGTTCAATTATCACTTCTTTAAGACAGGATAATTGAAATTACTATTATGGAAAAGCGAGAATGGTATTCTCCGTCTGCGAATGGAGATGGGAAAATTTATAATTGCCTTTACAGAAACGAACATCTTGATCAAAAGGCAGTAATAGTCATAGTCCACGGTATGCAGAGCCACAGTGGACGGTATCTTGAGTGGACTTCGGAACTGACTTCACTTGGATTCACTGTTGCCATGCTTGATCTTCAGGGACATGGCAAGTCTCAGAATCATTCCGGAAGCCTCGGAGAAAAGAACGGCTGGATCTATATGCTT
>ALYD01000181.1 GCA_000513555.1 Lachnospiraceae bacterium JC7
ATGGTGAAAATGTTTCCGCCATGGACTCTGTCTCTCCGGATCAGTTTATCCTTGGAGCCGATCTCATTGACTATGTGCTCTGCCATAGGTTCTTCCGATTGCTTTGCCTCGTCGAACATCTTTATGAATACCATAGAGAAGGTTCCTGCAGAGGTCGAAGGCGCTGCAATGAAATTGACCCAGTGCTTCATGGAGTAACTGTAGGTTCTTGAATATATATACTCACCAAATGCCGCTCTGTATCCTATATCGAGCCACTTCTGATTATTGGTGCTGTGAAATACCTCTGTGTATTTTCGACCGATAAGTTCGGAAGATCCCTTTCCCGTGATCTCACAGTATCTCTTATTTGCGTACAGTATCTCGATATCTACCGGGTTCTTTCCTTCATCATCCATTATGAGTCTGGCAATGAGGTATGGAAGAGGCATCATATTGAGATATCCCTTAATGAGATCAGCCCTTTCATCACTTCCGTCCGTTCTTCCCGTAAGCTTTTCGTTGAGTCTTCTGCTTGCAAGCTCTACAATCTCCTGTACAGACTCTTTTTCGAAGCCCTGTGCAAATGCAAATTCACCGTGAACCATCACCTGTCGGCCGTCGATCTCTCTTATTGATTTGAGACTGTTCTGCCATGTATGTGCTGTAACCACTATCTCTTCGGAACATATATTCCGTTTGGCAATTCCGAAATGACAACCGTACATACGGAAGATGGACGCCACATGGCCGAAACATTGAACCAGACTGTCTGCTACGACCTTTACAAGCTTTTCCGCGATATCGCGGCCGTAATCCACACTGATATCCTCAAACTCCGGCACCTCGAGCACTATATATGCAAATGCTTCACCGTTGGTCCTCAGATTATC
>ALYD01000182.1 GCA_000513555.1 Lachnospiraceae bacterium JC7
CTAGATCTTTTGGAAGTGCATCGTAAAAGCACCTTCGTAGATGAACCCAACAAAAGCAGCGTTTTACATCAGACAGTTTGTTATAGCCCTTGTAAGCATCAGTATGAATATACCCGTGATAGTCCTTGAGTAAATCCACGGCAAAGTCACCTTTTCGTCCAGGGCGATAATCAAACAACCTTACCGGATGTTCAGCATCTTTTATACTTGCGTAAACCCACATATATGACATGGTAGTATTTTTTCTGCCAGGTTCATTAAGAACCTGAACAGGGGTTTCATCTGCATGAATGTAATTCTGCTCCAATAGTTTTTTGGTGAGGAGTTTTACTACAAATGAAAGCCAGTCCCTGTAAGTTACAATCACCCAGTTACATAATGTTTTACGACTAATCTCCAGACCGAGTGATTTCCATTCAAGTTCCTGACGATACATAGGAACCGCGAGTTCATATTTCTGATGTATTGCCCAGGCAATAGTTGAAGGAGATGCAAGCGAATGTTGTACCGGTGGATATGGCAGCGGTGATTTTTCAAAATGTTTGCGTCCATTCTTTTTGCAGTTACGACATTCGTATGTTTCACGGTAATACTCTATTACCTTGAGCCTGGCAGGAATAAACTGAACCTCTCTTCGCACAAATTCCTCGCCAACAGGAAATAATTGCGAACCACAATCAGAACATACCTGATCCTCTTTGGCAAGACGAGCGACGATTTTTTCAGTGGGAAGATCCTTTACAAGTGCCTCACGCTGGCCATTATACTTTCTGCGGGCATAAGTTTTAACCTGCTCCATAGTTGGCTCAGGAGCATTCTCATCAGCAGTTGTTTCAACCTCGTCAAACAGGGAAAGCTGTCCC
>ALYD01000183.1 GCA_000513555.1 Lachnospiraceae bacterium JC7
CTCCCTTCTTTTGAAGCAAAATGAAAAATCACCTTCACAAGATCAATTTAATATAAAGCACCGTTATGGCGTCAATAGCCACGGATTATACCATATCCTGTGTTCATTTACAACAATTTGAAGGACGCAGAAAAAGCTATGTCCGGGATTTAGTCTGAACTATCCCCAAATCAGCCATACAAACAGATAGCCTGCTGTTGCAGCAATGAGGGTAAGCGGAAGTACGATCTTCATAAAGTCAGCGTAAAAAAAGCCACGTACATGAATACTCATGCACATGGCCCTTTAAAATACTATTCTCTTTTCCGGTGATTCCTTCAAATCACCGTCTGACTGACGTATGTCAGTCAAAACTCATACCATCAGCCACCGATAAATGAATTGATCAGCTTAGGAACCTGAGTCTGAAGTGCACTTGATGTCATGTAAAGTGCGAAAATGTAACATACAGTCATAGAAATCTGTAAAAGTCTAGGTGTCTCCATTCCCTCATAGAGCTCCTTCTTCCAAAGGATAAGAAGCATGAAAAGACCTGCAACAGGAGTAGCGATGGATGTTGCCACGTTTGCAATGAAGATAAGCTGTGTTGGTGATCCGCCGTATGAGAAGCAGATAACTGTAGCAACAGCAAGACATGCAAGGCAAAGAACCTTAACAGGCTTTGACTCAAGTCCGGTCTCCTTGTTGAGACCTGCATTCAGAAGAACTACGCCTCTCTGAGTATTTCCGAGAAGTGAAGAGAAACCTGCACCGATGATAGCAATACCCATTACGATAGGTGCTACACTGCCGAGGAATGGTCTGAGAAGTTCTCCGAGCTGTGCAGGTGCCTTGATAGTCTCACCTGTAGGG
>ALYD01000184.1 GCA_000513555.1 Lachnospiraceae bacterium JC7
ACATTAACAAACACCCCGTCACAAGTTCTTGCAATATTAGAACGTGATTATGGAGACAGTAATGTATATTCAAGAATACGTCATGTAGCTAAAGGACTAAATTTAGTCACAATAAAATTTCCTTCTGAAGTTTCAGAAAAAATCTCACTTGATAGTTATATACCAAAACAGCAAAAATCCTCTAACTAAAGTTTTTGGTTTATTTAGAGGATTTTTCTTCCATACTTCATATCTGATTGCTTTAATGGGTGTTCTTAATCAATAATTCCTCCATTTCTATCGCATCCCTGACCTGCTTGAGGATCATATTCTTTACTGCATGAGTTCTTACTTTTCCTGCAAGTCTCATAAGTTCCTCTTCAAAAGAACCTCTCTCATCGCCAAGTAAAATATAGTCGGTAGTACTGTTCAGTATCTTGGCAATACAGACCGCCTGAAAAGCAGAAATATCTCTTCGATTAGTCTCATAGGATGATATGCTGCTTCTATCATTAAGTCCTAATTCTTCGGCAAGTTCATCCTGAGTCATATCAGCCTGCTCTCTCAGGAACTTGATTCTTCCACCTACTGTTGTCAAGTCAATGTTTTTTGATTTTCTCATATTTATACTCCTTTTCTCTGAAACTCAGAGCGAAAGGAATATGTGTTTTTTAGGCGAGAACAAAAATCATGCAAGGATAATCCCTGTCGATCTGGTTTCGATTGTGTCTCCAGCAGGACTTTTGTTCTCTAAATAAATTATGCGAGGGGATTTCTCAGATAACTCCAAAAAAATAAGACGCAGAAAAGAACTCAGCCTCAGCTGGTTTTCTTTTCATGCGTCTTTAGGATGGCTATGTG
>ALYD01000185.1 GCA_000513555.1 Lachnospiraceae bacterium JC7
AGGGAAATTTCTGTAGATGAAGATATAGAAGGCATAGTTCTGAACAGTGCTGAACAAGAGATAAAGGACGGACCTTCAGTTGATCTTAATTATGGAAAGTTCACTGCTAAGTTTGGAATGACTCTTAAAAGTGAGACTTCTGATCTAAATAAAAGAGTGTGCAGTATATATATAACTTCTTATGAGGGTGAAAAAGAAATTACTAAAAAAGATGTTTTCGTAAGTGATTTTGATGAAAAAGGAGACTGTATCTATGAAGTCCCATTCAATGGAGGAGGACAGGATTACGATTTCAAAATAGTCTCGGCGGAGGATATAAGCTGTATTTTGACCGCTGTTTCCTACAGAAGGACGCCGGATATGGATACACATATTCAGGTTGATGGTGAAGGTCGGACAATACATGAAGAGTACTATGATCTCGATGGAACACCTAAGCAAATGTCCGAAGGACATTTTGGAATGGAGTATGCCTACGATGACAGGGATCTTCCGATCATGAGAAAGTATCTGGGAAGCGATTTGAAGCCAATGCTTATCAACTCAGGATTTGCAGAGGCACACAGAGAGTATGACGAAAACAAGCGTATGATAAAGGAAAGTTACTATGGCGTGGATGGAGAAGCCATAAATCTTCCAAAGGGGCAGCATGAGGTGGTTAAAGACTATGATTTTGCAGGAAATGTTATACAGCAAACCTATTTCGATGCAGATAGTAAGCCTGTGATGTATGATGGATCGTACTTTAAGATCAAGAGAAGATTTGATGAAAACAAGCGGTGTATCCATGAAGAGTACTACGACACAGAAGAGCAGCCT
>ALYD01000186.1 GCA_000513555.1 Lachnospiraceae bacterium JC7
GATTATTCCTATCCGTGTCCGATTTGAGAACGAAGACGGCATGAGGCAGATCGTGACTATAAAGGGATATATAGACCATTCTCATTGTGGTCGTCAAATGGTTGATGGAGTCTATGTGACGAAACCAATGCACGCCTATGAATGTAGAATCCAAGCGAATGGTGCAGAAAGAACTATGTTCTTATACTACGAGGTAGGTCGAAGTCAGTCTTGGTCGATGACAAACAGAATAGGATGATTGCAAAGATTATATTCCAATGCTATTATTGAGCGATCAAGTGTGTTCGTTAACTTATGCACTTGAGACATGTTTTGAGTCCCCGAGAGATCGGGGATTTTTTGATATAAGAAAAGAACGTAGTCTCTCGACTTGAGAATTGAGATTCTCCAGGTACATGGTCGCAGTCTATATCTCAAAAGTACGGAACAGATTATTACAGTAATCCATATATCTTCATATTTTGTAAATATACTGCTATATACCCGTAATAGTTCTAAGGTATATACTCGTTAAAGAATGATTTAATGAGTGAGGGATAGACTGTGAAAAAGAATGATAATGAGCTTACATTTTTACAGTTTTTTTGTAAGCGGTGGATTTGGATAATGACTATCGGACTGACACCAATGGTTTACAGCTTTATTAAGCATAGGGTATTTGAGCTGGATATATTTGTAGAGTCAGTCTTAGCTGTTTTAGCTTTGGGTTTTTGTATTTGGAGAGTGAGTAAAATCAAGTTTTGACAAATGGGGTTTTTATTGTGAAAGAGAAGAAAGTGACAATTGTAACGCTGATAGAATATGGCTTATGTGTCATGTTATG
>ALYD01000187.1 GCA_000513555.1 Lachnospiraceae bacterium JC7
AGCTTTATTTGTCTCTCCAGATGATTCTGCCCTTTGAAAGGTCATACGGTGAAAGCTCAATCGTCACCTTGTCACCCGGAAGAATTCTAATGTAATTCATACGAAGCTTTCCGGAAATATGTGCAAGTACCTGATGGCCATTCTCGAGCTCAACCTGAAACATTGCATTCGGAAGTTTTTCGATTACTTTACCGGTAATCTCAATTACATCTGACTTTGACATTCAGTTCTCCTCTTCATTATTTAATCAGTTTCTTCTTATTTACTTGATCAGAGTCAGGATCTCAGGTCCGTTCTCTGTAATAAGAATCGTATTTTCATAGTGGCATGATATGCTGCCATCGTCAGGGATAACTGCCCATCCGTCGGCGCCTGTGTGAACTGCCGGTGAACCCAGTGTGATCATAGGCTCAACTGCAAGTACCATGCCTGCACAAAGTTTAGGTCCCTTTCTGTGAAGATCATAGTTCGGAACCTCCGGATCCATGTGAATCTCTGATCCTATGCCGTGTCCGCAGTAATCAGTTATGACACCGCAGCCCTGAGATTCTACATAGTTCCCAATAGTGGCACAGATATCATTCAGATGATTTCCTTCCACCGCCTGCTCGGCACCCTTCCAGAATGCATCATAGCAGACCTTCATGATTTTCTTTGCGTCATCGGAAACATTACCCACAGCCCATGTTCTGGTCGCGTCTGCGTTGTAGCCATGATAGCTCGTGCAGGTATCTACGGAAACTATATCTCCGTCCTTTAAGATACGATGACGATCAGGTATACCATGGATAACCACTTCATTTAATGATATACAGCAGCATCC
>ALYD01000188.1 GCA_000513555.1 Lachnospiraceae bacterium JC7
AGTAAGGATTTATGAATGAGAAGAAACTTAGTCTGGCAGCACTGATACTGATGATTTTCACATCGGTATACGGTTTTAACAACATACCGAGATCCTTCTATCTCATGGGTTATGCAGCTATCCCATGGTTTGTCGTTTCGGGTATTCTGTTTTTTGTTCCGTTTGCATTTATGGTGGCGGAGTTCGGCTCGGCATTCCGCAATGAGACAGGTGGAATGTACTCATGGATGTGTAAGTCTGTGGGACCTAAATATGCTTTTATCGGAACCTTCATGTGGTATACCTCTTATGTACTCTGGATGGTCAATGTTTCATCCGGTATATGGGTTCCGGTATCAAACCTTATCTTCGGAATGGATTGTACTTCCAGCTGGTCCTTCTTTGGATCAGAGTATCTGTCGGGTTCTAGACTTCTCGGAATCATGGCAGTTATCTTTTTTGTGTTCATTACCTATTTTGATTCGAAGGGAATCGACAAAATAAGTAAGGTGACATCCATCGGTGGTTCGGCTGTGCTTACTATCAACGCTCTCGTGGTAGTCGGATCCATAGTGATGATAGTAGCGAGACACGGTGTTCTGCTTCAGCCATTTGAGGGTCTTGAATCTTTGAAGACACCGCTTAATGCTGCATATCAGGGAAGCCCTGTGATGATCCTGTCATTTATCGTATATGCCCTTTTCGCATATGGCGGAATTGAAGCTGTCGGCGGTCTCGTAGATAAGACTGAGAATGCGAAGAAGAACTTCCCTAAGGGAATTGTAACCGCAGCCATGGTAATAGTAGTGGGATATGCACTTCTTATCATGCTTGTCGGT
>ALYD01000189.1 GCA_000513555.1 Lachnospiraceae bacterium JC7
ATGAAAAGAACGAAACGAAAGTAATCCAGCTTGGCGAAAACCTGACTCTGCCGCCCGATTACTTCCAGCTTATTATCGTTGACGGTGAGATAATTGCAGCTGCGCAGGAAGAAAGATTTTCTAGAATAAAACATGATGCTTCTATTCCGGTTCAGGCTATACAGTATGTTATGAAAGAGGCAAATATTAAGGCTGATGATTTGGATGCAGTGGTATATTATGATTCACCTATATTGACGGCAGATAGATTTTTAAAAAATATTTGTTGGAATGACAAGGATACTGCTGAAAAAATGGTGGATCAATATTACCGCAAACTATTCGGATACAAATTTTGGATTGGAGAGGAACTATCAAATATATTAGGAGGGCTTGGCAAACTAGGGAAATTGCTAATAGTAAAGCACCATATATCTCATGCATCTTCGGCTTTTTATCCTTCTCCATATAACGACGCAGCCATTTTAACAGTTGATGGTGTTGGTGAATGGACTACTACAGGTTTGGGATATGGTAATAATGAAGATCTGGTATTATATCAGGAAATTAAATATCCGGATTCTATAGGACTTTTATATTCAGCTTTTACATATTTTTGCGGATTTAAAGTTAATTCTGGTGATTACAAGTTTATGGGGTTGGCGCCTTATGGAAAAGATACATATTACGAACTGATAAAAGAAAAAATAATCGATATAAGACCAGACGGTTCCTTCAGGTTGAATTTGGAATATTTTGATTATCATCGTGGAGGATCAATGATAAATGAACGTCAATTTGAAAAATTATTTGGAGGACCACGAC
>ALYD01000190.1 GCA_000513555.1 Lachnospiraceae bacterium JC7
CCCACATACTTACATATTTCCCTTAGCGTTGCTAAGTCAGTTCTCTTGTCATCAACCCTGGCTGTAAATACAAACCACTCAGGTTTCTTTAACTTAAGCCTATTTTTCTGTACTCCTTCGCCGCACCACTCACCTTGAAGTACCATCGTACTAAGCCCATGATCATCTGCATATGCTTTAATCTTCTCAGGTATACCAGCTGCTTTTACATGCTCTACAAATGCTGACTTACCATCATCCTTATAAGTGAAGTTATGTCCTGTAAAAGCGATTTCTCCATCCATTATGCCTATTGAATGGCTTGAACCATCCATCTTAGTCGTTATGTAATAAGGCAAGCCTTTAAACTCATTAAGCAGGTCCGGTGCAGACTGTATCCTTGTCTCGTCAGTCTTTGGAATATATCCCGGACGATCACCTATCATAGTTCCTCCGGAACCTGCTCGCTCAGGCATTTCCCACTCACGTACTCCCAGGATTTCTGTAACATCCATTCCTTCCTCGAGAGTCATCCCATACAGTTTTGGAAGCTTCTCTAATCCAAGACATAATCCCTGAGATATCTCTCCTCTGAACTTCATCGTCTTTAGTCTGAATCCTTCACCCATGAAGTCATTGTTTTTATAGGAGCTCTTTCTTAAGAATTCAAACTCTTCACATATCGGAAGAAATGAATCTATCTCAAAATAAACCACCATATCGCCAACATGGAACTCACCTTTTCCTCCGACGCACTTCCATCCAA
>ALYD01000191.1 GCA_000513555.1 Lachnospiraceae bacterium JC7
TAAGATCTTCTAGTCTAAATGAAGAATGCTCAAGCATAACATTTGCCCAATATATTTCATCAATCAACTTTTTGCTCATTTGACATTCCAATGATATATTATCAATTATTTTATTACTTATATCATATCTAATCATTTCAGGAATATCTGCTCTTAATATAAAAAGAATATCCTCGTACACGGTGCAACCTGATACATGGCTATCATGAGAAATACTTTTTTCATAAAATTCATCAATCATGCATGTATAATCATTGATATTTATCTTGATTATTTTTCCTTTTTTCCATGGTACCGCATAATAATATGATCCAATAACACATCCATATAAATAAGACTCATCATATTGCCCGTATAAATTCTTTATCCTATGTATATTCTCATTATCAATATCAATAATAATAAAATCGTTGTCCGAAAAGGGTGTTAGAAAGAGTTTTCCGTTTTTATAGACTATTGAATTGTACCCCTTTTTATCAATTTCTATAAACTTACTTGTCTTTGTTTCGAGATCATATATAAATAATGTCCCTCGCTTATCAGAGATAGCATATATTTTTGAATTATGAATGCAAATATCACACAAGAAAAGAGACTTATCTCCTTCATATATTATATCGAATTCATTATTAATAAAGTTATACCTAACTATATACTCTGATAAATACCCTACAAGTATCAAGGTATCTTTAAAAATCTTTCCGACTACAACCGAGCCTGGTTTTGAAAGATATATGGGAA
>ALYD01000192.1 GCA_000513555.1 Lachnospiraceae bacterium JC7
ACACAGTGTACTCAAGAAGTATGGCATCTGCCGTATCTGCTTCCGTGAGTTAGCATACAAGGGTGAGATTCCAGGAGTTAAGAAGGCTTCTTGGTAAGTCTTTAAACTCTAAATAGAGCCGATGGCAATGTTTTGGATTAATATCCAAAATGTTGTCAAAGGTGATAATCTCTGGATTGTATTCAAGGAAATACAAAAATATTTCTAAAAGATACGCCAGACCGGGTTGAAACTCGGAATAAAATGGTTATAATGTAAATGTTGCGCCACAGGAAGTACAGATTCGGTTCTGTACCATTCGATTAAGCATTTATTTTCTTTGGAAAAGAGATGGACTGGTCGGGTGAGAACAACCTGGAGACGTGGCATTTGCTTTGTCCGAAAATATTTCGGATTTGTAACAAATTATTTTTACACTATTTGAGAAAGGATATCCGTAAAAATGAGTATGAGTGATCCAATCGCAGATATGCTTACAAGAATTCGTAACGCAAATACTGCAAAGCATGACACAGTAACCATCCCATCATCAAAGATGAAAGTAGCTATTGCTGACATCCTTGTAAATGAGGGTTACATCGCAAAGTATGAGCTGGTTGATGGCGGAAAGTTCAAAGACATCAAGGTAACTCTGAAGTACGGCGCTACAAAGAACGAAAAGATCATCAGTGGTATTCGTAAGATTTCTAAGCCAGGTCTTCGTGTTTACGCTGGCAAGGAGAATATGC
>ALYD01000193.1 GCA_000513555.1 Lachnospiraceae bacterium JC7
ATGGGAAACGAAAATGGAAGCGTAGTCTTGGAGGGTATATGAGAGAATCATATTTTTGACGGCGGACTGCTGCAGCTTATAGGTTACAGGATACTGGGGTTTCTTGTAACTGTGCTGACTTTTGGTATTTGTCTTCCGTGGGCATATACCATGGTGCATGACTGGGAGACTAAACATACTGTCATCAATGGTGAAAGACTTCATTTTGACGGAACAGCCATAGGCTTGTTTGGTAACTGGATAAAGTGGTTTCTGCTGACTGTGATCACCTGCGGTATATATGGATTTTGGGTTGGTATAAAACTTAAGAAATGGAAAGTTGCACATACATATACGGATTCAGGCAGAGGTATGACTTCATACTTCGATGGCGGACTGCTTCAGCTGATTGGCTACCACATTTTAGGGTGCCTTGTGACTTTCTGCACCTGCGGCATATGTCTTCCCTGGGCATATACCATGGTGTATAACTGGGAAATAAAACATACTGTCATCAATGGCCGAAGAATGCAGTTTGACGGAACGGCAGTGGAGCTGTTCGGAAACTGGATCAAATGGTTCCTGCTAACCTTGATCACATTTGGAATCTACGGATTCTGGCTTGGCATCAAACTTTTGAAGTGGAAGGTGAAGCATACGTATTTTGTATGATGATATATTAAAGACGGAAGCTTATGATGGCATTAACCTTTCAGAAACAAGTACTATCCAATTTGCAGAGTACCTC
>ALYD01000194.1 GCA_000513555.1 Lachnospiraceae bacterium JC7
TGAGGCTGCTGGTTAGCCTGTGCAAGCATAGACTGTGCTGCCTGATTAAGGATATTGTTCTTGGTGTAAGCTGAGATCTCCTTCGCCATATCAGTATCACGAATTCTTGACTCTGCAGACGTTGTGTTCTCATTGTTAACCTTAAGGTTATTAATGGTATGCTCAAGTCTGTTCTGCTTAGCACCGAGCTGAGCTCTGTAAGCTGATACCTGATTAACTGCCTTCTTGATGGTCTCGATAGCGGAGTTAGCTGATGAAACATCAGATACCTTAACTGCGCTGATCTTAAGGCTGGAGTTACCAAGAGCACTTGTTGTCATGGATGAACCACGAAGCTTAAGTGTCTCACTTGATGTTGTACCGATCTGGAACTGCTTTGTGTTCTGGTTGTTGATGATGTTGATACCATTGTACTCAGTTGAAGATGCGATACGGTCAATTTCCTTAACCAGCTCGTCGATCTCTGCCTGAAGGTTCTGTCTTGCTGTTGTGTCACCAAAAGTATCACCACCAGTAGCATAAGTTCCGTTTGCAGCCTGTGTTGCAAGTGTTGTCATTCTTTCAAGCATTGCATGAGTCTCTGTAAGAGCACCTTCAGCTGTCTGGATAAGTCCGATAGCGTCGTTTGCGTTATCTTCTGCCTGGTTAAGGGCATTGATCTTGTTTCTCATTGACTCGGAAATTGCAAGACCTGCTGCATCGTCTCCTGCCTTGTTGATCTTGT
>ALYD01000195.1 GCA_000513555.1 Lachnospiraceae bacterium JC7
AAAAAACATCACCTGAGTTCATGAAACAAACATATTCGCCATGAACCTTATCTATTGCCTGATTCATGGCATCATATACACTATTATCTTTCTCTACATATGTAATTATTTTGTTTGTTGGATTTTCATTTTTAAATGTATTGATAATGTCGAGAGTTCCGTCTAAAGAACCTCCATCTTTAATTATATGTTCATAATCAGTAAAAGTCTGAAAAAAAACAGAACTCAAAGTTCGTTTTATTCTATTTTTTTCATTTAACGAAACCGTAACTATAGAAAATTTCATTATCAATCTTCCTTTTTATCGAGACTCAAACTAACCATTTATAATTTCTCTTTTTCAATTCCTCTATTATATCTTTTCGATAATGATCATTTTGAATTCCAATCAAAAACAATATGTCTTTTTCCTTTAGTGAATCAATTTCTGAAAGTTCAAAAACTGGATGTCCATCAAGAAACTCATTTTCTCTATGTGAATCAGACACTACATATCCTTTAAAGTCAATTCTCATACCATTAAGGAACTTTGTAATATCCTTTGCTCCCTTTCCTGCACCATATATGTATAAATCTTTTACAGAAAGATCCTGCTTCATCCTAATATAGTAATCATAAGAAGCTAATTCATCTTTTTTCCGCTCTATAAATAAATTCTTCATAGTAGCCGGGTTAAACGAACATCTAATTTTTTTAAGTCTACAAAGATTGGCATGATCG
>ALYD01000196.1 GCA_000513555.1 Lachnospiraceae bacterium JC7
GGCAATCATGAGGAATTATTCACTAAGTTCTGGCCTTGTGATCTCCATCTTATAGGAAAGGATATCATCCGTTTCCATACACTTTACTGGCCTATCTTCCTTATGAGCCTTGACCTTCCTCTTCCTAAGCAGGTATTCGGTCATCCTTGGCTTCTTACTGCAGCAGGTAAGTCACAGGAAGGAATCAAGATGTCAAAGTCCAGAGGAAATGTGATCTATGCTGATGATCTTGCAAAACTGTTCGGTGTAGATGCGGTTCGTTTCTTCGTTATTCATGAGATGCCGTTTGAAAACGATGGAGTTATTTCATGGGAGCTTATGGTAGAGCGTTACAATTCAATGCTTGCCAATATTCTCGGCAACCTTGTGAAGCGTACTATCTCCATGAGCAATAAATATTTTGACGGAGTGGTAGAGGATAAGGGGGCAGCTGAGCCTGTGGATGAGGATCTCAAGAATGTTATCCTTAACGCTGTAAAGACTGCCACAGAGAAGATGGATCAGCTCAGAGTCGCTGATGCTCTTACAGCAGTATTTGATATTTTCCGCAGATCCAACAAGTATATCGATGAGACAGAGCCATGGGTGCTTTCAAAAGATCCTGAGAAGGCTGATCGTCTGAAGACTGTTATGTATAATCTCACTGAGGCTCTTAATATCGGTGCATCTCTGCTTGAAAGTCTTTATGCCTAGAAACAGCC
>ALYD01000197.1 GCA_000513555.1 Lachnospiraceae bacterium JC7
CTCTGGTACTCTTTTCTTGAAGAATCCAGAATCTTTCCAAGACAGAGCTCATTAAAGATAACATCATTTACAAGCTCAATATCCTGCTGATTTGGTACAACTACTTCAAGTCCTGCAGCGATAAGTCTGTCTATAATGAAGTTTTGGGTCATTGTAAACTTGGTTCCAAGAAGTCCAACCTTCCTTATATTGTCATGCTTTACAGCATCAGCTGTAGCATCAGAAATGTGAAGGATCGGGATACTTATCTGCTTCTGTATATGGTCCACAAGCTTGTGCATGGTGTTAGTAGCAATAACGATAAAGTCAGCACCTGCCTTCTCAAGTCTTGTGGCAGCATCAGCAAGGATCACTGCATTTCCCGCCCAATAACCGTTTGACATATTCTCCTCAAGCTCTGCAAAATCCACGTTGTACATAAGGATCTTGGCGCTGTGAAATCCTCCAAGTGCACCTGCTACTTCTTTATTTAAAATCTCATAATAGGTGACAGTGCTCTCCCAACTCATGCCACCGATAAGTCCTATAGTTTTCATACCTGCCTCCATTCATTATTACATCTATGTTGTCAAAGATATCCTATCACCAAAAAGAAACAGACTCCCATCTGGCACTGATTTGAGTCTGTTTTACACTTATATATATTCTTACGTTCTGTTAAGGATTCAGGAAAAGGACATTGGTACCGTGTTCTATTAAT
>ALYD01000198.1 GCA_000513555.1 Lachnospiraceae bacterium JC7
CTAAAATCCGATATTATGTGTAGCGATTCCTATGCTCATTCCGTAAATGAGTCCTAAACACATTCCGATAGATTGCGTAAATCCTTCTTTCATTTTTATCTTTCTTCCAGTGCAAGTTTTATCGACAATCCGGCGAAAGACAATGCAAATCCCCGTTCGATGTTCTTCATAATAGGTTTACGCCTTTGAACCAGCTCACGCAAAGCACCTGCGATCAGCCCGTATATAATGAAAACAATCAGAGTCATAAGCATGAAAACCAGACTTAACACAACCATGCAATCAATTTTGTCAACGGTATCTGAAGGAATGAACTGTGGCAGAAACGAAAAGAAAAATATAGTCAGTTTTGGATTCAGAAGATTCAAAACAACGCCCCGCGCAGCAGTTTTTAATGAAGTTGTCGCAAATCTATTTTCATCAAATTCAAGCTGTCCTGCGGATGTCCAAGTCTTCCATGCAAGATACATGAGGTAAACGGCTCCGGCATATTTTATTACCGAAAATATTTTCGCGCTCATGTGCATGATTGCGGACAAACCCAAAATACATGCGACAATATGAGGAATTATTCCGAGCGTGCAACCAAAAGCCGCAGCCAGCATAATTCTCTTTTTTTGTGTAAGACCCGTGTTGATTGTATAAATCACACCAGTTCCCGGAATAAGTACGATAACAAGTGCTGTCAGTAAAAAACT
>ALYD01000199.1 GCA_000513555.1 Lachnospiraceae bacterium JC7
TGGAACCGGAGCCAAAGGGGGTCAGCTTGGCAGCATTCCATACAGCCTCTTTGGGCATACTGCCGGAAAGATTCATATAATTGCGTAAATTCTCACGATGCCACTCAAAGCCCGGCTGATTAGCCAGTACATCAACATCATTTTTATATACTTCCATGTGATTTTTCGTGTACTCGACCACAATGCTTCGTTTGGCATCACCTATAATCCAATGCAGCATGGAAACAGGATACTTATCGTTTATAGGTTTTGCAACTATTGCAACATTTTCAAGAGCTTTTTCCACTTCATCCACAGAAGCAAATTTCATTGTTATCCAAAGTGGAAACTCATATGCAGCAATGTTTATTTTGCCTTCAACCGGTGCAGGCTCATACTGCGCGTAGCCAGGAAAATTAAGACCTGCAATGGCAAGACCTGCATCATTTCCGCAATCAAAATATAAGGGGATCCCTTCCTGTACTATTCCCATTCCTATCACCGGATGACTTACATTAAGCTTTCCGCAAAATACAGAATTCAATACGTAGTTTTTTGGAGTGATCACAACCTTCTGTCCATATCCCACTGACCAGTCAAGATTTCTGCCAAGATACATGTTTCCTCTGTCGTCACTGAATCTAACAGCTGTACACATATTTTTCCTCCCTCATATAAATTCATCACCTATAGAATAATTTTGGAGCCAT
>ALYD01000200.1 GCA_000513555.1 Lachnospiraceae bacterium JC7
TTTGACCTAAGTAAAAGATAGCTTTCTCGAAGTTAGGCATACAGAAGCATAGAATATTACATGTAAACAAAAACAGATATAAAAAGTCACGTTCGACAGGAGGTATGAGAAGTGGCAAATTTAGTTAAGAAGTATGCAGTGGCCGATGCTTCGAGGCGAGTTGATCTGATCTATAAGTATTATTCTGTGTTTCTAAAAACAGTTGATGGACGTATAGAAGGGCTGCTGTATCTGATCGAAAACGAGAAAGAATCTAATAGAAGAGCTGAAGATGATGATCTGGGGGTAAGGATTCAGAGAAGCAGGTTAAGTAATCCAACGGCTGATGAATCAATAAGTCATGTAACCATTAGAGAAGCTCTGAAGACTTGTGATTTTTCAGGAGGTGTACTTGATGGTACAGATCGTGAAGAAGAGTTTAAAAAAGAAGCATTTCTGCTCAAAGTGATGAGACATGACTATGATCTTTTCAAGAGACAGGTTGAATGCCTGGATGAGGAAGATAGAAGTATTTTTATTTCCTATATTAATAAGAAGAAATCCACTGGAGAGATTGCCGCTGAGATTGGCGCTGGAGTTGATACAACTCGTAACCGAATTTATAAAATCAAGTTGGAAGTTAAAGAGAATATGCTTGAATATCTTGAGGGAAGATTGTAAGGAGGATGCTGAGATGCCTAAGTCAAG
>ALYD01000201.1 GCA_000513555.1 Lachnospiraceae bacterium JC7
AAAAATGATTACTGACCAGGGCAATCAGTTCCTGGATCTTCTTCTTTTTATCAGCTTCGAAACTCTTCATCAGTAGTTCCTTCATAATAGAAAATTTCAGGAAACAATTATTGGTGTAAGTACAAAAATCAGGAATACTGTCAAAATGATAGAAATGCGCAAACCTGATATTACCGTATGGATGATCCTTACTATGTCCTTCACAGCAGAAAGAAGTACGATAACCTGCCCTGTTTAAATTTCTTATAACCGGATAGATGTTGCAATCTATCTCTACACAGCTCTTATTATCATCACAAACGCATTGTCTTCTTTCGGCAAAGCAGTGAGGACATACGTACACATATTTGTCTAAATCGTAGATTTTCTTCTTGTCCTTATTCTCTTCTAAAGAGTACGGATCAACTTCTCTTTTTTCCTTAAACTCTTTAGCCCAGTCGTTGAACAGCTTGAATTTTTTCGCCTTATCCTTTTCGTATTCAGCTACAGTATTTCCTTCACAGTGTATAACAAAACAGCCATCTTCATCATTTTCTATTGAATCACTGACCGGAAAGGTTTCAAACCCTGGAAGCTCAGGATATGTCTGGCATCTAAAACTAATGGTATAATCTCCTTTTGCTTTTTCCCATCCCATGCCGCTTTGGCATCTGTATACTCAAATCTCCACTGCTGAAGAAACT
>ALYD01000202.1 GCA_000513555.1 Lachnospiraceae bacterium JC7
CTACCAACCAGAATACCAATTCTCACGGCATCGAACTCGCCGAATTTGGCCATGCTAAGGTAAAAGAAAACCTTCCTGACATAAATACAGCGATGTTTGTTGATGAGATAACCGGTATTCCCATGTATTATGAACATTTCTATGGCTCTATTTTGGATAAGACCGAGACACCGTTCACTATTGAAAAAGTAAAGGATCTCGGATTTAAAAAGCTGTTCCTTATGATGGACAGAGGCTATTTCTCACAGAAGTCACTTGATGCAGTAGGTGAATATAATTTTGCCATCATGTGCCCTGATTCACTGCAGATAGTGAAACAACTTTTTAAAGATTATTCCGCAGAAATAAAGGACAGCGAAAAATACTACATAAGTGAAGAGAACATATATGGTAAGCGCATCCGAAACATGGAAGTATGCGGTGGTACTTACAACTGCTATATCTACTACGATTCAAAGCGTGCCGAAGAAGAAAGAGCCACCATACATACCAAAGTACAGATGATGATAAAGGCTGCTCTGAGCCGCAAAAGGTTCTCAAAGAAACTTCAGGAGACTTTTTCGCCATGGCTTATAATTGAGAAATCAGAAAAGGATCCCACAACCGGAAAGTCATTTACTGTCAAGGAGAGCAAGCGTCATGTACAGCAATGTCTTGATAAAGCTGGGTTCTTTG
>ALYD01000203.1 GCA_000513555.1 Lachnospiraceae bacterium JC7
CCGGTTTCTGTGCAGCTGAGTCTTTTTTGAAACTGATATTGAAATAATAACAGTATAAACCACACAATATCGGCATCTCAAAGATAAGCTCAATTTTATATTTGACCATAAATATCCCACAAAACAATATAGACATCAATGCATAAAAGAATGCTGAAATCAGAAGAGTGCGTTCAGTATAGTATTTGAATGATTTTCTATATAAACCGGCAATTGCAGGATCATTAATCATTCTATATTCAGCATACCTTTTTATCGCCATTAAAAAGGCTCCCCCTGCCCAGTAGCCTATAATGATACTGATGGGGGGAAGATATTTCGATGTTATGGCAAACCATCCAATCAAGAAACGTATCGCATTATTAAGTGACTCAGAAATCACATCCACGTATACTATTTCTTTCGTTCTAAATGGTTTTACATTATATAAAATGCCCATTATAAGCAGCCATAATTCCATTATAAATACATATGAGGACGTAATACACGCAATGGCTAAACCGAATAATCCCAACACAGAATATTCAAAATAAACAATCTTCTTGGATAATCCTTCTGATACAACCGGTCTATATTTTTTTGTTGGATGATATTTATCAAACTCAGCATCAAGCCATTCATTTATGACATAGTTCGCCGAGGCTATAAAACAAGTTGAAATAAATGCTCC
>ALYD01000204.1 GCA_000513555.1 Lachnospiraceae bacterium JC7
CCATCCGGTGTAACAGTATCCTGATAAAGATAGCCTTGATCATTAAAACAATAACTTTCAGAAATGCCATTGTGATCATCATCTATCCATTTCCATGTGCCAACTGGATAACTACCATCTGCATTTCTCCACCAGAATCCAATGTTATCATGTTGCCAGCCTTCTAAATTACTAGCGACTTCTGCGACATTTGAATTAACTGTACTGTTTTGAACGATATTCTGTGTTCCGGTATTACTTGTAATCCCTGATGAACTTGGCATTCCTGTAGTACTTGTAATACCCGAAGTACTTTGTATGCCACCTGTATAACCTGTACTATTGTAATGAGACCCACTCGTACTACTAACATGCGAAGAATGAGATTGATGTGAAACATGAGATCCATGATAACTACTTGAACTACCACTAGAATGCGAGGAATGTGATCTATGTGATGAATGTGATCTATGTTTCGCAAACGCTTCTCCAGCCATTAAGACTCCAAGAATAATTATCATAGAACCAACTGTTAGAATTTTATTGCGTGGAATACTACCTTCTTCATCATTCAAAAACTGATCTATAGATTCAGAAATATGTGGGAATTGAAAATTATCCATTTAATCCTCCTAATGAACTCTGTATACTTTGACAAAAACATACTTAAATAAATCAGATCATGTTC
>ALYD01000205.1 GCA_000513555.1 Lachnospiraceae bacterium JC7
AGCCTTATATGGATCTAATCCGTCTTCATAGTCTCTTTGCAGTGCCCGCTCCCTTTCTCTAAGCTCTACTAATGTTTTCGAGTATATAAAATGCCGCTTACCAAATCTGTCAGTAAAAGCATATGAATATTTACCATCTTTTCTCTGACATTCTCCCGTTCGTAGATTGTATCCTTTGCTATCTTTTCTAGCCATATTCTTCCTCATTCTTTCATAAAAAAAGAGGAACAGCCGGTTCTATAGTGATTATATTCCGCACCATTCCTCACTTTCAATCCATATATTTCCAACAATATTACTTAGACCATTTAGCAATCACCTCAGTGACTCTGTATGGATTTGTATGGACAAATACGTACTGTTAAGAATTTTCACAAAAGTTTTCAAGATACTCATCAATCTTATGAGTGTTAACCAGAACACATCTCTTTACTCTGTAAATTGCGTTGGCTTCCTTAGCCATTTCCTGAAATGTGTGTATTCCAACAGAATAAAGCTCTGCACCTTCTGCGTATCTTACGAATTTCTTCTGGCCCTTTAAGACCTTCTCCTCTAACTGTGGTACAACTATTCTTGACTTAGGCATCTCAGCATCCTCCTTACAATCTTCCCTCAAGATATTCAAGCATATTCTCTTTAACTTCCAAC
>ALYD01000206.1 GCA_000513555.1 Lachnospiraceae bacterium JC7
TACATATATTCTGCTCCTATACATTTTCCCATACATTTTGATTTTTTAAATCATCGTAAATTTTCCGAGCTATTATTCTATTCCCTTTTTCATTTACATGACAAAAATCAATGTATACGTCTTCCTCGTTATCGAAAATCCCTGAATAATTAAAAAGCCATTTCAAATCCAGATTAATTCCCATACCTCTAAATACTGGATCTTCTTTACAGTATTCTCTGTACACCCTGTTACATTCGTCATCTGAATCTAAAATAAATTTGTACTCATTCCTACTTTCATCCCAAATATATCCCCATTCTATTCCAATATCTGCATCATACTTGTTATTATTCTTCTTACTAATAAGTTGAGGCTGCAAAAATGCAAAAAAATTGATTCTTCTAGACCTACATATAGCTTGCATAATTTCTTCAAAACTAAGCCAATATTCAAATCTTGAAACATTTGGAGAGGTTCCTAAATTTATATTTTGATCAATACTCTTAAATAAAAGTTCAGAATAACTACTATAAAATGGATGTTCTTGAATTAAATTCATATTATTAACACCCGAATATGATATTACAAGATCTGGTTGCTCCCATATTCCATCTCTTATAAGTCTCATCAATTCACAAGTAACATTACAATCCGGTTCCGCAAG
>ALYD01000207.1 GCA_000513555.1 Lachnospiraceae bacterium JC7
CTTAGGCTTATCATCAAGCCATCAAAGGTTGGTGCACACAACAGAAGGAAAAGACACTGAATTTCATGACCGAATGAGCAGATGGGGCTTTAGCCATTGATTGCAAGATGATTTAAATATTTTTGATTATGGAAAGGAAAAGAAATGACTACAGAAATTATTATTGTATTTATTTTAATCATGTTACTTATTATCAGCATAATGATTCTACATAGAACAAAAGATACGGGAAATGCAGCATATGCTGATGATTTTGAAAGACTTAAGGATGACATATCAGAAACCAAGGCAAGGCTTTCACAGATAGCTGAAAATCAGACAACGTCGCAGAAAAACCTTACAGACTCTCTTATGACTATGGCAAAGAATCAGTATGATGCCCTTAACGACATGGAGGATAAGATTGATGAGACTTTAGATAAATCCTCTAAAGATCAGATTGAATCTCTTGGAAAAATGCAGAATCAGATCCGTGAAACTCTAGATAAATCATCAAAGAACCAGACAGAATCTCTCGAAAAAATGGAGAATGAAATCCAGGAAACACTTGATAAAATGTCAAAGAATCAGACAGATTCTCTTTTCGGTATGAAAAAGGAAATCACTGAGACTTTGGAGAAGCT
>ALYD01000208.1 GCA_000513555.1 Lachnospiraceae bacterium JC7
TTCCCCAAAGTATGTAGGCCATAAGATAGATCCAGAACTCAACGTATGTCAATGTGTCATACAACACTACATCTTTTCCGTATGGAAAGCTCAACCTAAAAGAAGTAGCCGCACCCCAAAGCATCGGAATAGAAACAAAAGTCCATAGAGCGTTATTACTGTGGTATAAAGAATTGAAATTTTATCTTGTAAATTCCCAGACAGTAATATTATTAACGGTATCGCAAGATAACATAAGGTATACCTGTATGCATTTGTTGGAAAAAAAGTCATGATGGCACACAAAAAGAACATTTCCCTAAATTGACTAACGCTTATCCATGCCAGCACAATCATGATAAATAAAAATACAAACGGTATTAAAGAAGTTATCGAAGGCATATCGGTTTTAAAAATAATATCAAATATAAAACGTGTAACCCCCTTGATATACTGTATTCTTCTGAGATCGGATCTGCCCATAGTATCTAATACATTTTTCAACCATAGCCGGAACCCTTGATACCCTCCAAATAAACTAAACGGCGCAAAGAATAACACTATACCGCACAGAACTAACCCTATAGCTTCCTTATATCTTTTCTCTTTCAAGTACAGCAGACCAAATACAGCAGGATAAA
>ALYD01000209.1 GCA_000513555.1 Lachnospiraceae bacterium JC7
TCAGATCGAGCTTGACAGAAGACATATCGAACGACAGATGTCTGAGCTTAGAAAACAGCTTCGTGAGATAACAAAGAATCGCGAAACTCAACGAAAAAAACGTCAAAGTTCTTCCATTCCTCAGGTGGCACTTGTGGGCTATACCAATGCAGGTAAATCTACACTTCTCAATAAAATGCTGAGCACTTATTGTCCTGATGAGGAAAAGGAAGTAATGGTCAAAGATATGCTGTTTGCTACCCTGGATACCACAGTAAGAAAGATAACACCAACTGATCACCGGGCCTTTCTTTTATCCGATACTGTAGGTTTCATCAATCATCTTCCTCATGATCTGGTGGATGCCTTCCGTTCAACACTTGAAGAAGCTGTCAATGCTGACCTTATACTTGAGATCATTGATTATTCAGACGACAACTATCAGATGCACATGGATGTAACCGCAAAGACATTAAAAGATCTTAATGCAGGTCATATTCCTGTGCTGTATATAATGAATAAATCAGACCGCAAGTATCCAGTTTCTGAACTTCCCATTGTAAGGGGAGATAAGATATATATATCTGCGGAAAAAGGAATTGGGCTTGATGCTCTTCTTAACAAAATAG
>ALYD01000210.1 GCA_000513555.1 Lachnospiraceae bacterium JC7
TACAGGATGTCAGGAAGATAGAAGCAAAGGGACTGGATATCTATGGGTCTGATGTCGAGAACATCATGAACGAGGCTGAAACTTCTATTGCAAAAGTTAAAGAGTAACTTATCATACCCGGTCAACAGAAGAGGGATGGAACGACGATGGCTATGCCATATCAGATCGTTCCATCCCTCTCTGCATGTGATAAACATCATCAGATAAGATACTGCGTTAAAGTATGATTATTCCAGCACATTCCTTTGATTTAAGGTCATAAACATTACCGCTCTCAACACCGACAACCACAGGTCGCAAAATAAAATTCGGATTACGCTGTACCACCTTCGCTGATTCACCATTACTTAGCTTGACTATGGAGTCTACAGGGTACAGGATCATCATCCTCATGAAGCTGTTCAATGCATTCATATCAAGTTCAGTGGTCATGGCCATAAGCATCTCCACCGCCTCCCGGGGTGACTTACCGGCTTTATAGGGTCTTTCGGTCACAAGAGCGTCATATATATCGGAAACGGTCAGGATCTTTGCATAACGGTGGATATGTTCGTCTGTTGCACCGTAAGGATATCCGCTACCATCCATCTTTTCAT
>ALYD01000211.1 GCA_000513555.1 Lachnospiraceae bacterium JC7
TGTTGCAACTGATCGTGAAATCCTTGAAAAAATATATCGGGCATAATTAAACAAATTGAACAAATTGAACTATTAGTTCAATGACTATCAGCATATTATTTGGTGTTCCGGGTAGTTGACCCCTAAAAGTGACCCCGGAACACAATTACTAATGATCTAGAAGTGTAAAAGATAATGACTAATGAAGAACTTGTTAAGCTGATTCAATCCGGGTGTAATCCACGGGAAAACATGGGGTTATTGTATGAACAAAATGAACCGTTGATTGAACAGTATGTTCAACCACTTTCGGTATATTGTGAGATTGAGGATTTAAAACAAGAAGCTTTCTTCGGTATGCAAAGGGCAATTGAAAAATATAATCCAAATGCGGGCTATAAGTTTATGAGTTATGCCAAGGCATGGATTATAAAAAGTGCTATCAGGTATGTGAATAATAACGGTACTGTAAAGAGATTGCCAGCGCACATGAAACAGCGCATAAGAACTATTAAATCATTTTGTGAAAAATACAAGATGATGAATGGTAAAACGCCGACGGATAATGAAATATGTTCCGGAACAGGTTTGAAACAATCACAGCTTGATAATG
>ALYD01000212.1 GCA_000513555.1 Lachnospiraceae bacterium JC7
CAAACTCTTTCGTGTGCTCCTGGACAAGCTCGGTCATGTACCCAGTCATGAACCCGTCGTCCCCGGTCGTGCAAGACCAGGCGCCGTCCCTGTACTTGAAGCTCGGGCCGCCGAAGTTGGCGTACTTGTTCAACTTGCATTCGACCCACACCCTGTCTGAGCCGTTGCCTACTGCGACGTCAGAGTAGAACTTGCGGTCCAGGTTTGCATCAATCTTGAAATTTTGGGATACCAGAGCGCCGGAAAGAGGATTCATCATGCAGATGGATCCATCACCCAAAAACATACCTATCACATATGCGGCGGCATCCGCCATACCACCTCCATTGTTGGACAGATCCAGGACAACATTCTCAATGTGGCTTCCTTCTCTGGTGATCTCATTATAGGCATGGATCATCAGCCCCACCGTATCCTCCGGGTGATCCTCAGGTTTTTCTCCGCTGTAATAATCAACATCAGCAAAATAGAACTCGTCAAAGGTAATATAGGCCGTGTTTCCAACTTCCTCGTATCCGGGGATCTCGTCAGGATAGTATTTCTCCCTGGCTTTTGTATATCTTTCTTTGTCATCTCTTCTGTTGAT
>ALYD01000213.1 GCA_000513555.1 Lachnospiraceae bacterium JC7
GGGGATATGCTGATACGGACTATAGTTGAAAGCTATTTCCTGTTTGCGATAGCATTTCTTTCGTTTTGCAGTCAGATCCATTTGACGACTTTTGGATGCAATCCTTGGTATAAGGTGTATAAATATCTATATGTCATCACGATTTTTGCGACGTTGGTCAAGATAGTTATATATCGTAAAGACAAGAAATTATGGTTCAGTATTCCGGTGGCGGTGGTTTTTTATCTTGCATTTCCGTTTAAGTATTATGAATATCAATCGTTTTTATCGTTTCTGATCATCGGCTGTGTGGGGGTTAATATTCGAAAAATTTTCTATGCGGCGTTTATTCCATCAACACTCGTTATTGTCATCATGATGCTGTCATCTCTGAGCGGTGGAATAAAAAACATAGTCTATTGGGGAAGAAATATAAGGAGCAGTTGGGGGAACGGCTATCCCACAGACTTTGGTACGGCAGTTCTTATGATCGTGGCGTTTCTGTGGATCCTGTGTAAAGATTTGCCGGATGAAATATTTCTGATACCGGGATTATTTTCTCTGTACATTTCCCACTCCATAACAAGAAGCTTCACTTC
>ALYD01000214.1 GCA_000513555.1 Lachnospiraceae bacterium JC7
GACAATGTTCATATTTTGAACGATCTGGATGTGCCGGTGCTTGCTTTAGGCCTTAAGGATGTAGTCATTTCTGCTTCGCCTGAAGGTATTCTGGTATCAGATAAAACGGAGAGTTCTTCGATCAAACCTTACGTTGACAAGATAAAGCAGTCTGTGATGTTCGCAGAAAAGTCTTGGGGATCGTTTTTGGTCCTTGACGTCGAAGAGGAGTCCATGACTGTGAAAGTGACTTTGAATGGGGGCCATTCTATGAATTATCATAGTCATGATCATAGAGATGAGGTATGGACTGTTATCTCAGGCTCAGGAAGAACTGTGGTGGATGGAGTGATGCAGAATGTAAAGCCCGGTGATGTTATCACTATGCAGGCCGGCAGCCGCCACACTGTGATAGCTGATTCTGAGTTACAGTTGATCGAGGTGCAGATCGGAAAGGACATCAGCGTCCACGATAAGCATAAGTATAAGCTTGAGATCTAAGAGAGTAGAGCGCTATACATGGACTTGAAGAAAAAGAAATACTAAAAAAAACNGGACTATGATTCATG
>ALYD01000215.1 GCA_000513555.1 Lachnospiraceae bacterium JC7
AGAGGTATGCCATGATACTTGAAACGAAAAGATTGATCCTCCGACCGTGGGAAGAAAGCGATGCGGAGAATTTATTTAAATATGCAAGTCATCCTGATGTGGGACCAATCGCAGGATGGGCGGTTCATACAAGTGTAGAGAATAGCCGTGAAATAATCCGGAGGGTTCTTTCAGCGCCGGAGACCTATGCTGTAGTATTAAAAGAATCAGGCCAGCCTGTTGGCAGCATTGGACTTATGCTTGGGAAAGCCAGCAATATTGGCCTTCCTGATTCAGAAGGTGAAATCGGCTACTGGATCGGAGTTCCGTATTGGGGACGAGGGCTGATACCGGAAGCAGTCAGGGAATTGATGCGCTACGGTTTTGAAAACCTGAAACTTAATAAAATATGGTGTGGTTACTTTGATGGGAATGAAAAGTCAAAGCGTGTTCAGGAGAAGTGCGGTTTTCATTATCATCATACGGCCTATAATGTGCCCTGTGCCATAGAGGGCGTTCTCCGAACGGAACATATAACATGCCTTTCC
>ALYD01000216.1 GCA_000513555.1 Lachnospiraceae bacterium JC7
CAGGCAACGTAGATCAGCTTATCAACGCCGTAGTCTATGATTTTTTTAATGACCTTTGGATGAATGCCGTCTCTCGGTGGATCAAGTATGATGAAATCAGGTCTCGGAACAAGTGCCAGAAACAATATCTGTATCGTTACCCTGAGCCCGCCAAGTATGGTCTTCCACGAACCTCCATATATCAGTATTTTGAATAGTTTATCGCCAAGAGTCATTGCCATTCCTTTTTGCAATTGAGGAAATTATTCAAAGATTTATATCGACCAAAAACCTTGTTTTGATAACTTCAAGATGTATTGAAGGCAGTAAATGCTATTACTTTTGGGCTATCACCAAGGCTGTTCATAATATCTGGAAATTAATCATTTTCCTTTGTCAAAGACGCTTTTAATCATCCAGACGAGCTTATACAATTATCCTTGTGTGTTCATGATTCTGCTCAGAAAGCGAGTGAGGAAACGTATGACAAAAATAGTACATAGAATTGATGATGCAGACAGGGAACAGATATATCAGGCCT
>ALYD01000217.1 GCA_000513555.1 Lachnospiraceae bacterium JC7
AGCAAGCCGAAAAGTCCCATGATTTTTAAGTATGTTTAGCTTTCGGTTAGAGGATTAAATATATACTGATGTTCAAATTTGCCTGCATTGAAACCTAAAACCATTTTCGTTCCGCTGCAGGTTCCGCTGGCTATGAAGCTATTACATTTTGCAAGAAATCTTAGCGCATAGAAATAATTTACAGTAATGTCCTCAAGCGCTGCTTCATAAGCCTCTCCCGACCGCTTTTCTTTTTCAAGGTCTTTGATCAGATGTATATTTTTGAAATCCGATACTGAAAATCTCTCTTGTGCTATCACACGAACTTTATCTTTGCCAAATTCTGCGAACATGGCATCCAGGGCATCATTATCCTCGGTTGCGAGAAAGATTTTGTCAAAATGATGCTCTTCCATGAATTCTCTGATCTTGGGAATCAGAATCTCTGCGGAAGCCTGCATATGGGATGCACCAACCTCCGTGATCTTGTAATCGGTACCTCTGATCAGAACACCAAGTACCTTATCATCGCCAAACNCTG
>ALYD01000218.1 GCA_000513555.1 Lachnospiraceae bacterium JC7
AATTGGTTGGTCAATGATATGAATATCTCCAAGAATCCCTTCCAATACACTTTTTATCAGCCCATATTCAGACCCAGATACAACTATTATGTAATCAAACTTTGCATCTATAATTGAGCTGATCAAAGGTTGATTTATACATGATTTAAATAAGGTTATATACTTATCCTTCTTAAGTTCAGGCAAGTCATAATAATATTGTAATATTTTTCTTTTGACTCTGCTACGTGCCTTTAACTGGTTCTTTCTTAAAAGCTTTAACACAATAATCCAAATACAATTTAGAAAAATAATTGGTGAAAGAAACCATCTCTCATGCAGCATAATATGACATAAAGAATCAACGGAAATGAGTGTTTTATCAAAATCAACTATACATACATTTTTTTGTTTCACTATTAATTTCAAACCCCTATCAATGTAGTATCCAAAAGTGTATTAAGTCCCTGAATATTCCATTGCATCAAAACAAAGAATGAGATGAGCACAATCGCAAGGTACAACATAAGTCCTTTTC
>ALYD01000219.1 GCA_000513555.1 Lachnospiraceae bacterium JC7
GTGAAATCTTGCCGGCAGATACGGCAACACCTGCATTAGTAAGATGTGGAAATGTTACTATTGAAGTTAATAACTCTGCATCTCCTGAATTAATTGATTCGATTATAAAGGCGGTTTCAAGATGCTGACTGATTTTGTTCTCAGGTTTCCGAAGACATATATCGTAACAGGCAGATGTGACATGCGTAAATCTATAGACGGATTAGCCGCTATTATCGAACAAAAGTATAAGCTGGATCCTTTTCAGCCTGCAGTTTTTATTTTCTGTGGACGAAGATCTGACAGAATCAAGTTACTCTTTTGGGATTCTGATGGTTGGTGCTTATGCTATAAGCGGCTTGAAAATTCAAGCCATTACCAATGGCCTCGCAAACCTGAAGAAGTACGTAGGCTTGATGAACGTCAGGTGCGTTGGCTCTTGGAATGTATTGATATTGAGCAACCAAAAGCATCACGGAAATTCATACCTTCAAGTGTACTATAGCAATTAGGAATACTTTACTAAGTTATCCTCGA
>ALYD01000220.1 GCA_000513555.1 Lachnospiraceae bacterium JC7
CGGCTTGCTATTCGGGTTGTTCTGTACAATCCCGTACCTGTTCATAGGTGGATGGAGTATGGCTGTGACATGGTGGATTTCCGGGATACCATATGACATCATCCATTGCGTCAGCAATTTTTTTTGTTGACTCTGATTCTCTTCAAACCGCTTTGTAAAATCATGAGGGAAGTAGCATCAGAACAATATCAATAAATCCCATTAACTGGAAGAGAGATGATACCTATGCTCCTGCATCTGAGAATATCGGCGACAGACTTGGTATTTTGGGCGATCAGGGAATATTCCCGGTAGATTATGACGTCAAACATCCCAGTCGTGCAGACGCGAAGGTTGATACAGAACGTGGGGTTGTGGTTTGTACAACACTTTCCGACAGTTATGTTACCATGCCTGCAGAAATGGGTCCGAACCTTTTCGGACTTGCCAGCCTGCATCTTTCTGATTATGGCGCATACTGGGATAATCTTCGTGAGAATGTGAAAGCAAGGACAGAAGCATTTTT